>CAZRUG010000018.1:2527-5292 GCA_964603295.1 Candidatus Woesearchaeota archaeon | reverse complement strand
GTTAATTGAGAGCCATCTCCTCTAAAGTAATTTGCTGAAATGTTTCCATCTGTTGCTATGTTTCCTGATGCATTAATTTCCTCAACAAATAAAGAAGTTATTCTATTTGTTAAACTTCCTAAATAATTAAAAAAACCAGAACCTGTTGTAGTTATGTTTTTATTATTTATATCAATATTTGAATCAAACTCAACACCTGAAACACTAATATTTCCTGCACGAATTGCATAAGGTGAAGAAGTCACATTAAGCCGAGGAGTCATTTCTTCATCAGTTTCAACTTTTATTCCTAAATAATAATTATCTGAAAAATTTATATCCAAATCTGACAATATCACTGAATAAAAACCCTGAGAATTTGTTGTAACATCTTGTGTTGAAGAATAAAGAGCAGTTCCACTTGAATAAGAATCATAAATATTAAATCTAATTTGATATGTTCCACTTAATCTATTACCTGAATCATCTGTTAAATAACCACTCACTCCAATCTCTTGGGGAACTGCAGATACAATACAAATAATAAATAAAACTAAAATTAAACTAATTATTTTTTTCATTTTATCTCTTTTATTATTTTATTTATCTCTTTTTTTAATACAGGTAAATCTTTTTTTATAATCTTCCATAATCTTGAAACATTTAACATTTGATAAACATGGGTCAAAAAATTTCTTATTGAAATATATTCTTCCCAAGGAATTTTTTTATTTTCTATTTTTATTTTCTTTGAAACTTTTTTTGCATTTTCTCCAATTTCTTCCAATCTTTTACTCACTGCATCTTGAATTAATTTAGATTCTCTAAATTTTTTTTCACTTATTCTCGAAACATAGTTTTCAATGATTTTAATACTTTCTATAATGTTATATAAATAAATTTGGTCTTTATTCATATGATTCTTACCTCTTCTTTTAATGCATTTTTTTTAATCAGTGGATGTATAAAATCATATTCAACTAAATCAACATTTTTATTGAGTTTACTTTCTAGAGCTTTTTTGATTTTTGCTAAATCAAGCAAACTTAATTTTTTATCCAATTCAACAAGAATATCAATATCACTATTTTTCTTTTGTTCTCCTCGAGCATAACTTCCAAAAAGCCCAATTTTTTTAACTCCTCTTTTTTTCAAATTCTTTTTTTCTTTTTCAAGTTTTTTAATTATAAAATCCCTATTCATTTTATCTCTTTTATCTTATTTCTAAGATTATTTTATTTATAAACATTATTACAATCCCCTAATTTCCTTCTGTAATCTTTTATTGAATTGGAGTTTAATTTCGATATAAAATCTTTTAAAAAAGAATTAAATTCTTCAGCGTTTCCAATGCTTTTCTTAACACTTATTTCATTTAATTCAGAAATCACATAATACTGTTTGTCGATTCTTTCTTTTTTTGCTTCTTCAATTAAAGAGGTGTCTAATCTAAAAATATCTTTTAATAAAATAATTGATCCTGAATGGTTTTCTGATTTAATTCCAACTCTAAAAAGTAAAGCTAAAACCAAGTTATACATACTATAATAAACTAAAGAAATAACTTCTTCAAATTTTTGATTCTCTTGTAATATCTTCGCTGATTCTAAATTACTTCTAGATTTTTTAAAATAGGAATTACAAATGTCTTGACTTGGTTCAACTAATTCAATCTTTTTTTCTTTTAATAATTTAGTTAAAAACTCGGTCATATAGAACTTCACCTCCTTTAATTAAAACATAATTTTTTTTAATTTCTTTTACTAAATCTTCTTTATTGTTCCATTTTCCAATCTTAATATTCAATTTAGAATGTAGTTGAGAATATTCTTTTTTCAGTTTTTCATTAGAGGTTTCAATATAAATATCTATATCGCTTTCTTTTTTTTCAATTCCTTTTACATAACTTCCAAAAATTAAAGCAAATTTAATTCGATTATCTGATTGCATCTTAGAAATAGTGTCTCTTAAAAATCCGTGCTTACGAATAAATAGGTTTAACTTATTGCTTTGCGCCATTAAAAAATAGTTTCTTGTTTCAGGAGTTTTTTTTAAAAAATAACTTTTGTTTCTTCCTTGCTCTAAAAAATCAACAACATTTTCTTTTAAAAGTTCATTAAGTTTTCTTAAAATCATCATAGGATTTGTATCTAACTTTTGAGCAATTGCTCTAGAGTGCAACCTTTCTCTTGAAAGCAAATCTACTATTTCTAATTTGTAACTATTTTGTTTCATATGTAACATATATGTTATTTAATTTATAAACATTCTCATAATTCATTATAATTTTCTCCAATATTTCTTTGGAGATTCAAATTACCCTCGCTATCAAAATAAGCAACAGTATTTGAAGTTGAATTTTTAATTTCTAAGTTTGAATCACTTGGAGACATTATTGCATTTTCTGAGATAGTTCCTTTAAGATAAAGATTTCCTGAATTATCAATATAATCAATAATAGTACCCCCTGCATTTTTTAAGATAAATGAGTTTGTCGGAGGATTTAATATTTCTTGACTAAAATAAGAAGTTCCTTTAATATACATATCTCCTTTATCATCAATAACAGCTACAACAGAACCAGTAGAATTTTTAATTTCAAATCTTTTATCTGACATCTGAGACTGAACTCTAACACTTCTCTCCTCAGTAACATTAACATTACCACCTAAATCAACTGCATAAGCTGTAAAGTTATACTCTTCCTCATCCAAAGATGTAAAATTCTTATAATAATTATCTGCCTGTGCATTATACAAGGCCTTAATCTCTTGCTCACTCAAAGC
>CAZRUG010000018.1:0-2427 GCA_964603295.1 Candidatus Woesearchaeota archaeon | reverse complement strand
CAACATAATCATCAACACCATCAAAGTCCATTGCATGACCTCTTTTACCAACTGATTTATTATCTTCACTTAAGCCACCATTAAAAGTTCCAAAGTTAGAATTACCTGACCATATTTCTGAGCTATTTTTTCTTTTTACTAAAACTATGTCATTTTTTACATCTACATCATATATTTTTCCATAATATTCTTCTTTATTGATTGCTTTTACTTTAATTGCTTTATTTTCTGAATCCATAAAGTAAACTTCTTCTCCTGAATTAATCTCTGAATAAACCTCTTTAATTGGCTTTAATTCAAAATCCAAAGTTTTAAATACTTCAACGTATTTATGTTTATCAACATAAGGAGCACAAATGGTATCAATAACTTTGTCAATTCCAGAAAAAGTAAGAGATGAAATGAAACAATTCTCTGAAATTAACTGGTCAGCATTTGTTAGAAATTGCATTGAATCTAAAGCTAAAGAATTGGCTTGGAAAAGAGAAATGTTAGCCAAGCTTAAACAAGAAGAAGATTCAGGATTTAATGACTGGGCACTTGAAATGGGAAGGAAAGTAAATAAAGGCATTTCTGAACGATTGAAAAAAGAGGGATTATTGTAAATGAAATTTGTGGTAGATGCAAATGTTTTATTTGCACTGTCTAAACCTTCAACAACCACAAACCAACTTGTTTCAAAATTCTCACTTAAATTATTTGCCCCAGATTTTGCCTTACTTGAATTACATAAATATAAAGACGAATTATCTAAAAAATCTGGACTTGATTTTAATTCAGTAATTAATTCTTTTAAAGAAAAAGTAATATTTGTTGAAGTTTCAGAATATTCAGGACTAATTAAAAACTTTAAATCAAAAATATCTGACGACAATGACCTTGTATATTTAGCATTAGCATCTAAATTGAATTTACCTATTTGGTCTAATGATAAACACTTAAAAGAACAATCTGAAATTCCTGTATTCACAACCTCTGAATTAATTGAAGTATTAGTTGAAGAATAAACCTTATGTAAGTCACTTACTAAAAACTCACTTCCATCTTCTAATAAAATTTTATACATTTCTTTTTCATTATCAAATTCTTGCTTTTCCAAAGGAGTTTGCCATTCTAATTCCTTTGTCTTTTGATTAAGTGTTGCAACTCTTTCATTTTTTAATTCATAAAAATACTTCCAACCATTTTCAGTTAAAATTTTAGTTTCATTATCATAACAATAAGATGAATTATCAAATACACCAGTTGAATTTGTTGAATCAAATGACCACCATCCTACCAAGCTTCTATTCCAATCCAAGAAAACAGAATGCTCTGAATCATCTGAAGAAGTCACATTAACAAAAGCATAATCTCTGCTCAAAGTTCCATTGTCTGTATTATCTGCAAAACCAACAAACGGAGTTGTAGAATCCATAACATTAAATGTCCTCAAGGAAGTCAAGTTAACATTAGTATCTGAATCCTGTGCATAAGCCTTGAAAGAATGCTCTCCATAACTCAATGAAGTAAAATTCTTCTCTAAATACTTTGAAGATTGATTTGCGTATAATGCTTGAATTTCTGCTTCTGAAAGAGAACGATTCCAAATCATAACATCGTCGATTGAGCCGTTGAAATGAGCAACTGTATTACCACGACCTATTTCAATATCTGCATTATTATCTCCTCCATAATCATATTCTTCTGCAACATAGGTTTTTAACCCATTAATATAGTATGTTAAATTATTTTCATTTGTAGATACAACAACATAGTTCCATTTATTACGAGTAATAGAGTTTGTTTCATTAGTGTTCTCTTGACCATTTGTCCTAAAACAAAGTTTATCTTCAGTATTTACATGAAAAGCAAAACCCCTATTACTTCCAGTCCCCTTACATAAAATACAATTAGATACAGTCAAGTATGGTTCTCCACCATCACCTTCTAGATAAATCCAGCTAGAATAGGTAAAATTTGCTGGCTTTCCATCAAAGTCAACATCATCACCAACATCCAAATAATCACCATCACCATCAAACTCAAAAGCCCCACCCATCTTACCATCTGAAGTATACGAAGCATTATCCCTTATAGTTCCATTATTCCTACCCATATAATCAAAAACATGAGTCTCATTATAATCATCCATCCTCCACCACGAAACTAAAGAATTATCAAAGTCAATAAAAGTCGAGACATTTCCAGAAGAATCCGAAGCTGAGATATTCACAAGTGCATAATCATTTTCAGTAACAGAACCATCTATCTGTGTACCTGTTTCATAAGCAACAGCTGGTGCAGTTGTATCATTTATCTGAATATTCGAAGCTGTTGCAGAACCAACATTACCAACATCATCTTGCGAGTAAAAAGTCAAATCATAAGTTCCAGGTGTCATTGTAATTGAATCATTCAAATACTTTGAAGATTGATTTGCGTATA
>CAZRUG010000017.1:0-8072 GCA_964603295.1 Candidatus Woesearchaeota archaeon | reverse complement strand
TAAATATTTGACTTATGCATGCTCACTAAAGTTCGCAAAGAGGGTTCGATTCCCTCCTTCCGCCCTTGGAATCGACTTCCTAAATATTTGACTTATGCATGCTCACTAAAGTTCGCAAAGAGGGTTCGATTCCCTGTGTTGAGTTTACTCAATGCAGGTTGAACGCAGTGAGGCCTCCTTCCGCCTCTGGAATTGAACTAAAAAATAAATTATATTAAAAAGAGATGAAGACAAAATCACTAAAACCAACAAAACAGCAAATTTATGTTCTTTTAGTTTTGTCTTTTTTTATCTCAATGGGAGCGATTATTTATGGAATATTTTTTGATTTAGATTTTAGTCAAATTCAGAGATTAACCTTTGAGGGCCTGATTATTACTTTTGTTGTTATTTTCCCTTTGATTTTATTAATTGAATGGATTTTTGATTTAAATAATAGAAAAGAATTTGAAGATGTTTACAAAAGATTGGAGAGATTAGAGAGAAAACATTGATTTTAATATATATTTATTAGTATAGAAATTTTTATAAAGTTTAAGGGTTTAAAATAATTATGATTACTGATGCACAATCATTAAATACTCCTAAAGTAGAATATTATGAAAGAAAACAAACAGAAAATTTTGCAGAATCTGAAAAAACACTTAAAACAATTGCTCCGATTCTTGCCCTAGGAACTTATGCAATTCATTCTATGGCTGGACAAGAGTTTATTTCTGGAGAACAAATCCAATTCCTTTCAGATTATGTAGCATATGGAATAACAATGGGCTTATTAGGGGGTTCTTCTATTGGTTTTATTTATAATGCAATTAATAGTAGAGAAAGAAAAGAAAAACAAAAAATTGAAGAAAAGCACAGAAGAGAAATCAATGAATTAGAATCAAAACTAATGAATAAATAAAAATCTCTTTAACAAAATATTTAAATATTCTTATTTTATTAAATTAATATGACAACTAAACAAGGTTATTCAGCTCCCAACCTCACTCTGTATTTTACAATAGGTTGCACGATTATATTTCGTGAAGCTGCTCGTCCCCATTGTTAGAAAGCTTGATTGTATTAGTTGTAACTTTATTTCTCAAGAAAACTTATTAAACTCTATTAAATTAAATTGTTTAAAGGAGTTGAAATGAAAACAGATTTAGTTAAAGGATTTAAGGATTATCTTGGTGAAGAAGCTGAGAAAAAGGAACTTGTAAAGGAAGTTGTTAAACAAACTTTTGAAAGATATGGTTTTATGCCTGCAGAGACTCCGATTGTAGAGTATGAAGAATTTGTTAAGGGAGAGAATGTAAATGATGAGGCTGTTTCTGATATTTTTAAGTTAAGTGATAAGGGAAAAAGAAAACTTGCATTGCGTTATGAACTGACTTTTCCACTAAAAAGAATTATGAAGAACCAAAAACTTCCTTTTAAGAGATATGCAATTGGACCTGTTTTTAGGGACGAGCCTGTGACTGGGAATAGAACTAGACAATTTATCCAATGTGATGTAGATATTCTTGGGTCAACTCTAAAAGATGAGGCAGAGATATTTTCAGTTATTGATTCTATTTTAAAATCATTAAAAATTGAGGGAACAATTTTTGTTAACAACAGAAAACTATTAAATGAAATTTTAGAAGAGCAAGGAATTGTAATTAATCAAGAAAATGTTATTAGAGAAATAGATAAATTAGATAAATTATCTGAAAAAGAAGTTGCTGAAAATTTGAAAAAATATAAGGCTGAAAATGTTTTGAAAATCTTGAAACAAAAACCAGAATATTTTGAAAAATATAAATTTTATAAAGAAGTTAAAGAATTAGAAGATTATTGTAAAACTTATGGTGTTAAGTTTGTTTTTCAACCTTTTCTTGCGAGAGGTTTAAGTTATTACAATGGAACAATTTTTGAAATTAAAACAAAAAAAATAAAAGAAACAATTTTTGGAGGAGGTGCATATACTTTTAATAATGTTTCTGGAATTGGTTTTGGAGTTAGTGTTGAAAGATTAATGATGGTTACAAATATTCAATTGAAATTAGAAAAATATCTTGTTGTTTCTTTGAACCAAGACAAACAAGCAATTAAACTTGCTCAACAGCTTCGAAAACAAGGTAAAAATGTTTCAATGTTTTATGGTAAACCTTCAAAGGCATTAGAATATGCTAATTCTTATAAGATTCAAAATGTGATTTTTGTTGGTGAGGAAGAGGTTAAGAAAAAGAGATTTAAAGTTAAAGTGATGAAAACTGGGAAAGAGGTTTTGTTAAAAGTTTAATCTAATGAGTTGATTAATGAGCTTGCTTTTTCTCTTTTAGTTGCAGATAAATTTTGTTCTTGAGTTTCTAATCTTTTTATTGCAAAATTATAATCTGTTTCTGGAACTCTTGTAACTCTATAACCCTTTGCATGGTAATAAGTTGATATAACAAAGCTCCATCTTGTTCTGTTTGAAATTACAAGTTCTTTTAGTTCTGGAAATTGTTTATACATTTTAATACCAATGTGTGTCTTTTGTTTGAAAGTTTTTTAATTGAAAATATAAATCTTGAAGTTTTTTAATTAATCCAGAAGGGGGTGTTGTTTCATTTGTTTGTGGGTTAAATAATGCTTTTGGAGTAAAACAATCAACAACAAAATACGCTAATTCCCGAAGACAATCATATCCAGTTTCATCTCTTGGAAGTTTAGCTGGCTTATACATTAAAAAAATTAGGTTTAACAACTTAATAAATATTATTGTGATAAAAAATTAATAATTAATTCTTTGTTCCAAACTTCTGGATGAAACATTGTTGCATAAATTGGTTTTTGTTTGTGTTTGATTGCTTGAATGCCTTTGTTTGATTTTGCATAAGATTTAAACTCTCTTCTTATATTTCCTATTCCTAATTTATGTAATGAATAAACTTTTTGTTTTAAATTTAATCCTAAAAATTCTTTTTCAAAAATAACTTGTGTTTCTCCAATTTCAATTCTTTCTCTTAATGAGCTTTCAAAGGTCTTGGCAATAACTTGCATTCCTGCGCAGATTCCTAAAATGGGTTTATCACAATTTTTAATCCATTCAAAATATTTGAAATTATTATAATAATCAAAGTCTTTTAGTGAAGTTCCACAAATGATTATTTTATCATAAGAATTTGAATTGAATTTTTCTTTGTAATGTTTTATTTCAAATTTAACTTTTTTTTCTTTGCAGATTTGTTCAATTGGTTTTACAAATTCTAATTTATGTAAAGGATGTTTGTTTAGGGAGACTATTAGGAGCATTTTAAAACCCCAATCTGAAATTTATCTTTATTCACTAATCTACCAACTCTTTTTTTATCCTTTTTATCGTAAACAAAAAATTCTCCATTTTCTTTTCTTATTTCAAGATTAAACTCTTTTTTATAAATATTATCACAAGTTATCTCCTTATGAATCTTAAAAAGAGTTTTTTCATATTTCTTTGCTCCTTTCTCAGTAAAATAATAAATTATTTTTTTATCCTCTTCATATTCAGGTAGCCATTTAATTGCCTTATTAATCCTTTTACTCAAAAGATTATATTCTTTAGCCCATTCTTTTCCATACCTTTTTTTAGTTTGTAAATCAATCCATTTTGAAACATATTCAAAAACTCCTTTGTTCTTGACAAGATATCTGTAATAAAAATTATCTTTTTTTATGATTTTTTCTCCTAGGAATTTGAAAGTCTCCATTAATTTCTAAAGATTGTTGCTTTCAAATAACCTCGACCTCCATTCTAGCACTATGTTCACCTTCTTCTAAAATTTCTTTATTTTTTATTTTAAGTTGTTTTTTAAATAAAGGACAATCTAAGACAAAAGTTTCAAATTCTCCGCCTTCTCCAGCAGGATGAATTTTGTATTTTGTATTAAGTTCTTTGACTTGCTTAATAAAATCTTTATTGATTTCTTTTCCTAACCAAGATTTATCTAAAGGATAAGCATAAACACCGACAATGATTACTTTGAATTTTTCTTTAATTAATTCTTCTAAATATTCTAATTCATTTTTTTGCCAAAGAGGATTAAAACATTCAAGATTAAGTTTATCACAGATTTTTTGGATTCTTGTTGCCTGATAAACACTTTGAATTGCGCCTGTAACAACACCCTCGATATTGAATTCTCTTTTTGCTTTTTTAATTGCTTTTTCTAAATCTTTAAGTTCGTCTTCTTTGTTGCCTTTTGTTTTTTGAATAATTAAAGGAATTTCCATTACTTGTGCTTGTTTTTGAGTCTTTGATATAGATGGAGTATGAAACATAAAGCTTTCTTTATTTTTTGAATAAATTGAAATAAGGCAAGAAATTTCATAGGTCATTTGTTTTGCCAAATAACCTGCATAAGTTGAGTCTTTTCCCCCTGAAAAAAGTAATGCGAGTTTCATATAATCAAAAGAGTAAGAGAGTTTTTAAGTATTGGGATGAATATTGGAATTGTCTGAAGTTTTGTGGAGCGAAACAGAGCAAAATTTGGGTGGAGAAACCTGCAAGTTTCTGGAACCTCTAAATCTTGATGTTATATTCTCCGAATAAGAATTGAGTTTTAGTGTAACATCTCTAAGGGAAAGCTCAAAGTCGTCGTGTCTATAGTTTTTTTGGGTGGGCTATGTATTAGAGAGACGCTCACTTTTTTGTTTCTTTTTTCTAAAAAGAAGATTCTAATTAAAATATTTTAAACAATAGGATTAAGTTAATGCTTTTATTCAGTAATTTCAATAGGAAAATCTCCTATTGATTCTTCTTCAGAATCTACTTTTTGTAAATATTTTATTTCAGCATCTGCTCTAAGTTCTTGGATCAAATAACTAATTGCTTCTTGCTGTTTTTCCTGTTCTAATGTTGCAATTATCTGAGGTTCTAATTCTTCATAAGATGGAACTTCTTCTGAAGATTGTGATTTATACATCTCATAAAAATCTTGTGTTTCTTGTTCAGAAACTTCAAAATTTTCTCCTTCAAGTTGAGTTTCTAAATATTTTTGAACTGCTAATTCTTCTTTAACAGAATCTAATTGTTCTTCATAAACAATTCCCTGTTGAGAAAGTTGTTGTTTATAATCTTCTAAAGATGCACCTTGCATTGAAAGTTGTTGTTCTATTGTAGATTCTGCTTCTTCAGTTGAAACAGAATAATCTCCAGCTTCTACTTCTTGTGAAATTAATTTCTGATTTATAACTTGTTCTAAAGCCTCTTCCTCAGTAATTTGTTGTCCTTGCTGTATAAGTGATTGTTGAATTGCATTTACTTCTGAAGTTGTTATTTCTTCCCCATTTACAGTCGCAATAACATTGCCAGATAGATTAGGATTATTATCTCCTCCTGAAAAAAATATAAAACCCCCAACAACCAAGATAGCTAAAACCAAAACAGCCCCGTATTTCCAAAAATTCTGGTTGTTTTTATTCAATTTTTTTTGTTTATCCTCTGATTTTTCCATTTTATACTAAAACCAAAAAACACACTTTTTTAAATGTTTTGGTAAATTTTGAAATTTTTGGGTAAAATTTTTTCGACTTTCTTCTTCTACCATCACTAAACAAAGCTTTTCTTGCTTGTCCTTTTGAGGTTTTTGGTCCTTGTTTCTTTAATATTGAAGTTTTCTTTCCCCCCTAGTTAATCACAGAATGATCAACTCTCTCACCGACGACAATCTTACTCAAATCAACCTCAGCTGACCTCAAATCCTTTTTCTTAAATTCTTTTAGAATAACCAACTCTCCGTAAGAAGTCGGATTGTGTTTTGGAGGTCTGCCGCGACCGGATTTTTTCCTTATCAATTTTTTAGTTAAACGTTTCACTTCGTGAAACGCAAAATTTAAGTTTTTAACTTCTGTTATCCCTCTCTTTTTCATGTGTTCACCTCCTGTTTTGAACAATCAGATAAGGTGAACACTCTTTTTAGAATTATTTTTTAGACACGTTCCTAAATCAGTTAAATATATAAGATTCATTTCCTTGTTTTATATATGGAACCTAAAAAAATATTTCTTGAAGAGGTTATTCTTGGACAGTTAAGAGGACTAAAAAAGGATATCTTCGAAAGAAGAGAGCGATTAAAAGAAGAAGGACTTTTATCGGGGGCATCAAAAAATGAATTTAAAAAAGCAGAAAATTTATTTTGTTTGGGTTATTTTGAAGAATCTATAATGAACTCTGTTCTCTATGCAGATAAGGTTCTAAGAAAAGAAATTCTGAATTCAGAAATAAACAATCAAATAGAAAGA
Source organism: Candidatus Woesearchaeota archaeon (assembly GCA_964603295.1). GTDB lineage: Archaea > Nanobdellota > Nanobdellia > Pacearchaeales > GW2011-AR1 > CAZRUG01. The sequence goes on along the minus strand of CAZRUG010000017.1, from coordinate 1,841 downwards.
AGTGTCTCAGATATCCTGGGAGATTTAGAAGGAGTGAAAAAAGATGGGAAAACTTTTGGGCAAACAATAAAATATTTTAAAGGAGAATATAGCAAACAAAAATTAAAAAATAATAAATTAAATGAAAATATCATATTATTTGAAAAATTGAATAAAATTCGTAAATTATTTATTCATCCTATTTTTTGGGAGATTAATAATGAATTTGATGAGGATAAAAGAAAATTAAAAGAAGAACAAATATCAAAAAACATTCTTAAGTGTTTTAATGTTTATTTTGAAATAAAATCTTGTTGGGGCAATAAAAAGAAAGCAGAAGAAGAAACAGAAAATTATCTAAAACAAATTCCAATAAAAGAAGAAAATACAAACTTTTGGGAAATTATAAAAAAATCCTTTAGAATAAATAGGAAGGTTTGGCTTGGAGAATGGTTTAAGGAAACATCTGATGAAAGATTATTTTTGCCATTGGCTTTAGAGTCATTAAAAATAATTAAAGAAATTGAGAAAATTTTCAAATGACAAAGAAAGAACTAGAACAATATTGGAAAGAATCATCATTTGAAATGCTAGAACCTGCAATGAAAAAAGTGCATGAAGAATTATTTAGTGAAGAAAATTATGAAGAATTTAGAAAGAAGTTAATTAATCTAAAGGGAGATAGAGGGTATAGGTTTATTTGTGCTTGTTTATTTTTAATTGAAGAAAAAAATATATCTTCAGAGAATTACACTTCTGCAATAAGATATGTAATGATTTTTGCAGCAATTGAATCTCTAATAAAAAATAATAAACCAACAGAAAGAATTAAATATTTTTTTAATAAATATCTTTCAAGGGATGATAAGATTAAACTTCTTAACGATGTAGTATTTAGTCGTAGATTGATACCCCTTGATGAAAAAGAAAAAATAACTTGGAAGAAAGATAAAGAAAATCTTATAGGTATAGTGGAGATACCAGAACAAATTAGATTTATTGGGGAAGAAAGAGATATTAATTCTGAAATTAAAAAAATTGCACATGTATTATATCACTTACTAAGATGTAAAATAGTTCATGAAGGGAACATTAATTATTTTCTACAAAGACCTCTTCCTAATAAATCAATTGAAATTCCTATTGAATGTGCAAGTGAAGGGATGGCTATAGTATTAGACGAGAGTGATGCAAAATTTTTTGAAAAGTATGGCTTAAGAGAAAAGGATTTTATAAGGTTAAAAGATGCAATAGAAATTAATAATTTTAAACAAATAATCACAAATGGATTTAAAAGATACTATAAAAAACAGATTAAAAAAGTCGAGGATATTTTGAGTTAAATATATAAGATGTTCTTTTTTAATATTAATATGCAACCTAAAAAAATAATGTTTGAAAGGAGGTTAATAAAATGGCAAAAGAAAAAACAACGATTTTAATTCTTTGTTTACTGGGTTTAATTGGAATAGCAGGAATACACCGGTTTTATGTTGGAAAAGTTGGAACTGGAATTTTATACTTATTGACTGCGGGATGGTTTTTTATTGGAACTATTGTAGATATTGTTAAAATAGGAAACGGAACCTTTACAGATAAACAGGGAAATAAATTAAAGTAAAAATTTAATTATTTTTTGAAAAAAAATAGAGAGAAAGAAAAAAAATAAAAAGGTTCTCATATTCTAAAATTTTCAATAAGATAGAATTCTTTTCTTCCTTAGAGGATAATAAATTAAACCAACAAGAATTAAAATTATTCCTATACTTAATGTACCATAACCTGCATAAACATATTTTATATTTTCTTCAAATAATTTGATTAGGGCAATTCCTAAAGCAAAAGAAGCAAAACCTGTTCTT
>CAZRUG010000016.1:0-9958 GCA_964603295.1 Candidatus Woesearchaeota archaeon | reverse complement strand
ATCCTTGCAGGATTTTCCCAAATTTTTTCTTTCAGAAAAAACTCTCGAGGTCACTAAAGTTCCGCTCACCCTCGTATAACAAGGGATATACAGTTCGGGGCTCAGCTCGCCCCTCACCCAAATTTTTCTTCCACTTCGTTCCAGAAAAACTTCGTATATCCCCGATGTTAAACTCAATCGTGAGCCAAGAGTAAAATAAATAAGAGACATATTCAACACCAATAACACTTAAAAACTCATTCTATCATGTATTTACATGGCAAAGCAAGAAATTCCAGAAATTAATGTAGGTGTTGTCGGACATATTGACCATGGAAAGACAACTTTACTTAGTCGTTTAACTGGAAAATTCACAGACACTCATTCTGAAGAACTAAAGCGAGGAATTACAATTAAATTAGGCTACGCTGAAATAACAATTTCTGAAGACAAAGGTAAATACAATATTGAAAATAAAGGAACACAAAAAAGATATGTTTCTTTTATCGACGCACCAGGACATGAAATGCTTATGGCAACAATGCTTTCTGGAGCAGCAATTATCGATGCAGCAATTTTAGTTGTAGCAGCAAATGAAGGAATCAAACCACAAACACGAGAACACTTTATGGCACTTCAAGCAAAAAAAGTCCAAAACATTATAATAGTCCAAAACAAAATTGATATTGTTTCAAAAGAACAAGCACTTGAAAACTATAAACAAATAAAAGAATTTGTAAAAGATACAATTGCAGAAAAATCCCCAATAATTCCAATATCAGCCCAGCAAGGAATTAACATTGACAAACTTCTTGAAGAAATTGTAAAAATCTCTCTAAAAGAAAAAGACACAACAAAAAAACCATTATTCTTAGTTGCACGAAGTTTTGACATTAATAAACCTGGAACAGAAATTGAAAACTTAACTGGCGGAGTTCTTGGAGGAATCTTAAAACAAGGAAAACTAAAAGTCGGAGATGAAGTTGAAATTAAACCAGGATTAAGTTCAAAAAAACAAAACCAAATAGTTTACACAACAATCAGCACAAAAATAAAATCTTTATACAAAGGTTCAAAATCAGTAAAAGAAATACTTCCTGGAGCAAGTATTTCAATTGAAACAACTCTTGACCCAAGCTTAACAAAAACAGATTCATTAACAGGTTCAGTTTGTTCAAAAAAAGACGCACTTCCAGAAATAACTTATAATTTAAAATTAAAAACAGAATTATTTAAAAAAGTATTTGGAACAGGAAAAGAAGATCCTGTTGAACCAATAAAAAATAAAGAAATGCTAATGCTAAGTGTAAACACAACAACAACTGTTGGAACTGTTCAAAAAATAAACAAATCTGAAGTTGAACTTTCTTTAAATCTTCCAGTTGTTCCAATCAAAGGAGACAACGTAGGAATTGCACGAAACATAAACCAACACTGGAGACTTATTGGGTATGGAGAAGTTTTATAAAAATAATTAAGATCGCAAAATTATTTAAACTTAATTTAATTTATATATAAAATGAAAAAAAAGAGGTTGTCTAAAACAGCATTAGAATTTAGAAAAGAATTAAAAAAATCTTTTGCAACAGCATTAACTTCTGCAATTGGTATCTTACTCGCATTAACATGGAAAGATGTTCTAACTGCTTATTTTGATTCTTTATCTCAAGTAACACCATTTAGAGGACAATTAATTACAGCAATTTTAATAACAATAATTTCAACAATTATCATTTTATTTATTTCAAGATATGTTTCTAAAGAAAATAGTAACTAAACTTTATAAAACAGATTAGTTTTTTCAATGAATGGCAAAGATTTATTCACATTCTCGTTTATCAACCTTTGAACAATGTCCTTTCAAGTTCAAACTTCGTTATATTGATAAAATAATCCCGGAAGTTGAAAAAAGCATTGAAGCTCATTTAGGAAGCGCAGTTCACGACACATTAGAATGGTTATATAATACAATAAAACAAACAAAAGAAATTCCAGGAATTGAAAAAGTAATTGAGGTTTATTCTGAAAAATGGATAGAGTCCTTTACAGAAGATATTCAAATTGTTAGAAAAAATTTAACTTCTAAAGATTATTTTAATAAGGGAGTTAGTTTTTTAGTTGATTATTATACAAAAAACCATCCTTTTGACGACGGAACAATTGAATGTGAAAAAAAGATTTTATTAAATCTTCATCAAGACAAGCCTTACAAATTACAAGGATTTATAGATCGTTTAGTAAAAAACCCTCATACAGGAAAATTTGAAATTCATGACTATAAAACTGCAAACACATTACCTCCCCGAGAAAAAATTGAAACAGACAGACAACTTGCCCTTTATTCAATTGCAATAAAAGAACTTTACAACACAGATGAAGATATCACTCTTGTTTGGCACTATCTTGCACACAATATGAAAATAACTTCTAATAGAACTAAAGAACAACTTGAACAATTAAAAAAAGAGACCTTAGAATTAATTGAAAAAATTGAAAAATGTGAAAATTTTCCAACAAAAAAATCAATTCTTTGTGATTGGTGCGAGTACAAAACAATGTGTCCAGAATTTGGAGGAATAATCAATGAAGGACAAAACAAACTTAATGCTTTTTCTAAAAACAGTGAAAGTAATTTGAATGAAAAAATTGAATCAAAAGAAAAACCAAATGGTTTGGATATTTGGTGAATTATTCCTTATCTTCACCATTACCATTTTCTTCAGAAGGAATATTAATTAAATCAACTACTTTATCTCCATCTTGAAGTTTAACAATTCTAACTCCTTGAGCGGCCCGGCCCATAACTCTTATGTTTTTTAATGAAGTTCTCATAACAATTCCTTTTGCAGTTGTAATTATAACTCCATCGTCGTCATTTACTGCAATTGTTGTAACAACATCACCTGTTTTATCATTTGTTTTAAGATTAATCACTCCTTTGCCTGCACGTGCTGTTTTTCTATAATCTTCAACAGCAGTTCTTTTTCCATAACCTTTTCTTGTAATTGTTAAAATAGCGTCGGTATCTAATCTTTCTAAACTTACAACTTTATCTCCTTTATCTAACTTAATTCCTGTGACACCATAACTTGCACGACCCATTGAACGAACATCTTCGCTATTAAATCTAATGGCTTTACCTTTCTTTGTTGCAATTAAAACCCCTCTGTCTTTTGAAACAACTCTGACATCAACTAATAAATCAGAATTATCTGTTGGAAGATTAATTGCTTTAATTCCAGAAGCTCTTGGTTTAGAAAAATGATTTAATGAAATTCTTTTTACCATTCCTTTTTCAGTTACCATAAACAAGTAATCTTCAAAGTCTTTAACTGAAATAACATTAGTAACCCTTTCATCCTTTAATCCAAGAAGATTAACAATTGCTTTTCCTTTACTTTGTCTTTCAGCAGAAGGAATATCATATGCTTTTAACCAAAGAACCCTTCCTCTTGAAGTGAAAAACATTAAATAATCATGAGTTGAACAAAAAATCATCTGCCTTACAAAATCCTCTGTTGTTAAACTACTTCCAATAACTCCTCGACCACCTCTCTTTTGTTCTCTATAAGTTTCAATATCCATTCTTTTACAATAGCCTTTATCAGTAATTGTTACCACAACATCTTTGTCTTGAATTAAATCCTTTTCTTTAATCTCTTTAATATTTTTCAAAACATTTGTTCTTCTTGCATCACCATATTCTTTTTGCAGTTCTTTAACTTCATTAGTAATTATCTTCAAAACCTCTTTAATATCTCCAAGAATTTTTTCTAAGCCTTCGATTTTCTTTTTTAATTTTTCTTCCTCCTCTTTTAATTTATCACTTTCTAATTTTGTTAATTGCCTTAATTTTGTTTCAAGAATTGCTTCAATTTGTCTTTTTGTAAAACCAAATTTTTTTATTAATTCTTCTGCAGGTTTTTCGCTATGCCGAATTATTTTAATAACCTCGTCGATATTTTTTAATGCAATCAAAAGACCCTCAACAACTTCTAATCTATCCTTTGCTTTTTTTAATTCAAATTCTGAACGCCTTGTAACAACTTTCTTTCTGTATTCAACATAATTATGAAGAACCTCTCTTAATCCAAGAACTTTTGGTTGTCCATTAACTAATGCTAAAAAATTAACACTAAAATTATCTTGTAATCGAGTATATTTGTAAAGTTGATTAATCACAAATTTAGGATTAGCATCTTTTTTTAATTCAATAACAATTCTCACTTTTCCTTTAGCAGATTCATCTCTTAAATCAGAAATATTTTTTATCTTTTTTTCTTTAACAAGGTTTGCAATTTGTGTAACAAGAGTTGCCTTATTTAACATATAAGGAATCTCAGTGATAACAATTGCGTCTTTTTTCTTAAGTTTTTCAGTTGAAACTTTACCCCTTAGAGTTAATCTTCCTCTTCCTGTTTTATATAATTCAACCATATCCCCTGTAACAGAACCTCCTGTTGGAAAATCAGGTCCAGTTACAATTTCACAAAGTTCTTCAACAGGAATATTTGGATTTTTAATATATTCAATAATTGCTTCTGAGATTTCATTTAAATTATGTGGAGGAATATTTGTAGCCATACCAACAGCAATACCTGAAGCACCATTCAAAACCAGAGTGGGCAATTTACCTGGAAGCAACTTTGGTTCTTTCATTGAATTATCATAATTAGCAACAAAATCAACTGTTTCTTTTTCAATATCCATTAAAAGTTCTGCAGAAAGTTTCATCATTTTAGCTTCAGTATATCTCATTGCAGCAGGTGAATCCCCATCCATTGAACCAAAATTACCTTGCCCAAAAACCAAAGGATATCTTAAACTCCACGATTGCGCCATTCTAACCATTGCTTCATAAACAGCACTATCTCCATGAGGATGATATTTACCAATTACATCACCAACAATTCTTGCTGATTTTTTTGTTTGAGTATTGTGTTTTAAACCCATTACCTGCATTGCATAAAGAATTCTTCTTTGAACAGGTTTCAAACCATCTTCAATTGCGGGAATTGCACGAGAAACAATAACACTCATTGCATAATCTAAATATGCTTTTTTCATTTCAACAGTTACTTCTGTTTGCAAAATTCCTTTTTCATCCAATAATTTTCTTTGTTCATTTATATCATTACAAATTGATTTATCTTTCATTTTTCTGCCTCCTTCTCATCTTTTTCATCTAAATATTTCATAAACTCTTCTTCTGAAAGTTCTTCAACTTTAAGTTCTTTACCTTTCCAACCACAATCCCTACATTCCCAATCACCAGTTCCTTTGCCCTCTTCTTTTCCAAGCAACACTCCTACTTCGTCGCTGTTACATTTTGGACATCTTTTAACCTTGAAAGTTTTTCCAGTTTTCTTTTTCCCAGTTTTTCCTTGAGCTTTAGCATAGTCTTCTGGAGAGTCATAACCTTCTTTAATCCATGCAGGTGTTTCTAATTTTTTCTTTTTTGCCATTTTATCTTTCTTTTTTTTCTTGTGATTTTTTTAATTGATAAATTGGACATTTAACATGGTTTCCTGTTAAACAAATAATTTCTCTATAAGTCATTCCAATGCCTTGAAAAGATTCTCCTTCAAAAATTTTATGTGTATAATTACAATCTCTATATTCACATTTTTCTTTTGTTGGCACCACTTCATCAATTCTTTTAAATAATCCAGGATTCCATTCTTTAAGAACCTCTAAGCTTCCCTCTAAAGATTGTCTTATTTTTGCAACTTCCATTTTAAACGTCAAGATCAGCCTCCTTAGCATTTTCTTGGATAAATTCTTTCCGCGCTTGAACATCATCTCCCATTAACATTGAAAAAACCTGGTCTGCCTCAACAGCATCTTCAATATAAATTTTTTTTAACTTCCGAGTTTTAGGATTCATTGTTGTGTCCCAAAGTTGTTCAGCACCCATTTCACCCAAACCTTTAAATCGGGTAATTTGAACATTATCAAACTTATCTGTAAGTTTTTTTAATTCCTCTTCTGTATAAACATAATAATCTTTTTTCTTTCTAACTCTATACAATGGAGGTAATGCTGCATAAATATTTCCATTTTTAATTAATTCTGGCATAAATCTAAAAAAGAAAGTTAATAATAATGTCTTAATATGTTCACCATCAACATCTGCATCTGTCATAATTATAATTTTATTATATCTTAATTTTTCAATATTAAAATGTTCTCCAACACCAGTTCCAATTGCAGTAATCATATTTGTAATTTCCTCACTTGATAATGCCTTAGAAGGATTTGCTTTTTCAACATTTAAAATTTTACCTCTTAATCCTAAAATAGCTTGAATATTTTTATCTCTTGCATTTTTTGCAGAACCTCCTGCTGACTCACCTTCTACTAAATATAATTCAGTTTCTTCTTTTTTCTTACTTGAACAATCATTTAACTTTCCAGGCAAACCTCCAAGCGAAAACTCGTTTTTTCTTCTAACTAAATCACGTGCTTTTTTTGCAGCAAGTCTTGCTTTAGCAGACTCCATTACTTTTGAAAGAATTTTTTTAATTACAGAAGGATTTTCTTCAAAATATTCTGCTAAAAATGTTGTTGCAACTGAATCAACAGCACCTTTCATTTCAGAATTACCTAACTTAGTTTTTGTCTGTCCTTCAAATTGGGGATCTCCAATTTTAACACTGATAATTGCTCCAAGTCCTTCTCTAACATCTTCTCCAGATAAAGAGGTAATTTTTCCATTTGGATTTTTCTTCTTAATATAATCATTAATAACACGAGTTAAAGCAGTCCTAAATCCAGTTACATGAGTTCCCCCCTCAACAGTGTTAATTGTATTTACAAAACTAAAAAGATTCTCTCTATAAGAGGTACTATACTGAACTGCAATTTCAATCACATTACCCTCAACTTCTCTTTTAAAATAAATTGGCTTATGCAAAACCTCTTTAGATTTATTTACCCATTTAACAAATTCCATTAATCCTCCAGCAGCATAAAATTCTTTTGTCTTACTTTTATTTGCATCAACTAAATTAATTTTTAAACCAGCATTTAAAAAAGCAATTTCTCTAAAACGTGTTTCTAAAATCTTGTAGTCAAATTCTGTTACTGAAAAAATTTCTTCATCAGGCCAAAAGGTTATTTTTGTTCCTGTTTCAGAACCTTTTGTTTTTCCAATAACTTCTAATTTTGTTTTTGGTTTTCCTCGAGAATATTCTTGTCTATAAATTTTTCCATCTCTTTTAATTTCTACAAACAATTTTTTTGATAATGCATTTACACACGAAACACCAACTCCATGAAGTCCTCCAGAAACAGCATAGGATTTTTTATCAAATTTCCCTCCTGCATGAAGTTTTGTTAAAGCTACTTGAACAGCAGGAATTTTAAATTGAGAATGAACATCTACTGGAATACCTCGCCCATTATCTTCCACAGTTACAGAACCATCTGCATTAATTGAAACTTTAATTAAATCACAATGTCCTGCTAAAGCCTCATCAACAGAGTTATCAACAACTTCATAAACCAAATGATGCAGGCCTTGTTTACTTGTAGAACCAATATACATTGCAGGTCTTTTTCTAACTCCTTCAAGACCTTCTAATACCTTTATTTGTTCTGCTTTATAATCTGTCATTTGCAAAGCTTATGCTAATATTTATTTATGTAAAAAGAGTGAGAATCTCTTTTATAATTTAATAAAACTCAATTACTTTATAAACTTTTCTCAATTAAATTTTAATTTATCGACGATAAATTATGTTCTTAGAAGTGAAAACAAATTTTTAAAAACCCTGGTTTCCTTAAAACAAAAGATGGATTTGAAAAATATTTTATTATTTTTAGCAATTTTCTTAATTTTATTTGGTATTGGATATGTTTTCTTCCAAGCTTCTTTAACAGGCTCAGTTATTGAGACAGATGAATATAGTTTTACTAAAGCAATTTGTAATAAAACAAATTATTGTCAAGATTATAGAATTGTTTGCAGAGGTGAAAAAACAATTGAGATAACTCCCTTAACAGGTGCCGCAGTTCAATTTCCAGAAGATTGGCAAGACCCAAGAACTCCTGAAGAATCAGAAAAATTCTGTTAGTATTATATTCTCTTAGTTAGTTTAAGATACATAATTCTAAATCCACCCTCTTTTTTTATTTTAAAAATTAAGTAAATAGTTATTAAAAATATTACAATAAGAACAATCATTAATCCAGTTGTTTCAATTGCTTTGTCTTCAACCTGAAATCGAGAACTTGCAACAGCCACTCCATTTTTATAAATTAATTCAGCACCTAACACATAATTTCCAACACCTAATTTATCTGTTATAAACTCTCTTTCTAATTTTTCTCTGTCTTTAATTGGCATTGTTTGTTCCTGTTCTTCTAAATAAACATTTCCATTAAAATCTGTAATTGTGTATTTTAAGATTGCATCTAAGTTTTCTTCATCTCCCAACTGAATCATTTCAATTTCTGCAAATAAGTTTTCTCCCTTATCTAATTTTGCTTTGTTTTTAGGAATGTTTATTAAAATATCAAATAATGTTTTTTTAGTTTCTACATTTAAAATAATTTCAACATCTTGTTTAATTCCTGAGTTGGTTTTTATTTTCATTAAATCTGTGTAAACACCAGTATTATTTATTGGAAATGTTTCAATAATAAATTCTTTTTCTTCTCCAGAAGCAATACTAATGTTTTCTGGTTTGGTATAGATTTTATCTTTTAATTTTGTAAATTCAAAATTAAATACTCTTGAAACTTTTTCTTTATTTTTAATAGTAAATTTAAAACTTCCAATTTGATTTACAGCAATTGTTTTTTCAATTACTTCTGGATTAAATTCAAAGTTTTCTACTTTTGTGGCTCCGCCACCTCCACCCCCGCCACCACCAGCACCACCTCCTCCACCAGAACCATCTTCATCTTCTCCCTGGTCATCTTCAGAAGAAACACTAACACTAAAACTAACATTTTCTGTATTATTTGTATTTCCTAAATTATCTTGGCAATAAAAATTAGCAGTATATGCACCATTTGATAAAGTTCTCGTAGCTGTAAATGTTGTGTTCAATGAAACATTTGAAGAAGTCATTGTATAATTTGTCGCACCAGAGGAAACAGAATAATTACATTCTGAAGCCTCATTTGTTGAAACATTAAAAGTCACAGAGCTCGAAGACAAAGTTGAACTTGCTGTTGGAGAGTTAATTGAAACTTGTGGACCAGTTGTGTCAATAGTTTCAACAATAGTCACATTAATAGTTTCAGTAATAGCACCTACAAAAGGATAAGAAGTTAAATCAACAAATGCAAAAAAGACATGATTTAAACTTTCATTTATTTCCCCAGAAGCATTGACCCAAAAATTAATTAATTGAGATTCATTTTCTCCCAAGGTAATTGTATATGGATTTGAAGATTTATTTGTCCAAAAAGGAGTATCACCAATGCTTGTTGAAATCAATCCACTTTTGCCTCCAGAAGACTCTCCTGAGAAAAATTCTGATTCAAAATTATAAATATCTTCATGATTAGTGCAAGAACCTCCGTCACAAACACAATCAGAATAACTTACTGAAGAACCCTTTCTTTCATAACTAGGACACCAAGAAGCATCTACCCCATCAGAATAAGCAGCACAATCTCCATTATATCCTGGAAAAGGCTCATCACAAATGATATCCGTAGCAACACCATAATTCTCCCCTGAATTCATACAATATCCAAGACCTTCTTCCAATGGAACATAACTCCAATCACTTGTAGAAGTTGTAAATAAATCATCACAGGTTGAGGTACAATCAGCATTTTCAACATCACAACCAGGAGAAATTGGGTCTAAAGAAACATTTACAGAACCACAATTATAATTTACACAACTAACATTCACAGTATAATTAAATGTTGTATTTTGAATAACTTGTAAATTAGATGTAGGATAAAGTGTTTCTATATTCAAAGCACTATATTCTTTACTACTACAATTCTTTCC
>CAZRUG010000015.1:0-22127 GCA_964603295.1 Candidatus Woesearchaeota archaeon | reverse complement strand
GTGTTTATTCTAAAGCTCTATCTCGGATTGAATTCAGATGTTTAAATTTACTAAAGGATTAATTTTCATTCAAGAGCTCGACGCATATCTACAACTTGCATTGAACCAACATTTTCAATTTCGCTAAGGGCATTTTCAATTGGTTCTATTTCCTTATCTTCTGAGATTTCAAAAGAAGTTACAATTGTTTTTAATCCAAAAGCAAGAGGTTGTTCTTCAAAACGAGGGTTTTTTCCTTCTCCCTGCTCAATTACTTTTGTTGCATTTTGTTTTATTTCTTCTAAATCTGCTTCTGCTGAAGAAGGATTTAGTTTTATTGTCATTAATACTGTTCCCATATAAACCTGAAAAGATTTTGATTTATAAAGGTTTATGTTATCACGCAAATACTTAAAAATGCCTTTTTGTTTTTTGTTTTATGACTGATAATTATGAAAAAATCTTAAATAGAATTGAAAAAGCTTCAGGAGTTAGTAAAGATGAACTTGAAAGAAAAGTTGAGGCAAAGCGTGCGAGATTATCTGGGTTAATTTCTAAGGAAGGAGCTGCGCAGGTTATTGCTGCTGAGCTTGGAGTTAGTTTTGATAATGAAAAACTTAAGATAGAGGAATTATTGCCTGGAATGAAAAAGATTAATATTACTGGAAAAATTATTCGTTTGTTTCCTGTTAGAACATTTACAAATTCTAAAGGTCAAGAAGGAAAAGTAGTTAATTTTAGATTAGCCGATGATACTTCAAATATTAAAGTTGTTTTATGGGATACAAATCATATTGAATTAATTGAAAGTGGAAAGCTTCAAGAAGGAAGTGTTGTTGAAATAAGTAATGGGAGTATTAGGGATGAAGAAATTCATTTGGGAAGTTTTTCTGAGTTAAAGCCAAGTGATGAGGCGTTTGAAAATGTGGTGGAAGAAAGAATTGTAAAAGAAAAACCTATTAAAGATTTTAAGACAGGTGATAGTGCAATGACACGTGCATTTATTGTTCAAAGTTTTGAACCAAGATTTTTTTATGTCTGTCCCCAATGCAGTAAAAAAGTTGTTCAAGATGAATCTGGAAAATATACTTGTCAAGAACATGGTGTTGTAGATGCTGTGAAAAAAGCATTAATGAATTTTGTTATTGATGATGGAACTGAAACAATTCGTTCTGTTGCATTTAGTGATCAATTACAATTATTAGGTTTAACTGAATTTGATGATAAAGAAAGAATGAGTTTTCAAAGAGAAGATTTAATGGGTAAAGAAATGATTTTTTCTGGAAATGTTAGAATGAACAATTACTTTAATAAACCTGAATATATTATTGATTCTGCAACTAATGTTGACTTAGATAAATTAATTAGTGAATTAGAAAAATGAATAAACCTTTAAAAACAGGAGCAATTGCAGGAATTGTTTTAATGGTAATAAGTTTAATTGGGCCTTTTTTTAATTTATTGCCAAATTCATTTTATTTATTTTTTATAATTCCTTTTTTAGTTGTTTCTTTGGCCGCAGGGATTTTGTACAATTATGCTTTTGTTGTTTTAGGAGATAAATTTGATAGTAATTTTTTGAAAGTTTTGGCATGGATTAGATTAATTTTTGGTGTTGTTTTTGTAATTTTTTCAGTTGTTCTTACAATTATTATATTTTCTATGATTGTTTCTGCACAAGAAAGTATTGTTGCTCAAAATGTTGAAGCAAGTTTACAGCAAGAAATTGAAAATATCTTTATTTTTATTCTTGTTGTTGGATTTATTTTGGCAATTATCTATGGGATTTTTTCAATTTTATGGGGAATTGCCTTAACTCGTGGAGAAGGAAAAGTTTCTTATGCAAAAGTAACTGGAATTTTATATATTGTTGCTGGAGCAACTTATTGGATTTTAATTGGTTTTGTGATTGCTTTTGTTGCGAGAATCTTTGAAATAATTTTACTATTTAATGCATCAGAAGTTTATGAAAATAAATTAATTAGAAAATAATTTTTCTTGAATTTTGTATAAAGTATTTTCCCACTCTCCTGGTTCATAACTTATTAATACACATTTTTGATTATTTGTTTCTGGGTGGAATAAAATTCTTTCTTTATTTTGAATCCATGCTTTTTCATGACCTGATTTATTTTGCCAATATGCTATTTTAAATCCTTCTTCATTTAGATATCTTATTTGGTCTTTTATTTTTTTAGAGTTTTTTGGATAAATTTTTGAATTTGGGTGGGTTTGAAGAATTATTTTAATTAAATTTGAAATTTGTTCATGCATATTTGTAAATGTTTTTATTATATATAAAATTAATTATGTTATTTGAATATATGTTTAATAGGCGATAAATCTTTATAAAGTCAGAAGGGTTTTTTTGGATATGACGACTAAGAAGGAAGCTGAAGAAGTAAAAAAGGCTGTTTCTAAAAAAGAAGAAAAAGAACCAGAATTAACTGATTTACCTGGAATTGGGCCTGCTGTTTCTGCAAAGTTAGAGAGTGCTGGTGTTTTTGATTTAATGAGTTTGGCTGTTATGAGTCCTGCTGCTTTATCAGATGCTGCTGGTGTTTCTTCTGCTGTTGCACGAAAAGCAATTGTTGCTGCTCGAGATATGCTTCAGCTTGGTTTTACAGATGGTGCTGAATATGCTAAAAGGCGATCTAATGTTTCTTATATTACAACAGGAAGTAAAGAATTAGATAATCTTCTTGGGGGAAAAGGCCTTGAGTCAAGAGCAATTACAGAAGCTTTTGGTTCATATGGTTCAGGTAAAACACAGCTGGGTTCAACCCTGGCTGTTAATGTTCAATTGCCTTTAGATAAAGGTGGTGCAAATGGCAAGTGTGTTTTTATTGATACAGAAGGAACTTTTCGACCTGCGCGTATAAAACAAATTGCAGAGAATTTAGGTGCTAATCCTGAAAAAGTTTTGAAAAATATTTTAGTTGCTAGAGCATTTAATTCAGACCACCAAATGTTGCTTTTAGAAAAAGTTACTGAAATGGTTAAATCTGGTGAGCCAATTAAATTATTGATTGTTGATTCTTTGACAGCTCATTTTAGGGCAGAGTATTCTGGTAGAGGGCAACTTGCAGATAGACAGCAGAAACTTAATAGATATATGCATGATTTAATGAAGTTAGCAGAGACACATAATTTAGCTGTTTATGTAACTAATCAAGTTATGGCAAATCCTGCTCAACTTTTTGGTGATCCAACTACTGCAATTGGAGGAAATATTGTTGGTCATGCTTCAACTTATAGAATGTATTTAAGAAGAGGAAAACAAGGTTCTCGTGTTGCTAAGTTAATTGATTCTCCAAACTTGCCAGATAACGAAGCTGTTTACTTTGTCACAGATGCTGGGGTTGTTGATAAATAGTGAAATATGAAATTTATAGAATCTTTTGTAATTTTTGATATTTTTTTTATCTTGGTGGTTATATCACTAATATTTAATTATAAAAGAGAAGTAGATACCTCTCTTCAGAGATATTTTGAGGCGAATCAGGGAATTCTTGCTGGTCTAGCCTTATTTTTAGTCTTGGTTTTTTCTTCACTAAAAATAAATTTATTTGTTTTTTTTGGAGCTTTTTTCTCTCATTTATTTTGCTATATTATCTTATATTACAATTAAGTTATTTTGATGAGATTTCTCAATGGGCATTTCTTTTGTTTTTTGGTTATGCTATCTTTCTAATAGCTCTTTCTATTTTCTCTTGGAATACTTATTCTTCCTTACTTGGCAATCGTTTCTGGGTTTTTCTCTTCATAGAAGTCTCATTAATTGGTTTTATTTCAATTAACTCTCTTGTAACAGGAATAATTCTTTTTCTTAAAAGAATAAAGAACTAATTTTATTTAATCCTTCGCCAATTCTTCATCAAATACATTAATTGCATTAAGAACATTTTTAACTAATTCCTCTGGTGTTTCTTCTAATCTTTGTGTTTGAACTTCTTTTAAAATTCCAAGATTTTTGTAGTAGTCAATTAAAGGTTGTGTTTTTTCTTTATAGGTTTGGATTCTTTTTTTTGCTGTTTCTGGTTCATCGTCTGGTCTTCTTGCAACAGGTGCTTGGCATGTGTCACAAATACCTTGTTGTTTTGTTGGAATCCCTCGAGTATTATAACCTTGGTTGCATTTTGTACAAAATATTCTTGTTGCAGCTCTTTCAACTAAAATTTCATCAGGAACATTTAATGAAACAACCATATCAATGTCTGTCATTTCTTGAAGTTTTTGTGCTTGTTCTGCTGTTCGAGGAAATCCGTCGAGAATAAATCCTTTATTACAATCTTCTTTTTCTAATCTTTGTTTAAGCATTTCAATAACAATTTCATCTGGAACAAGTTCTCCCTTATCCATATATTCTTTTGCTTTTAATCCAATTTCAGTTTGTTGTTTAATATTTTCTCTAAATAAATCTCCTGTAGAAATGTGAGGAATGTTTCGAATTGGTGCAACACGTGAAGCTGCTGTTCCTTTTCCAGCATTTGGTGGACCTAAAAATATTTTTCTCATATAATTAATTTGAAGAAGAGTTATTTAAAGTTTTTTCTTTTTCAAGATTATAATTATTGCAATTAATGCAATGAAAAATAATGCAGTGCTGATATAAAGTAAAAAGTTTGTTTCTGGTTCTGGAAAAAAGAATAAGGTTGTTAATCCAAGAATTATAAGAATTGGTAAGAGATAGTTTGTTTTCATTTGTTTAATAGGTGTTTTGAGTTTTTAGATTTTTTGAATACATTTATATATTTTAAAAATTGTAATTTTTTATGGAGAAGGCATTTTATCAAGATAATCCTTATTTGGATTATTGGAAAAAAGAGTTAGATGATGAAGCAATAAACAAAAATGTTCTTAATGTTTTATTGAACAATAAAAAAACTTATGATAAAATTTTGGATTTAGGGACTGGTTCAGGTGTCCAAATTAGGAGAAATATTGAATTAGGTTTACTTAATGATGGGGGAAAGATTATTGGAATTGATATTAATAAAGATGATTTAAAAAAATCAATCTCTTCTTTTAGAGTCTGGGCTAAAAAAAAGGGATTTAAAATTAAGGTTTTGGAAGATTCGGGTGCTGTACATAATTTTAAGATTATTAATGGAAAGAAAACTTTTACAATTAAACTATATGAAGAATCTGTTTATGATTTAGGGACTCAAAAGAGTAAAATAAAAGAATTGTTTTCTTTGGTAACTGGATTATCTTTATTAGAGCATACTGATATGAAAAAGAGTTTTAGATCTATTAAAAAAATTATGAAGAAAGGGGCCTTGTTATATCTGCCGGTTAATTATGACCAACATTCTGTTTTTGGACCAACAAATAATGATTGTTTCAAGGATGAAGCAAATTTGATGCAGTTATTTAATTATTCTGGGATAGATTATCAATTTAAGGGAAAGGTGGGAATTGGAAATAGTCATTGTGGTTCTTTATTGCCTTCTATTGCTAAACAAAGTGGTTTTAGTGTTCTGGCCTATGGTTCTTCTGATTGGATAATCTTGCCTGGCAAAGTTAAACCTTATTCGAAAAATAAAAAGAATGTTCTTGATTTTTTTATGAACGCCTTTTATAGTATTTTAAAAAATTCTTCAAAAGAAGCAAAAAAGAAATTTGGTGTTACTGACCAACAAATAGAAAAGTGGTATAAACTAAGAAAAAAACAATTTAAATCTGGAGATCTTTATTTTGGTTGTGTTCAAAAAGATATTCTTTGTAAGAAATAATTTTTTAATTGATTAGTCAAAATAATTTTTACATAAACATCTCATGAACTGTTTTATATTCGTGAAGTTCTGCATCACTAAACCATAGATGTATTTCATGTTCAGCATCTTTTTCATCTGCTGATGCATGGATTAAATTATAAACTGATTTGCAATGTGAATTTGGGTCGTCTGCTCTTGCATAAGTCATGTGTGCATAGTCCCCTCTAATTGTTCCAGGAGGTGAAGATTTTGGTTCTGTTCCTCCAACTATTTTTCTAACATTTTCAATAGCATTAACACCTTCTAAAACAAAAGCTAAAACAGGGCCTAATTTAATATATTCTAAAAGTCCTTTAAAGATTTCCTCACCTTTTCTTTCTTTAATATCATGATAGTGTTTGCCACCAAAATCATCATCAACTCTTAACATTTTCATTCCAATTATTTTCATTCCTGCTTTTTCAAATCTTGTAAGAATCTCTCCAACATATCCTCTTTGAATTGCATCTGGTTTTAATATAACTAATGTTCTTTGAATTGTCATGTGATATTATCTTAAAATATCTTTAAAAAGATTGTTGTTTTGAATTTTTTATGAAAGACTTTAAACAAGAGAGTGAGAATTGGATGTTTGCTGATTTGCATATTCATTCGCGTTTTTCTCGTGCTTGTTCAAAGGATTTGAATTTAGATAATTTAGTAAAGTGGGCAAAGATTAAGGGATTAGATGTTTTGGGAACTGGAGATTTTTCTCATCCAAAATGGATTGAAGAGATTCGGAAAGAATTAGAAGATAATGGAGAGGGATTTTATATTCATAAAAAAACAAGGTTTCCTTTTATTATTACTGGTGAGATTTCTTTGATTTATACTGATAATGGTGTTGGAAGAAAAGTGCATTTAGTTATTTTATTGCCTTCAATTGAAATTGCTGATAAGGTAAATTCTTATTTTGATAAAAATAATTTAAGAAGAGATTATGATGGAAGGCCGATTTTTGGTGTTAAGTGTGATAAGTTTGTTGCTGATTTAAGAGCTATTTCAGAAGACATTGAGATAATTCCGGCACATATTTGGACTCCTTATTTTGGTGTTTTTGGAAGTATGTCTGGATTTAATTCTTTGAAAGAATGTTTTAAAGAACAAAATGATTTTATTTATGCAATTGAAACTGGAATTAGTTCAGACCCTGAAATGAATTGGAATATTAAAGAATTAGAAAATAGGGCTATTGTGAGTTTTTCTGATGCTCATTCTTATTGGCCTTGGCGTTTAGGAAGAGAAGCAACAATTTTTCAAAAAACAAATTCTTATTTAGATTTAATTAAACAAATTAGAGAAAATAAAATTATTGGGACAATTGAAGTTGACCCTTCTTATGGAAAGTATCATTGGGATGGGCATAGAAATTGTAATTATTCTTGTTCTCCTGAAAAAACTAAAAAACTTGATGGAATGTGTCCTGTTTGTGGAAAGCCTTTAACTGTTGGGGTTGAATATCGTGTTGATGAATTATCTGAAAAAACAAATGTTAAAGATAAAAAAATGTTTTACAAGGTTTTGCCTTTGCATGAAATTATTTCTCTTTATACAGGAGTTGGAGTAAATAGCAAAAAGGTTTGGGTAATTTATAATGAATTAATTCAAAAATTTGAAAATGAATTTAATGTCTTATTATTTGTTCAAAGAGATGATTTTGTAAAAGCTGAAATTAATTCTGGTTTAATTGATTTGATTTTATTAAATAGAAATGGAAATATAAAAGTTGAACCTGGTTATGATGGAGAATACGGAAAAGCAGTTTTAGGAAATTTAAAACAAGAAAAACAAAGAAGATTATTTTGATTTAATCCAACTTATTTTATTTTCAAAAGCTTTTATTTTAATAAATTTATAATGTGCTGATTTTGTTTTTTCTTTGCACGTAGGACATTCTTCTTTTAAGGTGTATTTTTTGCATTTTGCACATTTGTTTAGTTTCATTTTTCTAAAAGATAATTTTTATTTAATAATTTTTTTATTGGAGTTTGAGTGAAGAGAAAGTAAATAATTAAAAGACTTAATGGAATTGAAATTAAAAGTGCTTTGTCAGTAAATTTTTCTAATAAATTATAGATAAGGTTTGAAATTACAATTATAACAATAATTATTGCAGTAACTACTGCTAATTTTTTAAGAACTTTACTCATTATACTAATTCTTCCATGAATTGTTTGAGTTTTCTATGGTAAGATGTTGTGAAGTAGTTTGAAAGTTCTTTTGGAGAAACCCATTTAAGTTCTTTAATATCTTCTCCAGGTTTTTCTTTTCCAGCAAATACTTGTGTTAAAAAATAATTTGCAAGTAGTTCTGGCCTTTCTTCATATGTTTTTGAAAAAAATGCACCAAGATTTTTAATATCTAATCCTGTTTTGTTTTTAATATGTTTTTTTAAACATTTATCAATGTCTTCTCCTGGAGTTAATCTTCCTCCTGGAAAGCACCAACTTAGTTCTTTAATATATGGGTCATTTTCTCTTCTTCCAATTAGAACCTTCTTTTTTTCTGGGTCAAAAATTATTCCTAAGACAATTACTTCATATCTTGGGATTTCCTTGTTTTCCATAATATTAATTTGTGCTAAATCTATATAAAGCTTTCCCCATTAAATTTGTCACTTTTATTTGAGAAAAAATGTTTTTTACTTTTCTTTAATACTAAATTCTATTTCTTGTTTTTTTGCCTGTTTTTCTATTTTATCTAAAATATCTTTGAGTTTTCTATCTGCTAATTTTTTCTCTTTATCATCTGTTTTAATTGAATAATTTCCTGCTGAAATATATTTAATTTCTGCATTTTTTATTTCTGAAAAAATGTCTTTTATTTCTTCTAATCCGTTTGGGGCAAAAGATTTTAATTTAATTATTTTTTTAATTGAATGAGTTGTTTGTTTTTGAGAGTTTAAGATTTCTAATATTTTTTCAGCTTCTTTTTTTCCAACCAATTTTTCTAATTTTTTTGCATTTTGTTTTGCATCTTGAAGAAATTGGTGGACACTATTTTCTTTTTGAATTTCTTTAATAATTTCTTTTGATTTTTCTCCTAAAACTGCTTTAAGAATTGCTTTATGGCTTTTTTCTTGTCTGTGTTCTTCCATTACTGCTTTTTGTTCATCTTGAGAAACTCTTCTTAGTGAAAGTTCAATTCTGTCTCCAGAAATTTTTAAAACTTTGCAAACAATTTTCTTTTTTGGAATAACATAATCCCTAATGTTTCTGATTCTTCCTGATGCAATTTCACTCATTACAATACTTCCTTGTTTTTGTTTTTCTTCTGGAATTCCAATTTCATGGATTTTTACAAAAACTGTTGCTTTTGATATGTTTTCAACTGTACATAAGACGACTTTACCTTCTTCTAATTCGTGATTTACCATAATATTTTGAGAAATAATGAGTTTATAAGATTTGGGGATTTTTATTAATTAGCTATTGAACTTAAATCTTTAAATAATCTCTTTGGATGTTTTTTGTAGGAGAGTTTATTTTGGAACTCGTCCAGATTGGGAAGATGATTCTTTAAACAAAATTCAGGTTGATTCTATAATGATTGGGATTAAAGAATTAAGGAAGCATATAATTTTTTCCTCCAAATATTGGCTGTTGCTGTTAATTGTGTTTGTGGAGCTTTTGGAAGTGATTTAGAAGATAGTCTTAACCAATCATAACTGCAATTGGTTTGAGTTTTGCAACTTTTTTTGAAAGACCTGCTTTTTCACAAACATCTACAACTTCAATAGGGTCTTTATAGCTCCAAGGAGATTCTTCAATTGTTGCTTTTGCTCCGCCTGCTTCTAAGAGAATGTCATTTTCTTCTAAATATTGTCTTACTTGTTCTAATGTTGTTTCTTTGTGTGCTTGTGCTCTGCTTCTTTCTCTACCTGCTCCATGTGCTGTGGATGCAAATGTTTTTTCTTCTGCTGTTTTTGTTCCAACCAAAATATATGATGGTGTTCCCATTGAACCTGGAAGTAAAACTGGTTGTCCTACTTTTCTATAAACTTTTGGAATTTCTTTTTTTCCAGGGCCAAAACTTCGTGTTGCACCTTTTCTATGAATTAAAAGCTCTTTTTCTTTTTCATTGATTTTGAATTTTTCTATTTTTGCAATATTGTGACAAACATCATAAATTTGAAAGAATTTATTTTTTGGAAAATATTTTTTTAAAATTTCTCTTGTTTTGCACATTATTATTTGTCTATTGCAGAATGCAAAATTTACTGCACAGTTCATTGCAGAAAGATATCTTTGTCCGAGTTCTGATTTTATTGGTGCATTAACTAATTCAATATCTATAAATGATTCTTTTCCATAAGTGTTTTCCATTTCTTTCATATAGTCTGAAGCTATTTGATGTCCTAATCCCCGAGAACCACAATGAATCATTATGACTACATTGTCTTTTTCAATTCCAAATTCTTTTGCTATTTTATTGTCATATATTTTTTCAATTGTTAAAATATCAATAAAATGATTTCCAGCACCTAATGTTCCTAAATGTCCTAAACCACGACCTAATGCTTTTTGAGAAACATATTTTGGGTTTGCTGGAGAAACACAGCCATTTTCTTCTGTTCTCTCTAAATCTTCTTTTATTGCTAAATTATTTTCAAGAGCCCATTTTGAACCTTTTGTCATTACTTCCCTAAGTTCTTGAATTGTGTTTTTTTGTTTATTTCCTCTACCAACCCCTGAAGGAATACTTCTTTTTATTTCATGTAGAATTTCTTTTCTTTTATTTACTATTTCAGATTTTTTTATATTTGTTCCAAGAATTCTTACACCACAATTTATATCATAGCCAACTCCTCCTGGAGAAATTATTCCTGTTTCTAAATCAAATGCAGCAACACCTCCGATTGTGAAGCCATAACCTGTGTGAATGTCTGGCATAGCTAAAGATGCTTTTTGAATACCTGGCAAAGTTGCAACATTTTTTAATTGCTGAATTGCTCGCTCATCAATGTTTTTGAATAATTTATTATTTGAAAAGATTTTTCCTGGAACAAGCATGTTACTTTCTTTTGGGATCTCATATTCATAATCTGAGATTTTTTTTATTTTGGATTTCATGTTTTTAGAAATAAAACCAAGTTTTTATTAGTTTTGTTAAACCCTCACAACTTCAACTTCCAAATGTTTTTGAATTTTTTCTATAAAGAGACCTTCATCTTCTTTTTTAATTACTGCTCCTGCTGCTTGTTCATGTCCACCGACTTCTCCTTCAAAATTTTCCATTACATTTGAAATTAATTTTCTAAGATTTCGAGGGTTTTGTCCAACAGCTCTTAATGATATTTTTATTTTATCGTCTGAATAAGCCATTGCAATTATAATTGTTCCTTCTTTGTAAGTTGCAGAACTTGAGATTATACTTGCGATTGTTCCAATAATTGTTTCTTTTATTTTTTCTTTTGCATTAATTAAAACAAAACCTGGTTTTTCTATTTTTTGAATTTCTTCTGATTGGGAGGATATTTTTAATCCTGTTACAATATGTTGTTTGTATTTTACATGAATTGATTCTGCTCTTTTTTTTGCAGAGGATATTTCCATGCAAAGTTGTAATGCTATTTCTGGATGCCCTAATCTTGAACAAGCATTTATCATTGCACTTAATTCTCTTGCATCTTCAAGTTTATTAAACATTTTAATTAAGAAGATATCTCCAATAATTTTCTCATGAATTTTTTTTGGAACTCTTAATGTAACTGCTGTGACTAATTTTTCCATTTCCTCATCTGTTAATTCAATTAAAGAAGGGTAGTTGCCATGTTTTGGAATTAGAGACACTTCTCTTAATAATTCAATTACTCCTTGAGAATCTCCTGTTACTCCAGGAATGAATGGGTTTGAACAATATTCAAGAGTTCTATTTAATGGGCGTGTAGAGGGATAAATCAGTAAACCTCTTTTTCTTTTTATTTCTCCGTCTTCAAGGATTCCGTTATTTAGTTTTCCAATCTCACTTTCTAATCTATCTCCAATCATTCCTAAAACTGCGAGTTTTGCAAATTCCTTATTTCTTTTATCAAGTTCTTTACAAAATAAATATGTTAATCCTGCTGCACTAATTTTTGAATTTGTATTTAAATGAGGATTTACAATGTTTATTGATTCTGGAATTTCTTGAGATATTTCATGGTGGTCTATAATAAATGCTTCTGAGAATCCTGATTCAGAAATTTCTTTTAAACTATTTGATGCTAAGTCTAAAAAAATTGTTAGTTTGTTTTTTGGAAGATAATCAATGAATTCTTTGTCTAAGCTTTTAATTATTTTAACTGAGAAATTTCTATCTAATCTTTTTAGTGCCTGAATCATTATTGCTGCAGAAGTTATTCCATCTGTATCAAAGTGGCTTATAATTTGAATTTCTTTGTTTTGTGAAGTTTCTAAAAATCTTTTAGCACTTTTTTCAATTTCTAATTGTAAAGAATTTTCTATTGACATTTCACCTCCAAAAATAATTATTTAACTGGAATTCCTAAGTATTTCTTAGTTCTTCTTACTTGAGAAAAAATTCTATCCTTTTCTCTTTTAGCTCGTTTATCTTGTTTGTTAGTTTCAAGATGTTTTTTTATTCTCTCTAATTTTGTACTTATATTTTTTAAATCAGGACTTTCATAAATCTCTTTTTCTTTAAGTATTTTTGAAATCTTTTTTGAGAATTCTTTAGGATGGACTCCTTCTTGCCTTAGTTTTTCACCGATTTTCTCAGAAGTAAGACCTTGCTTAGCTAACTCTACTACTTTTTTTTCAAATTCTGCTTGAGATAGTTTTTTTTGCTCCTTTTTCTCAGGTTTTTCTTGTTTTTCTGTTTCTGCTTTTTTTGGCATACTAAGTTATTGAAATCTTGGTTTAAAAAGATTGTTGTCCACTCCAAAATCCTTATAAATCTTAATTTGGTTTAAATTCTTATAGCCCTGTAGTACAGTGGTCAAGTATGCTGCCCTTTGGACTCTTTGAAAGAAAGGCAGTGACCCCGGTTCGAATCCGGGCAGGGCTATTACACTATAATTTAAAAAGAATTTTTTATTTAATTTAGTATGGCAGATATGTTTAAGTCTTTGTTGCTTTCAACCTTTGATCAAGAGGTTTTGTGGACAGTTGCACCTTTAATTTTAACTACTTTTATTATGCTTTTTTATTTTCAAAAATATAAGGATGAAAGGCCTGGTTGGAATACTCTTGTTGGAAATTCTTTGGTTCTGATTTTTATTTCAGCGATTTTATTAAGAAAAATTTATTCTATTGGTTCTGGAGGTGCAATGAATTTTATTGAAATGCCAATTCAAACTTTTGTAACTTTATTTTTATTTTTAATTGGGTTTATAATTTTGTTATTTAATTTTAATCATGTTTTTCCACAATCTTTTGCAGAATACATTTCTTCTCCAATTACAATTAATCTGTTAGCATATGTAATTATATTGTATATTTATTCTGGATTAGAAAATTCTTGGCATTTGTTACTTTCTCTATTACTTCTGTATTCTTTGCTATTAGTGGTTTTTGAGATTTTAAAATATCCTTTGAGAAGATTGTTTTTTTGGATGAGAAAGAAAAAAGAAAAAGAAGAGATTGAAGATGTTAGAAAAGAACAAGAGAATCTTGAAAAAGAGAAAAAAGAAGTGAAGAAAAAAGAAAAGAAACTAAAAGAAGAAAAAAAGAAAGATCTTTTGAATAAAGAAAAGAATTTGAAAAAAGTTAAGAAAGTTGTTGATGGAAAACCTTTGAAAAAAAGTTCTAATAAAAAGAAGAATCCTAAAAAGAAAGTTGCTAAGAAAAAATCAAAAACTAAGAAAAAAAGTTAATACCTATATCTTCCTCTTTTTTCAACTTTAATTAATTGATTTAAAACTTTTTCAGATTCTTGTTTGTTTGATGTTTTGTATGTTTTAATAAATTCTTTGTAAAGAGTTTCCCAATTTTTCCAGTGCTTTGCTTCAAGTGCTTGTTTAAATAAATGAATGTCAACTGCCTTGTCTTCATAACGAGAGTTTTGAAATGCTAATCCAAAATCTATAATGTAAATTTCTTCTTTATATAAAATCATATTTGATGTTGTTAAATCTCCGTGAGCAATATTTTTTTTGTGGATTTCTGCAACTGATTTTGCAATTTGCTTTATTATTTGTTTTTGTTTTTTTAATTCAAAGGAATCAAGACATTGGGATATTTTTTCTCCTTGAATAAATTCCATTTCAATTGTTTTTGTTTTTTCGTCTGAAGAAATAATTTTTGGAACATTTATTTTTGTTGATAATTTTTGCATTATTTTTGCTTCAGCTCGTGTTCTTAATTTTGTAATTTTCTCATCAATTTCTTTTATTCTATATGATTTTGAAATTCTGTGTTTTGTTATTTGATTATCTTTTAGAATAATTTTTGCTTCAGCCCCTTGTGAGATTGTTTTTTGTTTGGTCATTTTTATTTAAAATAATAAGTCGGGTATTTATTTGATATATACCAATGAGTATAAGCATATAGTATAATAAAGATTATTAACATAAAAATAATCGTTAAACGATCCCTTATCGTTAAATTTAATATAAAAAATAGGCTTGTCACTATGATTCCTGTTATTAAAGGTTCAGAGTATCTGTATGTAAATAGATCCTTCCTTTTTAATTTCCATTTAGATTTTTTAGCTATTATTGCTGGAATTAATGAGAAAGTAAGCCAAATTGGTATCAGGAAATACACAGGAGTTTTATCTTTTAAAATAAATAACCCTATAATAAACATTATAATTGGGGCTAAGAGATTTAATCTATTAGGCCATTTCTCTTTTGAACACACTTTCTTCTTCTTAACCATTTTTACATCTTAAACTTCTTTTTTCCAAAAGCCTTCATCATTTTTTGCATTTGTTTTTGTGACATGCCTTTGCTTGGATCAAATGAAGCAGATTCTTTAATCATTTTTTGAAGCATTTTGTGTTGTTTTAATAATGAACGAACATCTGAACCATTTACTCCTGCTCCCTGAGCAACTCTTTTAATTCTTGAAGTTTGTTTTTCAAATAATTCTGGATTTTCTTTTTCTTTATTAGTCATTGATTTGATTATGTGTTCCCATTTTTTTATTTTTTCTTCTTGTGCTGTTAGTTTGTCATCTGCAATTTTTTTGTTTTTTAAATTAGACATTCCAGGAATCATTGACATCATTTTGTCCATTCCCCCCATTGAGCTCATTGATTTAACTTGTTCAACAACATCTTCTAAACTTAGTTTTCCCTCTTGAAGTTTTTTTTGCATTTCTTCTTGTTTACCTTCATCTGTAACTGATTTGATTTTTTCAAGTAGTGATTGAAGATCTCCCATTCCTAATAAACGAGATAAAAAAGCTTCTGAATCAAATTTTTCTAAGTCATTTATTTTTTCACCTGTTCCTATAAAGTAAACTCCGACATCTTTGCCTTGTTCTTTGATTTCATTTACTGCTGTTAATGCTCCGCCTGCTTTTGCAGAGGAATCCATTCTTGTAATTATTACTCCTGAAATGTCTATTGCTTCTTTGAATTGCTGTGCTTGTGTTTTTGCTGCTTGTCCAATATCTGCAGGCATTACTAAAATTATTTCACCTGCCTTGATTTCTTTAGAAAGTGCCTTGATTTCTTTTTCAAGTTCTTTATCTAAGTTGTGTCTTCCTGCTGTATCAATTAAAACTAAATCATATTTATCTAAATCTTTTTTGAATTTTTTGTAAGTTTTTAGTGCATCTGTTTCTTTTAAATCTACAAATACATTTAGGTTGTGTTGTTTTCCAAGTTGTTGCAGTTGTTCTTTTGCAGCTGGTCTGTGAACATCTAAACCAAGTAGTGCAATTTTTTTCCCTCTTTTAGAATAATAGTTTCCGAGCTTTGCAATTGTTGTTGTTTTACCTGCACCATATAAACCTACAAGCATGATTTTGTTTTGCTTGTCTTTTAATTCTAATTGTTTTTCTCCACTTAAAATTTTAATTAATTCATCGTGGAGTAATTTGATTATGTGTTCTTTTTTATCAATTTCTTTTATTCTTTCATCAACAGCTGCTTTTTTTATTTTGTCTGAAAGTTCTTTAACAAGTTTGATATTTACATCTGCTTCAATTAATGCTCTTTGCAAATCTCTAACAATTTGGTCAACTAGATTTTTGTCAAGAAATATAGCATTCGCTAATTTGTCTGTTGTTCTTTTTAGTGCTTTTCCAAGTCCTTCTAGCATAGAAATCAGAGTATTCAGAGAGTTATTAAGTTTTTGGGTTTTAGGGAAATAGTTTTATAAACTTCTAGTTCTTTAATTAATCATGGTAACTAAAAAGAGTGTGGGGCGTTCAGCTAAAGCTGACTCCGCGAACAAAAGTTCTCGTCGTAAGAGTGTGAAAAAAACATCTAAAAAATTTTCAAGAAAGCCAACAAAAGATGAGTTCTTTTATAGAGGAAAAGGTGATTTAAATTGTAGTGGTGGTGGGCTTTATGGCCTTGGTTTTATTGGTGCTGCAGTTTATTATATCTCAACTGCAACTGGTTTTTGGGTTGGTGTGCTTGGAGTGTTAAAAGCAATGGTTTGGCCTGCTTTTTTAATTTATGAAGTGCTTAAGTATTTGGGTGCTTAGTTCAATTATATTCGAAGTCTTCAATATATTTTTAAATATTTTTTTGTTTATATCCTATGAATAATAAAAAATTAAGCATTGGATTAATTGCAGTTGCCCTATTAGTAATTTTAGGATTTTTTATTTAATGGAAATGATAATTTAAATTATATAAAAGAGATTAATTAAACTTGCCAAAATTCAAATGGCTTTTGTGTCTACAATAATATTCCTGGCGGGCTTTTCTATACTTCTCCAGAGGAAGAGATTCTAGAAAATTATAAAATATCTTCAGAAGATTTAAATGAATATTTAATTAGAATTGATTCTAATTCAAAGACAATTGATGAAGCATTTAGTTTAGATTCTAAAAAGTACACTTGTAAAAATGGGGCTGATTTAATTGAAGTAGAATATTTTTATGATTTGTGTGGGGGTTATGAAGGCATGGATGGTTGTGGGCATTTTAGAAAAGCATATGTTTGTGGAGATATTTATTTTATAGAAGAGTATTATGATTGGAGTGGTCCTCTAAAATATGGGCCTTTTACAATAAAAATAGATTAGTTAATCCAATCCCAATCTTTCAATAAATTTCTTTTTATCAAACTTTTCTAATTTATCATATTCTTGGCCAATACCGAGAAATAAAATTGGTTTTTCTGTTATGTAGCCAACACTTAATGCTGTGCCACCTTTTTCATCAATGTCTGCTTTTGTTAAAATTATTCCATTTAATTCAACTGCTTCATTAAATGTCTTGACTTGTTCAACAGAATCGTTGCCAGTTAAAGATTCTCCAACAAATATTTTTGCATCTGGTTTACAGACTTTTGCAATTTTTGAAATTTGGTTCATTAAGTTTTTGTCTGTGTGAATTCTTCCTGCAGTGTCAATTAAAACAGCATCAATGTTATTTTTTTCTGCATATTTTATTGCATCAAATCCAACTGCTGCAGGGTCTGAATTATATTCATGAGATATAACTTTTACTCCAAGATTTTCTCCATGAGTTTTTATTTGTTCTATTGCTGCACTTCTAAAAGTATCTCCTGCTGCAATTACACAAGACAATTTTTCTTTTTTCAATAAGTTGGCAAACTTTGCAATTGTTGTTGTTTTTCCTGTTCCATTAATTCCACAAAACATTACAACATAAGGAGAATCTTTTTCTTTTATTTCTTTTACAATATCAAAAGGCTCAACTAAAATTTCTTTAATAATTTCTTTAAGAGAGTCATTTATTTCTTTTTCTAATTCTTTTTTGGAAATTTCTTTTTCAGTTATTTTTGCTTTTAATTCTTTAATAATTTTCTCAGTTACTTCAAAGGCAACATTATTTTCTAAAAGTAACATTTCTAAATCATCCTTGTATTTATCAAATTCTTGTTCAGAGATTTTTGTTTTTTTTGAAGTTAATTTAGAGAAAAATGATTTTTTCTTAGGTTCTTCTTCAGGCTCTTTTCCAATTTCTTTATCTTCTTCAATAAAAACTTGTGCTGGTTTTTCTTTAATTTCTTCTACTAATTCTTTTTTAGAAATTTCTTTAATTTCTTGTTGAGATTCTTGTGCGAGTTTTTCTTTTTTAGGTTTCTTCTCTTTCTTAGAAGTTTCTTTTCTTTTTTCCCTAATCTCTTCTTTAGTCTTTTTTTCTTTTGTTTTTTTATCTGGCTTAGTTTCAACTTTATCTTCTATAAGCTCTTTTTTAGTTTCTTCTATTTCTGGAGCTTCTTCTGTGACTTTTTTTGTCCATGATTTAAGTTTTTCTTTAAGTTTTCCAAACATGCTTTTAAGAGATTATTTTGATTTATAATTTTTTGCATGGAAATATTTAAATAATCTATTTTTTTATTTAGTTTATGAAACTTGAGGTGAATATTGAAAAAAAGTATGCTTATGGAATTCTTGGACTGCTTTTAGTTTTAATTGGTGTTGTAGGAGTTTTTGCAACTCTTGAGAACGGAGTTACTCATAGTGTAAATGATTTAACTGACTTTGAATCTTCTGTTCAAACAATTGTTCAATCAGAAGTAGATAATCAAATTTCTTCTTTATCTTTAAGTGGAGAACATTCTTTAGTGTGTGAAGAAATTATGTCTGAAACAAAAGTATTTCAGTGGGTAGATAGACCCAATATCCCTCTCCCATCCTATTGTATTGATTATCCTGGATGTATCTTTAAAATCCAAGCATTTGATGATTCAGGAGTAAATTTTAATAAACAATTTTCTTTTATTTTATATTCTGATAAACATTCAGATGATGATAAGTGGGAAGTAATTTCTGCAGAAAATGGAATAAGTAATGGTGCTATTCCTGGAAATATTTATTCTTCTCCAGATAATTATCCTTTTGGTTTGGGCATTGGAAAAGAGGGAGAAAATTTTGAATTGGGTTTTAGTGAAGATGATTATGGGAATGCTTATAGATTATTTGCTTGTAAAAAAGTTATAAATTAATTTAAGAAATATTTAAATAATCTATTTTTTTAGTTGGTTTATGAAACTTGAGGTGAATATTGAAAAAAAGTATGCTTATGGAATTCTTGGAACTTTGATTTTATTGGCTGGAATTTTAATTGTTTATGCTGAAATAGATACTTCACAGCCTTATCACGATGCTTCTCAAATTCGTGGTTTGGATACTGATTCATTAATGGAAAGTTATTATAATAAGGAACAAATTAGAAATATGCTTTCAACTATTGGGTGGTATTCTGGTTGTCCAGATGGATACACATATTATGATAATAAAGTTCCGGATGAGGATGAGTGTTGGAAAGATGGAGAAATTATAAAAGTTCTTAATGAAAATAACTATAATAGAAATCTTTGTGAAGCTAAGATTGAAAATGGTATGTTATATGCTAAAGCAAGTTGTACTACTTCTGCTCCTCATTTAAGTTTAGGTTATTCTATCTATGAAACTTCTGGTTGGTTAGATGAAAGTCAAAAAATTAATGATGTTTATGTACAATCTCCTTTGTGTGGTGACGGAACAAGAACAAGATGTTCTTTTAATTGGACAACCTTGCATGCTTGGGCTCATGGAGACTATAATATTGCTTTTGGAGATGAATATTTCACAAGAACATACTACAATCCAACAGCATAATTTTCCTTTACTAATGAATATAAATTTTTATAAAGAATAAAGTATTTCTTGGGTTATGAAAGGTGTGTTTGTTATTTTAGATGGCTTAGGAGATTTGCCACATTATCAATTAGATAGTAAAACTCCTTTAGAAGTTGCTAATACTCCTAATTTGGATTTTTTTGCTGCTCGAGGAGAAATGGGTTTAATGAATCCAGTGAAGCCTGGGTTTGCGCCTGGTTCTGATGAAGCAATTGTTTCTATTTTTCAAAATAATTTATATGATAGTGCAAGAGGCCAATTAGAAGCTAAAGGTGCTGGTTTAAATTTAACTAGGGGAGATTTAGCTTTAAGAGTTAATTTTGCAACAATTGATGAAAAGGCAAAAGGAGAGATTGTAGATAGAAGGGCTGGAAGAAATTTAACTAATTCTGAAGCTGAAGAATTAGCAAATGCAGTAAATAAATTAAATTTAAATTTTAAGTTTGTGTTAATTCCTACAAATCAACACAGAGCTGCATTAGTTTTTAGAGGAGGTTTTTCAGATAATATTTCTCCAAATGATTTAACTTATTCTGGAGGTAAAGCAAAAGAAGTAAATAAAATTACAAATGTTAAGCCATTGGATGAGTTAGAGAATACTGTTTATACTGCAAATATTGTTAATGAATTCTTAAAATCAGCACACCAGGTTTTAAAAGAACATCCAATTAATAAAGAAAGAGTAAAAAGAGGTTTATTACCTGCAAATTATCTTCTTGTTCGAGGAGCTGGGGCTGAAGTTCCAAAATTAAAACAATACAAAAAATGGATGTCTGTTGCATATATGCCTTTGGAAATTGGTTTTTCTAAATTATCTGGAATGACTATTTTTAATTTTGATTATCCTAAATTAAAAGGAATTGATTCTTATGAAAACCTTTATGCTGGTTTGAAAAAAGCTTGCAAATATTCAATTAAGTTTTTGAAAAAAAATCATAAAAAGTTTGATTATGCGTATATTCACATTAAAGAGACTGATTTGCCTGGACATGATAATAAACCTTTTGAGAAAAAAGAAATGATTGAATATATTGATAAGACCTTGATTAAGTATTTAAGAAAATTTGCACCTCCGAATAAGATTAAGATTGTTGTGACTGGAGATCATTCAACTCCTTGTAAGCTTAAAGCACATTCTGCAGATCCTGTTCCAGTTTTGTTTTATGATGGAACTAAACCAAGTATTCCTAAACAGAAAAAATTTTCTGAAAAACAAGCAAGATTAGGTAGTTTAGGCAAGATTTTAGGTAAAGACTTGTTTAAGGTTGTGGGATTTAAATAATTGAATTTGAGTAACATAATAGTTATAAAACAAAGATTCTTTTTTTTATGATGATAGTCGTAGATATTGAAACAAGTGGGGTGCAGTTTGATAAAAATGGAATTTGGCAAATAAGAGCAATTGATTTAGATGACCCAAAGAATTTCTTTTTTGAAGAATCAAGAATTGATGAAGAAGACCTGGTTTTAGATTCTGGTGAATATGCTCAAAAATCTCTTTTTGAAATCATTGGAAAAACAGAAGATGAATTAAGAGATAAAAACAAACAATCTCAAAAACAAATGCTTGAGAATTTTTTTAATTGGGCTTCAAATTGCAAGGTTAATAATTTAATCTGTCAAAATCCACAATTTGATTTATCTTTTATTTTAACTAAAGCTAGAAAATATGGAATAAAACCTTTTTTTCATTATAGGGCTTTAGATTTACATTCAATTGCTCAAATAAAATATTTTGAAATTAATAGGGGGTTTGTAATTAATGAAGAAAAAAATAGATTAGAGATGAATTTAACTAAAATATTAGAATTTTGTGGTTTAAATTATCAAAGAGGTAAACATAATGCGCTTGAGGATTCAAAATTAACTGCAGAATGTTTTTATAGATTAGTTTATGGCAAAAATCTATTGGAAGAATTTCAACAATTTGGGATTCCATCTTCCTTAATTAAACAAAAAACAAATGAAAATGATAACGTATAATGAAATATATGAGGCTGCGCGGAAAGAGAGATATTCTGAGCAATTGCAAAAATTAGCAAAGAGTTTTGTGTCTGATTTTTCAAAGTATTTGGCTGAAAAAAGGGCTATAACTTCTCAAGATGAAAATGTTTTTTCAGATTCAGTAATGAAGACAAAAAAGCAACTTGAAAATGCTCTTACTTTATTTCGCGAATTAATGATTAGAAGAAGAAAGAAAATTTTGAATTTAGTTTTAGTTGCTGCTGAGACTGGAATTTCTAGGCAAGACTTTGATAATATGCTTGAATTTGAAAAAAATCTTTTTGAAGAATTAATGAAATGCATTGATGTTTCAGAAAAAGAATTATCTAAAATGTTAAATGGAAATAGTGATTATAAAGATGATAAAAATCAATTAGTTGTTTTTTTAGAAAATGTTGATGAATTTGTAGATATGGAAGGAAATAAGATGGGGCCTTTTAATCAAGGAGATATGGCAAATATTCCTAAGGAAATTGCAAAAATTTTAATTGATGATGGCAAAGCAGAGATTATTGAAAAATAATTATAATAATGTTTAAATACCCTTTTTTCTTAGAATTTTAAATTAAAGAGGTAAAATGAACTCAAAGAATTTTGATAAAAATCATCTAATTGGATTCACACTATTAATTGTATTTATTTTATTTGCTATTTTTTCTTTATCACA
>CAZRUG010000014.1:19807-22884 GCA_964603295.1 Candidatus Woesearchaeota archaeon | reverse complement strand
ATTAAAAAAATTCCAAATACAATAACAAGTAAGACTAAATAATTTTTCTTTGATTTCATTTTCACCTCTTATTAATTAACAATAATTTCTTTTTTAATATTTACTTCTAAATCTAATAAAGAAAGAAACAGCTCATATTCTCCTTCTTCTTTAAAAGTATAATTAACTAAATCACTCATTTCTAAAACAAACTTATTTCCATGATTTTTTTCAATAGACAAATCTTGTAAATTAAAAGAATCTAAATACAAAGAATCTCCATTTTTTGATAACATTACAATTCCATAAGAATCTTTTTCAAAATCATTTAAAATTATTTTTCCTTGCAAATCATCACCAACACTTAAATCATTAAAATCTAATGCAACATTACCAGTTAAACTTAAAAAATTATTACTATAAAAACTAGGAACCTTAGGAATAAAATTAAATAAAAACATCAAGCCAACAATTAAACAAATAGCTGTGACAATAAACAATATTTTCTCTTTTTTTATCATTAAATTTACAGTAAAAACTAAGTTAAAAATGTTGTTATTTAAAACAAGTGATTTAAGAAAAACTTATAAGGAATAAAAAACTAATAAAAGAATGGTGAAAAAAATGCCTAAGAAAACTCCTTTATCACTTAAAGAGAAAAAATCAAAGAAAAAGGTTTTTAAAAAAACACCTTTATCATTAAAAGTAAAAACTTCTAATAAAAAATCAAAAGAGATTAAAGAAAAACCAAAAGAAAAATACATTAAAACAGGAATAAAAGGTTTTGATGCATTATTTGAAGATAACATGGGAATTCCAAATGGAGCATCTGTTTTAGTTGAAGGTGGTCCTGGAAGTGGAAAAACATTGTTTTGTTTAGCAACTCTAAATGAACTTTGTAAAAAAGGCAAAAAAGGACTTTATATGAGCTTTGAAGAATCTGAAGAACAATTAATTAACCACATGGAAAATTTTAATTGGAAAGCAAGAGAATATGTTAATAAAGGTTTATTAAAAGTAGAGAGATTTGATGCAATTGATATTTCACGAAGTATTGAAGCACTACTAAGTGCTGCAAAAAAAGAATTAATGATTGAAATTGAACCAATGTTTTTTCCAGATGACTTTAAACCAGACTTTGTAGTTATTGATTCATTAACTTCAATTGCAAGTGCTTTTTCAGGAGAAGAATCTCGTTTTAGAATTTACATGGAACAATTATTTAGATATTTAGAAAAAAACCAAATTACAAACTTTTTAATTAGAGAAGTTTCTTCACCTTCACATATTGGAACAACTTTTAAAGAAAAAGGCGAGGCTGTTTCTTTCTTAAGTGATGGAATAATTGTAATTTATAATGTAATTCATAATGCTGGACATAGAGAGTCAGCAATAGAAATATTAAAAATGAGGGGTGTTCACTTTAAAAAAAGAATTGTTGAATTAAAGATTAAAAACAAAAAAGGAATTGAAGTAAATCCAAATAAAATACTAAAAAGAACAGGAAAAAGTGATTTTAAATTAACTTAAGATATTTCTCACTACAAGAAAGATTTATAAATAAAAGTCTAATTCATTTTACATGGTAACTAAGAAAGGTAGAAAAATCACAGGTGGAAAATACATTAAAAGTAGAAAGAAAAAGAAAGCAGAAAGACCTGGACAAAAAAGAACTGCAAAATTAGCTGAAACTGAAAAAAGAAGAACAAAAAGAGTTATGGGAGGACATACAAAGACATTTGCTCTTCAGGTAAAATTAGTAAATGCTCAAGACCCAAAAACAAAAAAGACTTCAAAATTAGAAATCAAAAACGTTATTGAAACTCCTTCAAATCGTTTCTTAGCAAGACAAAATATTGTAACTAAGGGAACAATTGTTGAAACAGACAAAGGCAAAGTAAGAGTAACAAACAGACCAACTCAAGAAGGAATTGTTAATGGTGTGATTTTAACAGAATAATTCTTAATCATTTATCAATAATAACATTACCGAAAGGTTTATAAATACAAACCCTTTTTAAAGGTTACGTTTTAATCTAAAAGACTTTTCAAATGCGACCACAAAAAATTAAATCCTGTCCTGAATGCGGTGGAATTAATATTACTCATGATCCACACTTAGGCGAAGTCGTGTGTAATGATTGTGGTCTTGTTATTGAAGACAAGATGGTTGACACTGGAATTGATTTAGCAGGAAAATTCGACAAAGGAGAGAAAAAAGGTCGTGGTGGTGCTCCAATTTCTATGCAAAAATTTGATAAAGGTTTAACAACAAATGTTGGAGAAATTTCAGATATTTATAGATTAGAACCAAAACAAACAAGAAAATACCTAAGATTAAAAAAATGGCAAGAGCGAGTTTCAACTTCTATTGAAAGAAATTTAAGATTAGCAATGGCAGAACTAAGAGTTATTGCATCTTACCTAAACCTTCCAAATGTTGTAAGAGATGAAGCAGCAAGAATTTATAATTATGTTTTACAAAGAGGATTAGTTCGTGGAAGGTCAATGGAATCAGTAATTGCTGCTTGTCTATACGCTGCATGTCGTTCATATAACATTCCAAGAACATTAGATGAAATGGCAACTGCTTCAGATGTTGAAAGAAAAGAAATTGGAAGAACATACAGGTTTATAATCAGAAAACTTGGAATCAAAGTTGAACAAAGCTCACCAAAAGATTATATTTCACGTTTCTCTTCAGTATTAAAATTATCTCCAAAAACACAAAACGATGCATTAAAAGTTTTAGATGATGCAGACAAAGTTGAATTAACATCTGGTCGTGGTCCAGCAGGTATTGCAGCTGCAGCACTTTACGTCGCTGCTTTAATGAATGATGAGAAAAAAACTCAAAGAGAAGTTGCAGACATTGCAGGAATCACAGAAGTAACAATCAGAAACAGATACAAAGAACTAATTGATAGATTAGATATTGGAGAAAAAATAAAACAAAAAGAAAAAGAAAATTCTTCTAAGAAGAAAGAATAATTTTCAGGGTCCTCATTACATTGCGGATACTCGCCAACACAGTTGCTCGCATAAAGAAAATTCTTCTAAGAAGAAAGAATAATTTTCAGGGTCCTCATTACATTGCG
>CAZRUG010000014.1:0-19707 GCA_964603295.1 Candidatus Woesearchaeota archaeon | reverse complement strand
TCCTCATTACATTGCGGATACTCGCCAACACAGTTGCTCGCATAAAGAAAATTCTAAAAAAGGTATAATTTAACAAATTTACAAAAACAAAAAACTTTTTAAGCTAACAAATCACTTTTAAGTGATGACATATAGAAAAATTACCGAATCTCGGTTAGAGGAATATAACAACATAATAAGAATACTTAAAACAAAAGATGTCCCACTAAACTCAATTGCATCTTTAGAAGAAAAATTAAAAAAAACTAAATCAGATTACTACAAAACAACTGGGTTTGGAAGATACAAGGAGATATCAAAAAAAGATTTTTTTTCAACAGAATACCAGAGACAAACTGCTAAATTATACTACCAATTAGAGGAACTTGTACAAATAAAGAAGGCAAATTTAATGAATCAAGGAAATTATAAAACAATTAATAAAATACTCTCAGGAGAAACAAAAGAAAACAGACTGTGGACCAAAAGAAGCAAAAACATAGTTAACTATATTTCAGAGAATAAAAAAAATATTCAAACAGAAGAAATTGAATATGCAATAAAAAAGTTAGAAAAACAAAACATAAAAGCTTCAAAAATATACTCCTCAAATAAAAAAGACTCCTATGATTTTCAATCAAAAAAACTAATTGACTCCATAGAAGAATTAAAAAAAATTTACTTGGATAGGTTAGATTTAGAAAAAAATAAACCAATCATGACTTTTGAAAGAAAAAAGAATTCAAGAAAAGTTCAAATAGGGGGGGACAAAACAGATATGAACGAGGGCATTGTTAGGGTTTATCTAGGAAAGCCAAAAAACCCACCAGAAGCAATTCCGCCTAGAACAAAGTCAGAAGAATATAGAATAAAAAAAAGAGATCTTTTAAGAAAGGCGAAAAAGACTCTTGCAACAGGAGTAGCTTTTTTAACTCTAACAGGGGCAATTACATTTCCAACTCCAGCAGATATATATAATAAAGATATTCAACAAGAAACAAAAATATTCAGAAGAACCCTATCTCCTGAAATACTTGCTAAGGCACAAGAAATTAAATGCAAAGAAATAATGCAAAAATCAACAAGGCAAGATTTCACAATGACTAAAAAAAATGCAACTAAAGGCGATAAATTCTTTATTAAATTTACCAAAGGTAATGCAAAAGTCATAACTGGGTATTATCTTACAATGGTTCAAGAACCAAGAAATCCTTCAACACTTATAGAGTTAGGAAATGGAAATAATCCATCAGATTTGGAAAATATTTTAAGAAACCCTTCTGAGTGGGCAAACAAAATTGTTAAGGGAATAATAAACTTGGGGGTAAAGGATGTTTATATAAATCCTGGACATGGGGGCAATGATCCTGGAGCGATATTTAAATACAAGGGAGAATCAATCAGTGAAGCGAGTATAAATGCTCAAATTTCAAAAGAAGTAATTAGTGGATTACGAAGACAAGAGGTGGAAGCAAAATTACTCCATGAAGAAGATAAAAATTTAACTTCTTCTGAAAGAATCCAAAGTTACTTGACTGAGGCGAGGAGAAATCCTAACAGAATGATAATTTCCTTGCATGTGGATAGCAGACCAGAAAATCAGAGGGGTAGCTTAATCTTTGTAAAAGAAAATAAAAAAGATATTAGGGCAGGAATTGCATTAGCTAAAGCACTTTCGTCTCCACAAGAAATATTATTAGCCAATAAATAAAAAAGAATAAGAATTTTCATAGTCCTCAGCTAAAGCTTGCGGATTCAAACTAAAGTTCGCATAAAGAATAATTTTATATTTCTAAAATATTTTAAAAATAAATGCGGAGATTAGGAAGCTCGAAAGCTCACTCAGACTTTTATTTTTTGTTCATAAACTCACTAATTAATTTTCGTGAACTTAATCGTCGAACCTTTAGGTTCTCATCAATATTCTAATGCGGAGA
Source organism: Candidatus Woesearchaeota archaeon (assembly GCA_964603295.1). Classification (GTDB taxonomy): domain Archaea; phylum Nanobdellota; class Nanobdellia; order Pacearchaeales; family GW2011-AR1; genus CAZRUG01. The sequence continues at coordinate 17,791 of CAZRUG010000014.1, read as the reverse complement.
TTAGGATTCGAACCTAAGTAAGCACTAAGCTAACAGGTCCTAAACCTGTCCCGTTTGACCACTCCGGCATCCCCGCTTAAGAATAGAATTAAAATTGATTATAAAAAGGTTTAGTTAAATTCTATTAAAGTTTAACTTTATCTGTCTCCCCAAAATACTTCTTATTCCCCTCAGCATCATAGCAATAAATGTTTTTAAAATAATAGGTTTTGCCTGATTCTATTCCTCTCCCAGAAAAAGCATAAGAAGAAACAATTGGAGAAGACTCATCTGGGTTGCCTTCAAATAGATTATTAAAACCCCTTAATCTAATATCTGGACCAATAGTCTCTCTCATAATATCAGAAGAAATCCTAGCGCAATTATGGAATATGCTAATGACTAGCTTATTCTCTTTTTTATAAAGAATTGCACTCCTAATTTTAATTTCTTGGTTAGTACTTTCTTCAACAGATTCGAGAGTTTGATCTTCTTATTCAGATTCTTCTTCATCAAGAGTTGTTTCTTCCACATCCACTTAGGAAGCTCTAAAAGGCTCAGAATCTTCACCTTGTTTTAATAATCTATTTGATTCAGTAAGACAACGAACATTAGTTACATAATAAGTTTCGCCTGATTGAAGGTTAGAATGGGTTTTAATTTTTTTCCCATCCATTAAAACTCCTGAAGCAACTATGTCATCAACCCACCAAGTTTTCTTCTTTATGTCATAAGAAACAGAATAACAATTATGTTCTATTTTAACAACCAAATTATCTCCTTCTTGAGTCAATTTAGGTCTCCCCAATCTAACATCATCACTTGTTTGAGCAGTATCTGCGCCTTGAATCTCAATTAAATCATCTCTCACAGCATCTTGATTAAGATTATCTTTATCATATTTTGCCCCCTCCTCAATAATAATTTTTCCACCTCTCATTGATTGTCCAATTTTTCCCTCAATCTCTGCCCCAGATTTTATTATAATTGTTCCTCCACCCATTAAAGTTCCCAAATCATTCTCAATAATAGAACCACTTCCAAGAAAAATAAAACCTCTATAAAGTTTATATCCCAATGCAGATTGAATTCTTGTATTTTCAATATAAATATTTCCTCCCATTAAATTATGACCTACAGAACTCAAAACAGTTAATTGATTACTATCAGAGCCTTTTAGATAAATCCCCCCATTTTCCAAATAACTTCCAATAGGAAAATCAATAGTGTCTCTTGCATGAGAAGGAGTTATTGTTAAAACAGCACATGTATCTGACCTTGAATCTGCTTCCTGCATTTTAGATAATTTATTTCTATAATCTTCTTCTTCAGAACTTCGAGAGGGGGCAAATGTAAAAGAGTCATCTCTATTAGTACAACCCCCATTTGAAGCAGCTAATCTTTTGAGAACCTCTTCCAAATTATCATAATCATTAAAATATCTTTGCATAATTACTTGATAACCTTCTTTAGCAATAAAAGATTCCTCATCAGATTCTTTTTGTTCTTCATTTTCTGTTTTTTGACTAACACAGGTAACTAAAGGTGTTATAAAATCAATAAGATCTGCTTCCTGAGAAATACAATCAAGACCCTTATTATTAATTTCAATAAAATCACACTCTTCCTTTGTACACCAAGAACCACAATCTTCACAGGTTTCCTTATCTCTCCAATTTTCAATATTCTTTGGAGAAACACCTAAATTATTTTTTACTCCTGTCAAAGAACCCAGAGATTTTTTTTCATAAGCAAGTAAAATATCCCCGTCATTGTTATTTAAATAAGCATAATGCAAGGGAATATTTCCATTATTATCTTTTTGAGAAAGAAGATTAACATTGGAGCTAGTTAAATCAGTAAAAACCGTTTGAATAAAACTATTAGCAGCATAATGAACTGCTGTTCTTCCTTGAGAGTCTTTCATTTCACTAAGACCACCATTGGCATCGGCAATAGATTTAATTTTATTTATTTTCTTATCTTCAATCGCCCCACATAATCCCTCAATCTCCTTAAACTTTGCATCATTTTTACAATCTAATTTATACATATCCTTAAAAGTAGTTGCAACATCACTCGGTAAATCAGGCCTTTCATAAGATTCATCTTCTCCATCAGAACCCTCACCAGAACCAGTTGCAGACCCAGGAATTTCTAATTCTTTACCACAATCAACATTTCTATAATTACTTTCATAAATCTCATTAACTTTTTGAGAAGCTTCTGATTTTGTAATTTTTCCATTCCCATCTAAATCCAAACCCCTATTCATAAAATAAGGAGATTTTTCCCAGTCAGAAGTTTCCACCCTCTCAAATAAAACATACTCATTACTCTTGCCAATTGCACTCGGCCAAAGAACAGCCATATAAGTATCTTCAATTGAATTCATCTTACCTTTATATGGTTTAAAATATTTTTCAACTAAATCTAATTGTTCAACACGAGACATTTCTGCAAGTTGTGCTATTCTTTTAAAATCATTAATCGTTTCAATCTTAGGAACTTCTTCAGTAAGAGATTGATAAGTACTTGGCATAAACTGAATTAAACCAGTTGCTCCAGAATTTGCTTTATTTGTTTCAGCAGGATCAAAACTTCCACCTGTTTCAAAATGCATTATTGCAAACAACCAACCAGAATTAGATATTCCAACACCCTCTGCAATATCGCAAGTCTTACTTACAAAATCTTGAGATAATTTCTCCCCAACTACCTCTGCACCAGGCTCCTTAGTTGGAGTTTCAGCAGGTTCAGCACTTGGTGTAACTTTTAATTTTTCTTTAAGAATATCAATTAATAATTTTCTTGTTAAATCAGCATAAGCATTTCCTCTTTCAAAAATTAAAATAGCTTTTTGAGTATCATAAAACGCAGAATCAATTCCAGAATTAATTAACTCAATTCTTTCAACAGGATCTTCTGTATCTCTAACTTCTTTAATAAAATCAGAGAATTGCGAACTTGTCATAACATTGCCTTGTTCTTTTAATCTTTCTAAAGTCTTATTTGTTACTTCACTCAAAGTATCTCCTTCAATATCTAAATTCTTAATTGTATTTTTAACACTCTCTTTATCTAACCAACACTTTATTCCATTAGCTTTATCACAATAACCCATGTCTGCCCAACGAGCATTTTCTCCCCCATCAGAAGTATCTACATTTTTACCAGGACTTTCACTTGCACAAACTCTTATCAAACCTCTTGAAGCAATCTCAGGATTAATTCCAGCCTCTGCAATTGCTTGAGGATTTGTCTCAAGAAAACTATAAAAACTTGCACTTCCAGAAATACATTCTTCTTCAGAATTAACAACTTTCTTTGCTTGCTCTTCTTTATACTTATCTGAAACATAATTTAAAGCAAATGAAGTTGAAACTTCTTTAAATCCACACTCTTCTTGACCATTTACATTTATACATAATTCCTTATATCCATTTGGAGCTGTAAAATCCTTAGTTTCAGAAGCTGTTTCTCCAACACCAATATAACCTGAAGCAACAGAATAAATTCTAGAAACATCTTGATAAAAACTTCCTCCATCATCTGCCTTTAAATAAACTCTATATTGAGCACCCCTGTTTTCCCCAGCATAGATGTGATAAAAGACTTTATATTGAGACATTGGAGGATTAGTTGCAGTTGTCATTGGAATTACATCAAATCTTCCATGAAATTGCACAGGAGAATTTGCAGAAGTCAATGAATCAAGAACATCTCCTTGAGGATAAACAGCTGAAATTGAATTCTTACAAACAGAGTTTCCTAAAAAGTCTTCAAAAGATCTTGCTTTAAAAATTCTATTTGAATTAGATTGATAATAAGTTAAAAAAGTTTGAGCAGATTGCTGAGTTGTATCCCATGCATCTTGAACACCAGAATATTCTCCACCACCCCGAACTCTTTCTCCAGCAACTGCTTCTAAGATTTTTGGAAGCCCAATCTTTGCAATAGGAAATGTCTGCTTCCAGAAAAAATCACACGTATAAAAACTATGCAATTCATCGCAAATACCAACTGTCTTTCCAGTATCAATACTCTCCTGCAAACAACTTTGATAAGATTTTAAAATTGATAAATAACCCTCAACACCTGCCTTAACACCTGTTAAACAAACAGGAACATAAATTCCTTCCTTAAGATTAGGTAAACATAAAAGTAAACTTCCAACAACTCCTGACTGCGCAACATCTTTAACAGGATAAGCACCCCCTAAATCACATCTACTTGAAGGACACACAACAGGATCACAAACATTGAATAAAATCTGGCATTGTTTAGGAGACATAAAATTAGTACACTCAAAATCAGGAACCTCAACAGCAGGACTTCCAACCTTAAATTTATATTCTTTACCAGTACTCTGTCTTTTAATCCTAACTTCAGTTAATCCAGGATTTTTGTTTCTTGCTCTTGAAGCTTGCTCTACAGCAGAAATTGCATCCTTAGCCAAATTATAAGATTCTTTTTCAGACAAACCAGCAAAACTTGTATAAGTTTGACTAACACTTACATCAATTCTTTGACAAATATCATCACCACCTTTATTTTCCTCAATATTATTCCCCCCAACATTACAAACATAAAAAGTATTAATTCTTCCAGATTCATCATAAGCTCTATCTGTTTTTCCCCAAGCAATTGCATTTGAAACAGAAACATACCAACCATTATCTTTATCAAAAGGAATCAATGCAGGCAATCCTTCATTAGGCTCTGTTTCATAATATCTTAAAACAGGCTCTGTCTCCCCCAAGGAAGATTCAAATTTATTATTATAAGAATCTGCATTATACCTAACAAAAGTTCCTGGAAGATAATCATAAACTCCACTTTCTGGATTAACATTATCAGTAATAGTAATTTTCTCCCCATTCTTACTTTTAAAAGAATAAACTTTATCTGTCTGATAATTTGATTCAGATTTTTTATTTAATGTTACAAAATATTTATCACCCTTAAAACTAACAATTTGATAATAAACAGTTTCATCCTCTTTAAATTTATCATCAACACCTTTAATATTCTCTCCTTTAATTGAATCCCCACCATATTCTAAATTTTGTGCTTTTTCTCCAGCAATAACAGCAATACTTGAAAAACCTAATTCACTTGCAGATTCTTTAACTTTTCCAGCTTCAACAAATGCTTGCCGAGTTCTATAAATTTCATTAACTAAAACATCTAAATTTTTCTTAGCTCTTTCTTTAGAAACACTTGAATCAGCTTCCTTATACAATAAAGCATTTCTTTGCAAAGACCTTAATTCTTCAACACCTAATAAAGTATCATTAATATAATCTTCTACAAAATTTGAAACAAGGACTGTTTCTCCTCCAGAGAACGCAATACCTCCCACATAAATATCTCTTAAAACAGGCTCAACATCTTTTCTAACTTCTTCAACATATGCTTGTTTAAATTTAGCTGTATTAATATCCTTACTTAAGCCAAGAATTGAAGTATCTTGAACAACACCCTCAATATTTTCAATTCTATTAAAAATCTCTTCTTGTTTATTCATGATTTCAAGTTCTTCCTCTACACTATCTCCAATCTTTTCATTATTTTCATAATAACAAACTTCAATACTCTCGTATTTACCTTCTTTAAATTGTTCAGTACACCACGGAGTCCAATAATCTTGCATTACATTTTTTCTTGCAATAGATTTTCCAGAAGTTCCAATATTTTGAATCATATTAATCAAAGTCAAAGAAGTTCCAGTTGCTAAACACGCTTTATTAAAACCTTCAACAGCAGTTTCTAATTTATCTGAAATATCTTGAAAATCAGCAATTGTCTTATTTACTTCAGTTATTCTTTCTCTTGCTTGTTCAGGAGATAATTGAATTGCTCTTTTTTCTATTCCAACTTTAAAAGTAAAATTAGCTTTTGATTCACTATTATCAATGCTTGGAATAACACTTACCTTAGCCATTTTTTCCAAGTTAAGATTTTCTAATTCAATACGATAATTATTTTTCCCAATAACTTTTGATTCTCCCTCTCTTAAATACAACTTTGTTTGTCTCCACAGCTCTTTAGCACCTTCTTCTTCAACAGCAACATCAAATTCAGCAACACCATTTTTAATTTCATTAAATGTAATGAATTCTTGTCTTTTTACAACCTTGCCATTCTCATCAGTATCTTTTTCAGACAAAATCAACATTCCACCTTTTTTTAATGATTGCAATCCTCCATTCATATCACTTCCAACAATTCTCAATTCAACACCATAATCTTCAAATTCAGGCTCATTCACTCCCCTAAAAGAAATTGTTTTATATTCTCCATTAATATAAACATCTTTTGCAGAAATAGAAGAACTTGCTAAACCAACAACATTATCACATTTGCCTTTTCCTCTTTGATATAAATCATTCATATAAACTGAATCAGGATATTTTTCTTTAAACTCAGCACATAATTCAAGAAGTGTTTTTTTCTGAGAAGTTGATTCAGCTAAAGAGATTAATCTATATAATGCAATTGGCCCTAATTTTTGGTCAGTATCTGGATAACTAACACTTGAAAAAGAATTGACAATTGTCTTTAAATCAGTTTCTGCTTTTGAATAATAATTAGTTATACTATTATCCTCAACACCTCTCTCCCCAAAAGAACTTGCAATATTTTCTAATTCTTCTTTAGTATATTTCTCTCCAGAGATATTAAATTCAGTTGCATAACCCCTCCCATAAATATCATTTATCTCCTCATTAGTCATTTCCACCCCATCTTCTTCAGAATCTCTTAAATTCCAACCATTACTTGTTTTAACATACCAATTATCAATAAAAACTTCGTAATCGCTTAATTCATATCTCACTTCATCACCTTCTGAACATAAACTTGCATCAAACTTTTTATTTTCATAATCAATACATCCAAGAGATTCTTGAATCTTATCAACATCAATAATTAAATCAGAGTCCATTACTCCAGAAAAACCACTAATTTTTATTTCTGGAAAGTCATCCCAAGTTTCTTGATAATCTTCGCTATAAGAAATTGCCTTAAAAGTTGTGTCTTTAAACCAATCCCTAAAAACAGATTCTGCCCCAGAAGCTTCAGACAAAATTGAAGTTTTAAAATCTTTAACTTTCTTATTAAAATACCCAATAACTATGTTCTTAGCTTGAGCATTACTTTTTTCTTGTGAATTTAAATATTTCTCAAAATAACCTTGAACAAGTTCAAGTTGCTCTTCAGATAATTTATCTGCATCACCTTTTGATTTAACTAAAACAACAAAACTCTTTTCAAGCTTTGCTTCTTCTCCCAAACTTCTTGCATAACCCAAATAAATACTTTCATCTTTTGCAGAATTATAATCAAGCTTATCTCCAATTTCAACATCTAATATTTTATCAACATCTTCCTCATTCTTTAATTCAAAATCTAATTTAGGTAAAATCTCTAAATAAAAATCTCCTCCAATTAAATTAGTAAATCCAACATCATCTTCTTTACAATTAATCTCAACCCTTTGTTGCAACCCATAAGACTCAATTCTCTCTAAAGTACATCTTTGATCTAAGAATTTTTCTTTTTCAGCAACCTCAAAATATTCTCCATCAACTTCAAATGTTGCAGTTTCTCCAGGATGTTTTAAATCTTCTAATCTTAACTCAAGACCTGCAAGACAATCAAACCCAGGAAGATAAATTTTTCTTGACTCATCTCCTTTTTCAATTGTTGCACTTGCAATTCTTTTTTCAGTATTATCATATAAACCAATTCTTGCACTATTTTCATACAAACCTTCTAATCTTAAAAATCCTCGACCTTGCCAAAAACCATATTGATTCATTCTTGTTTCCCACTCTGAGTCAGATAAGACAGGTAAATAAAATTCAGACTTGCCAATTCCAAAAGCATTTTTAATATCATAATGAATTGTTGCACTTAAATTACCCTCGACAAATTCAGGCATTGCAGATTCATTTGATTGTTGTTTTAATACAATTACTGCATAACCAATATTATCTAAAACAGGAGAATTCAAATCTTTATCCTCACCTAATGCAGCTCGAGCAGGATGAAAACCAACTCCAGAAACTTCTTCAGGATAACTTCCAGCAAAAGTTAAACTATCAATTGCCTTAACATCAATCAAAGGATTTATTTTAGTCGCTGCAATTTGACAAAACACAGGAACATTTTGCTCTTCAAGCAAATCACTTCTAACAACAGAAGGTTGACAACCAAAAGGAGCAATTTGCAAAACAAAATCTGTTCCATCTTCACAAACCTGATTATTAAAATCATCTAAATTTCCATAAAAACTTCCCCCAAAAGAAGAACCAATTCCTTGAACTTGTGAACGAGTATAAACTGCATTAACATTTACTGAAAGCAAAACTAAAACAAAAAACAAAATTCCAAAACTAAGTAATTTTTTTAATTTCATTCAAATTCAACCTCCAAACCTTTGTCCTCAAATAAAATATAATTCATTTGCAAGTCTTCTAATTCTCTTGGAACAGGAAGTTTATCTGCATTAATATTTATCTTAGTTGAATCCCTTAATTCAGATTCAAGAACATAATAATTTTGTATTCCACCTCCAGCTAAAACATTTGAAATAACTTGTGCAGGAATATCAATATCATAACATTCTTCATCAGTTAATCCTAATAAACCTCCCAAACCACTTCGAGGAACTTCAACACATTGTTCTGTAGAGGTTGCAGCTAAATTAATTGAAGAATTTTCATAAACAGAAACTCTAATTTCATACTGGCCTTCACTTAATGAAACACTCTTTTGTTGAGGATAAATAACTGACCGAACATCACCATCTTCTTTTGAAAAAGTGATAATTGCATCACCATTGTAATCCCTATTTCCTAAACTTAAATCAATATCTAAATCATAAAGCTTTTCTAAATAAACATCATAAGTCTCTTCTTCAACAATTGAAAGTTCAGTACTAAAATCTTCATAACCTTCTGCATCAACTATAAGAGTTCCTCCCCCACATTGAGGGAAATCTTCTCCTAAATAACCAGAAGATGTCTCTCCAATATCACAAATTGTTCCTGCGCATCGATAAGAAATTCTTGCATCAACAGGATTTGAATTCATGTCATAAACATTTAAACCTATAGGAGTGTTCTTATATTCGCAAAAATCTAGTATTTCAGAATTAAGTGCTGTTGTATTGTAAGCTTGTCGAGGAACATTGCCTTCTAAAACAACTGCCATTGGAAACTGAAAGATTTCTGCATCTGGAGAATCATCTGAAAAAATTTGAATCATCACTGGATATTTTATATCATAAACAAAATGATATGGAACATAACAAAAACCTAAAACACCTAACCCAGGATTATTTGCCCCACTTGGCTCAGCAATTAAAGCAGGCCCCTCACTTGGATTAACCTCAAACATCTTTGGCCATTGTTTTGAATTCAAAAACTTAACACCATAATCAACAGGCAAATCAACAACATAATATTCATTATCCTTATTAACTAAATCAAAATCACTTGAATCAGAACGAAGATAAATTGTGTTTGTTTCAATTGCATTTTCTAAATCATCAAAAACCTCTTCTGCATTCCAAACAGAAGGGCTACAACTTAATTCAACACCGTCAACAGGAGCATACATTCTTAAATTATCAACAGCATATTCTTCTAAAAATAAATTCTCTTGTTCATAAGCATAAACATCTCTTGCCGCATCATATAAAGAACCTAATTCAGAATCAACACTAATTTCATGCTTATCCACAACAACACTATCATTTGTTTTTTCAATAGCTAAATCAAAATCAACAGCAACACTAACTTTATTGTCTTCAATAATTGCTCTTGCTTCAGGGTCTTGACCCAACCTAACAACAAATCCTTGTTCATAAAATTCATCAAAACCACAATCATAAATTTGATCTTCAACAAAATCAGCTAATTGCTCTTGCATTTCATTTTTTGTTGGAACTTGTTGTTTCTCAACACCATTACCTGAAACATAATACCAATACGGAACTGCATTTCCTAAAAAGTTTAATTGAGAACCAAAAGGAGAATGTCTTGAACCTGGTTCAAATTCTGGAACCTTAATATAACCTCCCTGGCTTTCCATAACATCAATTCCAACAAAAGTATTTTCTCGAACACAATCTAAAAAATTATTATAAACAGGTTGCATTTCAACAGGAATATCTTCATCAAAAAGATTATCTCTAAAAACAAAAAATAAAGCAACTCCTGCAACTAAAACAATTGCAATAATTACAAAGACCGTAACCTGTCCTCTCCTTGATAAACCCCTTTTATTATACATGAAAAATTAAAGCAAATTCCTTATATAAACTTTATTAAATTAAAATTATTTTATCATTGACTTGTATGGATCTGAAGGAAAAGCCTTGCCAAATAAAATTGCTCCAACAATTAATAAAACACCTGCAAGAAAATTTATCCAAGTTGCATATTCTTCAATAACTAAGGGAAATTCTACAAACAAGAAAAAATCATTAATAAGGTAAAAACCCATTAACAAATAAATTCCAATGACAAAATACCTCACACTCTTTGACATATTTAATTGAATAAAAATACATATTTAAATATTTCTAATGGTCCCACCAAGAATCGAACTTGGGTCTTGTCCACGTCAAGGACACGTCTTAGCCACTGGACTATGGGACCTTATCAATAATATTATTTAAAAAACATTCTTTAAATCATTTTCTCTCTCCAATCTTTCCTCCCAAAACCCTCCCCCAATTATCTTCAATCAAAAGAATATCTAATTTATCAAAATCAATTTTTGAAAACAAACACAAATTTCTAACCAATTCTTCAGGCATTAAACGCAATTCAGAATAATAATTCTTTAAAGTTGAATAATTAAAATCAAACCCTCGATTAATTAATTCTTTTAATGACGGGCAATTAGTTTTTACTAAAACATTTTTCAAAAAATATCTTTGTTTTCCCTTTTCAAATTTAACTCTCATAATATAACTGCGGGACCACAATATAAAAAACTTTTTAAACTAAACAAATCATCTTTTTTCATGAAGATTCCAAAAGAAACTAACAGATACTGTCCTTATTGTAGAAAAAAGACAGAACAAAAAATCAAACTAGTGTCAACAGGAGGTAAAAGAGGTTCATTGAAGCGAGGTTCAAAAACCCGTGCTATGTTAAGAGGATTAAATCGAGGAATTGGAAACCTTGGAAGATATTCTAAAAAAGCAGTAAGTGCATTTAAAAGAAAATCCAAAACAACTAAAAAGACAAACATTATGTATACTTGTAAAGAATGTGGTAAATCTAAATACCAGAAAAGAGGTATAAGAATGGGTAAACAAATACAACAGTAATATGAAAATCAAAAAATCAATTAAACAGGAGGATTACGTAAGAAACCAATCTCAACTAGAAAGGTTGTAAATTGGAGAAGCGTATGCCCAATCGCATGGCAATTGCAAAAAAGAAAAAAAAGTTTTTTGAAGTGGAGATTCCAATTATTAACAAAACCACTCAACTTTATGCATTAGAACAAAAAGAATTAGAAGACAAATTTGTAATCTATGATTTAACAAGAATGCTAAAGGGAAAAAGCGTTCTTTTGACAAACCAAGTTAAAATTAAAGACGAGAAATTAACAACAATTCCATTAGGAATAAAAGTAATGAAACATTCTATAAAAAATTTTGTTAGAAAAGGAACTGATTATGTTGAAGATTCTTTTAATGCAAAAACAAAAGATGCAGAAGTTATAGTTAAGCCAATTCTTGTTGCACGAAGAAGAATCTCTAGAAAAGTTAGAAGTGCATTAAGAAAAGCAGTAAAAGAAGAACTAATTCAAGAATTTTCAAAACTAACAGCAGACCAAGCAATTGATGATTTATTAAAAAATAAAATACAAAAACCATTAAGCTTAAAACTAAAAAAAATATATCCATTGTCTCTTTGTGAAATCAGATACTTTAAAGTTAAAGAATTCAAACCACAAGAAGAGATTAAAGAAACTAAGAAAAAAACAATAAAAAAAGAAGTTGAAGAAAAAACAGAAGACAAAGAGACTAAAAAATAAAAAGTCTTTTAAACCAAATAATTCTAAATATTTTATTATCTATAAAAATAGTTAATATGCCTAATGCCTGTATAGCTCAGTGGCAGAGCGGCTGCCTTGTAAACTCAAACTAGGGTTTGGTTATCCAGATTCTATGAGAATCCAGAAAGCAGTAGGTCGGGGGTTCGAATCCCTCTACAGGCTTATGAAATAAGATTGTAGTAGAAAGGTTTGCAGAGCAGTCCTTTACTCTACAGGCTTACGAAGTAAGCTTGTTGTAGAACAAACTTGTTTGTTACTCTACAGGCTTATGAAATAAGATTGTAGTAGAACGAATTTATTCGTTGCTCTACAGGCTTTTTCGAGTTTATACAAGAAAAAGATGTAAATTGAACGAAGTAAGGTCTACAGGCTTTTTCGAGTTTTCACAAAACATTTATAATTATAAAAAACATTAAACAATTATGAATAAATATTCTCCAGCAAAAATTCAAGGCATCCTTCTTTTAATCTCAATGTTATTTTTATTAATTAATATCCCTTTAATAGATGAAAAAACAATTGCAATAATTATCATTGCAGGATTAGCCCTATATAATTTTATTAAAAATTAATCTTTCTTATTTTCTTTAGAATCAGATTCTTTCTTTTTATTTTCATTAAATTTTGCTTTTTTCATTTCTTTTAATTCTCTTTGCATTTTATCAATCTTAGATTCAAGCTCATCTATTCTATTTTTATTTCCTTCTCTTGCTTCTTTTTGCTCTCTTTGAAACTCACTTAATTTTTTAATTCTAATTTCTCCAGAGGGAATAGGTTTTTCTTCCTTTTCTTCTTTCTCTTCATTTTCCTCATCATGTTTAGATTTATGTTTTTTATGAGAAACAATTCTTTTTGTTAAAAAAAGAATAACAACTAAACCAAGAACAGCAAAACCAATATAAGAAAAAGTTCTTGCATTTAAGGAAATATTATCTAAAATAGATAATCCTAAAATATTTTGTCTTTCTGTTTCTGAAACCAATTCTTTTGAATCAAGATTTTCTTCAAGAGATTCTTGACTAGAATTAATTTCAGTTAAATTATTTTCTTCTGTATTATTTTCAGGTTCAACAATTTCTCGTGTTTTATTTGGAGTTTCAATTTTTTCAAAACCCTCAGGAATCATCTCAACATAAATATTTTCTCCAGCAGATTGATCTACAAGTTTCTTAGAAGGCATTAAACTTTTTCCTTCTTCTTTAAGAAAAACAGCAACATGAAAAGATTTTACTTCTGAAGTAAAATTAACTTTAAAATCTCCATATCTATCAGAATAATTTATATATCTCTGCAAAAGTTCAGATCCACTTCCAGAAGCAGACAAAATAGCTACCTGAACTTCCTTAAATTTTGGTGCCTTAACATAAATTTCTGTTGTTGTTGCACTAACCACACTAAAAAGCAAAAGTGTTATTGCCAAAATTGTAAATACTTTCAACCTCATTTTAATTTTTAAGAAAATGTGGTTTATAAAAATTGCTATAATTTATTATCTCTTTTCAACCACAAAACTACACTCTTTATTAGAACATTTCCATTTTTCAAAAACATCTTCTTTATATGAAAAAGGCAACAAATAGCCTTGTTTACATTCAGGACATTTTGGAAAAATACAGTTATCTTCACTCCTTTTATAACTCTAAGAAAAATAAAAACAATAAAAATATTTTAAACTATTTTAGTTTAACAGCAGTTCCGTAAACAAGCATTTCAGCAGCACCTTGAACAACCATTGAAGTCCCAAATCTTACTCCAATAACTGCATCTGCTCCCATGTCTATTGCTTGGTTAACCATTCTATTATAGGCCTCATCTCTTGCAGAACTAACCATTTCAGTGTAAGTTTTTACTTCACCACCAATAATATTTTTAAAACTTGCACCAATATCTCTTCCAATATTCCTTGCACGAACAGTGTTTCCTCTAACAACACCCAAAACACTTGCAACTTGTTTTCCTGGAACAGACTCACCAGTTGTAATTATTATCTTCATTTTTTAGACCTCCTTTCATTTTTTATTTGTTCAATTTCATCTTCTTTTTTATTAAATAAAATAAATAAACCTAAAATAAAAATAGGAATTCCATACAGCCAGATAAAAAAAATTGTAAAAAACCCCAACACAATTAAAAATAATCCAATAATAATCATTGCAATTCCAGTAATAGTTCTGCTTAATTTATTCATAAGAGAAATAAATGAAATCTATTAATAAATCTTACTTTTTCGATGATTTAGCAAGCAAACCAAATTTCTTTAATAAAAATAAGCCTGCAGTAATTATAGCTGCAAAAACACCTGAAACAATCAAAATCATTAAATTACCTGAAGTACCTTCCTGAACACTAAATTGAGCGCTTGCAACAGCAACACCTTTTTCATAATTAAGTTCAGCCCCTAAAATATATTCCCCAGGAGGGAGTTGTGAAGTTTCAAATTCTTTTGTAATTGAATTTTTATTCTCAATTAAAAGCTCCTCAGAACTATCTAAATAAAGATTTCCTTCAAAATCTTGAATTGTATATCTAACACTTGAAATTGTTGTTTTATTCACTCCTAATTGAACCAAATCCAAATCAGCAACAAGATTTTCTCCAATCTTCAAACTATCATCTCTTAAAGAAAGCGCTAAATCAAACAAACTATCTTCATCTTCCACATTAATAACAATAGCTATTTCTTTTTCAAAAACACCCATTGAAATTAAAATCTTTCCCGTGTAAACACCTGTTTTTTCTGGAGCATTTATAACATAATTAATTTCTTTAGTTCCAGAAATTTTTAATCCCTCTTCAATCTCAATTAAATCTTTTATTTCTCCTGAGACATCTATATTAAAATATCTTTCAGAAGGCAATTTATTTTCAACTTCAAAGCTTTGTTCAAGAGAAGTTCCTTTAATTATAGTGATTTCACTTTCTTCAGGATTAGTATCTAAAACAAGAGAAACATCTACTCCACCTCCACCAGAACCATCTTCATCTTCTCCCTGGTCATCTTCAGAAGAAACACTAACACTAAAACTAACATTTTCTGTATTATTTGTATTTCCTAAATTATCTTGGCAATAAAAATTAGCAGTATATGCACCATTTGATAAAGTTCTCGTAGCTGTAAATGTTGTGTTCAATGAAACATTTGAAGAAGTCATTGTATAATTTGTCGCACCAGAGGAAACAGAATAATTACATTCTGAAGCCTCATTTGTTGAAACATTAAAAGTCACAGAGCTCGAAGACAAAGTTGAACTTGCTGTTGGAGAGTTAATTGAAACTTGTGGACCAGTTGTGTCAACACCAAAATTAATTGAATCATTTAAACCAAAATTATTTGAAGAATCATTTCCATATAACAATAATTCATGGTCTCCGTCTTCAACACTTAAACTTGTATTAATATCTGCTAAGGTTACATTTGTTCCATTATAATTTATAATCCAAGTATCTACAGCCTCATTTGCTGTTGCATTAAACCAAATTGTTGAAGTTGAATAATTTGTTGCAGTTGGAGAGATTATATTTATTGTGGGTGGTGTAGAATCTGCAATCACAGCACCTCCAGTTGCAACACTCCTCTCCTCAGTTGAATTCCAAGTAGAACCACTATCTTTAACAAAAGCCTCATAAGTATATGTTCCAGAATCTAAAACCTCTGAAGCATTTGTTGCCTTAGTTTGATTAATCCAAAACTCCCATAAATCAGTTTCATATTTTCTTAAATTACTCCTATACAAATGCTGAACATCTCCAGAAGAAAGTGCCTTACTATAAAATTTCATATTATCAACAATGCCTGTTCCAGCTGTAGCAGGAGATTGAGTTGTTTGGATCGCAATTGTGCTTGGGTTTAATTCAGTATTATCATCCCAACTTGAATCAGTAACTGATTGTTCTTCACCATTTACATAAATCTTATTATTTCCTGAACTACTTGAAACAAAAACAATATGAGTCCATTCATTTAAAGGTAAAGTATAATCAGCAGAATATTGTCCTGAAGGAGGTCCCGCCCCACCAATAATATTTGCTAAATAATAATTTCCACCAGAATATTGATAAGCAAGAACATAAGCCTCAACTTCTGGATCATAACCATATAAAAACATAAAATAAGTATTATCTTCTGAAGGAGCCTCTGTTAAATTGACCCAGACTTCAAAACTCCTATTTTCATCCACAGGTGTCCACGTTAATAAAGAATTATCTTCAATAGCCATTTCACCAGAACCATTAATCCAAAGTCCCTTATTATATTTTCCTATATTGACAATTGATGCAGGATTAGATAAACTTCCGTCAATTGAGTTTCCAGAAATATCATTTACAAAAGATGAATTCTCTCCCAAAATAGAGACATTATCAAAATTATAACTAAAAATTAAATCATCGTCAAAAATTGAATAATTAGTCCCATTCCAATTCCAAATAAACTCTTCAAAATTGGTTTCATTTACAGAAACATTAATTGTAACATAATCTTCTGAAACAGAATCACCATCACTTGGAGTTACACCCTGAAATTCTATTTTTGGAGAAATAGAATCAAAATAACCAGATTCAATTCTATAAATATCTCCTTGATAAGAATTAATATACATTGCACCATCAACTAATATTGGTTGAGAATATAATAATCCTCCGAGAGTTAAACTATGATTTAAACTTCCGTCAGCAGTATTAATAAAATAAATTTTTCCATCTGCAGAAGCAAAAGTAACTAAACCATCACTTGTTATTGTTGGTGTTGATTGAATCATTCCTGAAGAAGTGTATTTCCATTTTTCTGTTCCATTATTTCCATAAACAGAATAAAGATGTTTATCAATACTTCCTACATAAACAGAATTATCATAATAAGAAACAGATCCAACAAAACCATCTGCAGAATCATCTCCTTCAATTATTTTAGTCCAAATTTCATTTCCATTAGTTGCATTTATTCCATAAAGAGTTTCATGGCTCCCTCCATAACTATCGATAATATATAAAATTTCTTCCCCAATTACAGGACCATTTGCAGCAGCCCTACCCTCGCTTAAGGTATGGCTCCAAATTTCATTTCCATTAGTTGCATTTAAAGCATAGATTACATCATCTCCATCCACATAAACAACACCTTCTTTAATTGCAGGAGCTTTAGGTTGACCATTTAAAGTAACATTCCATGCTTCTGTTCCATTATTTGAATAAAGTGCAAAAATCTTACTATCAGCATTTCCAATATAAACTAAAGAATCTGAAACAGCTGGAGAAGAACCTGACATAGAAGCACCAGAATCAAAATTCCATTTTTCTGTTCCATTATTTGAATAAATTGCATAAGTTTTATTATTTGCACTTCCAAAATAAACAATCCCATTTGAATCAATTGCAGATGTGCTCCAAGCAGTTTTTAATGTTTCACTATCATTAAATTGCCATAATAAAGAACCAGAAGTTGCATTAATAGCATAAAGATTTGCATCTGAAACACCAATAAAACCAGATGAAATATAAACAGTATTATTGTAAATACTTGGATAAGCAACAATTGCTTCTCCTGCACTATAATTCCATCTCATTCCAAAATTTGTTGTACTAACAGAACCAGGATAATATCCAGAATGATTTAAATTTCTTCCAAACATAGTCCATTCATTTGTTGAATTTGAATCTGAACTTGATAAATCAGGATCCACCACAAAATCAAACCAAATTCCCGACGAGGAAACAACTTTTAAAT
>CAZRUG010000013.1:0-24009 GCA_964603295.1 Candidatus Woesearchaeota archaeon | reverse complement strand
AATCAGAAAGGATGTGAATTTACCGACGCTGTCGGCAGATTTCAATTTTGGCAAACATTTGATTAAACGAACCACTTTAGGAATATAATCCCTCAAATTAGGAGGTTATATGAACTTTTACTCCAAATACCACTCCTTGCCTTTTAATTCTTCAGGTAAATGTTCTTGGTCTTTTGCTGAATTATCTTCATGAAAGTATTTATATCCTTTGCCATAACCTAAATCTTTCATTAAATTTGTTTCTGCATTTCTTAAGTGAAGTGGAACTCCGAGGTTGCCTGTTTCTTTAATGTCTCTTTTGCAATCTAAAACAGCTTTGTAACATGAATTTGATTTTGGTGCTTTTGCTAAATAAGTTGCGCATTGTATCAATGCTGTGTCACATTCAGGATAACCTAAGAATTCTACTGCTTGTTTTGCAGATATTGCAATTACTAATGCCTGGGGGTCTGCATTTCCAATATCTTCTGAAGCAAATCGAATCATTCTTCTTACAATATATTTTGGATCTTCACCAGCTAAAATCATTCGCATTGTCCAATAAACAGAAGCTTGAACATCTGAATCACGCATTGATTTGTGCAAAGCAGAAATTATATTATAGTGTTCTTCACCGTGCTTATCATAAGATAAAGGCTTTTGTGCTGATTGCAAGATTGAATCTTTTGTTATTTCATAAAATCCTTCTTGGTTTTGTTTTGTTGTTGCAAAAGACATTTCTAAAATATTAAATGCAGTCCTAGCGTCGCCATTTGCTAATTTTGCAATAAGTTTTTTGTTTTCCTCTGAAATTGAAATTGGATACTCAATCAAACCTTTTTCAGATTTTAATGCTCTTTCAATTAGTTCTAAAATATTTTCCTTGTTTAATTGATTTAATGTAAAAACTCGTGAACGCGATAGCAAGGCTGAGATAACTTCAAAAGAAGGATTTTCAGTTGTTGCACCAATTAAAGTTATTCCCCCACTTTCAACAGAAGGCAATAAAAAATCTTGTTGTGCTTTGTTAAATCTATGAATTTCATCTAAAAACAAGATTGTTTTATTATTCATTAATTTATTTCTCTGAATTGCTGCTTCAATATCTTTTTTTCCAGCTTTAACTGCAGATAATTCAATAAACTCTGACTTTGTTATTTTAGAAATGATTCTTGCTAAAGTTGTTTTTCCACAACCAGGAGGGCCCCATAAAATTATTGATGAAATCTTATCATTTTCTATTGCAGTCCTCAAGGGCATTCCCTCTGAAATCAAGTGCTCTTGGCCAACAAATTCTTCTAAGTTTTCAGGACGCATTCTATAAGCTAAAGGTTGATTTTTAGAATACATAATTGAAAAAGAAATAAAGAGTTTTTAATGATTATTGTTTAACAATAATACTAAAATTTAAAAAATCTACCTCATTAATAATCTGTGGTGATTAAAATAAAAGAGGAAAATAAGGAACTTATAACTGCAATCTCAATTATAATTGGGACTGTTGTTGGAGTTGGTTTTTTAGGTTTGCCTTACACAGCTGCAAAAGCAGGTTTTTTTGTTACTGCAGGATATTTGTTAGTTTTTGGTTCATTAATTTTGTTGATTAATTTATATTTTGGAGAAGTGATTTTGAGAACAAGAGGGGAACACCACCTCATTGGATTTACTCAAAAATATCTTGGAAAAACTTGCAAGGATATTATGTTTGTATTAGTAACAATGGCAATTTTTTCTGCATTGCTTGCATATATGATTGGGGTAGGAGAAAGCCTAAGTTTCTTATTTTTTGGAGATTTAACCTACCAAATTGAGTTCGGAGCTTTGTTTGGTTTTGCTATGTCCTATTTATTATGGCGTGGGGTAAAGTCACTAAGAAAATATGAAAAAATAGGTGTTGGTGCATTAATTGTATTACTTTTTTTAATAGCATTTTTATATTCAGGAAAAATAGATTATTCAAATTTAATGACATTTAATAAATCTTATTTTTTTCTTCCACTTGGGGTTGTTTTATTCTCACTTATAGAATTCTTTTCTTTGCCTGCTGTGGCAAGAGTCTTAAAAAAGAATAAAAAACAAACAAAAAAAGCAATTGTAATTGGCACAGCTATTATTATTTTTATATACTTATTTTTTACCTTAATTGTTGTTGGGGTTGCTGGTGAAAATACTCCTGAAGTTTCTACAATAGCCTTTGGGCCCTTATTTATTGCAATTGGGATAATAACTATGTTTACTTCTTATCTTGCATTAGGAACTGCATTAGAAAGAATCTTAATGATTGATTATAGAAATAAAAAAAGAAGGGCTTGGTTTAAGACAGCCATAGTTCCAATAGTTTTATTTTTAATTTTGAATTTCTTTGAATTTCTTACATTTATAGACATCTTATCTATTGGAGGAGTAATTGCGGGAGG
Organism: Candidatus Woesearchaeota archaeon; assembly: GCA_964603295.1. Taxonomy (GTDB): domain Archaea; phylum Nanobdellota; class Nanobdellia; order Pacearchaeales; family GW2011-AR1; genus CAZRUG01. The sequence continues at coordinate 21,613 of CAZRUG010000013.1, read as the reverse complement.
TTTGATTGTTATAATGGTTTTGGCAATCCATCAAAAAGCAATTACATTGGGAAATAGAAATCCTGAATATAAAATTAGTTTAAACAAATTACTTGCAATATCTATTTCATTAATATTTATTTTAGGAATAATTATTGAAATTATAAATTTAATAAATTAATTTTAACAAAGATACCAACCATTAGAATCCTCAATTGCTTGAAATGTTTTTAGTAATTCTCTTGCTCTAATTAAAGGGTCTAATCCATGTGTGTTGGGTTTTGTTTCTCGTTCACAATTAAAAAGAACTGCTATTCCCTCTTCAGTTTTAACAGGATATACTTCATTAGATTTCCAGCAATCTTCAAAAGTAGTTCCTTCTAAACAACCATCTACAATTGAAATTCTTTCTTGATATAATCTATCTAAAGTCATTTCCATATAAAGAAAGAAATATTTTAGTTTTTAAATTTATACTTTAATAAATTTATTTCGAATTGTTTTGTTATTAATTATATATGAAATTAAAAAGAACAATCCAATTACAACTAATAAGATAATTTGTCTTAAGTTTCCTAAAATTGGAGCAAAAATATATTCTGCTAAAAAAGATGCACCAAGATAGCAATATAAAAGAAAAATTATTGTTGCTAATGATTCAGAAAGAATTTTTGTTGACCAAGGTGCTTTTTGATGTGTTTTTGATTTCTTGATTGATGTGTGAGATTTTGATTTAATATAATCTGCAAAAGGGAATACAAAGTTCTTATTTACAAAATCTGAGAAAATAACTAAGATTGTTGCTCCAAGCATTAAAGAAATTAATCCAATATTATTTGTTAAAAAACTTGGTGCAAGAATTGTGTTTATCGCCCCAGCAATCATTTTATTCTTTCTTTTCTTCAGCAGGTTTTTCTTCTACTGGTTTTTCTTTTTCTTCTGAAGGTAACTCTCCTGCTTTTTCTTCAGAAGTTTTTTCTTCTTGTTTTGGTTCTTCTTTTGTTTCAAAAGATTTTTCTGGTGCTGATTCTTTAGTTTCAGGAGCTGGTTCTGGTTCAGCAGGCTGAGGTGCTTGATCTGGAAAAATTTCTTCTAATTTCTTACTTCCTTCTTTAACTAATTTAAGATTAATTTGAACAATTTCTAGAGAAATAACCTTTCCTCTTATTGTTTTTCTTAATCTAAGTCCTTTTGGTCTGTTTTTAGCCCGAGTGTGTTTTCCTTCGTGCTTTGGTCGCTTTTTCATTCCAGTTCCATAATCTAAGAGCATTCTTTTTCTTGCAAAGCCATCTACTGATTCAAGAGAAGTAAACCCTGACTTATCACTCGCGCCTGTGATTTCAAATTCATAACCAGCTAAATCTGGAGAAACTTCTTCCCCCTTAATTACTTGTTTTAATTCCTTTCCTTCTAAAGCAGAGCTTTCTGATTCAATCTTCCAAGTCTTTCCATCCTTTGTTCCAATATTAATTTTGAAAACCATAATAATGTATTGAGATATTGGTTTATAAAGCTTTTTGGTCTAAAGAGAAAATAAAATTAAATAGATTCCAGTGGAAATCAAAAGAATTGCAATAATTATCTCTGTTATACCTGCTTTTCTAAGAATGTTCTTATCTTGGAAAATTGATTGAATTGATTTTGGAAACAAGGCTACTATAAGTCCTTCAAACAAAGCAAAAATACCTATTGTTAGCAAAATAATTGTCAAAATTTCCATAAAAATAAAACAAAGCAAGATTATTTAAATTTAGGTGTTTTTTTCATTGGATGTTAGAGGTTCAAAAAGAATTAAGAAAATTAGAAAATAAAGAAAAAACTAAAATTCTTCAAGGATTTTTTAAAACAGGCAAGGGAGAATATGGAGAGGGAGATATTTTTATTGGTTTAACTTCTCAACAAATAAAAGATGTTGCAAAAGAATTTAGAGAAATTAATATTAATGATTTACAAAAATTAATATCAAGTAAAATTCATGAAGAAAGAGTATGCGCATTGAGAATTTTGGATTGGAAATATAAAAAATCAAAGTCATTAAAAGACAAAAAAAAGTTTGTTGATTTTTATTTAAAGAATACAAAGTATATTAATAACTGGGATTTAGTTGATGTGTCTTGTCATTATATTGTTGGTGATTGGCTTTTAGATAAAGATAGAAAGATTTTATATGATTTAGCAAAATCAAATGATTTATGGGAAAAAAGAATTGCAATGATTTCATGTTTTGCATTTATTAGAAAAAATGATTTTAAAGATGCTTTAAAGATTGCAGAGATTTTGTTGAATGATAAACATGATTTAATGCATAAGGCTGTTGGTTGGATGCTTAGAGAAATTGGAAAAAAGAATCAAGAGCTTGAAGAGAAGTTTTTGAAAAAACATTATAAAAAAATGCCAAGAACAATGTTACGTTATGCAATTGAAAGATTTCCAGAAGATTTAAGACAGAAATATTTGAAAGGAAAGGTTTAGTAAATTTTATAAACTATATTTCCTATAGTAACTATAGATGACAAGCACAATTCAATTAAGCCATGAAACAAAGAAACTAATAAGTTCATTTGGATTAAAAGGCGAAAGCTATGAAGAAATTATAAAAAGACTCTACAATTTTGCAGTTAAAGCTCAATTAAAAGAATTTTTAATGCCTTCGGAAAAATATATCTCTCTGAATGAATTTGAAAAAGAGGTTAAAAAAGAATGGCCAAAGTCGAGATAGTTAAATCTTTGGCAAAGCAAATTAAAAAGAAATTTAAGGGGGAATCTTATGAGATTATTAAATTGTTAAGAGGTCTTGAGAAAAACCCAAATAAAGGAAAATTAATAGGACAATTTTCAAGTTTTAAAGTTAAAGAATTAAAATATAAAAAATTTAGGTTTTATTTCATTATTGAATTAAATAATATTAATGTTTTATCCAAAGAGGAACTTGTGGATATGCTAATGAAATTTGTTAGAATGTCTGACAAAAAAGAACAACAAAAAACAATTAGTGAAATACGAGAAATCTTAATTAAAATTGGTCCTCACGAATTTGAATAAAATGACTGAAAAAAAGAAAGTTAAAAAAAAGGTGGATTATGTAGCACAGGGGAAAAAGAATCGTGCAGCTGGTTTAAGATTTGAAGCAAAAGTTAGAGAAGATTTAGAATCAATGGGTTGGATTGTTAATAAATGGATGAATACTATCGACGCTGAAAAAAACAAGGTTGTGCCTGCAAAAAGAAAATACAATCCTTATTTAAGAGCATTATCAATTGGGAATGGATTTCCTGATTTTATGTGTTTTAAAAAGTCTGGAAGAAAATTTGATGTTTATGGATTAGAAGTTAAGAAAAATGGTTCTTTAACAAAAGTGGAAAAGGGAATGTGTTTTTGGTTATTAGAAAATAAAATCTTCTCAAGGATATTAATTGCAAAAGCTGTGCAAAAGGGAAGAAAAATTGAAGTAGAATATGATGATTTTGAAAAAAAATATATGGTAAAAAAGAATAAAACTTAAAACAGGTATTTTCTTAATTAAATTATGGAGAAATCATTTTTAATGATTTTTATTTTTGTCTTAGTTGTTTCTACTGCATTTTGTTCGGGTTTAAAGATTAGTGAAGTTGAATTGAACCCCGAAGGAACTGATTCTGGTTATGAATGGATTGAATTTTATTCTGAAGAAGAAATTAATTTAGAAAACTATTTATTAAAAAACAACGACGGTGATGAAATTACTCTTGATATTTCTGTTAAAGGGAATTGTATATATGTTTTAGAAAAGCAATGGCTTGATAATTCAGATGAAAAAGTTTTTCTTTACAATGAAGGGGATTTGGTTGCTGAAACAAATCTTTTAGAAGATAGTGAGAATAATGAAAAGACTTGGCAATTAGAGGATAAATGGGTGTTTAAGGAAAATACAAAATCTTCTGAGTGTAATGCTATTAATTTCCATTCTGAAGAAAATGATTCTGCTGAGGAACAAGAAAAAATTGAAAAAGAAAAAGAACCTGTGCAAGAGCTTTCTCAACAAGAAGAAATAAATTCAAGTGTTGAAACCAAGAAAAAACCCTTAAATTATACTTTTGGAACTGCGAGATTAAATCCAAAAACTATAAAAAGCAATGAAACAAAAGAAAATCAGAGTGTCTTGAAAAAAGACTATTTTATGTATGGATTTGTTATCTTTTGCATTATCATTGGAAGTTTATTCATATATAGAAAAAATAAATACAAAACAGAATTTGAAGATGAGTGAAAAAATTCAAGCAATATTGATTTTAGAAATTTTGGGGAAGCCAGCAGAGCATATAATTGAAAGTTTAAATAAAATTATTGATAAAATTCCTGAAGAAAAAGGAGTTTCTTTAATAGATAAAAAAGTTCATGAAGCAAAACAAACAAAAGATAACCCAGAATTTTTTTCAAGTTTTGCTGAAGTTGAAGTTGAGGTTGAAAGCATTATGCATATTGCAATGTTGATGTTCAAATATATGCCTGCTTATGTCCAGATTGTTTCTCCTGAAAAAATGAATGTCAGTAATATTGATTTAAGTGAATTATTTAGTGAATTAACAAGAAAGCTTCATGGCTATGATGAAGTTGCAAGAGTTCTTCAAATGGAAAAAGGAGTTTTAGAAAAAAAACTAAAATCAATAATGAGTGAAAACACTGAAAAAAAATAATTATTTCTTTTTTATTAAATTAACTTTTGGTGCTGTTTTTTTGTATTTCTTAAAATAAAACCAAATAATAATTCCAATTGCAATAACAACCAATGTCCAACCAATTATTTTTCCATTAGAATTTGATTTTTCAGGTTTTTTACAAGAACCAAGACAACAATTGCCATCTGTTGAAGGAATTTCATCAACAGAACATTCTTGTTCTTTTCCACATACAACACCTCCATAATCAGAACAAGATTTTATAAAATCAGAAACTTCTTCTTTAGATATTGTTTCATTTTCTAAAGGTTGATAATCTTTTGTTATGTTTAAATCAATTGCAATATATGCATAAATTGTTTCAGTATCAATTGTTTGTTTTGCAGTTAATTGTCCAGAGACAAATTCCTCTCTGATTGTAGAGTTTGTATTAAAATAAAGATTTATATCAATAGATTTATTATCTGAAAGCATTGGTATTGTTGGTGATTCTAAAATTAAATAATCTTTGAGTTCATTTGAAATCTTAAAAGTTATGTCTTCTAAGTCAATGTTTCCAGTATTTTTTAGAGTTACAATTCTTTTTGTATAATCTGTTTGATTTGTTAGCAAAGGAATTTTTAATTCAGAAGGTTGAAATTTCATTTCTCTTTGTTCATTTTCATCTTTACTATAAACATAAATTTTTGCAGTATATTCTGTATTTGCTGTTGAAAGTTTTATATTTTGAATTGAATCTTGTTCAACATTTGAAATACCAAAACCAATTTCTTTTATCTCTCCTGTTTTTAATGAAAAAGAATTTGTAGAATTTTCAATTCCAGAAGAAATGTCCACTGAAATTGTGTTTTCATTTAAGTTTTGTATTTTTAGTTCAAAGTCGTCTTGAGTTCTTATTAATAAAGGTTGAACATAAAAGTCTGCTGTTTTATTTGTGATTGTAAAATTTTTTATTAAGTCTTCTTTAACAACATCTAATCCTTTTTGATATTCAACATTTTTTATTTCAATTGAATAATCTCCGGATTCTTTTCCAATTAATTGAGTAGATATATAAAATTCATCTTCAAATTCATAAAGTAAAAAATCTGCTGGTGCTCTAACATGGCCTCTATAAAGAGATATATCTTTAACAGAAATGTCATTTAAAATTACTCCTGAAAGTTTAGCATAAAATGTTTCTCCTTGGCCAAATGAATCCTTAGCTTGAATTTCTAAAGAAGATACTAGGGGAAATAATAAACATAATAAAAATAAAATTGATATTGCTCTTTTCATAAAATCATGAAGAAAAAGGGGTTAATAAAGTTTATTTTCCCATATCTTTTAGTTTCTTTAGAACATCATCCATTTCACCAGAGTTCTTTTTTTGAGGCATTGGTCTTGGTTGAGGCCTTGAACTTGGTGGAAGAATTTGTCTTGGTCTTGGCTGTCTTGGGGGCATTCCTGGTGGTCCTCGAGGAGGCCCTCTTTGATTTGAAACAGGAGAACCTTCGCCACCTTTTTTAAATTTAATAATAATTTTATTCCAATAAGGTTGTAACTTATCTCTAAAAACAATTCCTAAAACAACTAAGATAATTAAAATAATTAATAAAATCCATAACCAAAGCAAAGAACCATCATCTCCTTTTGGCATGCAACAAACATCAGAAGCATAATTACATTCTTCAGGAGATTGTTCTTCCTGGTCTGTGCAAGAAGTATAACAAGAACCTCCTGCTAATTCACATTCACTTTTTTGAGGTTGTTCTCCAGAATCATCTTTACAATAACCACCTAAACAACATTCATCTCCATTTACATCTGATTCAAAATTGCCTGTACAAGTTTCATCATCATTACAAAATTCTCCCCCCATTTCACTACAAGTTTGTAATGCTTTTTCTTCACAACAAACTCGTGAGCCAGCGCATTCATAAGAATCTAAGGTTGCACCAGGACAATTTACATCAATTGTACAAAAATATCCAGCATCTTCACAATCCATATTTGTGTTTGTGCCAGAAGAAACTTCTTTAGGCCAAGTAGAATATAAAATAAATGCTGTATCTGAAACTCCTTGCCAACAACCATCTTGTTCTTGGTTTTCTAAAAGCCATTCTTTTGTTTTATCAACTTGTTCTAAACTTTCATAATAAAGTGCCCACATTGCTAATGAAGTGTCATAAAATCTATCACCTGATGCAGACCAGTATTCTGCTTTTTGTCTTAGTAATAAATCATTAAAGTAATCTCCAGTTAAAATATATAAAAATGCTTCAGGTAATTCATCTTGGTTATTATCTACTCCAGCGATTAAATAAGGTAAATAAGGAGTTATATCATAATTTAAATTTTTTAATGCAATTGCTGCCCAAAGTGTTCCTTCATAATCACATTTTCCAGAAGAATCTGTAAAACACATTGAAGAAACAGATTCTTTTGTTTCTCCATTTGAAGATTCAGATTGAATTTCTGGAGATACATAAATTATTGAAGAGCCTCTTTCCTTAAAGACTTTTGAAGTTGAAAATGATTTATCACAAGAGATTGTGAATTCAGTATCATGGCAGTTTTGTGAAATTGCTAACCAGTAATCATCTTGGGCAAGTGTTAAACAAGTTCCTGCACCTGTATTTATTTTTTTATTTTCATTGATATTAATTGTATAAGTTCTATCTCCATAAGCAATTGTACATTGAGTTTCTTCTAAACCTTCTATTTGTAAATACCAATCAATATTTGATGCTGTTGAATTTCGTGTTGAAAGCCATGCTTCTGCTTCTGAAGTTGAAGTTCCGCCTCTTTCTGTTAAAGCATAAATGGCTTGAGATGTTGCTTTGATTGTGCATTCTGCTTTTGGCCAACACTGGTTTTTGTTTGAATCTGCAAGCAAATCAGTTTTACAATTGCCTGTTGCTAAAAAAGAAAATAATTTATCCTCAAAAGACAAAGAACTACAACCTCTGTCATTAATTGTTGTTGTTAAACAATTGTAAGCATCTTGAATTTGTTGTGTTTCAGAAGTTTCGTTTGCAGCAAGTGTGAAACTTGTAAGTAATATAATAGAAATTAGCAATAAAAAAAACCTCTTTTTCATATTCAACAAAGCAAGTTCTTGTTTATAAATATTTCTTCACTAAGAAGATTTTTTCTTTTGAGGTTTATTTGTTGCAAGTGTTTTTCTAATTGTATAATTTACTGGATTTTTTATTTTATTACATAAATTGTCTGGGGTGCATGCACTTAAACCTTGATAAAACTCTTTGCAATTTGGGGGCATTAGTGGTTTTCTTTGATAAGTCCAAGAAAGCTGAGATTTTATGTAACCTTCTTTTAAAGGAATTGGATTTTTTTGATTCCATTCATAAATCTTTTTTTCAAGAAGTTCTTTTTCCATTCCTAAAGAACGAAATAAATTAATTAAAGAAAATAATGCTCGCTTTCTTCCGTCTTCAACTCCAGTTAATATTTTTTTAATACAAGGAGGAAAATTTTCCTCTAAAATTTTGTCAAGTTTAATTGGTTTATAATCTGCATATTTTCCAGTGATTTTTTCTTCAGAAGTTCCTTGTTGAATTTCTTGGTTCTTGCTCCAGTCCAAAGCATTAATTACTAATGAAGTTGCTTCACCTTCTTTAGAATCTGGAAGAAAATTTCTAATAGAACTGGGTGTTATCTTCATTGGGTCAGCGTGTTTGAGTTCAAAATTATTTATTTGAGCCTCTTCTAAAACAATACTTGATAAAGCTGTTTTTTCGTGGAGAGAATAGGGCATTCTAAATAAATGTCTTGAAGAAACTAAAACAATATCTAAGCCCATTAAATCAAATAAATCTATTTCAATTGTTTTTGCAAATTTTTCTGGATTTTTTTGAGAATTAATATTACATTTTGAGCATTCATATAAATCAATTGTTTTTTTAATTTCAAAATTATTTCTGCAATGTGAGCATTTGAATTCTTTTTGTTCTGTGTTTGGTATTTTTCGTGTTTCTCCTATTTTACATCTTGGACAAAACAGTTCTATTAATTGGGATTGATTTGAGATTTCTCCACATTGATTGCATTTTATTCCTTTTTTGATTTTTGTGTTTTTGAATTGAGAATAAAAGTCTGATGGAAGAATTTGTTTCATTGTTTTTTCAGATTCACTTCTTAAATAAGCTGCTATTTTTCTTGGAATTTCTGGAAAAAGGTCTTTTATTGGAATTGCATTTATTTCTTTTGGAAATGCTTTCCAAGGAACAATTAAGTGAAATCCTTTACTTCCTGAGAATTTTACTCCAATATTTTTTACACCATTTTCTTTTAGTGTTTGAAGGATTGCTTTTGCAGCAAGTTTTGCATAATCAAACCATTTGCAGTCAATATCAATTAATAAATCCCAACCAATTCTTATTGAGTTTGCTTGTTTTTCAGTCATTCCAGTAATTATTTTTAATGGGTCTTCCCAAATTTCTTCAGAACAATGAAAAGATGTTGCACCTTTTTTTGCTAATTCAAAAATATCATTTGGATATTGAAATGAGTCTGGTCTTTTTCCAAAACCTTGAAAATACCTTGGGCAGATTTCTCTGTTTTTTGAAAAATCAAATAAAGCTTTTTGAATTTCAGGTCTTGAATAATAGATATTAGTTATACTTCTTATTCTCTTTTCTTTGAAACTTATTTCTTCTAAAACCATAGTCAAATATAGGGTTAGAAGTTTAAATAAATAACCTATACTAAAGAACAGCAATGCTTAAAAGCAAAGGGGTTTTTTTATAAGAATGTTAATTAAATTAGAGAACCCTGGGCTTTTTATTAAAGCAATTGAACTTTTGTCTGAGTTAGTTACAGATGTGCGTTTACGAGTTAATGAGTTTGGACTTAGTATTACTGCAATTGATCCTGCAAATGTTGCAATGGTAGGATTTAAGATTCCAAAATCTGCATTTTCTCAATTTGAAACAGATAATGAAAGTTTGGGAATTAACTTGGATAATTTAAAGAAAATCTTGAAAAGGTGTGGAGTTGGAAGTTCTTTAGTTATGGAAAGTAAGGACAATTATATTAATATTGTAATTCAGGATAGAATTAGAAGAAAGTTTAGTTTAGCTTTGATTGAAGTTGAAGGAGAAGAAATTGATTTTGCTACAAAAACAGGAAACATGGAGTTTAGTTCTCATATTGAAATTAATTCAGTTGATTTAATTGCAAGCATTGAAGATTGTGCTGTTGTTGCAGATGCTTGTTCATTTATTGTTGAGAATGGAAAGTTTATTATGGAATCAAAAGGTTTGAATTCAGCAAGAACAGAATTTACTGGAGATGAGGCTCGGATTGATGCAGAAGATTGCAGAGCAAGATATAGTTTAGAATATTTACAAAAATTTGTTAAAGGTGCAAAGATGTGTGAAAAAACTATTTTGCATTTTGCCCAAGACCATCCTTTAAAGATTGATTTTAGAACCCCAAATGTTGAAACTTCTTTTGTTTTAGCTCCAAGAGTTGAGACTGAAGACTGACACTGGAATAGATTCTAGAGTAAATTATATGGGGCCAAGCGTGAGTTTGAGTTGAAGATTAAGGATTCTTAGAATATTTATTAGAGATAAGATTTAAATAATGTTATTTCATTAGTTTATTATAAATAAATATGGTGATAATATACTTAACAAATTTAATATGAAATCTCATAACTCTAAAATAATTGATTTCTTGAAAAAAACTAAAATTATAAGTTCTTCTGAATTAGCAGATTACCTTAAGGTTTCTTGGAATACTGCAGATAAATATTTATTAGAACTTGCATTAGAAAAGAAGGTGGAAAGAATAAAAAAGAAGGGGGTGAATTTATGGATACTAAAATAAAAAAAATCAAAAGCGAAGAAGAGTTTTGCAAATGGTTTAGAAAAAACTTTAATAAATTTGGTTTTGATAAAATAATAAAAGAAAACAAAAAGAGGTTTCCAGATTTTATAATGTTAAAGAATAACAAGCAAGTTAAGGTGGAATTAGAAACACTTTCATCAAATTTTATCTTACATAAACATGATCAAAAAGAAGTTGACCTTGTCATTTGTATAAAAGAAAATGTCAAATTGCCTGTTGAGACTATTGAAGTTAAGCAACTTAAATATGAAAGCAGATTAGATCGAATATCTGCAACAGTAGATAAGGAAACTGTTGAAAAAATTAATTACTGGGTAAAAACAGGGAAATATAGGAACAAATCTCATGTTATTGAAGATGCAATTAAATTAATAGATAAAAAAGATGGAAAATAAAAAAGCACAAGTGACGATTTTTGTTATTATTGCAGTGGTAGTTGTTGCTATTATTGGCTTGTTCTTTTTGTTTAGGGGTGGTTTGTTTGATTCTGTCTCTCCTAGTGCAGAGATTCGGGCAGAATCCCATCTTCATTCTTGTTTAAAAAAAGAGATCTATGAAAATTTAGATAAATTAATGATTCAGGGAAGCTATTCAGAAAATAAATTGAATCTTACTTTTGAATTTGATGAAGAAGGAAAAATGGATGTCTCCTATCTTTGCTACACAGAAAAATCATTTATTCCTTGTTCAAATCAAGAGGCAATTTTATTAAGAAACTTAGAGAAAGAATTAAAAAAATCACTGCAAGAGAAAACAAAAAAATGTTGGAACAGTTATATAGAAAATCTAGAAAATAAGAACTATGAAATTAAAGAGAATTATAAAGATTTTCAAATAAAAATTGTTCCTGAAAAGATAATTATGCAATTTGATGCAGATGTTTCTGCAAAGAAAACAAATGAAACAAAAGTTTATAAAAATCCTTCAATTGCATTTAGAACAGAAGCCTATAATCTCTTAATTGTTGCTCAAGAAATTTTGAATCAAGAATCAAGATTTTGTAGTTTTCAAAAAAGAGGTTATATGCTCTTTTATCCAGATTATGATATAGACAGTATAAGGACTATAAACTCAGATATAATATATACAATTACGCATAAAAAAAATGGTGAGAAATTCAGGTTTGCAATAAGAACTTGTTATCTCCCTCCGATTTAAAGATGAAAAAAATAATTTATTTACTGGTTTTAATAGAATTTTTTATTTTAGTGAATGCAATCTTTGCACACCCTTATCTTATTTCAAAAACAGACTCACTCTTTGGGGAAGATTCTCCAGAAAAAGGAGGCAAAGGTTTTTTTAGAAATGTAAAGAATATTTTTATTGATTTTTTTAAAATAAATCAAATAAGAGTTGTTTCTGCACAAGAACAAATCATAGAAAAATGTTGTCCTGAAACAAATAAAGGTGCTATTTGCGAAAGTTTTATCTTCCAGAACGAAAGCCAATGTGCAGTTAATTTAATTCCTACTAAGTGTGATTTGGTGGTTGGTTGTGAAAAAGGTTGTTGTATTGACAATAAAACTGGAATTTGTACAAATAAAGCATTTAAAAAAGATTGTGAAGAAGCGGGAGGGATTTGGAAAGATGAAGAAAATTGTATTGTAAACGAATGTTTAAATGGTTGTTGTATTGTTGACAACACCCCTGTATTTACCAATGAAAGAAATTGTGAAATTTTGGCGAATTATTCTGGAGTAAAAAAAGATTTTAGGGACATAAATAGCGAATTAGCTTGTCTTTCACTTAAAAATTCAAAAAAAGAAGGTGCCTGTATTCTTCCAGAATATTGTTCAAGAGAGACTAAAGAAAAATGTTTTGAACTTTCAGGAGATTTTTATGAAGACTACTTATGTTCTCACCCAGATTTAGACACAAATTGTGTGAAACAAGACAGCATCGGTTGTTCAGAAGGAGAGGATGAAATTTATTGGTTTGATTCTTGTGGAAATAAAGAAAATATTTATTCTGCGAATAAAGAAAAATCTTGGAATAATGGGAAAATTTTGTCAAAAGAAGATAGTTGTAATCCAGATGGATCTAATATTGAATCCAAAGATTGTGGTAATTGTGATCGTTTTAAGAGTAGTTTTTGTTCTACTTCTGAAGACATTAAAGTAGAAGATGGAAGCTATGTTTGTAAAGATTTAGGATGTGAATATGAGGGGGAAACATATGAGCATGGAGAAAGTTGGTGTGTTTATGAAGGAATTATTGATGAAGGAAGAGATCTGGTGGGAAGTGAGCATTGGCTGGCTTTTTGCCAAGAAGGAGAAGTTAAAATAGAGCGGTGTGGAGAAAGAAGGAATATGATTTGTTCTCAATCAAACATGGAATCTGAAACTGGTGATTTTTCTCAGGCAAACTGTGTTTTAAATGAAGCTAAATTATGTTTAGATTATAATCGGAAAAAAGATTCAGAAAGAAAAAGGCTATGCAATGAAAACACTCATTGTTATCTAAAAGAAATGAACATTGACACAAAATTTAGTTTTAATATGTGTGTTCCACGTTATCCGCAAGGGTTTGACTTAAATTCAAAAGAAAGCTATTCTATGGCAAATCAAGTTTGTAGACTTGCAAGTCAGACTTGCACAGCAGTTTATAAAAAAGATGCTGCCGGTAATTGGAAGTGTAAAGAAAATTGTGGGTGTGAAACCCCTGCATTTGCTCAGCAATTTCATAAACTTTGTTATTCATTGGGTGATTGTGGGAGTACAGTAAATTATGAGGGAGTGGGAACAAATAATGAAAAAATTGTTGGTACCTCCAGCAAGGTGGGCGGACTAAATAAAATTATTAGTTGGGCACAACATTCTAAGTGGACAGAGCCAATTGAAGAACTTTATGTTAAACCCCAAGAAATAGAATTTAGTCTAAAGAGAATCGTTGGAAATGTGGATAATCGAGAAAATCCTTTAACTGATTTAAGTGATTCTCAGGAAAACATTGAAAAATCAACTCAAATAGTTAATGCTGTTCATGGCGGAATTGCAATGACTGCATATGGTTTAACAAAACTGGGTGTTGGAACAACATCTACTACTAGTGGGGCTCAACAAGGGGCTACAGTCAGCACAAATACCCTTTCAGCCACCAATAGTTTGGGTGTTGCAATTCAATCAATTGGGGTTGCGGCAGCTGCCTTTGCAGTCGGAGCAACTATTGGATATTTTTTAGGTAATTCGCTCGGATATCAGGGAGAGGCGCTTATGTTAATTGCAGTTGGAATGGGAACTGCTTTTGTTGCAGCGGCCTCTGTTGTGGCAGCTAAATTTATGGCAGAATCATTAGCATTGTTAGCATCAATGTACCCTGTTGGAACAATTATTGCAATAGTGATTGCAGTCATAATGATTGCATGGGGATTCATAACTGGATGGGGGGATATAGAAGAAAGAACTGTTGAATTCAAATGCTACCCTTGGCAAGCACCAGTTGGAGAACAGGATTGTAGTGCATGTAATAAAGACCCAAGATTTGATTGTACTGATTATCGATGTGAAAGTCTTGGACAAACTTGCAAATTAGTAAATGAGTTTTCTGAAAATCCTGAATGCATTAGTGTCCCAAAAGACAATAATGCCCCAAAGATAAATTCCACTTCTGTTACAGAAGGTTTTATTTTAGAAAAGAAAGAAGAGGGAAGATATGAGCTAAGAGGGGAGAACACGGAATGTATAACTGAATGGACGCCCCTACAAATAATCTTGAATCTGGATGAATCATCTCAATGTAAATACACATTTACTAAACCCTTAACAAAAAATTATGAAGATATGGTTGGAAATTTCCCTCAAGAAGGAAATCTTTTTTCAAATGAACATCACCTAAATATTTTTATGCCTGGAATTGATAGCTCAAAAGTTTTTAATCTGCAAGGGGATGTTCGAAAATCTTATGCAGATGCAAGAATTTATATAAGATGTCAGGACTATTGGGGAAACCATAATCTTAATGAAAATATAATCAGTTTTTGTGTTAATTCTGGTGAAGATATAACTCCTGTAAATCATCAGTTTACATTATTTTCCCCAAAAAACAATTCAATCCTGAAAGAAGGGACAAATTCAACAGAATTAAAAATTTACACAAATGAACCTGCAGAGTGTAGATATTCTTCTGGAAATCAAAGTGATTTTTCTTTGATGAACCCAATGAATTGCAAAAATAAAGTTGAGCAATATACTAATCAAGGGTGGGAATGTAATACAAAAATATCTCTTAATCAAGGAGTAAATGATTTATATTTTAAATGCAAGGATCAGCCTTGGTATGCAAATACAACAAATGAAACTAAAAGAAATATTAATAATGAAATCCTACATTACCAAGTGAAAGTTTCTCAAAATGAATTAAAAATTGATTCTATTTCTCCCTCGGGAATTATTGAAAAAGGTCTTGTTCCTGCAAGTATTGATTTGAATGTTGAAACATCTGGAGGGGCAGAAGATGGAAAGGCTCTTTGTAGGTATGATTTTGACTTAAAATCTTGTGATGATCCATCAATCTTTTTTTCAAATACTGGGAAAACAACCCATACTCAAAACTTTAATCAAATGAATAGGGGATATTACAAAATCTGTGTTAAATGCGAAGATATTGCTGGAAATACTGCAAAAAATTTCACCCAATTTCAAATTAAGATAGATGATTCACCTCCAGAAATTGTAACTGCATATAATTCAGGTGGAAAGCTAAGAATTCAAACAAATGAGGAAGCATTATGCTATTATGATGAAAGAACTTGTGTGTTTGATATTGCAAACAAAACTTCAATGAGTTTAGGACTTTCAAAACAACATAGTGTTGAAGTTACAGAAGGCAAAAAGTATTTTATTAAATGTGAAGATATTTGGGGCAATGTAAATCCTGATTGTGCAGGTATTATTAGGGTTGTAAATTATGATTAAGTTTTTAAAATATAATAGCGTTGAAAAACGAGGAGAAAAGAGATGAAACAAAAAGATAAAATCCTAAATGAATTAGAAAAGAGAAAGGACAAACTTAGAGAAAAAGGTGTTAAGAAAATTGGGTTATTTGGAAGTTATTTAAAGGGTAAACAAAAAAGAGGAAGTGATATAGATATTCTTGTTGAATTTAATAAAACTGATGCAGATAATTATTTTGGTTTATTGGATTATTTAGAAAAAATATTCAAGGGAAATAAGATTGATTTAGTTATTGAATCAGGTCTTAAACCAGAAGTAAAATATGTTAGTAAGGAGACAGAGTATGTCAAAATATGATTTATATCTTGGAGATATTTTAAAATGAAATCAAATAAAAAAGCACAGGTAACAATATTTATTATAATTGCTATTGTAGTTGTTGCTATAGCTGTTTTGTTTTTCTTGTTTTTTCCTGAAATAAAAAGTTTAGTTGGAATTAATCCTCAGCATCCTTCAAAATATTTAGAAGATTGTATGATAGATAGTATTGAAGAAAATATTGATTTAATTTCAAGCCAGGGAGGAGTTTTAGAACCAGAACATTATTATCTTTATCAGGGCAATGAAATTGAATATTTATGTTATACAGAAGAATATTACCAGACTTGTGTTATGCAAAGGCCTTTTATTGTTAAAATGTTTGAAGAGTCATTAAAAGAATCTGTTAATGAAAAAGCTCAGGAATGTTTGGATGATTTAAAGAGTAATTATGAAAGACAGGGCTATACTGTTAGAACAAGAGGGAATGAATTTGATGTTGAGTTATTGCCTCAAAAAGTTGTGTTTACATTTAATACTTCATTAGCAATTGAAAAAGAAAATGCACAAGTTTATGATAATGTGCGGGTTGTTGTTAATGATAATAGTTATGAACTTTTAAGTATAGCAAATAGCATTTTGGATTGGGAAGCAACTCTTGGAGATAGTGAAACAACAACTTATATGAATTACTACCATGACTTAAAAGTTGAGAAATTAAAACAATCAGATGGCACAACAATTTATATTTTATCAAATAGAAACAGCGAAGATAAATTTCAGTTTGCATCAAGAAGTTTGGCTTGGCCACCTGGTTATGCATTTACAGAGGTAAAAAATGAGTAAAAAGATTTTAAATGAATTAGAAAAAAGAAAAGACAAACTTAGAGAAAAAGGTGTTAAGAAAATTGGGTTATTTGGAAGTTATTTAAAGGGTAAACAAAAAAGAGGAAGTGATATAGATTTTTTAGTTGATATGGATAAGAAAAAAATTGAAGATGAATATTTTGAATTATTATTTTATTTAGAAAATTTATTTAAAAAAAGAGTTGATTTAATTATTGAATCTGATTTAAGACCTGAATTAAATTATGTTAAAAAGGAAGCAAAATATGTCAAGATATGATCTTTATGTAAATAATATTACTGAAATGATTCGAAGAATTGAAAATCAATTGAAAAAAGGAAAGGTTGATTTTAATAAAAATGTAGATAGTTATGATATGTTGGTTTTGAGGTTGCAAGTTATTGGTCAATCTGTTAAAGAATTGCCAAAAGAGATAACAAAAAAATTTCCAGAAGTTAATTGGAGAGTGTTTATTAGTTTTAGAAATATTGCAAGCCATAATTATGCTGCAATTAATAAAGGGATTTTCGCAAGAATATTAAATAAAGAATTGCCTTTACTAAAAAAAGCAATTAAACAAATAAAAAATGAATAAAAAGATTTTAGTTTTGATTTGTATGATTTTGTTAATTGGAATTTTATCTCTTGTAAATATTAATTCTATTGACCAAACATTGTGTTGTGAGAAGACAACAGATGGTGCATGGTGTCAGAATGCAGTTGAAGAAAAATGTGATGTTAATTTTAAGAGTGCTCCGACTTCTTGTGAATCAACTTCTTATTGTAAGTTAGGCTGTTGTTTTGATAATGCTGAAGGAACTTGCCATAAGAATACCCCTCAAAGAGTTTGTGATGCAGAAGGGGGTGTATGGAGGGAAGGTGCTGATTGTGATGTTAGTCAGTGTACTTTAGGTTGTTGTTTAATTGGTGATCAAGCTGCTTTTGTAACTCAGACAAGATGTAAAAGAATGGCAACTCTTTATGGATTAGAGATTAATTTTAGGGGAGATATAAATAATGAAGTTCAGTGTATTTTAAGTGCAAGTTCAGATGAAAAAGGTGCGTGTGTTTATGAAGTTGATTTTGGAAAAACTTGTGAATTTATTACTCAAAAAGAATGTGATATCAAAGGTAATTCAGGTAACTCAACTGAGTTTTATGCAGGAACATTGTGTACTGCTCCTGAATTAGAAACTGATTGTGCTCCAACAGAAATTACAACTTGTGTTGATGGAAAGGATGGAGTTTATTATACAGATACTTGTGGAAATGTTGCAAATATTTATGATGCTGATAAAATAGATGATGATAATTATTGGACAGATGTTTATGAGCCTGTTGAATCTTGTAATCCTGATTCTTCAAATACTGGTTCAAAGACTTGTGGTAATTGTGATTATTTTTTGGGAAGTAGTTGTCAAAAAGCAGACAGGGGAAGTGGTGTTGAGCATGGAAATTATATTTGTGAAGATTTAGGTTGTGAGTTTGAAGGAAATAGATATGAGCACGGAGAAACTTGGTGTTTGAATACAGAAGGTGCTGAAAATAATTTAATTGGAAGTCGTTATACTCGGGCTGTTTGTTATAATGGAGAGGTTACTATTGAGCCTTGTGCTGATTTTAGGCAAGAGATTTGTATTGAATCAGATGTTAATGGATTTAGTAGTGCAACTTGTAGAGTTAATAGATGGGAACAATGTTATTCAATAAAAAGTAAAAGTGGTTGTGAAAATGAGGATAAAAGAGATTGTAAATGGTTAGCAGGTGCAGAAGAGTGTGTGCCAAAGTATGCGCCTGGTTTTGATTTCTGGAATTCTGAAGGGGATGCTACTGGTGTTTGTGGAAGTGTTTCAACAAATTGCGTTGTGACTTATGAAAAAAAATTAGGTGGGGATTGGGAGTGTAAAGAAAATTGTGAGTGTAAAGATCCAAGTTATATTGCAAACTTAAAGAAAGCCTGTGCTCAAACAGGTGATTGTGGAATTAAACAAAACTTTGTTGGTGAATCTGGATTAAGTTCAAGTTTCAGAAGTACAAAAACTGAAAAAGGAGATTAAATGAAAGGAGGTGCAAAACTTTAAATATCTTTGAAGGTTATTGATAGAATGGAAGTTAGCTTAGAAACATTAAATAAAAATGTCCTGAATTTAATGAAAGTTGTTGAAGAAATGAAAGAACTTTTAGTTGAAGATGACTTAGAAGTTAGGGATGAAGTTATTGGTGAAATTGAAGAAGCTAAGAAAAGAGAAAAATTCCATTCTCAAGAAGATGTTGAAAAAATGTTTTGTTGATTATGGCAAAGATTGAATGGGAACAAAAAGCAATTGATTTCTTACAAGGATTAGATAAAGTTGAAGCACAAAGAATTGTAAAAAAAGTTAAACAAATATCTGTAAATGTTGAAAGGCATTTGAGAAATCTTGTAAATATAGATGAAAAGAAAATAAGGGTTGGAGATTATAGATTATTTGTTGAATATTTTGAGGAAGGAGATTTACTTAGAATTTATACAATTAAACATAGAAAAAATGCTTATAAAAAATGAAAGGAGGTAAAGCTTAAAAACTTTGAGAGACTTAGATAAAAATGGGAGAAATTGATTTATTAAGAAAAGACTTGAATGAATTAAGATTAGAAATTACTTTGATTAAAGAACAATTAAGTGAGGAAGAAGGTTTGGAGGTAAGTGATGCGGTTGTTAAAGAAGTTAATGATTCAAGAGATTTGAATGGTGAAGATTTAGTTTCTCATGAAGAAGTTTTAAAGCGATACTGTAAATGATTGTGAAATGGAACAAGAATTCTTTAGATTTTTTAGACAAATTAGATAAAAAAGATGCTGAGAGGATTGTTAGAAAAATAGACCAAATTAAAGAAAATCCTCTTAGATATATTCGTGGATTAATTAACAACGACTTTGGAAAAATTAGAATTGGTGATTATCGGGTTTTTGTTGATTTTTTAATTAAAGAAAATATATTAATAATTCGTTCAATTAAACATAGAAAAAATGCTTATAAAAAATGAAAGGTTATATTGTAAAAGGTGATGTTATAGAAATTGGGAGAGAATTAAATGAATTGGATTTTTTTGTAAAAGATTTTTTAGAAGTATTAAAAAAACATTGTGATTATCTAGTTGTTAGTGGATTTGTGAGTATATCCACTGGAAGAACAAGGGGAACAGAAGATGTTGATCTTCTTATTCCAAAATTAAAAGAAGATGCATTTAGAAAATTATTTGAAGATTTAATTGACTCTGGCTTTTGGTGTTATCAGGGAGATTCTTCAAAAGAAGTTTATGAATATATTGAAAATATGGAAAGCATTAGATTTGCTAGAAAAGAAGAAATGTTTCCAAATATGGAAGTTATCCCAATTGATGAAAGTCGCAAAGCAAAATATTTTGAGTTTAATCATCCCCAGAAGATAAAGATTGATGATTTTAATTTTAAAATTCCTCCAATAGAATTTGAAATATTATACAAAGAGATTATGTTAGGTGGGAAAAAAGATTTAGAAGATGCTCAGCACCTAAGAGTCTTTTTTGAAGATTTTTTAAATGAAGATAAATTTAATGAATATAAAGAGGTAATTGAAAATGCAAAAAATGAATGATATGGATTATGTTAAGATTTATGCAAAAAAATTAAGAGAGGATAATATGTTATTTGTTCAGCATAAAAAATTAGTTGATTCACAGATTAATTCAAGCAGAAGTTTGTTTAAAAGAATGTTTGGGGAAGAATTTAATAAAAAGGCAAGAGAATATTTAAGGAAAATAAAAAATGAAAACAAAAATTGATTTTTCAAAGTTAAAGACAGAAAGAGGAGCAGGTTCTGTATTGCAGATTTGTTTACTTGTGTTTGGTGTTTTTGCATTTGCATATTTAATTAAATTGTTACCTAAAATAAACATATGTGTATAAAATGATACAATACTTAGAATTTAAAATAATAGGTCAATTTGTAGGTGAATTGAATAAAGAAATTTATGGAAGAGATTTTGCAAAAAAAAATAAGATTAACAACAAAACAACTGCAACTGCATTAAATAAATTGGAAAAGCAGGGGATTTTAAAATCCGTTAGAAAGGGCAAAACAAAATGTTTTAAATTAAATAAAGAAAATGCAAATGTTTCCAGATATTTAATTTGTTCAGAGATATTAAAAAGTATTGAATTTTTAGACAAAAACCTAAAAATTAAAGAGATTTTAAGTGGAGAAAATATTATTGGACTTTTTGGGAGTTATGTAAAAGGTTATGCAACAAACAAATCTGATTTAGATTTGTTTTGCTTTGAAAAGATAGATGAAAAAAAACTTAAATCAAAAGGCAAAAAGTATGGCCTAAACCTTAGTATTCATAAAATTAGTAAACCAAATTTTAAAAAAATGTTAAAGGAGAATTCTCCATTGATTAAGGAGATTATTAAGGATCATATTTTGATTAATGAATATGAGTATTTTATAAAAGAGGTTATAAAAAATGAATGGAATTGAATGGTGTAAAAAACAGAAAAGTGGTTTGAAGATTGTTGAGGAAAGTGATAATCTTGCAAGATCTTATTTAGATATGGCTGAAAAGACAATAAATGAGTTTGAAAACATGAAGACAAATATTTGGAAAAGAACAGCAGTTTACTATATTTATTACTATTCATTGTATGCATTTATGAGAAAGATTGGTGTTAAATGTGAAATTCATTCTTGTTCAATTGAATTTGCAAGGAAATTTTTAAGAGATTATTATTCTGATTTAGAAATAGATGAAATTGAAGATGCTTTTGAAGAAAGAACTAAGGCACAATATTATCCCTCTGAAGAAAATTTAAAAGAAGCGATTAAATTAAAAGCAGTGGATTTTTATGTTAAGACAAAGGAAATGATTAATAAAATTAGTGAAGATGAAATAAATAAAATAAAAGAGGCATTAAATGAAAACAAAAATTGATTTTTCAAAGTTAAAGACAGAAAGAGGAGCAGGTTCTGTATTGCAGATTTGTTTACTTGTGTTTGGTGTTTTTGCATTTGCATATTTAATTAGTGCTGAGTTTAGGGTTGT
>CAZRUG010000012.1:0-24294 GCA_964603295.1 Candidatus Woesearchaeota archaeon | reverse complement strand
ATTTTATTCAATATCATGCACAACCAATCCTTTATCACTAATCTCTAAAGCATGCACATCCTCATCATTTTTTGTTCCCCTCATTTTTCTCACAATCAAGCTTCTTGAATATTCTCCTCCCATTGATTCAAAACTCAAAGCCAAAACACCATCACAAATAAACTCAGAAATTGTATCTCTTGACAAATAATCTCCTTTTTCAGGAGCCTCAGCAGTTACCATTGTTGTGCATCCAGAAAATCTCCTTAAATTATCAATAAATCCATAAATAAATCTATTAACAACAAAATCTCCTAAAATTGGTGGACTAAAAAATGCTTTATAATTCATGATATCTTTTAAAGCAACATCTTTAACTGGAGTATAGATTGGTGCATTAATTGAAAGTGTTGAAATTGAATCAACAACCAACCTCTTAATTTTTCTTCTTTCAACTTCTTTTTTAATTTTCTCTAAAGTTCCCTTATCTAATTCAGTAATTGGAATATGCATTAAAGTAATCAAACCTTTTTTCTCATAAGTTACTAAATCCAAACCAATTGCAGCTGCCTGATGCCTTATATCATCAAGTGATTGTTCAAAACTAATAATCATTCCTTTTTCACCATATTTTCTTGCTCCATTGTAAACATATTCCATTCCAAAAAGAGTTTTACCACAACCAGGAGTTCCTGTGACCAACATTACAAAACCAGAGGGAAATCCCCCTTGAACCAATTTATCAAAACCTTTTATCCCGGTAGGAACTCTTTCAATCTTTCCAAGGCTAGCAACTTTATTTGAAACTTTTTCAGAAGCTTTTTGAATTTTGTTTTCTTTTTTCTTACCCTTATCTTTTTTACTATCTGCCTTTTTCATTTCTTTTTTCAAATCACTCTCTTGTTTAACCATTTTCATATTTTTTTCATTAATTTTCTTAGAAGATTTTTTATCTAAATTTTTTTTAGAAGAATCTTTATTTTTAGAATTAGGCTTCTTACCTTTATTTTTCCGAGTCTTTTTTTTCACCATCTTTTATTATATTAATATTGTTTTTATTCTTTATAAACTTTTTTTGCCCTTTTCTTCTTAGACTTTTTGAATTTATTCTTTTGTTTTGAATCTTTTACAGCCTCTTTAATACTTTTTTCAATTCCTTCTTTTAATTCTTCTTCTTGTCTTACACCCTTTTTAATTTCACTAACTTTTTGTCCAACATGTTTCTTAAAAATTGAGCTATTTATTTTAGAAAAGATAATTAAAGCAGTTGCTACTCCAAAAAACCCATAAAAAATTGTAAAAATCTTTCCTGCAGAAGTTGCTGGAACTAAATCACCATAACCAATTGTAGTAACAGTTACAACAACAAAATAAAAAGCATCTAAGAGAGTCCATCCTTCAACACCATGATAAATAAAAGCACCTCCAATAATTGCAGCAATAAAAATACAAATTATAATTATTAAATGTAATCTATCCCTCATTTTCTTTAATTAACTAAATAAATAGAGTTTAAAAAACTTATTTAATATACTTCCCAATAATTCTCATTGCAGTTTTACCATCAACCTTGCCTCTTAATTCAGGATTTTGCATAACCAAACCCATATAGGCATTTGGATTTAATCCAGGTTTTCTCTTAACAATCTTCATAATCTTTTCTTCAATTTCAGACCCATCAACCTTTTCAATTTTAATTACATCTTTAAAACTCTCTCCAGAAACAATTTTCATTAAAACATTTTTAATATCTCCTTGAGAAATCTTATTTTTTGAAAAAGCACTTAAAACATCTGAATAATAATCTTCCAAGATCTCATCAATTTCTTGCAAAGTTTTTTTAGTCTTAGTTGCAATTTCTTTAGGCCATAACAAAATTGTCTTTGCAACAATCTGTGGATTATCTAAAACAAAAAGTAACTCCTTAAACAAATTTAATTTATCTTGTTTAAATAACATCTTAATCATATCTTCACTTAAACCTTTTTTTCTTAATTCCTCTTCTTCTTCAGATTTTAATTTAGGTAAATCCTTTTTAACTTCATTAATAAAATCTCTTGAAATTTTTAATAAAGGCAAATCAGTTTCAGGATACATTCTCGCACTTCCAGGCAAAGGCCTAAGATATTCTGTTGTTGCATCTGGCAAAACATTTCTTACTTCTTGTTCTGTTTTCATATTTTTATCACTTAAATCTTTCTGCCTAAGAATTTCATTTTCAATTGCATTAATAAAAACTTTCATATCTTGCATTCCTTTAATCTCAATTCTATTTTCTCCTCTAATAGAAACATTAACATCTTGCCTAATTGTTCCAATCCCTCTTCTAACTTTACAACTTCTTAAAATATCTCCAATCATTAATGCAACTTCTTTTGCATGTTCAGCATCTTTAATATCTGGAGCAGTTACAACTTCAATCATAGGAATTCCAAGTCTATCTAAACGATAAACTTCTTTCTTCTCAGTTCTAGAAACAATCCTTGCAGCATCTTCTTCTAAATACAAATGACTAATTCCAACTCTTCCTTTTGAAGTTTCTAAATAACCATTTTCAGCAATTAAAACAGTTCTCTGGAAACCAGATGTATTAGAACCATCAATAACAGTCTTTCTCATAATCTGAGAAATTTGAACAGGCTTCATATTCATTAAAAAACCAATTTGCAAAGAAACTTTTAAAGCCTCTTTATCAATTTCTCTTGGAGGTTCTTCATCTAACTCAATTAAACAAGTTGTATCATAACCCTGATAAACAAATTCTTTATTCAAATTCTTTTGATACAAAGCAGCAACATCAACCTCTCCTTTTTCACCAGCAACAGCATGCAGCTTTCTTTTAATTTCATAATCAGGTTCATCCTTCCTTAAAACAGATGGACAACGACAAAACAACTTTCCAGTATCTAACTGCTGATGAATCTCAAGGCCCATTTTAACTTTCAGTTTATTATAATCAATCATAAAATAAAGAAAAGAAAATAGTTTATTAAATTATTGGGCATTTAAATCCTTAGAAAGAGAAACAATTAAACCCTCTTTACCCCTAAAATAATTTACTCTGTTTGGAAAACAAATATTCATAACTTTTGTTCCAACTCCACTATGACCTTCCGGAGCATAATAATCTCCTCTAAAACTATAAAAATCTGGAAGTGAAAGAAAAGAATCTGGATTATTTTGTCTAAAAAGCAAAACATAAGGAACTAAATTCCCATCTATTTCTCCCCCTTGATCTTGGACTAAGAAAGTTAAATTATTGTTTTCACAAGAACTTCTTAAGGTAACTTTTTTATTATTATCATATTTATTGCCATGTTCACGAGCATTTTTAACAGCCTCAATTACTCCAGGAATAACTTTTTTATAATCACAAAAAACATTATTTTTTCCCAGAAATTCTCTTAAATAATCACTAACATCTTTCAAATTAAATCCATTCTCCCAAAAATAAATTCTTTCAAAATCATTTGGAATTTTTAATATAGGAATTTTTAATTCAGATAAAGAAATATTTCTATTAAATAAACTTCTAACTAAAGAACTTGATTCACCTAAGGCCATTAAATCTGTTGAATTAATCATAGTTTATATAATTATTTTAGAATATTTAAAGATTTCTAATGTTACCATTACAAAGTTATTATCTCTTTCTTACAAATTGAAGTGAGAGAATTTAATCTTTCAGAAACTTCTACTTTATCAAAACCAATAATTTCAGTTCCATCTTTTTTATTGGCCCATTGAGAACAGTGATATAACCAAAGAAAATATTTATAAGAATCTGATAAATCAGAAACTTCATTTTGAGAAAGACCCAATTTATTTCTTACATAAAGATTATTTAATTTTCCAACAGTTCCTTTTGGAACATATCTAAAATCATTTCCTCCCCGTATTGCCTTTATTTGATCTCTTACTAAAGAAAATTGTAATGTTCTAATAGGCCCTTGTTTAAATGATTGTTTCTTTTTACGATTATAAAAAGCAAGTCCTTCATCCAAATCAAAATGCCTTAATTCTTCTCCTTTATAGTGCTGAGTTCCAGATAAAGAAATTCTTGCATGGTCTTTTGCCCTTGCTTTTATTTTTTTAAGAAAATATTTTGCCTTAGAAGATTTTAATTCATCCCCAAACTTATCCCAAAGAGCACAATAAATTTCTTTATCTCCATAAATGACCCTTGAATCAAAAATTCTATTTGGAGATAAAAAAGAAACAAATTCTCCATCAGCATTAGTTATATTACATTTACTTAAATAAGAATCATCAAATAAATTTTTAACCTCAATCCCTTCCACAAACTTAAACAAATCTGAATAAACAATACTTTTTTCAACATCATCCTTACACTCCACAAGATTATCTAAACCCTTATTCCCATTGTGAAAAATAATAAATTCTGCAAGTGAAACAGGCCCTTTTTCATGACGAGCATCACTTCCAGCAAAACAAACTATAAAACCTTCTTTTTCATTACAAGTTTTTTTAAAAAAAGTCTCAAGCCGCCTATGAATATCTCTATTATACTCTTTTAAATGATCAAAATAATTAGAATAATTTTCAGTAAAAGGGTCTATATAATTACCACTAAACGAGCTTTCTCTTAATCTCAAAGAATCATTTATTTCTTTTTTAAGATATTTCATAAAAATAATAAAAAACTTGTTATTAAAAACCTTTCTATAATTCACCACTTCTAAGTTACATAGACATATTTATAATAAATCCTGTTTTTTTTAAATTTATGGTAATTAAAAAAAAGAGTGATAAAAAGAAATTAGCAAATCTACATCTTACACTTCCCACAACATTTGGACAAAAAGCATCTGATAAATTAACAGCTTGGGCAGGTTCTTGGACATTTATTATTGGATTTGTGGTATTTATTGTTTTATGGATGTCTACAAATGTTTATGCCTGGATACAACAATGGGACCCATATCCGTTTATTTTACTAAACTTAGTTTTATCTTGCTTAGCAGCACTTCAAGCTCCTGTAATTTTAATGAGTCAAAACAGAGCAGCTGAAAAAGACAGACAAAGAGCAGAATATGATTATGCGGTCAATAGAAAATCTGAAAGAGAAATTCAAGCAATTCAAAAACAACTTAATAGAATTGAAAGAAAATTAAAGTGATTATATTATAATCTCGCCCTTAACTTCTTCATCTTTTTTCCAAATATATCTTTGTTTTCTATATGCCACAACAATTAATCCAAAAAAAGAAAACCCAAGAATATAAGGCAATGCCCAAACCATATAGGTTTTTCCTGCAAAAGACAATTTACTATAATAAAAATCAACCGCATTTCAGTTGGACCAAAACCTAAAAAGTGAATTTTAAATTCATTTGTTGCTGAAAAAGCTAAAAACAAATTAATCATAAAACCAGTAAAAATTGCCAAAATCAAAAACAAATAATAATCATATTCTCTTGGCAAGACCAAAGCATAAGCTATTAAAATAAAAACCATAAAAACATAATCAAGAAAATGATCAATATAATAACCCCATTGAATTAAACCAGTGTTTCTTTCTTTTCCAACTTTACCATCAATTAAATCAGTTATATATTACATTAAAATCATAAAAACAACAAAAACTATCCACAACATATTTTGTGTTCCAGCAAGCCAACCACCAAGAACAATTAAAACACACCACAACAAAGTCATATAAGTTAAATGATAAGTTTGCAACCAACAAGGAACCAAAGGAATTAATTTCTTTGCAATCCACTTATCAAGACCTTGCAACAAACCTCAACCAGTTTTTCCCAGTCATTCCTGTTTTTTCTAATTTATATTCTTTAATCATTAAAATTCCAACCTATTATTTAATTCACCAGAAAAATTCTCTAACATTTTTTCTTTAATTTTTTCTTTTGATTCAGCCCAATCTTTATGTCCCAAAACCCAGCCAAGTTTTACAAGCGCTGTTTCAGCAAGCATATCATCTAAATAAATTATTCCTGTTTGAATTAACTCTCGACCAGTTGAATAAACTAAAGGATCCAAACGACCATAAATAGTTTGAGCAGCAGCACAAACAATCAAACCTTTTTTCTGAACTTCTTTTAATTTTGCAATCCAACTTTTTCTAGCACCACTTGTAGCAACCTGTCCCAAACCAACCATTTCAATGACAATTCCTTTGTAACCATTTTCTAAATAATAATCCAAAATTTCTGGGGATTGTCCTGGATAAAATTTCAATAAAGCAACTTTTTCTTCAAATTTATTATCTAATTTAACTTTAGTCTTATTCCTTAATTTATGTTTTTCCAAAATCTCAATCTTATCTGAATAAACTTTTGCAATTGGTTTTTCATTTACAGGCTTAAAAGCATCTCTTTTAGAAGAATGCAATTTTCTAACTTTTGTTCCACGCAAAACATTACAATAATCATCATTAGAAGTTGCATGTCCAACTAACACAACCTCAGCAATATCTGAAATAGCAGTTAAAGCAGAACATTGTAAATTCAAGTTTGCATCTGAAGAAGCTCTATCAATACTTCTTTGACTATAAGTTAAAACAACTGGTTTATTCAAATCCCTAAGAAAAAAACTCAATGCAGCAGAAGTATAATGCAAAGTATCTGTTCCATGAGTCACAATTACCCCTTGAATATTTGAATCATTCAAAAGCTTTTCAGTAATTTTTGCAATTTCTTTCCAATCCTTATAATCCATATCTTCAGAACCCTTCATAAATGGAACTTCAATTTTTGAAATATTTACTTTATCAAAAATCTCTGGATAAAACTTAAACAAACTCTCTGGAGAATCCAACCATTTCACACCCCCAGATTTTGGGTCATAACGAGCAGCAATTGTCCCTCCAAGAATAATCATTGCAATATTTGGTTTTTTTGCATCTTTCTTTAAATTAAATTCTTCTTTAACATCATTTATTTTTTCAATTAATTCAATACCCAAAACATCTTTTTTATTAAAACCAATATTATATCCAGAATCCAACTTCAATAAAACAATTCCTTTTTCATCTTCAGAAGTCTCAAGCAAAACACCCTCATACTCTTTTTTAGCAAAATCAATTCTTACACGATCCCCTGCAATAGATTCTGATTCTTGCTTTTTCTTTGGCATAAAACAAAATATTCATAAGACTATAAAAAACTAACCACAATTTCACTCAAACAATGACAACTACAAAGTGACAACAAAATAGAAAACTTTATAAAGTAAAAATTTTATAGATTAATATGACAAACAGATACTTATCAGAAAAAAAAATAAGGAGAAAAGTTGCAGAAGCAAGAGGAGAAAAAGAACCAAGAAAAATTAGTGGTTTAACAAAGACAATTGCTGCAATCGGTGCTTGTTGGGCTATTGCTGGTGCAATTGGAAGTTGTAATTATAATTCTCAATTAGAAGCTAATACTCCAAAAAGAGAAATTCAGTATAGAATAAAGGAAGGTGACAGAATATATAATATTGCAAGCAGACTAAAAAAAGAATATAATCTAGATACTACAACTCCTGAATTAAGTTATAGATTAAAAAAAATGAATCTTGAAGCAGACTTAGGAAACCTTCAACCAGGACAAAAAATCTATCTTCCAGAGTTTTAAGCTCCCAACATTTAAATAATCAAAATATTTCTATTTTTTATGAAAATTGGTTTAGAAATTCACGGATATCTTAATACAAATGAAAAATTATTTTGTTCTTGTAAAGCAATTCATGGAGCAAAGCATGCAAAACCAAATACCTCAATTTGTCCAATTTGTACAGCACAACCAGGTTCAAAACCAATGTCTGTAAATGCAGAAGCTGTAACAAAAGCAATTCAAATAGGTTTAATTCTAAATTGTGAAATCACAAAAAAACAAATATGGCAAAGAAAACACTATGACTGGCCAGACATGCCAAAAGGATATCAAAATACAATCTCAGGAACTTATGCAATTCCAACAGCTGTAAAAGGAAACTTTGAAGGAATAAACATAACAGAGTGTCATTTAGAAGAAGATCCTGCAGCATGGAACCCAAAAACAGGAGAAATCGACTATAATCGTTCAGGCTCACCTTTAATAGAAATTGTAACAGAACCAGAATTCACTTCCGCAGAACAAGTTGCAGAATGGCTACAAAAACTCAAAATAACTTTATCTTACATAAAAGCAATTGACAAAAACGCAGGATTAAAAGCAGATGTAAACATTTCTTTGCCTGAAAAAAACGGAGTAAGAGTTGAACTCAAAAACATAAACTCAATTAAAAACATAAAAAAAGCAATTGAAGTTGAAACCCAAAGACAATTAAAAAAAGGTGTAGCAAAAGAACAACAAACACGAAGATTTGATGAAGTAAAAAACAAAACAACTTTAATGCGAACAAAAGAAAATGCAGAAGATTATAGATTCATCTCAGATCCAGATTTACCAATTATTCAAATTGATTTAAAAAAAGTCAAAGACTTAAAATCAAAACTTCCAGAAACACCTTCAGAAAAATTACAAAAGCTAATTAAAAAACATAAAATAGATTCTAAATCAGCAGAAGTTTTAACAAAAAAATTAGAAATTGTTGAATTCTTTGAAAAAGTAATTTCTGAAATTCAATCAAAACTTGCAGTGCCCTGGGTAACTGGAGAATTACTTTCAGTTTTAAATTACAATAAAAAATCCTTAGATGATGAGGAGGTGGAAATCCTTCCAGAACATTTTATTGAATTATTAAAATTAATAGAAGACAAAACACTAACAGAACTAAAAGCCCAAGAAATTTTAAGGCAGTTCATACCAAAATCATTTTCACCAAAAGCAGAAGCACAAAGACATTCAAAAATCTCAGACAATGAAATCAAAGAAATTGTGCAAAAAGTAATAAAAGAAAATAAAAAAGCAGTTGAAGATTATAATTCTGGAAATAAGCAAGCAATAAATTTCCTAGTTGGCCAAGTTATGAAACTCTCAAACAAAAGAGCTGATTTTAAGATTGCTCGTGATAGATTAGAGAAAGAGTTAAAGTGAAAACAAAATTTAAAAATCACCAAATTTATTAATGAATTTAACATATATTTATTATGGAACATAAAGAGAAAAAGATTGAAAAAATTAATTTCTATATAACTGCATTCCTTAGGATTACAATTATTGTTGCAATAATTCTTGAATTAATTAATCAAAATTGGTTACTTTCCTTTGTAACTTTTTTAATTTTAATTGCAACATATTTCCCTAATTTAATTGAAAGACAATACAAAATAAATCTTCCAACAGAATTTGAATTATTAATTATAATTTTTCTTTATGCAGCATTATTTCTTGGAGAAATACAAAGTTACTATGCTCGTTTTTGGTGGTGGGACATCATACTTCACATTGGAGCTGGAATGGCTTTTGGTTTTATTGGATTTTTACTTTTATATGGACTTTATTACAAAGGCAAAATTCAAGCAAAACCATTTTGGATTTTCTTGTTTTCATTTTCATTTGCTTTGGCCCTTGGAACTCTTTGGGAAATATTTGAATTTGCAATGGATCAAATCTTTGGTTTTAATATGCAAAAATCAGGATTAGTTGATACAATGTGGGATTTAATTGTTGATGCAATAGGAGCATTAATAACTTCTTTAATTGGTTTTTATTATATTAAAAAACAAAGACATTCCCTAATAAAAAAATTATTAAGAAAAATCATCCAATAAAATTCAAAATCTCTGCAATCATTCCTAAGAAAAATATTAAACTAATTACAATTATAATAAACCAACTTATTGGCACTGAAAACTCAGGGTTTCTATTTCCTTTTTCCTTAGACTTTTTATTCATAACTAAAATTGCAGCACCTTTTGCTCCTCCAGCAATTGCACCTCCTAAAGCCAAAATCTCAACAAAACTAACTAATCCAAAAAGACTAACTAAAATATAAGTTAATAAGGGAACAACTGAAACAAATAAACCAGCAACTTTTGTATTTTTTAAATCATATAAAAACATATCTTTTAAGGCAAAACTATATACAAAATAACTTGTCATCATTGTAAAAATACCTAGAATTGTTATTAATCTTCCAAAAGCCAGAGTTGCCACTTGTGGAACATCTAAACCAAGTATTCCAACAAATGTAAAAGCAAACAAAATATAAAGTACAACTGGGATAAACTTCCCATAATAAATTGATTTTTTCATTAAATGCTCTTTATTCTTAAGAATTCTTCTCATTTCAGGAATAGCTGTAAAACCTAACAAAGCAAACAAAACAACTCCAAAAGGTAAAAAAGATTTTTCAGGATTCATATAATTAAAATTATTAGCATTTATTTGGGGAAAATAATAACCAAACAAAACAAGAATAATTAAAATAATCCCAAGAACTCCAATAGTTTCAATTTTTCTTAAACCTCTTAAACCTTCATGCAACATAAAAGTCATTAAAATCCAAAAACCAATTCCAAAATAAATTGCATAATTCAAGCCTCCAGTAAATAATTGAGACAAACTCTGACCCTCACCAATTAAATAAGCAAGCATTGCAGAATATGCAGCAAATCCAAATGCAGTTAAAACAAAATTCTTTCCTTTTTTTCCAAGATAAGTTTCCGCATAACCTGGTAATTGATGAATTTTTCGAGTTCGCAGAGTAATTTCTCCTAATGCAAGATTAACATAAAGTAAAATTATTCCTAAAAACAATAACCAAAATAATCCAATAAAAAACCCTGATTGAGAAAACACATAAGGCAAACCCAAAATACCTGCACCAATAACAGTTCCAACTAAGGTAAAAGTTGCTGCTAAAAGTTTTTTTGATTCTGTTTTCATCCTCTTTATGACCCTGCGAGGATTCGAACCTCGATCAACAGGGCCGAAACCTGTTATTCTATCCATTGAACTACAGGGCCTATAGCTCATACTAAAATAAAGAGTTAGATTTTTATATATTAATGTTTTGTTTTTACAAAAGAGAAAATGGCATTAAAAAAACACCACAAAATTGTAATTGGAGGATTTAGTACTTTCTTAATTGCATTGCTTATTGCAAACAGCATTCTTATTTATTTCTTATACGGACAACTTCAAATGAGTTATAATTCTCTTGAAGATGAATTAAAAACAATGCAAATTGACTATCAAACAAAATTCAATGAAGTAACTTCAATAATTACTGAGCAAGAGCAAGAACTAACAAATCTTGGAGCACAAATAGGAACAGTTTCTCAAGAATTTGATGAACTCAAAGCATCAGCAAGTTCAGATTTTTCTGGAATAATTGAAAACTCAATTCAATCAGTTGTAACAATTCGAACAGATATAAGTCAAGGAACAGGTTTTATAATTGATGAAAAAGGTTTTGTAATAACAAACCACCATATTATCGACGGAGCAAAAGCAGCAGCAATAATAACTTCAGACGGAGAATCTCACAGAGTTTCTTTAGTTGGAAGCAATGAACAAATGGATGTTTCTTTATTAAAAATTGAGGGGGATTATCAAGAACTTGAATTAGGAAATTCTGATGAAATAAATATTGGTGAAAAAGTAATTGCAATTGGAAATCCATTAGGATTGCAATTTAGTGTTTCAGAAGGAATTGTTTCAGCAACAAGCAGAGCAGGTCCAAGTGGCATAACAGCATATATACAAACAGATGCTGCACTTAATCCAGGAAACTCAGGCGGGCCTTTAATCAACACACAAGGAGAAGTTATTGGAATAAATAATTTCAAAATAGGTGAAGGAGAATCACTTGGTTTCGCACTTGAATCAAATTACCTTGAAGACACAATAAATAAAATATCTCAACAGGCACTAAACCAAACACTAGTATAAAAAACATTTTAAACCCTTTTTCTTTAATCTATCTATGTCTGAACAACAAGGGATCACAGTAAAAAAAGAAGAAAACTTTTCTGAATGGTTTACTCAAGTTGTACAAAAATGTGAATTAGCTGATTTAAGATATAATGTTAAAGGATTTCTAGTATTTCAACCTTGGTCAGTAATGGCTATGGAAAAAATGTATAGTTACCTTGAAAAAACATTACAAAAAAAAGGACACAAACCACACTTCTTCCCCACAGTTATTCCTGAAGAAAATCTAAAAAAAGAAAGTTCTCACATCGGAGGTTTTACTCCAGAAGTATTTTGGATAACTAAAGGTGGAGATACAAAACTTAATGAAAAACTTGCATTAAGGCCCACATCTGAAACAGCTTTTTACCACATGTTTAGCTTATGGATTAGAAGTTACAAAGATTTATCCTATAAAACTTATCAAAGAGCACAAGTTTTTAGATATGAAACAAAAGCAACAAGACCATTTCTTAGATCAAGAGAATTTCATTGGATTGAGACTCATTGTGCACATAGAACAAAAGAAGATGCATTTGCTCAGGTAAAACAAGATATGGCTACAACAAAAGAAGTACTTCATGATATCTTTGGTATTCCATTTATGTTTTTTGAAAGACCTGCGTGGGATAAATTTCCAGGAGCATATAGAACTTTTGCAGCAGATGCTTTAAATCCAGATGGAAAAGTTATTCAACAACCTTCAACACACATGATTTCTCAAGAATTTTCAAAAGCTTTTGATGTAAAATTTCAAGATTCAGATGGAGAAGAAAAATATGCCTGGATAACTTGTTATGGACCAGCAGTTTCAAGAATCTTCGCAAGCGTAGCAATTGTTCATGGAGACGATAAAGGATTAAAATTCCCATGGGATATATCTCCAACACAAATAATAATTGTTCCAATTGATCCCGAGAATAAAAAATTAAAAGAAAAGGCAGAATTATTAAAAAAAGATTTAGAAAAATATTTTTCAGTAGAAATAGATTATTCAGATAAAAGACCTGGAGAAAAATTCAATTACTGGGAAATGAAAGGAGTTCCGATTAGAATTGATTTGGGATTAAAAGATTTAGAGAAAAAACAACTAACCATTTTTAGAAGAGATTTAGATAAAAAAGAAATTATTAGTGAAGAAAATTATAAACAAAAAATAAAAAGTATTTCTAAAGAATTTACTAAAAACTTAATTAAAAAAGCTGACAAAATATTTGAAGGCAGAATAAAAGAAACAAAAAACTTAGAAGAAATTAAAAAGGCAATTAAAGAAGGTTCAATTGCTAAATGTGAATTTTGTTCTGTTGAAAAAGAAGGAACTTCTTGTGCAGATAAAATAAATGAAGTGACCGAAGGGGCAGAAGTTCGTGGAACAAAGTTAGATGAAAAAGAGATACCAAAAGGCAAATGTGCTGTTTGTGGTAAACCTGGAAAACATATTGTTTATATTGCCAAGAGCTACTAAACACTATTCACTAAGAGAAATCAAAAAATTCTAAATAAATTAATTTTCAAGAGTAGAATACAATTCGTTTTCAAGTTGTAAAGTTCTTTCTAACAAATTGCTCAACTCCTGTTCTACATACTTTTTTTCATTCATTTGTGTTTTAGCTTCCATTGTTTTGTAGCAAACACACATTTGTGTATTCATTTGAATTCACCTCCGTAATTTATACAAAACTATCTAAGATAGTTTTTGATTCTTAGACCCAAGTTTATAGAGAAACATTCTCAATCCAACCCAAGGCCTAAGACTTGAATTAAATTGAGGCTAGTTTAATTGATGAAGTAACTGCGCCACTAAAGCAAACCTTCACAGAATGCATAGTCCACAATCTATTCATCATAACAAATATAAGATTTTGAACTTTAAATATTTATCTAATTAAGAATTATCTCCCCAACTCTTTTTATAAACTCTTCTAAATCATCAATTTTAATCATTGCACCAACAGCATCTTCATGACCTCCTCCAGTTGCCCCTTCAAAACCTTCAATTGAATTTATTAAAATTTCCTTGACATTTTTTCCTCGGGCAGAAATATTTGCTTTTACTCCAGTTGTATAAACAACAAAAACAAATTTTTCAGGAAACAAGTAATTTAATTCATTTGCCAAATCAGAACTAATACTCATATCTCCAGAATACTGAAAGAATAATAATTTAGAATCATCTGCTAAAGACTTTGCTTTTTCAACAAGCTTTTTTCTTTTTCCCTCAATAAAATCATGTCGTTTATGCATTAATTTATTTTTGTTGCTCTCTTCTAAAACCTCATAAGGATTTTTTGATTGAATTAAAAAACGCAACATCGCCATTGTATTACTAATTCTATCCTTTAAACCATCTCCAAACATTCTTATAATTTTACCAATTTCAGATTTATACAAAATCTCAAAAGCATCTTTAGAATCAACACCCAAATCAGGATATTGTTTTAAAAAATCTACATAAAATTCTGGATAAAAATGATCTCCAATACAACCAACAACAGCAATCCATAAATATTCTTTTTTCTTTCCAATAATTTCCCAACAAAAATAAGTGGTTGCCATAATATCCTTAGAATTTTCTTTAACAGGATTATAATAATTTACAAAATCAGGAACCTTCAAATCTTTTACAACATGATGATCAATCCAAACAACAGGCAAATTAATCTTCCTAACTTCTTCTAAAAAATCTTCAGAAACTTCTGGCTTATCTAAAATAAAAACATAATCAGAATCAAATTCATTTATTCTTCGAAAATAACTCTTATCTAAAGAAGGAAAAC
The DNA here is from genome assembly GCA_964603295.1 of Candidatus Woesearchaeota archaeon. GTDB lineage: Archaea > Nanobdellota > Nanobdellia > Pacearchaeales > GW2011-AR1 > CAZRUG01. Next base: position 9,710 of record CAZRUG010000012.1, on the reverse strand, counting down.
TTTTCACAGGAACTCCTTTACCTCTATCGATAAATCTTCGTAATAAAAGAAAACTACTTAGCCCATCTGCATCATTATCAAAAAAGAAAATTGGATTTTGTGCTTTTTCAAGATGTTCGCGTATTTCAGATATTTGTTTTTTAGTTAACATAAAAATCAAAAGAAAATAGAAGTTAAAAACTTAATTAAACGCATACTTCTTATACAATTTCCACCCACCATCCCTTCTAAATAAAGCAAAACCTTTAATTTCAAAATCTTTACTTAAATCCAATTCTTCAATCTTCTTTAAAATATTTTTTTGATTTGTCTTTGGAATTAACCCAATTGTCGAATGAAATTTCCATTCCTTGCCCCCAAAGGCAGAGCCATATTTCCGCATATTTTCTAAAGATCTTCTAGACGCTTTTGGATTTTCCTTATTCCACTCATTAAACTTTTCATCTGTTCTTAATCTACTTAATTCCTCCAATATTTTTCTTCGAATCTTATACATTTTTGAATTTTTCTCAATCAAATAAATCAAACTATCTTTTTCCTGATAAAGATTTATTCCTAAATTTTTCTTGATCCTAAAAAAATCCAGCCCCTTAATTTTAACTGAGAAAGAACTTATCTCACTTACCACATTCTTTAATTTTTTATCTACTTCTTTTATGTCTGAATAAGTGTTATCAATTATTGTTATGTGGGGCGTATTTAATCCAGAACCCTCTTTAATCTTCAATCCAACAACTTCTCTAATTCTCTTTTGATTTTCAATAATTCTTTTATCAGGAATAAAAGCAACTAAAATTCTCTCGCCCATTTATAATTAAAAAATAACTATTATAAAAACTTAATTAAAATTATTTGGCAACAGAGGAGATCTTAAACATTATACGATCTTTTGCCCATCTCCTTCTTTCAGGTTTTTTCCTCGAACTAAGAACCATTTCAATAGCCCTTTTCCCTTCTAGAGAATCAAACCATTTTTGAAAAATATCTTTTTGAGATAGTTCAATTTTACCCCGCACAATAAAGAAAAATCTTCACTTCAATATTTTCCCAAGAGAATATAATCTCTTTCATTATTCTTAATTTCATTCAAATAAGTATCAATTGCATCTAAGATATATTCTCTTTTTTCAGAATCATAAATAACTCTCCTCGTTTCCATTAATTAAATACTAAAAAATCTTTATAAAAATCATGTGTTTTAGCAAAACTTACTCAGCCACTTCTCCAAGATCTTTATTACTCATTTCAACCCCGCTAAAATCAAAGGCAATGCAATTGTTGCGTCACAATGAACATCAACAAAATTAGCTTTAACATTCATTTTGCCCCAAGAAATTCCTTCTTTTAATGGAGCCCCAGAAGAACCACCTCCTTGAGGAGTATCTGTTGTAATTTGAATTCCATATTCGGCGCCCTTAGAAAACTGCAATGATTGTTGAATATAATTCTTAGGTAAACCCCCTCCAACATAAATAACTCCCCTCTTTTCAGCAGTCCACGCAACATCAATTATCTCATTCATATCCCCAAAAACATCTAAATTAGTTCCCCCTTTTCCAGCAGCAATTCTTCCCCAAATCATTAAACCAATTCCAGAATCAGCAATACCGGGACAAAAAATAGGAATATCTTTTTCATAACATTTTCTTAAAATACTATCTCTCCCCAAATCCTCTGTAACTAAAATCTCTCCCAATTTTGTTGAAAATTCTCTGATATTTTTACATTCTTTTAAATCACTAAAATACTTTTCAAAAAAATCCTCTAATTTTTCATAAACATCATTCTTCATATAAACATTATAAATTCTATCCAATCCCTTTTTATTCAACTCTTCATCATCAGCATTTTCCTCCCCCTGATAATGCTTCTCCCCTAATGCCTCAATCAAATCATGCGTTAAATTCGCTCCAGTTGTAACAAAAACATCAACTCTTTCAAACATTTTTAAAAAAACCTTTTTCATTCCAGCCGGAACCATTGCACCTGCAACACCTAAAAAAACCTTACAATCTTTATCTTTATACATTGAATCCAAAACATCTCTAGCAACAGAAATCTTGCCAGCACCAAAACCCATTCCAGACATTTCACTAACAAAATCATGAACATTCATTCCCTCTTTAATATCAATTGGTTCAACAGGTTTCATAAAAAAACAACCTCTTCTTTGTTTAAAAAATTAACTAAATGTATCAATAATCTCCTTAACTAAATTTTTTTCATCTTTCTTATCTAAAACAGGATTATATTCTACAATATCAACTCCATTAAAATTAGAAACATTTTTCATTTTATTCAATAAATCAAAAACTTCTTCCTTAAATAAACCATTCTCCTCGGGATATCCAGTTGCACTAAAAATAGCTTTATCAAAAACATCTAAATCAAACGAAACATACAAATCATTATCTTTAACAAATTCTAAAATCAAATCAATTTTAGAACCAAACTCATCCGAATAAACTACCTGGATCTCCCTCTCATTAATAAAATCAAATTCTTTTTTATCTATATTCTTAGAATTTCTTCTAATTCCAATTAACAAAATATTTTCTTTTTTAATAATTTCCTCATCAATCAAAGCCCTTAACCATTCTTCATGACTTGGCTCATAAGGTGCTTTCATTAAATCCGGATGCGCATCAAAAACAACTAATTTAAAATTAGAAAATTTTTCATTAAAACCTCTAACTAAAGAATAAGAAATTGAATGATCCCCTCCAATAAAAATATTTTTTTTACCAAAATCCAAATCTTTTATAAAATCATAAATTTGCTTTTGCTGTTTTTTAACATCATTTAAATCTAATTTCAAAACATTGCTCTCAGAAACAAAATTAAAAGGTGCTTTTTCGACACCATTACTTGCATTTAAATTATTTTTTCCCGGAACCCCATAAATCATTATTTTAACAAAAATCATCTCTTAAAAAAACTATCTAATATATACATTCAATCACAAAAATCTTTTTAAAGTAATTTAATCATCTAAAAAACACAATGAATAAATGGTTAGAAATTTTACTTGGATTGATTTTAGTTAATGGAGCAATATTAGTTTGGGGACTAAATCTATGGTCTTTTGGAGAAGCTGCATTAATGTTCCTTAAAGGAGGATTAGTATGGATTGTTCTTATGATTGGAGCACTTTTCCTTTTACTTGGAATAATAGACCTAAAAGAGTAATTCAAAAAAATAAAAAGAATTCTAAAAAATAATTAAAAAAATAAAAATAAAAGTTTAACTTATTCTTTCATAGTGAAGTAAATAAGATAAAGGCCAGCTAATCCTACTAAGATATAAACTGTTTGAGCTAACCAAGCAATTGATCCAAGAGCAATATCAACTAAATCCCATCCTCCAAGACCAACTAGACCCCAATTAACTGCCCCAATAATTACTAACACAAGAGCTGTCCAGTCTAACCAATTTTTTTGCATTTTTACACCTCAATTTAATTTAAAATGGACTAAATCCATTAATTTATCTAAGAGAAATCAATATATAAATTTACCTAATTTACAAATCCAATTAAAATTCCTTCAATAATTCCTGCAACAATTAAAAGAGGGACTATAATAAAGAAAAATGCTTTAACTGAATTAATTAAAATTTCTTTATGAGTTCCTTTCTTATTTACAATCCATTCTAATCCTAAACGCAAACCTAAACCAAGAGCAATAAAAACAGCAGGTAATTCAAAAATTCCATGGGGCAATAATCTCCATAAAGAAAAAAATCCTCCTGCTTGAACACTTAAATTAGAAACAAAACCAACTAAATAACCATTAAATACTGAAGAGAAAATTGGCATTATTCCAAAAATTAAACCAGCAATCATTGCAAAAAAACTAACAGAGGTATTATTAAAAAAGATAAAATCAATCATTTCAAAAGTATTCATTCCCTTAGTTTGTTCTAACAATTCTTGAATCATCTGAATAATTTGTTCTCTTAAAATCTCTGGAACTGGAATAAAAAAACCAATTAATGCAAAAAAGAAAAAAATTCCAATAATAGAATAAATATATTTTTGACTTTGTTTAATAAATTTCCAAGAATTTTTCAAAGAGTTTTTGTCTTGAATTAAAAAGTACTGCAAAACTAAAAAATAAAAAACTAAAAAACTAATTATTTTAAAATAAATCATTTCAAGAAAATTAAATAAAATAAATAAAAAAATAAATGCTAAACTAAGAAATAAAATTATCCTTTGTTTTGAATTATCTTTTTTCTTCATCTAAACATTCTCCTAATTTGTTTTGTTTTATTTGGAAATTTTTTTCTAAGATAAATTCCATAACCAACTCCCACAATTAAACCTCCAAGATGAGCTGTGTTTCCAACAGGCAAATCAGCAGCAATAGAAATCAACCAAAGCAAAATCAAAAACCCTGGTCCAGCATATTTCATTTTAATTGGAATTGGAATTAACATTGCATAAATTGGTAAATCAGGCGTCAATAAAATCAAAAGCCCAACTAAACCAAACAAAGCACCTGAAGCTCCAACAGCATAAGCATTATAATCATTAGGAATAAAAAAACTCAATGCAACAAAAAATATTCCTGCAAACAAACCAGAAGCAAGATAAAAATACAAATATCTTTTTTGACCTAAAAGTCTCTGAACTAAAGAACCAATTGAAGCAAGAGTAATCATATTTACAAGAAGATGAAAAATCCCCCCATGCATAAACATACTTGTAACAAAAGTCCAAACATAATCAAGCTTAAATATATTCGCTGGTTTAAGTGCAATTGCATCTAAAGACAAAACATCAAAACCCCAAAGAGCCATAAAAACAATAAATCCAACAACATTAATAACAATTAATTTTGTATTAACACTAAGATTAGAAATCATACTAAAAAAATTATCTTTCTTACTTGTTTGAGAATCATATCCATAATACAAAGACATTTTATTTTTTAGATTTCTTTTTAGTTGTTTTTTTAGCAACTTTTTTATTTCGTTCTACCTTTTTGGAGGACGAGGTAGAACTTTTAGTTCTGCCTGTTACTTTTTTAGCAACTTTCTTTTTAACTATCTTCTTTGCTGCTTTTTTCTTCACTACTTTTTTAGCAACTTTCTTTTTTACAGATTTTTTAGTTGTTTTCTTCTTAGCTACTTTCTTTTTAGAAGTTTTTTTCTTTCGTTCTACATTTTTGGAGGACGAGGTAGAACTTTTAGTTCTGCCCGCTGCTTTTTTAACACCCTCTCCAGATTTTTTAGTAGCATCCCTTATTTTTTTATTTGCAGCACGAGTTTTTGCTCTTTTCTCAGCTTTTTCTTTTTTATCTTTTTTAATAATTCTATCTCTTACCTTATCTAATTTAGTTCTTTCCTTTTCAATTTCTTGCTGAACTTCTTCAAGCTCTTGTAAAAATTTATTATGATACCTTTTCAAATCTCTTAAATCTTTTGTCACATCTTTTAAAACCAAAATATCTCCGCATTCAGGACATTCAAAATTTATATCAAGTGCTTTCTCTTGATCAATTTCAATCTTACATCTTTCACAAAGATAAAATTGTTCATTTTGCCTCCGACGCATTTCTTCTTCAACATTCTTAATTCTATTCTTTAATATTTCTTCTAAAAATTCTAAAACTTTTATAATCTCAAGTTTCCAAAAATAAGTATACCAACCTTTTTTCTTATCTTTCTTTTTAACATAAGAAACTAAACCATGATCTGCAATTCTATAAAGAAGATTTCGCGTTTGATTAATTGTTAAATCCATCTTCTTTGCAATAAGAAATTCATTAACATGATTTTTGCTATTAATTAAATCTACAATTCCTTCTGCTGGCTTTCCAACAATCATAGAAACTACTTCTTTTAAAAGATCATTTAGCATCCAAAACAAAATAAAAAAACCATTAAATATCTTTCGGTTACTCCTCATTTCCAATAAAAATAAAGTTTTTAAACCCCTTTTGATTATATATGTTATAAAATATATATTAAAGTATAAAGATGGGGTGGTTTAACAACGATAAAAAAGGAGAAAAGAAAGGAAGTAAAAAAGATAATTCTGATGATTTAAAAATTCCAGAGCTTCCAAAACTTCCAGAATTACCTGGACAAAAAAACCAATCAATGGCTCCTCCTTCATTAAATCAATTACCGAGTTATCCTTCTAATAGTCTTGGAGATAAATTTTCTCAGAACACAATTAAAGAAGCTGTCACTGGGAAAAGAGAGGTTGATAATGGGGGTTATGCAGAGGATTCTGAAGAGGATTTAATGATGCAAATGCCTCCAAAAACACGTCCAATGGATTTTGAAGAAGAAATGATTATTCCAAAAAGAAAAAGACCTGTTCCAAGTGGATTTGAAGAAGCAGCCCATAAAGTAAAAAAAGCAGAACCAATATTCATTCGATTAGATAAGTTTGAAAGCACAGTTAAAACTTTTGAAAAAGCAAAAGAACAATTAAAAGAAATCGATGAAATGCTTAGAGATTTAAAGAAAATAAAAGAGGAGGAGGAAGCAGAACTTGAATTATGGGAAAAAGAAATGCAAACAATCAGAAACAAAATCACTAAAGTAGATAAAGACTTATTCTCTATGCTTGAATAAAATGACAAACAAATCATCAAGTTTAGTTCATGTAAAAATAGAACATAGCGAAGCTGTTGAAAGTAAAAAAGATATATTATTAACAGAGGCAGGAATTTTAAAAATTACAAAAGCAATGAAAAATTATCATACTCTTAGATCCAAAGAGTTTGATATTAAAATTAATCTTAAGAAAAAAATAAAAGAACTTGACCAAAGCATAAAGAAATTCAATACAGACTTACCAAAAATTAAAATTCCAGATGTTGTAAAAAACAAATTAAAAGAAAGTTCAGAAGATTTAGAAACAACCAAGAAAAAAACACTAAAAACAAAAAATGCAATAAAACAAGAAGTTAAAAAAAAGCAGGCCTCAAGTATTGATACAGAACTTGAAAATATTCAAGCCAAGTTAAGAGAATTAGGTGCTGCCTAATCACGATAAAACTTTTAAACATTTATTCTTATAAAATAAAATGATAACTCGTAAAGAATTAATAAAAAAATATATTGAATTTTTCAAATCAAAAGAACATGCAGAAATTCCATCTGCACCATTAGTTCCAGAAAATGATCCAACAGTTTTATTTACAACAGCTGGAATGCAACCACTAGTTCCATACTTATTAGGACAACCACATCCTTTAGGAAAAAGAATTGTTGATGTTCAAAAGTGCATAAGAACAGGAGATATTGAAGAAGTTGGAGACACAACACATCACACTTTTTTTGAAATGTTAGGAAACTGGTCAATTGGTGATTATTTTAAAGAAGAAGCAATTAAATGGAGCTTTGAATTTTTAACAAAAGAATTAGAAATTCCAATTGAAAGATTAGGTGTAACAGTTTTTGGAGGAGACAAAGATTTTCCCCAAGTTCCAGTTGATAATGAATCTGCAGATATCTGGAAATCATTAGGTATTTCTGAAAAAAGAATTGCTTTTATGCCCGGAGGTGTTGCAACCGGCGACGATAATTGGTGGGGGCCAGCAGGAAATACAGGGCCTTGCGGACCTTCAACAGAAATGTTCTATTGGAAAGATAATTCAAAACCAGCACCAGAAACTTTTGACCCTGAAGACGAAACATGGGTAGAAATTTGGAATGATGTTTTAATGGAATATATAAAAGATTCTCAAGGAAATTTTAATCAAGCTAAACAAAAAAACATTGATACTGGAATGGGTTTAGAAAGAGCACTTGCTGTATTAAATGAATATGAAGATAATTATGAAACAGAATTATGGCAACCAATGATAAAAAAAATTGAAGAACTATCTGGAAAAAAATATGAATTAGAAGAAGATAAAAGATCAATGAGAATAATTGCAGACCATCTTAAAGCAGCTGTTTTTATTCTCGCTGACGGAGTTGTTCCAGGAAACACAGAACAGGGTTATGTTTTAAGAAGATTAATTCGAAGAGCAATTCGTTACGGACGATTCTTAAGTTTAGAAACCTTTGTTACAGAAGTTGCAAAAACAGTTTTCCCAATATATGAAGAAGATTACAATGAATTAAAAAAGAATAAAGAAAATATTTTACAAGAACTTGAAAAAGAAGAAACACAATTTCTAAAAAGACTTGAAGAAGGTATGAGAAAATTTGAAAAAGTTGCACAAGATAAAAAAGAAATTAATGGCCACACAGCATTTTTATTATTTCAATCATTTGGATTTCCACTTGAAATGACTAAAGAACTTGCAAAAGAAAAAGAAATAAAAGTTGATGAAAAAGGTTTTGAACAAGAACTTGCAAAACACCAGGAACTTTCAAGAACAGCATCTGCAGGACAATTTAAAGCAGGCTTAGCAGATGATTCAGAAGCAACAACAAAACTCCACACAGCAACACACTTATTATTAAAAGCAATTCAAATTGTTTTAAAAGATGAATCAATAATTCAAAAAGGCTCAAACATCAGCCCTCAAAGATTAAGATTAGATTTTAATTTTAATAGAAAATTAACAAAAGAAGAATTACAAAAAATTGAGGATTTAGTTAATGCACAAATTCAAAACTCTTGCGAAGTTATTAGGGAAGAAATGTCTCCTGAACAAGCAAAAGAACAAGGAGCCTGTGGAATCTTTGAATCAAAATATGGAGATAAAGTTTCAGTTTATACAATTCAAAATCCTAAAACAAAAGAAATTTTTTCAAAGGAAATTTGCTCAGGACCACATGTAAAAAAAACTTGTGACTTAGGACATTTTAAAATCAAAAAAGAATCATCTTCAAGTGCTGGAGTAAGAAGAATTAAGGCAGTTCTCGAAGATGATTCATAGTCCTCACAAGTTGCGGATTCAAACATTCGCCTTGCGAAGTTTGCATAAAGAATCATCTTCTTCAGCAGGCGTTAGAAGGATTAAAGCTATTTTAGAGTAAAATTATTTCTCAATCTTAATTACCTTTCCATCAACAATTGCCTGAGCAATTTTATTTCTTGCTAAAAGCAAAATTCTATGAAAAGTTGGCTGCGAGACATTCATTTTTTCAGCACATTCTTTTTGCTCTAATTTCAAATAGTCTTTTAATCTCACAGCCTCAAACTCAGCAAAATTCAACACAGATTCATCTAATTGTTTTACAGGAATTCCAGCTGGCTTAAATAAATAAGCTCTAGGTTTTCCCCTTACTCTTCTGCATCTACAAGGCCTTGGCATTTTAGTTTTTCTCTACTTGAGATTCTTGCCTAAAACCAAAACCTTTTCGAGGACATCTTCTTCTTTGTCCAAATCCATTTCCAACATTTTGAGCACCTTCACAGTTACCTCTTTGTCTTCCAGTTTTTGGACCTTCTCCTCTTGGACCTGTTCCATCTCTATTTGGCATTTTATTACTCCTAGGCACTTATGTGCCTTAATTTAGTTATGAATATATATTCATTATAATATTTAAATGTTTCGAAATACAGAAAAATAATAAAAGAAAAAACAATAACAAAAATAAGATTTACTGAGGTTCAGCACTAACAGAGTTGTTCTCTTCTTTAGGCTTAGCTTCATTAACCTTCAAAGGTCTTCCTTTATGCAAACTTCGCAAGGCGAATGTTTGAATCCGCAACTTGTGAGGACTATGGAAGAACTTTACTGAGGTTCAGCACTAACAGAGTTGTTCTCTTCTTTAGGCTTAGCTTCATT
>CAZRUG010000011.1:0-26266 GCA_964603295.1 Candidatus Woesearchaeota archaeon | reverse complement strand
AACATCTGTTACATCTACTTCTAAAGTAGAGTTAATCTGAAACTCCCAAGTTTCAACGCATATTTATATACAAAATAATCTTAAAAGTTCTAAAATGGATTACCCCGATAATTATCTCCAACAACTCAAAGAAAGGTGCATTCTTCGAGGATTTTCTCAGCAAACAATAAAATCCTATTTATACAACACTAAAAGATTTTTAGAATTTATTGAGAAAAGTAGACTTAATCTATCAAAAGAGAGTGTTAAGTCTTATTTATTAACTCAAGATGTTCAAACAAATACTTCAAGGTTACAATATGCCTCAATAAGCTTCTTTTTCAGAGAGGTACTACAAAAACCATTTTCATTTGAAGATGTCCCTATAAAGAAAAAAGAAAAACAGCTTCCAAAAGTAATCTCTAAAGAAAAAATAAAACAAATGATTGACTTAACAGACAACCTAAAACACAAACTAATAATCAAACTACTTTACTCTTCAGGCCTAAGATTACAAGAAATAATAAATCTCAAAAGAAAAGATATTGATTTTGAAAGAGGAATTTTAAATGTCAAAAAAAGCAAAGGAAAAAAGGACAGAATCACACTTATTTCAGATTCATTAAAGTTAGATTTATTAAAATATTACAGCAATAATATTTTCAAAACAGAATATGTTTTTGAAGGCCGAACCAACAAATACACAAAAAAATCAGTCCAAAAAGTCTTAGCCTTGGCAGGCCAAAGAGTTGGAATCAAAGTTACCCCCCACATGCTAAGACATAGTTTTGCCACACATTTATTAGAACAAGGAACAGATATAAGGCACATTCAAAAACTCCTAGGACATTCAGACCTAAAAACAACAGAAATCTATACTCATGTTTCTACAAAAGATTTATCAAATATTAAATCCCCCTTAGATTCACTATGAAAACCCAATTCATCCCAATTGACTATGACTACTTTGATTTTCAAGGCAGAAACTATGCAAAAATAATTGGCAGAGATGAAAAAGGCAAAAAAATCTGTGTTATTGATTCATGCGATGTTTATCTATGGGCAATTCTCAAAGACAAAATAAACTCTAAAGAAATTAATAAATTAGTTGATGAAATAAAAAAAATAAAACTTGAACTAAAAGGCAGAAAAACAAAAGTTGAAAAAGTTGAAGTCAAAGACAAAAAATTCCTTGGAAAAAAAGTCAAAGCACTAAAAATTTATGCAACAAATTACAAAGACCTCCATGACATTGCAGATAGATTAGACTTTCCAGAAATAGAAAAAAGAAGAGGATATGACTTAGGTTATACAACACATTATATAATTGAAAAAAAAATAAAACCATTACATTGGTATGAAATCCAAGGACAAGTCTTAAACAATTCCCAAGAATTAGGTGGCATTGATTCTGCAATTGAAACAAGTATATGCATTAACTTAGAATCTTCAAAAGAACTTAAAGAAGAAAAATTCAAACCAAAAGCATTAGGTTATGATATTGAAACAGATGAACTAGGAATTGGTGAAGGCCAAATATTAATGATTTCATTTTATTCAGACAAAGTAAAAAAAGTCCTCACTTGGAAAAAACTAAAAAACAAACAACCAAAATATGTTGAATATGTAAAAGACGAGGCAGAGCTAATTGAAAAATTTGTTCAAGAGGTAAAAGAAATCTCTCCAGACTTTTTAATTGGTTATAATTCAGATGGTTTTGATTTACCTTATATAAAAGCAAGAGCAGAACACCATAATGTAAAAATTCCTTTAGGAATTGATGGCTCTCAACCAAGGTTTTCTAGAGGGGCAGGAACAATGACTGCAAAAATATTTGGAACCACACACATTGACTTGCTAAAATTTATTAGAACAGCATATGCACAATACATGAAATCTGAAACATTAACATTAGATGAAGTATCAAAAGAATTTCTCAAAAATGAAAAAAAAGACTTTGAATTCAAACCCTCAAGCAAACTAACACAAAATGATTTAGAAAAATTCTATGAATATAATTTACATGATTCAAAACTTGTCATAGATTTATTTGAAAAATTCTGGCCAGACTTATTAGAATTCACAAAAACAATTCAAGAACCAACATTTGAAATTTCAAGAGCAGGTTTATCAAAATACACAGAATCATACATCTTGCACAATTTAGAAAGATTTAATGAAATTCCTGAAAAAAGACCAGGCTATAATGAAATAAATTCACGAAGAAATTCAGGTGGAGTTGAAGGAGCATTTGTCTTAGAACCAACACCTGGACTTTACAAAGACATTGTCATCTTTGATTTCACTTCAATGCACACAAGCATAATAATCACATACAATATTTCAAAATCAACCTTATTAGAAAAAAAGAAAAAAGATTCTTACAAATCACCTGAAGTAGAACTTAATGGAAAAAAACAAAATTTTTATTTTACAAAAAAACCAGGATTTTTTCCAGAATTATTAAAAGAAATTTTTCAATTAAGAAAAAAATTCAAACAAGAATACAAAAAAAACCCAAACCCAATAACACTTGCACGAAGTAATGCATTCAAAGTTTTATCAGCCTCAGCCCACGGATACATTGGATTTTTTGGAGCAAGATATTATTCAATCGAAGCTTCAGCATCAATACTTGGTTTTGTAAGACAATTCAATAAAGAAACAATTCAAAAAATAAAAGACGCAGGATACCAAGTCATATTCGGGGATACAGATAGTGTAGGTTTTACTAAAAAAGAAAAAACAGAAAAAGAAATCAAAGAGTTCTTAGAAAAATTAAACTCAGAATTACCAGGAGTTATGCATTTAGAACTTGAAGGATTTTTCAAAAGAGGAATTTGGGTCACAAAACGTTCAGGAGATTTTGGTGCAAAAAAGAAATATGCATTAATTGATAAAAACGACAAACTAAAAATAAGAGGTTTTGAAACAGTTAGAAGAGATTGGTGTATGCTTGCAAGGGAAGTTCAAAACAAAGTCTTAGAATTAGTATTAAAACAAGGAAATGAAAAAAAAGCAGTTGAATATGTAAAGGAAATTGTTAGCAAAGTAAAAAAAAGAGATATTGATAAATCAAAACTTGTTATAAAAACTCAATTAAAAAAACCCCTTTCAGAATACAAAGCCACAACACCGCACGTAGTTGCTGCACAAAAAATGAAAGAAAAAGAAATACCAATTTCTTCAGGAGGATTAGTTGAATATTATATTGCAGAATCAAAAGAAAAAAACCCTCTTGTCAGAGACAGAGTAAAACTACCAGATGAAAAAGAAGATTATGACATAAAATATTATTTAGAAAAACAAATTCTTCCCGCAATTGAAAACATTCTTCAAACATTTAAAATTAATGTAAAAGATTTAACAAACAACTCAAATCAAAAAACATTAGATGGGTTTTAAGATAAATCATACATAAAAAAGGATAAAATATTTCACTTCGTTACATTCAAATTTTTCATTTACTTTGAGAGGCTCTTAGTCCTTTGGACAATTTGTCGGCTTCGTCTAAATTATTTTATTAAATTTACCGCATCTAATACATCTATTGTTGCAAATACAATAAATAGAATCGCAGTTCCCCCCCCAAAAAATTTAACGCCCCAATCTAGATTTGATTTTTTACACAGACCAGTCATAATAGCAAAAATTAGCACTAAAAATATTTGTGTTCCAATATCTATTGTCATATTAAAAATTACCTCCGAAATAAATTTTTAATTTTTGAAAAAATACTTTAAGATTTCTCAAAACCGACCAGGACATTTAGCAATTTGTTTCCATCAACCATATAATCTCCAAAAATTTCTTGTGCAATTTCAGGGTCTTCTTTATTTAATTTAACTGCATTTTTAGATAATATATTTATCATCATCATTTCAGAGAAACGATTTATTCCCAATAATAAATTTCCTTCATCTCCTCCCAAATCGTAATATTTGATATTTGTATAATCGTCAGGATAAACTTCTCGAGCACCACCCCATTCTTTTTGAATTTCTCCAAATAGTGATTTTATCTTTTTAATAAAATTCAATACTTCTTCTGCCGAAGTTGATTTTGAAGTAATCATTATAGAATATCCTTCCTTTCCTACTTTTTCTTTTTCCAACTTCCATTTATTAGTTTTTGCATATTTTTGCAAGATTTTTTCAAATTTTTTATAATCTTCTTTTGTAAAATCCATTCGCATTCCAACCCCTATGAAAAGATTTTTCTTTTTTCTTATCGGAGTTTTAGATTGTTTTCCTACCATTTTAATTTTTAATATTAATTGTTCCCCCATTGTTAATGATATTATGCTTTCCATGCTGTTCTATCTTTGCATGAGAAAAATCATATGTTGGAGTTGGCTTTTTTAGAATTTTTGCTATTGTCCATTTTAATCCAAAAATAACTAAACTTCTTGCATCCTTACTTACTCCAAACCCAATTATAATTAAAATTGCTGAATTGAATAAATCAAAATTTCCTTTAATAAAATAATATATTCCAACAAAAAGAAATATTGCTCCTGCTATATTTTGAACTTGCCTCGCCTGTTCTGGAGTTAATTGAACTTCCTTTTCTACCATAATCTTTCTAATAATTCAACTTTTATAAATATCGATGTTCTTCTTTTAGAAAAACAACCAAAATAAAAACCCCTCATTTTCTTTTTTAGGAAAAAAAGAAACAAAAAGGCAGGCTTTTCTCTCTAATTTTTTGGTCGTCGCTTCCACCCCCCCCACACTGAAAGAAAAATTAAAACTCACGAGGGGATTTTTTATCCCAGCTCGTGCCATTTATGTTATTTTAGAAATAATATTAATCTATCTAAATTTCCTCTCAGGAACAACCTCCTTATCCCAATTCCCTCAAAACCTCATTCACACAAAAACAAATAAAAACCATTATTCCTTTAACCAATCATGAAAACAAAAGAGGTCTTTAAAGAATTACAAGAACACATTCCTTTTACAGCAACTGCAACAATAATTGCAATTATTTTTGTTTTAATTTTTAATCAAATAAATGCACAAACATCTTTTGAAATTTTACATCCCTTACATATTCTTGCATCTGCAATTGTCACATCAGCAATTTATTCAAAATACAGAACAAACAAAACATATTCAATACTAATCGGAATCACAGGTGCAATTTTAATTGGAAGTTTAAGTGATGTTGTATTTCCTTATCTAAGTAGTTTAATATTAAATCTTAATCCAGAATTTCATCTTCCATTATTTCATAAACCAATCTTAATCCTATCAACTGCTTTATTTGGTGCAGGAATTGGAACATATTTCAAAATAACAAAATTCCCTCATTTTATTCATGTAGGCTTATCTGTTTTCGCAAGTTTATTTTACTTAATTGCATTTAATCAAAACTTTGAATTAACTTATTTCTTAATAGCCTCAATAATAGTTTTCATCTCAGTAATAATTCCATGTTGTATCAGTGACATAATTTATCCAATGATTTTTGTGAAAAAGAAATGATTATAAATCAACTAATTCTTGCAGACCCATGAAAACATTGCAAAAAATGCCTGAACCAAAACAAGAATTTATTGAAAGAATGAAACAGCTTTTAGTTGAAGACAAAGATTTTAATTCATATTTAGAAATTTTAAAAGAGCAACCAGTCCGTTCAATTCGTTGTAACACATTAAAGATTTCTCCAGAGAATTTGAAAAAAAGACTTGAAGAAAAAAATTGGATTGTAAAACAACCTTGGAAAACTTATCCAGAAATTATGATTATTGAAGGAGATTTAATGCCAGGTGATTTGGGAAGAGCACTTGAACATATTTTAGGTTATTATTATATTCAAGAACTTTCCAGTATGTTGCCGATTATTGCTCTTGACATTAAACCAGAAGAATCTGTCCTAGATTTATGTGCTGCACCAGGAAGTAAAACAACACAGGCAGCCGCTAAAATGCAAAACACAGGAAACATAATTGCCAACGAAGTTTCAATGGGTAGATTAAGAATTCTTGCCTCAAACTTAGAAAGATGCGGAGTAACAAACACAATAATAACAAAAAAAGATGGAATTGCTTTATGTTATAGATTAAAAAAACAAGATTTCAAATTTGACAAAATACTTGTAGATGCACCTTGTTCAGGAGAAGGAACATTGAGAAGTTCTCCAAAAACATATTCAATGTGGAACATAAATACAGTTAAAAAACTTCCAAAAATACAAAAACAACTTGCAGAAACAGCATTTGAATTATTAAAGGAAAATGGTGAAATGATTTATTCAACTTGCACTCATGCACCAGAAGAAAATGAAGCAATTGTTAATTATATGCTGGAAAAATTTAAAGACAAAATAGAAATTCAAAAAATAAACTTACCAATTAAACCAAGACAGGGAATTACAAAATGGCAGGACAAAGAATATCTTGAAGAAGTCAAATTCTCATGCAGAGTTTATCCTCAAGATAATAATACCGAGGGATTTTTCATTGCTAAGTTTAGGAGGTTAAGATGAAAATTTACAAAAGATTAAATCTCAATGAAGGGTCCCGAGTTAAGGGATTTTTCATTGCTAAGTTTAGGAGGTTAAGATGAAAATTTACAAAAGATTAAATCTCAATGAAGGGTCCCGAGTTAAGGGATTTTTCATTGCTAAGTTTAGGAGGTTAAGATGAAACCCCAAGAAAACAGACTAAAAATAATTTCAAAAAAAGAACAGCAAGATATATTTGAGAGAATAAAAAAACAATTTGGAATCTCAGAAGTTAAAGGTGTTTTAATGAAAAGAGGTGCTGAAAGAATTTTTCTTTATCAAGGAGAATTTTCAGAAACTCAAATAAAAAATCTTCAAGAAATTGCTCCTGTTGAAAGAGCAGGAATTTATTTTGCAAAACTACAAAATGAAGAAGTTAGATTGAGCATAGATGCAATACACTTACTTCAAAATCAAATAACAAAAAATATATTTGAATTAAATCAAAAACAAGCTCAAGAATTCTTACATGGAAAAGAACTAAATATTGAAACAAACTTTAGAGGATTTATAATTTTAAAATACAAAAATGATTTTATTGGAACAGGCAAATCATCAGAAAACAAAGTAACAAACTTTGTTCCAAAAAACAGAAGATTAAAAGAAAAAATTTAATCTTCTTTTGAAACTTGTTCTGAATAATCATTATTAATACCTTTAAGTGTTTGAGTAAGTGATTTATACTCTCTAACTAAATCAACAAGTTCTCTATTTTGCGCAATAAGAGGTCTTAAAGTTTCTAATTCTTCTTCATATGGCCTTACCAAATTCTCCAATCTTTCTTCCTCTTTTTTCAATTTTTCAATTTTTCTTCTCCAACGCAAAGCTCCAAATGTTCCAATTGCAGTCAAAGTAATAAAGGGATGATTTTGTGCAAGATCGTCTAATCCCAAAAGCATTTCATAAATCTCTCCAGCAAAATACCTTATATCCCATGAAGAACACTGTTCTGCTAAAAAAAGAGCAGGAAACCCGACAAAAAGACCATATTTTGCAGCACCATAAGTTGAAGCAACCCAAGTTTTACCAGAATTAAGAACCTTTTTCTTAGGCCAAGACAAATATCTTAAAGCAGACATAAAAAATAGACAATTCCAGATTATATAAATATTATTGTAATTAAATTTATATATTAAAATTCTATATAAAATCATGAACAAACAAAAAATTATCAAAGCAGGAGAAATAGCAAAACAAGTTAGAAAAGAAATTCCAAAAATTGTTAAAAAAGATAAACTACTTTTAGAAATTGCAGAAGAAATTGAATCAAAAATTATTTCTCTAGGAGGGGCACCTGCATTTCCAACAAATCTTTCAATAAATGAAATTGCGGCTCATTACACCCCAACATACAATGATGAAACAAAAGCAAATGGTTTACTCAAAATCGATTTTGGAGTTCATATTGATGGCTGGACTTCAGATACAGCAATAACAATTGATTTAGAAGATTCACAAGAAAATAAAAATCTAATTCAAGCAACAGAACAAGCATTAGAAAAAGCACTTGAAACAATAAATGAAAATATTGAAATAAGTAAAATTGGGAAAGCAATTGAAGATTCAGTTAAAGAAAAAGGATTTATTCCAATTGTAAATCTTTCAGGACATTCAATGGAAGAATATGATTTGCACGCAGGATTAACAATACCAAATTTTGACAATTCAAGTAATCAAGAAATTGAACCAGGACTTTATGCAATTGAACCTTTTGCAACATTGCCAACAGCTTCTGGAAAAGTTAAAGATGGAAAACCTTCTGGAATTTATATGCTTGTTGAAGAAAAAAATATTAGAAGCCCAATTGCAAGAGAAATTTTAGAATATATTGAAGAAGAACACGGAAGCTTGCCTTTTTGCTCTCGATGGCTTATTAAAAAATTCGGAACAAAAGCCTTATTTGCACTAAAACAATTAGAAACAAATGGAAACCTTCACCACTTTCCACAATTAGTTGAATCTTCAGGAGCAAAAGTTGCACAAGCAGAACACACAATTTTAATTTCAAAAAAAGAAAAAATAATAACTACAAAAAATTAGTTTTTTAGTTCTTTAACTGAAGAAGGAATCAAGGTTGTCTTACAAGAATTACAATTATAATGATGTAATGGAATAATTTCTTTATTTTCCTCTTGAGCAATTGTTCCTTTATATGAAAAATATGTAGCATCATTGCATCCAGGACAAATTCCTTTAAGTTGCTCTGGTGCAATTGTCTCTTTTACTTGATTAAAAACACTTACATAAGAATTTGAACTAACAACAAAAACCCCATAATTAAGTGCTTCTTGTTGAACTACCTCTGGATTATATCTCAAAAGAGTAATTGGTGGACAAATCCCAAAATTATTTACTTTCATTTTCTTAACTAATCCTAAACCATTCATTAAAGAATCATCTTCTAATAAAAATGCAGCAATTCCATTACAATTACTGTTTAAAATTGACCTAACTTCTTCCCTATCTGAAAGCACAACTGGTTTAAACCCCGGAATAAAATTATTACTTAAATCAAAATAAAGTTCCTCTAATTGGAGATTACTTACTCCAAAGATAATTTTTCTTCTATCTTTCATATAAAAACTTTGAATAAACAATTTAAAAAACTACCTATTTCTTTTTAGAATTCTTTTGTGAAGTATTTTTCTTTTTACTAATTTTTTCTCCACATTTTTCTTTTTTAATAACAGGCTTATCTTCCTTAATTTCTCTTTCAGAAGATTTAGCAACTTCTTGTAATGCAGAATTAAAATCTTGTTTTGTAATTTCAAGATTTTGATTATTTTTCTTTAAGTAAATTCTTTTAATAGCATGTATTCCTGCATTTCTTGCAACAGCCTCTATATCAGCACCTGTCCAACCTTCTGTTTTTCCAATATAATCAGATAACCTAACATCTTTTGCTAAAGGCATATTTTTTGTATGAACCTTAAAAATTTCTTCTCTTGTTATTTTATCAGGAATTTCTAATTCAACAATTGAATCAATTCTACCGGGTCTTAACAAAGCAGGGTCAATCAAATCTTTTCTATTTGTTGCTGCAACAATCATAACTTTTTCAAGTTCTTCAACACCATCAAGTTCAGTTAATAATTGATTAACAATTCTTTCAGTAGAATCACTCATTGAAGATCCCCTTAATTTAGAAATTGAATCAAATTCATCAAAGAAAATAATTGTAGGTGCAACTTGTCTTGCTTTTTTGAAAATTTCTCTAACATGTTTTTCTGACTCCCCAACCCATTTTGAAATTAATTCAGGACCTTTAACAGAAATAAAATTAGCATTAGATTCTGTTGCAACAGCTTTAGCTAAAAGAGTTTTACCTGTTCCAGGAGGACCAGTTAACAAAACACCTTTTGAAGGTTTAATTCCAGCCATAGAATATAAATCAGGCCTTAACAAAGGTAATTCAACTAATTCCCTAAGTTTTTCTTTAGCTTTATCTAAACCACCAACATCTTTCCATTCAACATTTGGTTTATTAATTAAAACTTCTCTCATTGCAGAAGGCTCAACTTGCCTCATTGCCTCAACAAAATGTTCTTTTGTAACCTTAATATTACTAATTAATTTTTTCTTTTCTTCCTCTCTTTTTTCAATGTCTTCCTCAGAAGCTTCTTCTCCAAATTTAACTAATGATTTATAAAAAGGTTTAACAGAACGCAAAGCAGCTTCCTTACATAAAACTTCTAAATCAGCACCAGTATAACCAATTGTATTTTTTGCAATATCTTTAATTAAATTATCTCTATCTTCTAAAGGCATGCTTCGTGTATGAATTTGTAAAATCTCTTTTCTACCTTTTTCAGAAGGAGGATTAATTTTAATTTCTCTATCAAAACGACCAGGTCTTCTCAATGCTTCATCTAAATCATCAGGTCTATTAGTTGCAGCCATAACAACAACTTGTCCCCTGGATTTTAAACCATCCATTAAAGTTAATAATTGAGTTACAACTCTTTTTTCAGCTTGGTCATGGCTTTCTCCTCTTTTTGGAGCAATAGCATCAATTTCATCAATAAAAACAATTGCAGGTGCATTTTTTTCAGCTTCTTCAAATTTACTTCTTAAATTCTCCTCAGAACCACCATGATATTTTGACATAATTTCAGGACCAGCAATTGAAATAAATTTTGCATCTGTCTCTGTTGCAACAGCTTTGGCTAAAAGAGTTTTACCTGTTCCAGGAGGACCAGTTAACAAAACACCTTTTGGAGCACTAATCCCTAGTCTTTGAAATAAATCAGGGTGCTTCATTGGAAACTCAACCATTTCTCTAATTTTTTCAATTTCTTCTTCTAAACCACCAATATCTTCATAATAAACATTCACACCAGAACCTTGTCCAACATCATCTGAAACATCAATATTTGTATTAAAATCAACAATACCAACTGGATTTTTCTTAGGCATGACACCAACAACAGAATAAGTTAATTTGCCAACATTTGTGGGAACAGTAATTTTTTGTCCAATAGACAAGGGCGAATTCATTAACAATTCCTTAAACTTTCCATATGATTTTAATTGCGCATTATATTGTTTTAATTGTTCTGTACTAAAACTTTCATGAGGCAAAATAGAAAGAGTAACTGATTTTAAAACAGGAACCTTATCAACTTTCTGAACAGAAATTTTCTCTCCTACAGAAACACCTAAAACAGATCTTGTTTCACCATTAATTCCAATTTTTCCAGAATAAATATCATCAACCCTAATTACTCTAAGATACAATTCTTTTTCAGAACCAATTTTAACAATATCTCCAGAAGACAAATCAAAACCCTCCATATCTGAATTTGCAATTGTTACAACATTTTTATCAACATAACTTCTATGTGCTTCAACAACTTCTAATAAAATTTTTTCTTTCATTTTTTAAACTTCACTTCAAGAATTCCATTCTTAAAATTCCAATGGAAATTCTTTGATTTAATTTTTTTTGGCAAAGCATATTGTAAAACATCTCCCTCTGAACTTTTAATTACAAGGGCTTTTTTTCCAGTATGAACTTGTTCACCATATTCATTTCTAACTAATTCATCTTTAACCTCAACATTAACACTTTGTTTTCCAGATAAATCTAAAACAAAATAAACATTTTTATCACTTTGGACAAAATTACTTGATTCTTCAATATTATTTCTAAAAGTTCGTGAACTAACATTACTTCCAGACCTTCCACTAAAAAATTCTTTAATTATATCTTCAAATGGATCATTATCAAAAAATCCCATTTTATTCTCCGTATACACCTAATGTATACACTTTTATTTATAAATTTTACTATCCAAAATAACCAGCCTCAGTTGGCACTGCAGCTTTAGCAGATTTAAGATAATTGTCCTCAATTTTTTTATAAATCTTAATTGTATTTTCACTAATACTTGGTTTAATCTTTTTCAATGCTTCTTCAAAATGTTTTTTAGTTACTTGTTTTGCTTTAATTGATTCTCTTAATGCCAACATTGCAGCTTCCCTTACTAAAGACTCCAAATCAGCACCAGTATAGCCATGAGTTTGTTTTGCAATTTCATTTAAGAATTTTAATTTTTCTTTTTCAGTAAATAACTTTTTTCCGTCGCCAATTGGCATTTCTTTTGTATGAATTTTCAAAATACTAATTCTTCCTTCTTCTTCAGGAGCATTAACTAATAAAATTCTATCAAATCTACCCGGCCTTAAAATCGCAGTATCCAACATATCTGGCCTATTTGTTGCAGCAATAACTAAAACTTCATTTAAATCTTCTAATCCATCCATTTCAGCAAGCATTTGATTTAAGACTCTTTCAGTAACTTTAGTTCCTCCTTCTCCTCCTCGCTTACCTGCTAATGAATCAATTTCATCAAAGAAAACAATACATGGAGAAACCTGTCTTGCTCTTTCAAAAATCTTTCTTACACCTTCTTCAGATTTACCAACCCACATACTTAACAATGAAGGTCCTTTAACTTGAATAAAATTTGCTTCAGATTCTTTTGCAACAGCTTTAGCTAAAAGAGTTTTACCTGTTCCAGGAGGACCATAAAGTAAGAGCCCTCGAGAAGGCCGAATTCCCATTCTCTTAAAACTTTCTGGATGTTTCATTGGCCATTCAACAGCTTCTTGCAATTCTTGTTTAACACTATCCAACCCCCCAACATCTTTCCATTCAACATTTGGAGTTTCAACTAAAACCTCTCGCATTGCAGATGGACGCACAATCTTTAAAGCATCTGTAAAATCAGAGTGATTAACTAAAAGCTTTTCTAAAATCTCTGGAGAAATTGGTTCCTCAATATCTAATTGAAGTTTAGGCAACATTTTCCTTAAAACATTCATTGCAGACTCTTTAGTTAATGATTCTAAATCAGCACCAACAAAACCATGTGTTAATCCAGCAAGTTTTTCTAAATCAACATCTTTTGCTAAAGGCATTCCTCGACTATGAATCTTTAAAATTTGCAATCTACCTGATTTACTTGGAACACCAACCTCAATTTCTCTATCAAAACGACCAGGTCTTCTAAGTGCAGGATCAATTCCACCAATACGATTTGTTGCACCAATAACAATAACTTTTCCTCTTGCCTTTAAACCATCCATCATTGTTAATAACTGTGAAACAACTCTTCTTTCAACTTCTCCAGAAACATCCTCTCTCTTAGGAGTAATTGCATCAATCTCGTCTATAAAAATAATTGCAGGTGCATTTTTTTCAGCTTCTTCAAAAATATCTCTAATCTTTTTCTCAGATTCCCCATAAAATTTTGACATAATTTCAGGACCATTTAATAAAATAAAATGAGCATCTGATTCATTTGCAACAGCTTCTGCTAAAAGTGTTTTACCTGTTCCAGGAGGTCCGTGCAACAAAACTCCCTTAGGAGGTTCTACACCAAGTTTTTGAAAAATTTCAGGATGTTTAATTGGAATCTCAACCATCTCTCTAATTTTCTTAATTTCTTCTTCTAAACCACCAATATCCTCATAATTAATTGTAGGAATATTTTCTTCAATAGTTTCAACAGCTTTTGGATTTAATGAAACTTCTGTATTTTCAGTTACCATTATTGCTCCTCCAGGACTAGAACTTACAACAGCAAATTTAATCTGTGCAATTCCTCCTCCAAGATTACCAAAAATATTTCCCATTTCTTCCCCAAACATATCTCCAAGACCCATTTCTGAAAATAAATCTCTTCTTCTTTGTACACCTCCCAAAACAAAAACATCTCCCTTAACCAATGGTCTTCCTAATAAACCTTTTTTCAAACTTTCTGGATCACCTTGTACTACCAACCCTTTTTGAGCAGGAGCAATTACAATTTTTTTCGCTTCTTTAGCCTCTGATTTTGAAACAGCAACCATTTCTCCTAAACCAGCTTTTGCATTTTTTCTTAAAATACCATCAATTCGAATAATTCCTTCTCCAACATCTGCCGGATAAGCCCTATCAACAATTGCAACAGTCAATCTATTTCCTTTAATTGTAATTATATCTCCTCTTCGAACACCAAGTTCTCTCATTATTTCAGAATCAATTCTTGCAATGCCTTTATATGCATCATCTTGCTGTGCTTCTACAACTTTTAATTGAAAGTCTTTAGTCATCTTTTTTCTTTGAGTTTTGTTTATTTAATTGTTTTTGGGTTTCAAAATTTAAACTTAATTTGCCAAAATCCTCAAAACACAATCGCACCATGTCATTAAAAATCTTTTCCTGCTCTTGCATAAAATTAATTATCTCTCTTGGAATTGAAACAGCATAACTATTTCCCACTAAACGCATTTTAACTTTAAACTCTTTATTTTGCAAATCCCTAAATCTTAAGTATTCTTGCTCATCAGCAGGATGAATTATTCTTTGATTACATTGCGAACAAATTACAGCCCGAAACAAAAATCCTTTTTTTGCAATCTTTGCTTTTTGCATTTCTTTGTTGCATTTACTGCATAAAATTTTGTTGTCAAATATATCTGCCATCTTTGTTAAATATAAGATTGAAAAAGGGTTGGGATATGTATATACCTTACGTATATACAGAGTTAGATATATTATTTAAATGTTTTGGAATTAATTTCCAGCTGTAGTATCCAAAAAATAGTTGACAGTATATTTTAAAAACAAAAACAACTAAATAATAGAATGAATTTAAAAAAAATAAAAGAAGTTTTGAATAAGTTTTGGTTTTATGTTTGGCAAGATGATTCTCCCAGGGGATGGTTTATATCATTAATTTTTATAATTATTTTAATTAAATTTATATTATTTCCTGCTCTGGAATTTACAACAGGAACTGAACTTCCTTTGGCAATTGTTGAATCTTGCTCAATGCATCATCAAGGAAATTTTCTTTCAAACATAAATGATTGGTGGCAACCTTTAGAAACAAAATACTCCCAATTCAATATAACTAAAAATGATTTTAATAATTTTAATTTTAAAAAAGGATTTACAAAAGGAGACATTTTATTTATTATAGAAGCAAAACCAGAAAATCTTAAAGTCGGAGATGTAATAATTTTTGAAGCAGGAAGGCAAAATCCTTTAATTCACAGAATTGTAAAAATTCAAAAAACCTCAGAAGAATATATTTTCTCAACAATTGGGGACAATAATTCAGGACAACTTTCAGAAGAAAAATCAATTACAGAAGACCAATTAATGGGAAAGGCAGTTATAAGAATAGCACCTTATGCAGGATGGGTAAAACTCATTTTTTTTGAACATATGCAACCAGACTATAATAAAGGTTTTTGTGAGTAATCCCAAACTTTAAAAACCCTAATTCTTTCCAACAAAGAATAAACTTTTAGAGGTTATAATAAAAATGCAATTTTGTCCTAAATGTGGCGCAATATTAATAAAGAAAACAAAGAATTTTGGTTGCCCAAGATGTAACTATTCTTCAAAAGATTCTGAAGGAATGAAATCTTCTGAAAAAATTGACAAGTCAAAAGATGTTGTAGTTATGAAAGACAAACAATTTGACACTCGACCAATCACAACAGAGAACTGCAACAAGTGTAAAAACGACAAAGCATATTTCTGGACAATTCAAACTCGAGCTTCAGATGAAGCAGAAACAAAATTCTTTCAATGCACAAAGTGCGGAGAAACTTGGAAAGAATATGGATAAAAATATTTCTAGATAGAAAACTCTCAAGCAACCTTTCTTCCAACTCTTTCAACATGCCCACACTTTCCACACTTTAACAAAATCAATTCATCTTCATCAGAAATCTGCGGACCTAAATCTATAAACTCACACTTGTCATAACCACACTTTTCACATTTATGTTTATATGTTGCAAAAACATTTTTCTCTTCACCAACAGCAGTGCCTTTTTCTTTTTCAGATTTAATTTCTTCTTTAGATTTTAAACTTAAAATATCAACTTCTTTAGTAAAACCACAACCATCACAAACAAGTAATTTTTTATCACAGACTTTATTGGGAATCAAAATCCCTTTACATTTAGGACAGAACTTTATTGTCATATGGCCTCGACGGGATTTGAACCCGCGACACCCAGATTCCTCATGTAATTTCTTACTTAAGAGTCTGGTGCTCTAACCAGGCTGAGCTACGAAGCCTTAGTACTAGGTAGTTCAGAATGGTTTGCAGGAAAATTTCTTGAGATGTTTTCACTCTAACCAGGCTGAGCTACGAAGCATTTTAATTAATCAATCAAGCGAAGACTGGTATAAAACCAGGCCGAGCAATGTTCAATTGATTTTATTAGCTTGCGTAACTTAATAACCCAATTGGGCTTGGGAGTTGAGCTACGAAGCCTTTGTATTTAATTTATTAGAAAAAATCGTTTAAAAGATTATCTAAAACCCTTTCTTTTTCAAAGCAGCACTAACCAAACCCATAAACAAAGGTGCAGGTTTTTTCAGAGTTGATTTTAATTCAGGATGAGCTTGAGTTGCAACAAAATAAGGATGAGTTTCTCGAGGTAATTCAATAAATTCAGCAAGATTTCCATTAGGAGACAAACCACTTAAAACCATTCCATTTTCTTCGAGCATCTTATGACAATTAGGATTAACTTCATACCTATGCCTATGTCTTTCTGAAACTTCTAAAGAATCATAAAGCTCATGAACCAAACTACCTTGCTTAATCTTTGCAGGATAAGCACCAAGCCTCATTGTCCCCCCCTTCTCAGTCACGCTCTTTTGTTCCTCTAAAATATCCACAACAGGAAAACTACAAGTTTCACAAACTTCAGTTGTATTTGCATCAGCTTCACCACAAATATTACGAGCATATTCAATCACAGCCATTTGCAAACCATAACAAATTCCTAAAAAAGGAACATTATTATCTCGACAATATTTAATTGCATCAATCTTTCCTTCTGTTCCCCGAGAACCAAAACCACCTGGAACAATCACTCCATCAACACCATTTAAATTAAAATCTTCAGAAGTTTCAACCCATTTAACATTAATCTTAGCACCCAAATGTGCAGAACAATGATTCAGAGACTCAATAATTGAAGCATAAGAATCTTCTAACTGGGTATACTTTCCAGCAATCGCAATACTAACATCTTTGCTTGCATTCTCCTTAGATAAAACTAATCTTTCTAATTCTCCCAAATCAGGATGAATAGGCATATCTAATTTTCTTGCTAATAACTGGGACATTCCCTGTTCTTCAAAAACTAATGGAATTTTATAAACATCATTAACATCAACCCCTGTAATAACATCTTCTGGATTAACATTTCCAAATTGAGCAATTTTATTTTTCACAGAATCAGAAAGCATTTCAGAGCAACGAGCAATAACAACATCTGGCTGGATACCCCTTTGCAATAAATCAGCAATACTTTGTTGAGTTGGTTTAGACTTTTGCTCATTTACTCCAGAAGGAATTGGAACATAAGTTAAATGACTAAAAACAATATTCTTTCTCCCAACTTCTCTGGCCAAATCTCTAACAGCATGAAGATATAACTCATTTTCCATATCTCCTATTGTCCCTCCAATTTCAACAGCAACAACATCGGCTTCAGTTTTCTCCCCTACATTCATAATATAATCCTTAATATAATCTCTAACATGAGGAATCATCTGAACAGTTTTTCCTAAAAAATCTCCACGCCTTTCTTTTTTTCTAACTTCATCAAAAACTTTTCCCATTGTCAAATTTGAATCTCTTGTGCAAGTCACTCCAAAAAATCTTTCATAATGCCCAAAATCCATATCAACCTCAGCACCATCATCAAGAACAAAAACCTCTCCATGCTCAACAGGATTCATTGTTCCAGGATCAACATTCAAGTAACCATCACACTTAATTGGCACAACTTTATAATTATTTGACAACAAATTTCCAATACTTGCCAGAGCAATTCCTTTACCTAAACCAGAAAGCACGCCACCAGTAATCACCACATATTTTCTTTGCATAATTAATAATTCAAAAATTAGTTTTTAAGGATTATTGTGATTAACACACTATCCACTAGGCACACCCCTTTAAATGGAAGTCTAAGAATCATCTAATTAAATTCTGAATATTTTCAATTGCATCTGCAACACCTTTTCCTTTCTTTGTCAACTTAATCACTTTTATCCTGCCTTTTTTTTCAAACTCAACAAGGCTCAAATCCTGAAGTGTTTGCAGAATTTTTACAGCATGGCTGTATGTACAATCAACCTCTTTTGCAAGAAGACTTCCATAACGCATTCTCGCATTCTTTTTAAGAGATACCAACATCATCGAAGGCTTTCTCCTAAAAAAGATATCAAAGTTATCTTTATTTTTTGCCATTTCAACCTATATATTAAAACATATATGTTTTAATCTATATATTCAGATGACACTTTACTTTTAAACCTTTTCCCGTCGAATTCATTAGTTTAAAGGAGTAAAAAAATTAACCTTTTTAAAATTACTAAATAAATAACAAAACCCTTATTAATTCTAATCAACTTATTATAAAATGCCAAAAAAGAAAACAAAAATACTTGCAATCGGAGACATTCACGGAGACACAGGTTTAGTTAAAAAACTTGCACAAAAAGCAAAAAAAGAAGATGTAGATTTAGTTATTTTAGCAGGAGATTTAACACTTACAGAAATATCAACAAAAAACTTAATTGGTCCTTTTGCAAAAGCAAAAAAGAAAGTCCTCTTAATCCCAGGCAACCACGAATCAATTGCAACTTCAGATTTCTTAGCTCAAATGTATGCACCATACACACAACACATCCATGGATATTCATTTAAAACAGGAGACTTAGGAATCTTTGGGGCAGGAGGGGGAGATGTAATAAATGTAACTCCAGACAAAGAAATATTTGAAGCACTAAAAAAAGGTCATCAAGGATTAAAAAACATAAAAAAGAAAATCATGGTAACCCACATGCATCATCACAGAGGTTTAGCAGAGTTCTCAGGTTTTCAAGGAAGCAAAGCAGTTAAAAAAGCACTAAAAGAATTCAAACCAGACATTTTAATCAGCGCACACATTCACGAAGCAGGAGGAATTGAAGAAAAAGTTGGAAAAACCTCTGTAATAAATGTTTCAAGAACCCCAGTTATTTTTGAGATTTAAGGTTTTTGAATTCTGAGTTCAATGTTATTAATATTAACTTTGAAGTAGTAAAATATTCGAAGGATTTATAAAGTGGTAAAATTTGCCACGTTATAGAATGAAAATCAAAGTTAGTATCTCAATGGAAAAGGAATTGCACGAGAAAGTTAAAGATAAAGTCGCTGTAAGTGTATTTAGAAATACTATTCATTTAATAGAGCATGCTGTTGAATCATTCTTAAAGGAGGCTCAAAATGAGTAATTTGCAAACCTTAGAGGAAATTGCAAATACTCTTGGGGGTATGTTTGGCCTGAGCCAGACAATTGTTCCTACTTCAATAGATATTGATGGAAAAACATCTGAACAGATTAAATTAGAATTAGAAGGATTGAGTGAAGATTCTGAGCAAAATATCGCTTATATAAATAAAAGAACGACTGAGTTAGAGAGACTAGTGGAAGAACCTTTGGATTTAGATTCTAGGGAGACAATTAAATCTGCAAAACAAATTATTGAAGAGATCAAAAAAGCAAAATCATCTATTGAGGTTATGGAAGAAAATGCAAAGAAATTGAATAATAATTATAAACAAAGAATATTATCTGAATCAGGTTTTGAGAGCTACGAAGAAGTTTCTAAGCAAATTGAAAAGCTTTCATCCCTGAGATCAAGTTTAAGACAAAAATTTCTTGGAGGTCTTCGGTTTAAAGGACAAATTAAAAATTTGAGTTCTAGAATTAAATCGCTTTATAATCTTTCTCATACTCAATATCATAGAGTTCAAATTAGAGAATTTGGATTCTCTGAAAGTATAAATTTTGAAGAAACTCAGGGTAAATTATTTAGCAAATTCGCAAGGAGATTATTTTCCCAATATGATAAATTAACAAGCCAATTAGTTAGAACTGATTATGAACAAAAAGTAGTTGACCCCGCAATCCTTGAATCATTAACAGAGGATTATATCTCTAAATATTTCATGTCAAGAATCGATGCAAGACTCAAAGAAAACAAAAAAAGAGATAATCCTTTTGCAAGAGGGGTTGTAGATGTCTTAGGAAATACTAATCTAGTAGAAGAAGCTTTATCTGTTCTCAAAGAAGGGTTAAATCAAAGTATATATTCTAATTATAATGATTCAAGGGATTTTAAAGAAAAAGCTAAATCTCTTAATGAAAAGCTTGATGCATTGCCTTACGAATTAAGAAATATTGTAAATAAAGGTATCATTGAAGGTAGTAAAACTACAAATGATGAATTTACAGAATTTGCAGATTACCTAACTCAAGTACCTATTGAGATTCAACAAAAAGAGTTATTGGAATCACTTTCAACGGCTAAAGAGCAAATATTAAGAGTCAGATCTGATGATAATTTGCCATATTCAATTACTCGTCAGATAGGAGATCTTGAAAGAACAACCCTGAAAATTGAACATTCATTGAGATCAGAAAAGGCTGATTTCCTTAATGAATTGAATATGGAAAAATGGGATGTATTTAGAAATAATACATGTATTAGAGAAATTTATGGTTCTGGGGTATTAGACTCATTTAATGATTTGATTAGGCAGAAAGTATTTGATAGACTATTAGTTACACCAGAACACACCGATGAATCAGTTATGCTTGGTTATAAGGCTCTTTGGTTTAAAGACGCAGACTCAGTTGCCTATAACATATTAAATTTCTGGAGAGAACCAGGATATTCGGGGGAGCAACCTTTCTTATCAATTCGTTCAAGTTCAGGAAACACTCTTGGAGCACAATATATCACGTCCTTAACAAACGAACAATTATCAGAAGTGAAACAGTTAGAAATCCCTGGACTAATGAGTGTAATAAAGAATGTTAGAGAAAACCCGACCACATTCAATAAACCTCAATTTCAAGAAGGAGAAAAATGGATAGATAATCCAGTTTACAAAAAAGTAAAAGAAAATTTAACAAAGATTTGTAGCCATTACCTTGAACATGGTTCTGAAAGAGAAAAATATTTCTCATTAAGGGCTGCTTTTGTAAGCAACCCAAATGAAACAAGCAAACAAAGAGAGTCCCTAATTGAAATATTGTCTAAGAACATTGGTCTAGATGGGAACACAAAATCAAATTTTAGAAAACATTATAGATTATTCACAAAACATCTTGAAATCAATTCATGGAGATCAACCAATTTGAGTGATTATAAAGGAGATTTGGTGGCTCTTAGTGATTATTTTGATAATCTTGATGACCTACTTCAAACTAGTCGAGATTCAGAAAGAGTTCGTGAAGAAGCAACATCTATGCAAAGTGATTCAAATTATATTCACAATGTTAGAAAAGATTTACCAAACTTGATAGCCTATTTGAAAGGGTTTGATGCAGAAGTAGTTCAAACGCAATTGGAAGATCAAGAATATGGGGAAAAATTCAATACAAGATTGAGGAAAGTAAAAGAACAAATATTCAGAAGTAGTGATACTGAAATTGATGATGTGACTGGATACGTTGTTTCCAACTTTGAAGAATTTAGACGTTTTATTGATACAACCAATGAACAAATTGGGGGATCGGCAGTTTGTGATGTTTTAAAATCAGAGCAGGCAAGATTATTGGACAGTCTTGTATACAGTGATAATATAGTCGGCGAAACCGAATATATCGCAGAATATTTTAGAGCATTGGATGACACGAACACAGCTGAGAGATTTAATTGGCTTGATGGTCAAAGAAGACAAGGAATAGAAGGATTGGCATCAAGAACTTATTCAATTGATAGCGAACTTCTAATTCCCTTGGTTAGGAAAACTATCGAGAAAGAAAAATCACCCAATAGAATCTATTTATTACAAACTGGTTTAGCAGTTATTGAAGAAAGCAAAGATTTGAATAGACACGTAAATCAATTATTTCAAGAACAACCAAATGCAGGATATGATGTATTAAGTAATCTTTGTTTGGTAAAACCTATTTTAGATGAGCAATTCTATAGAAATATTTCGAGAATCTTTCATAATGGTAAAAATATTAGCGAATATAATTTGGGTTTAAAAGCAGTTCAATCTGTTGAACAGCAAGGATTGTCAGAAGATTCAGATATTTTAACTTATTGTAGCCTTGTTCAATTACAAGGAAAGAAAATTAAAGACAAGAAAGTTCTTAGTTTAGCAAAATTAAAAGATCAGATATCAAGATATGAATCAGAAACTAGAGTGCATCCAGAAAATGAAATCTTGAGAACAAGATTAGATGAAAGGAAGGACAAAATAGGTTTAATATTGCGTAATGAAAGATCTGCAGCAATTTATTCATCCATGTTAACCTCTTGTTCAAAGGCACTTGATGATATTGTGGGAGAACCTGTTCAAGTAACAGAAATTAATGAAGATTTAATCAATGGCATTCTTACATACCATCAAATTAATGATAACAAACAATTACTTTCTGGTCTAATTAAAGATTCCGTGACAGGAAATTCAACAATTCCCTATACTGATGACAAAAATCAAGAAGCCTTACAAAGATATGCTTCAAAAGGGATTGATACATCTAAATGGGTTGGAGGAATTACTCGAACATATAGTTCAGAAAGGATTGAAGATATTGTTGCTGAAAAAGAAACTCAGATTAGACATCACAGAGATGAAGCTATTGGATTATTTACTCATTATGGAATCGAAGTAACTGATGAAACAATCTTTGATTTCTATAAAGAATTTAGATATAGGGCAGATATTGGGGAAGATGTCAAACGAGATTTGAAAACTCAACTAAACGCAATAAAAAGTCTTGAGAATCAGACCTATAATTCCAAAATGGGAGAAGTAACTATTTATGCTGAGAAAAATCCCTTGAAAGTTTTACAGATGGGCAATGTTGTCTCTGGCAGTTGCTTAGGGCTTGGAAAAGGAAATACGTTTTCAACTGTAGCTAATGCTGTAGATTCAAATAAACAAGTCTTGTACGCTGAAATGAATGGAGAAATTATTGGAAGAAAACTTATTGCATTAAATGATGAAGGGGAAATTGTGCAATTTAGAACTTATAATAACAGATTGGATTTAAACATAGATAATATGTTCAATCAATATCTGATTGATCTATCTACAGAGACAAATGCAAAACTTGGAAATAGAGGTAATGTCTCCAACATTGTTGCACAAAGATGGTATAATGATGGAATTGTGCCGTTTAACTAAAATTAAATATACTAATAAGAATAAATTATTTTGAGTAGCAAAAGGGTATTAAAACTTCAAAATCTCCTTAGAAATAATAAAAACACCCTATTCTAAAATTATTTAAATACTTTAATTACTTCTTTTATTAATGCAAAAAAGAAAATCAAATACAGATAAAACAGTTGAAGGATATTTTCCAGTTGATGAATCAGATATAAAAGATACTACAGATAAAAAAGTTAGGGAAGATATACCTGACTATAAAGACCTGACTGAAAGAAAAGTTAAATCCTCTCCAAATATAGAATCTGTCCAAGGAGCTGTTGAAAAAAGATACAATAAACCCACAAGAAGTGAACTTGAAACAGTTATTCAATCAAATAAGAAAAAAGTTAAAAAAATAACAAGAAAAAAATATTCTAAAAAGAAAACCACTAAGAAAAAAACAACAAAAAAGAAATCAATTAAAAAAACAAAATTTACTCCCCCAAATATTAAATTAAAAAAATCAGGTTATGAATTAATTATAACTGAAAAGCCACAAGCAGCAAATAAAATTGCAACAGCCTTAGATGATAAAAACAAACCAACACAAAAACAAAATAATAAAATAGCTTATTATGAATTAACTCACAAAAAACAAAAAATTGTAGTTGCTTGTGCAGTTGGTCATTTACTAACACTCTCCCAAAATGTAACTGGAACAGAAGTCCCAACATTTGATATTTCTTGGACCCCAAATTATTTAGTTAGAAAAAAAGACTTTACAAAAAGATATTTTGATACAATTCTAAAACTTGCAAAAGGAGCAAGCTCAGTAACAATTGCAACAGACTTTGATGTAGAAGGAGAAGTTATCGGTATGACTGCAGTCAAATATATTTGCGGACAATCAGATGCAAATAGAATGAAATTCTCTACCTTAACACCAAAAGAATTAAATCAAGCATATGAATCAAAACTAAAAACAATAAATTGGGGACAAGCAATTGCAGGAGAAACACGGCACTATTTAGATTGGTATTATGGAATAAATTTATCAAGAGCACTAATGAATGCAATTAAAACAACTGGTAAATTCAAGATAATGTCAATCGGTCGTGTCCAAGGCCCAGCATTAAACTTAATTGTTAAAAAAGAAAAAGAAATCAAAGCATTTAAACCAAAAACATATTGGCAAGTTTTTATAACAATAAAAGATTCAAAAAACAAATTAGAATTAAAATATATAAAAGATATTTTTGATAAAAAATTCTTAGAAAACTTTAAAGACATTATAGGTAAAAAAGCAAACGCTATAACTGAAAAAAAATCTGAAAAAATTTCTCCTCCAGTTCCATTTAATTTAACAACACTTCAAACAGAAGCCTACAAGTTCCATGGAATAACACCAGCAAATACACTCAAGGCATCACAATCACTTTACTTAGCAGGTTTAATTTCTTATCCAAGAACTTCATCCCAAAAACTTCCAGATTCAATTGAATACAAACCAATAAAAGAAAAATTAGCAAAAGCCTACAATGTATCACACTTAATGAAAAAAGAAAAACCAATACAAGGTAAAAAAACAGATCCAGCACATCCGTCAATTTATCCAACAGGAAACACACAAATTCTTTCAGGTGATGAAGACAAAATATATAATTTAATTGTAAAAAGATTCTTATCTCTATTCTGTGAAGACGCTGAATTAGATCATAAAAAAATAAAAGCAAACTTAATTGAAAAACCAGAATTAATATTTTCTGCAAAAGGACAAGAAATTAAGAAAAAAGCTTGGTTAGAAATTTATCCTTCTAAATTAAAAGACAACCAAATTCCAGATTTTGAAGGTGAAGTTGACATTATTGATTTACGAACAGAACAAAAAGAAACACAACCGCCAAAAAGATATTCACCAGCCTCAATAATTTCGCAATTAGAAAAAAAGAACTTAGGAACAAAAGCAACTCGTTCAACAATTATTGAAACACTTTTTGATAGAGGATATGTTCAAGGCCAAAGTGTTGAAGCAACTCCTTTAGGAATTTCATTAATTGAAACTTTAGAAAAACACTCTCCAATTATTATTGACGAAGAATTAACAAGAAACTTTGAAAAAGAAATGCAAAAAATTGAAAATGCAAAAAAAGGATTTTTAGAAAAAGAAAAAGAGATTTTAGAAAAAGCCCAAGGCACAATTACAAAAATTGCAAAAGATTTTAAAAAAAATGAAAAAGAAATTGGTAAAGAATTAATTGAAGCAAATATTGAATATAGAGAAAAACAAAAACAAGAAAACAAATTATTGCCTTGTCCAAAATGTAAACAAGGAGATTTAATTATTAATTATTCTAAAAAAACACGAAGATTTTTTGTTGCATGTGATGCTTATCCAAATTGTACAAATACTTACACACTTCCCCCAAATGGAATTATTAAAAAACCTTTTCCAGAAAAAAACTGCGAAGAATGTAATTATCCAATGTTAATGCGTTTATCAAAAGGCAAAAGACCTTGGACTTTTTGCTGGAATCCACAATGTCCAACTAATTCAGAGTGGGCGAATAAATCTACGAAAAAGAATAGCGAAGTTTCTACTGAGTGAATTGTAAAAATCTGAGCAGGTTTAGGAGTCGGAAAAGAGAGAGGAAAATCAGCAGTAAAGTAAAAAACTCAAAATTTTTAATAAAATCTCTTAAAAGAATCAAATTCTTCCCTAAAAAATAAAGCAGGTTTGCCAGGAAGATTAAAAGACTTGCTTGTCTTTAACAAACCAAAATCATTTGAAATTAATGCGGCAGTACAATTATTTTGCTCACAAAAATAAGTTGCAGAAGCAATAAGATTAGCATCAGTATAACTAACTTGGTCCTCACCAAAACCATCTTCTAAGTAATCTGTCAGGGTATTAACTTCATTTTCAAAAATTTCTCCAAAGTCTACAATACAATCAACTAATTTATCAGTTAAATCCCTCTTTATCTTTTTTGCACCACCAACAAATTTAGCAAGATCTAAAGTATAACTACAACCACCATAAGCTTTTCTTAATTTACTCTCTTTAAATTTAGAAAACATTCTTT
>CAZRUG010000010.1:0-27398 GCA_964603295.1 Candidatus Woesearchaeota archaeon | reverse complement strand
CCAGATTGTTCACCTCCAGCAACATCTACAACAACTTCTCCAGGAGGGGGTGGAGGTGGAGGGGGGAGTTCTAATCCTTTAGAGAAAGTTGCAACTTCTGCAGATTTTCAATTAGTTAGAGGTAAAGAAAATGAAGTTTTAATTGAATTTCAAAATAAAGATTATAATAAAACTCTTAAAGATATTACTTTTTCAATAAAGGGTGATATAGAAAAATATGTTGAGATTTATCCTAAGACTTTATCTGAATTAGATCCAAGAGAAAAGATTAATCTTCAATTAGTGATTATTTCACCGACGTATATTGAATTAGGAACACAAGAATTAACAATTACAATGAATGGCAAAAAAGGAGTTTCAGGTTATGTTGATTCTAAAAAAATTACTTTGGAGATTCATGAATTATCTTTAGAAGAAGCAAAAAGATTATTAAATGAATCGGAATCTTTTATTGATAAACTTAATGAAGAAAATATCTCTTCTGATTATTTAATTAATCTTTTTAATGATTCAAAAAAAGAATTACAAGAATTTAATTTAGAGGAGGTTAGGGATAATTATAAAATTATTTCAGAGCAAGCAGGATTTGCTTTGAATTCTAAAAAAATTATTGAAGAGCTTGAGCAATTAATTAAAACTGCTGAAGAAAAAGGAATTGAGGTTTCTCATTCTTTAAGATTAGTTAAATTAGCAAAACTTTCTTTAGATAGAAGAGAATTTAAACAAGCATTTGAAAGAGCAAAAGAAGCACAATTAACTTATGCTTTAGAAGTAAAAGGCGAGTTTGGTGAATTAAGTTATTATCTTAAACAATATCCAGTAAGAATTTCTTTTGGCTTATTGTTTTTTGCTTTATTTTCAGTTGGTGCTTATAATCTTGAAAAATTAAGAAGAATAAAAAAGAGAATTAAGACTTTGAAGAGAGAAGAAGAAATTATTAATCAATTAATTAAGGTTGTTCAAAAAGAAGCATTTAAGGAAAAGAAAATGAGTCTTGAAGAATATGAAGTTGCTATGAGGGAATATGGAAGAAGAATGTCAGAAATCATTGAGGAATTAATTACTTTAGAAGTTAAGAGAGTTCATTTACTTAAATTCACTTCTCATAAGAAAAAGTTGAATGTAGAAAAGAAAAGTATTATTGAGTTGATTAAAGAGCTTCAAAGAGATTATCTTAAAAATAAAAAAATTGAAACAAGAAGTTATGAATTTAAGATGAAGAGTTTTAATAAAAGGTTGTCTGAAATTGAAGAAAAATTAGCAACTCTCGAGGCTAAATCTGCAATAAAATCTAGTGGAGGTTCTTTTAGATTATTTAGGAAAAATGAAAAATAATTTTCTTAAATTATTTGTATTTGTATGTTTGTTTTTGGTTTTAGTTAATTCTGTTTCTGCATTAAGTAATGAATCTATACAAGCAAGAAAGACTTTAGAAGAAGCAGAAGATTCTATTGATTTTATGTTATCAAGGGAAATTCCTATTGAAAGAGTGAATGAAACTTATCAAGAAGCTTTACAGCTTTATGAAGCTCAATTAGCTTTAGAACAAAGAAATGGAAGGGCTGATTATAAACTTGTTTTAAGTTATGTTGATGAGATTAAGGAAATTAAAGAAACAGCAGTTCAGGCACAAGATGAATTAAGAGTTTTTAATGACACTTATCAAGAAGCTAAAAAAGAAACTGATTTAAGTGAATTTGAAGAAGAGTATAAGACAATTATTAATTCTTTTTATGAAGAAAGATTTGAAGAGACTAGAGAATTAATTAATAATGGTTATGAAAAAATTTCTGAAATACAATCAAGTCAAACAGCTACAAATGCTTTTTATGCATCAACAAGTAAAACTTTAAAGAATTTTTTTAAAGAAAATTGGTTAAAGATTTTAATTATTTTAATTATTGTTATAATCTTGTTAATTGTTTTTTGGAATACTCTTGCTAAATTAAAATTAAAATTAAAATTAACTCATTTAGTAATAAAGAAAAAAGCTGTTAAAGGTTTAATTAATAATTTGCAAAGAAGTTATTTTAAGAAAAGAGATTTATCTGAGGCAGAGTATAAAATTAAAATTGAAAAATATAAGGAGATTATAAGAGATATTGATAGGCAGACAATGATTGTGAATGAAGAGTTGTATAAGCGTAGGAAAAAGTGATTCTTGAAGCGATAAGTTTATAAAATCATTTAGTTGAAGATGTTTATGGCTAACAACATTGAAAGACCTTTGGATTTGTTGAACAATTCTAAGGGCAAAGAGGTTTTAGTGCATTTGAAAGGCGACAAGCAATTTGTTGGAACTTTGATGGCTTTTGATATCCATGTGAACTTAGTTCTTGACAATGTTAAAGAGATGCAGAACAATGAAGTAAAGCGAAGTCTTGGACTTACTTTCTTAAGAGGAGATACAATTATTTTTATATCTCCAGCTTCTACAGCTTTGAAATAATTTGCGTTAGGCCTTTTATTTTCGCATGGCAGGGATTCTAATGAATTAAAAATAGCTGTGCTTAGGAAGTTTTAAGAATAAGTTTTTCTTTAAGAAATTATGGGAAACAAAATTAATCTAACATTCTTAGGAACATCTTCACAAGTGCCAACTCCAAAAAGAAATCATACCTCTATTTTATTGACTTATAATGAGGAAAATATTTTAGTTGATTGTGGTGAAGGAACTCAGAGGCAGTTTAGAATTGCGCGTTTAAATCCTTGTAAAATTACTCGTATTTTGATTACTCATTTGCATGGAGACCATGTTTTAGGTTTACCTGGATTGTTTCAAACATTGGCTTTAAGTGGTTATAATAAAACTTTGAAGATTTATGGTCCTAAAGGAATTTATGAATTTATACAAAATCTTTTACAAACA
Source organism: Candidatus Woesearchaeota archaeon (assembly GCA_964603295.1). Classification (GTDB taxonomy): domain Archaea; phylum Nanobdellota; class Nanobdellia; order Pacearchaeales; family GW2011-AR1; genus CAZRUG01. The sequence continues at coordinate 24,529 of CAZRUG010000010.1, read as the reverse complement.
TTTAAGTTTCAAAGAGAGTATGATTTTGAGATTAATGAGGTTGTTAATGAAGGAGTGTTTTTTGAAAATAATGATTTTTATTTAGAGTCTTTAAAACTTGAACATGGCTGTAATTGTAATGGATATAATTTTGTTAAAAAAAGTTATTTGAGAATTAATAAAGAAAAAATTGATAAATTAGGGATTAAACCTGGAAAGCATATGAGGGATTTGAAAGAAGGTAAGGATATTGAATATAATGGTAAGAAGTATAAGGCAAAAGATTTGACATATTCTGAAGAAAAAGTTAAGGTTAGTTTTATTTTAGATACAAAATTTAAGAAAGAAATTGTTAAATTTGTCGACGGTGCAGATGTTTTGGTTTCAGAAGCAACATATTCAAAAGATTTAAAAGATCAAGCAAAAGAGTATAATCATATGACTGCGCAAGAAGCTGGTAAACTTGCAAAACAAGCCAAGGTTAAGAAGCTTTTGTTAACTCATTTGAGTCAGAGATATGAATATAAGAAAAAAGAAATTTTCGAAGAAGCTAAAAAAGAATTTGAAAATTCTAAAGTTGTAAAAGATTTTGATGTTGTGAATGTTTAATAATATTTTATAGTTTTATTTTTTATTTTATTTTCAATAACCTAAGTGAACAATCTGGCGTAAGAACTAAAAAATTAATCAAAAATTACTTTGTTTTTAGAAATAGAAACATTTTAAATATGAATTTTTCTTTGATATTTGAAGCCTCGGTAGCTCAGCCTGGATAGAGCGACTGCCTTCTATTAATTAGGGAGAAAGCAGTAGGTCGCAGGTTCAAATCCTGTCCGAGGCATAAAGATGGTGAAAACAAAAGTCTCAGTTGAAAAGTGTAATGATTATTCTTCTAAAAAAGTGAGAGATTGTATTTTAAAATCCTTGAAAAATATTAATTATGATTTAAAAAATTTTAATGGAAAAAAAGTTTTGGTTAAACCAAATTTAGTTTCTGGACATAAACCTGAAACAGGTGTTGTAACTGATTATAGATTTGTCGAGGAGATTTGTAAAATATTAAATGAAAATAAAGTTAAAGAAATCATTATTGGTGAGAGCTCTGCCCTTAATACTGATGTTGCTTTTGAAGTTTCTGGATTTAATAAATTAAAAAAATATGCCGAGATTATAAATTTTGAAGGAGAAAATAAAAAGTTTTTAGATATTGGGGTTTCTCGTTGGAAAAAAGTGAGAGTTCCTGTCACAAAATTGGTTTTTGATTGTGATTTAGTAATCAATGTTGCTAAATTAAAAACACATAGTTTAACGCAAATAACTCTTTGCACAAAAAATTTGTATGGATGTGTTCCTGGAAAGGTTAAGGAAAATTTGCATAAAGAAATTATTGATTCAAGAAATTTTTCAAAGTTTATTTCTTTACTTGGTGAAAAAATTAATCCTGAATTGAATTTTATCGACGGTATTTTAGGATTAGAAGGAGAAGGGCCGGGTGCCTCAGGTGTTCCTTTTAAGAGCAAAATTGTTTTAGCAAGTTCTTGTCATAAAGCAATTGATTTTGTTGGAAGTGAATTAATGGGATTTAATGCAAATAAAATTTTTATTAATAAATTTAATAATGTTTTAAAAAAGAATTTAGAAGTTCTTGGCTCTGGAAAAGATGTTAAATATAATTTTAAAAAACCAAGCACCCATATTACTGGAGTGTTTTTTTGGTTGATTAAGTTATTCCCTAAACCGAAGATCTTTTCTCAAGATTGTAAGTGTAAACGTTGTGGTATTTGTGTTAAAAAGTGTCCTGTTAATGCATTGTCTTTAAATCCAAATGCAATTTGTGACCACAAAAAATGTATTAAGTGTTTGTGTTGTTTAGAGGTCTGTCCTTATGAAGCAATTTATTTAAGAGAGTCTTGGCCTCGAAGATTTTTTATGTGGTTTATTCAAAAATTTAGAAAAGTATAATTTTACTTTTTATTAAACGGGTTAATTAATTAGCTTCTTAAAAATAAGAAGCGGAGGGTGGGACTCGAACCCACGGAAATCTCCTTGCTGCAAATTTGTTCTGCAGGGAGACGCAGTAGCCGCTGTGCCACCTCCGCGTAATTTTGTGAGATTAGTTTATTATTTAAAGATATTGCTCTTATATAAATTATGCCATATATTGCAAAACATAAAATTAATGGGCAAGAATATTTTTATTTAAGGAAAAGTGTTAGAGAAGGAAAAAAGGTTAAAACAAAATGTATTGCATACCTTGGGAAAACTTTGAAAGAAGCTGAAGTAAAAAAACAAGAAGTTTTAAAAAAAATCAAATTACAACAAAGTTTAAAAGATTTGAAAGGTAATAATAATTTTATGAGAGAAAAAATTAATACAGAAGAATTAGCTTCTTTTGCAAAGAGAAAAGGTTTTGTTTTTCGTGCAGGAGATATTTATGGAGGTCTTGCAGGTTTTTGGGATTTTGGTCCTTATGGGGTTGAGTTGCTTAATAATATTAAAAAATTAGCGAGGAAGAATTTTGTTTATCAAAGAGAAGATGTTGTTGAACAAAATGGCTCTATTATCACAAATCCAAAAGTTTGGGAGGCTTCAGGACATGTTGAAACGTTTAATGTGAATGATATTTTGGTTGTTTGCAAGAAATGTAAAAAGACAAACAAGGTTGATGCTTTTGAAGTTGAAAAGGTTAAATGTGATTGTGGGGGAGAATATGATTGGAATAAAAAACAGGTTGTGGAACAAATGTTTAAGGTAAAGGTTGGTTTAGATAATTTTTCTTATCTTCGCCCAGAAACATGTCAGAGTATTTTTCCAAATTTTAAATTAATTGCAGATATTACGAGGAAAAAATTGCCTTTTGGTATCTTTCAAATTGGAAAATCTTTTAGAAATGAGATTGCTCCCAGAGATTTTTTATTTAGAGTAAGAGAGTTTGAGCAGATTGAATTAGAATATTTTTTTAATCCAAAAAAAGAATTTGATTTATCTAAAGAACACCTTGATTTTATTTTGAATTTTCTTTCTGCAGAAAATCAGGAAAAAGGTGTTGATAAAATTGAAAAAAAGAAAGTAAAGGACTTGGTTAAAGAAAATAAACTAATTAAACTTCATGCTTATTGGTTAGTTGAATTTTTAACTTTTTTTAAATCACTTGGTTTGTCTTCAGAGAATCTTAGAATAAGAGAACATATGAAAAATGAATTGTCTCATTATAGTAAAGGAACCTTTGATATTGATTATAATTATCCTTTTGGTTTTAAGGAATTATGTGGTGTTGCAAATAGGTCTAATTATGATTTACAACAGCATCAAAAATTTTCAAAATCTAAGTTGGATTTTATTGATGAAGAAACAAAAGAAAGATTTTTCCCCCATATTATTGAACCCTCTTTTGGTGTTGGAAGATTGTTTATGGCTTTGCTTTGTGAAGCTTATAACGAGGACAAATCTAAAGACAATGTTATTTTAAAATTAAATCCAAAAATCTCTCCAATAAAAGCTGCAATTTTTCCTTTAGTTAAAAATGATAAAGAACTTGCAAAATTATCTAAAGAAATTTATTGGGATTTAAGAGAAGAATGGAATATTGTTTATGATGAATCTGGAAGTGTTGGAAGAAGATATGCGAGACAAGATGAGATTGGAACACCTTTTTGCATAACTATCGACGGTGATTCTATAAAAAATCAAGATGTTACAATTAGAGATAGAGATTCAACAAAACAAATTCGTATTAAAGTTAAGGATTTAAAAAATGTTTTAAGAGATTTAATTAATAATAAAATTGAATTTGAAAAAGCAGGCAATTTAATTTAACTAAATTTCTCGACGAGAAAACATTTTTTATTAAATATAATTTTTTATTTTTTAGAAAAGTATTTAAAGTTGTTTTTATTAATTTTATTAACAAAGTAAAGTTTAATCTTTACTTGCTGAATTTAGTTTGGCATTAAATTAAAAAACAGAGGTGTTAATATGGCTCTTTTAAGAAAAAAGGCGGCTAAGAAAACAACAAAGAAAAAAGCTACAAAAAAGAAAGCAACTAAGAAAAAAGTGACAAAGAAAAAAGCTACAAAAAAGAAAGTTGCTAAAAAGAAAACAGCAAAGAAAAAAACTGCTAAGAAAAAGGTAGCTAAAAAGAAAGTAACTAAGAAAAAAGCTGCTAAGAAAAAGCGACGATAATTCAGCATTTATTTTTATTTTTATTTATTTTATATTTCTACATTAAATTTTTAAATTCTATTTAATTAACTTATTTATGGAAGATTGTATTTTTTGTAAAATTGCTAATGGAGAAATTGATTCAAAGAAGATTTATGAAAATGATAATTTCTTTTCAATTTTTGATGTTAATCCACAAGTTGAGGGGCATGGTTTAGTTATTTCTAAAAAACATTTTGAAAATATTATTGATTTGCCTCCGAGTTTGGGACAAGAATTTTTAGATTGTGTGAAAAAAACTTCAATGAAATTAATGCAAGATTATAGTGCAGATGGTTTTAATTTACATTCAAATACAAATAAGGTTGCAGGACAATTAGTTAATCATTTTCATGTTCATATTCTTCCAAGGAAAGAGGGTGATGGGTTTAAGCCATGTGCTTGATTATTTAATGGAGTTTAGATTATAAATCTCTTAGAAAGATATGGCTCTGATGAGAATCTAACTCACGACCTCCGCCTCATGAGAGCGGCGCTCTAAACACTGAGCTACAGAGCCGATTATAGAAAATAGAATTCATTTAAAAAATGCTCGATTTCTAAAACTTTAAATAATAAGTTTTATTGGTTTAATTATGGATTTAATGCAAACTGGAAATATGATTTTTGATAACTTTTCTAATAGTACAGATGTTATTGCAGTTTTGCCAGAGGAATTAATGAAACAAATTTCTACTTTTATGACAATACTTCAGGCATTGGGGGGAGTTATTATAATTTATCTTGTGTTTAATATTATTAATACAGTTCTTAATAAAAGAAAGAAAAGAGAATTGCAAACAATTAATCAAAATCTTGCAGATGTTAAAGAACTTCTTGAAAAGCAATGTAAATATTTAGAAAAACAAAATAAAAAAATGAAAGAGAAAAAATAATTATTGACTTAAAATTATGTCAATAGTTGATACATTTGTTGGTCTGCCGTTTTTGTTTTCCATTTCTTCACTATCTATCTTAACTTCTTTGATAGATATATTTTTGTCTTTTGCAAACTTTTTTCGAACTGTTTCTGCAACATCAACTGCACGAGTAATCCATTTTCCACGTGCCTTAATAACTACTTCTGGTTTGTTCTCTGTTGTCAATTGCATCACAACACTTGTTACATAGTTCATAAACGGCTTAGAACCAATAAAAACAACATTGTTGTCTTTTGTTTTTTCCTTTACTTGTTTTTCTTCTGTCATTTGCACTCCTATTTATTTAATATTTGAGGCTTACTTAATCTTTGTTGTTTTTTTGTTCTTGCTACATAACCAGCAATTTGATTTCTCATTTTTTTGCTTGGCATTTCTTTTCCAAGAATTTTTTTATTTTCTTCAAAACTTTCAGTAAATTTAATACCTTTTTCTAAAAGGTCTCCGCCAGTTCTCTTAATAATTCGTGTTTTGATTTTTCCCATGTGAATTAATTATTTGCAGGGTTTTTAAGGTTTTTTATTCAAATTTTTCAATTCTAGAAAGCTTTTGAGCTGCTTCAATTAAGTTAGAAATTTTTTTTGTAGGTTCTCCAACTTTTAGAATAATATAATTTAATCCATAGTTTGAAGCCTTTTTATGCACATCAAGTAATTCTTTTTCTCCAAATGTTTTTTTGTCTAAAGCAATTAATATTTTTTCTTGATTGTTTTCTCTAATCCTTAAAACCAAATCTTTTTGTCCAATACTTTCAATATCAATTAATTCAATCTCTTTGGAAGCAAGAAATTCTTTAGTTTTGTTAAATAATTTATCATTATTTTTTTGAGAGGTTTTCTTTTTTGAGATTTTTTTCTTTTTTGTTTTCTTTTTTGCATTTTCCTTTTTTGTTTCTTGTTTTTGTTTGTCAAAGATATCTAAGTCTTGTTTTTCTTTTTCAGTAGAAATATGCTCCTTAGGATATTCTTCATCCTTAGATTTAACTTCTTTTTTTGTTTCTTCATCTTTAGATTCAGTTTCTTTAGAAGTTTTTTCATTTTCTTGATTATTTGTCTCTTGTTTAGGCTCTTTTTTTCTTTCTTCAAGAGATTGTTCTCCTGCTTTTTCTTCTTGCAGAGGTTTTTCTTGATTTTCAAAATCTTGTTCATTTATTGTAAAATATTTCCAATATAATTCATTTTCTTTTTGAATTGGAATTGCAAAATCTTTTATTGAACGAAGTGCAACTCTGATTGGTGCAAGTAATTTTGAATCTTTTAGAAAGTTCTTTTCTTTTAGCAAAATAAGTGCTTCTTTTTCCTTGCCTTTTATATTGTCTTGAAATTTTTCTAGTTGAGATTCTTGACCTGAGAGAAAGTAAAGGGGTGAACTTCCGACTCGCATGTGGCTTGTTTTTATTCTTTTTTCAGCTAATAATTCTGATAAAAATGCAGAAGTAAATAAACTACTTTGTCCAATACTACTTGAAATGTGAACTGGTAAGCTTGGGCCTTTTTGTTCAAGTGTTTGAATTATTCTCTTTTTAATTTTAGATGTGTCTTGCACCATGGTTTAAAGAATGTCTTTATAGTTATAAAAGTTGTTCTTTTTTACAATAATCTTTATAAAATATCTTTTTAATTTATTATTATGGCTGGAGAAGTTTATGGGATAAATAGAATTCCTGTTCAAAATAAAAAGGTTTATTGCCCATTAGTTGACAGAGATATTGATGTGGGTGATTGCGGAGATTTTAAATTAAGAACTGATTCTACCTTGTCTCTTGATTCTGTTTTAGTTGATGGTTTTATTCATTCTTCTGGAGAAAAGGTTTGCCCTCATTATGTTGCAGGGCTTCCTTGGGGGAAAGAAATTAAGCAGGTGGTTTGTTCTTATGAAAGAGATAGACAATCTCCCTTTAGACTTATCCCTGAGAGAAATTTCTAAACATGCTTGATTTAAGAAAGAATGGAGAAAGATATTCTATTGTAATTGAAAGAATTTCTTTTTCTTTGTATGAAACATTTGTTTTTCAAAATAAGGAATTAATTGATTTTGAAATTATTTTTCTAGAGGTAATTCTTTGAATAATCATTATTTTTTAGAGATTTATATAAAAGTTGTTATAATTTTTTATTTGCATAAAACCAATTATATATTCCGAATATCCAACTAAATGTATAGGCAATTGAAGCAATAAATAAACCCCATTGGTTGTTTAAGTATGCTGTTATAAAGAAAAATGGTTGGGATGTTAAACCAACTACAAAACCCCATTTATTTTTTAAAGATACTAAGATAATCGCAGATATTCCTAAAATAAATATTCCAATTTGTGCAATTAAATCTAAGTCCATTATAATTTAATCCAATCCACTTCGTAATAACTTACTGAAGATTCTTCGTCGACAATTGCTATAAGAAGTTTCTTTTTTGTTGAATGTGCTACTCTGTTTTTTGCTGCAAAGTCTTGCCAATTAAAGGATTTTGTTTCATTATCTGTGAAAACAATCCAACGAGCATGTTCTTCTCCTGGGCCAAAACCTTTGTCATAAACTCTGAAATCAGCACCGAATTTTAATGCAGTTTTTACAATAAATCCCTTGTCTCTTAAGTCTTTGAAAACAGGGTATTTTGTTTGAATTTTTTTATCAAGTTTTTTTAATTTATTTAATAATTTGTCAAAATCATTTTCTTTATTTTTTGAATCTAAAACCTGTATTTTATTTTTTTCCATTAAATAAAGTGCTTCTGAATAAGAGTATTGGATTTTTCCTCGGACTTTTTCTCCAAAATAAGATTTTTGTTGAAGGGTATGAGCCTCTGCTTCATTGCTTTGAATCAATTCTCCAATTAGATAGGCTGATATTTTTTCCATAATTACATAAAAGAGAAAGGATATTTAAATGTTTCAAAATCACAATAAAATATTTAAACTTTGAATTTCTCTTTTTTGTATGGGATTGACACAATTATGGTTTGTTTATATTTTTGTGTTAGTCCTGACTCTGATTTAACTGAGTCATTTTTCTAAACTATCTTCTATAAAATGGCTCTGCATAATTTTTCTAAAAATACTGAAAGTTTTTGTTTTTTCTTAGTTAATGCTTTTTCTTTGTCTAGCAAAGGATTTGAATTTGATGAAAGGAGGTTTAGTGATTATGAAGAGATATAGGGCAAACATTATTCCTACTTTGCAAGGGCCTATTGTAAATGTGGCGGGCATAAACTATTCTCCTGAAGAGTTTTATAGAGAAATTGAAGAAGATTCTTCTTTGGTTGTTTTAGGTTGTAATATTGCTGTTCCAGTTAGTAGAGTGGGCATGAATGCTTATAGAGAGTGTTAGTGTTAGGCAATGTATTGAAGAGAGAATGAAACAACGAGAAAGTGCCTGAGATTTATCTTTGGAGATATTGTAATCAAAAAGGTTTGGTTGCTTCCTATAGAAATTCACAATTAACTTCAGATGAATTTGTTGAAATGGTTTTAGATCAAAGATTTTCTGTTGGAAAATTAAAACCTGTTTATGGACATTCTGTTAAAGGAAAGCACTTAGCAAAAGCAAGAGCAACTGATGATAAAATTGCGAGAATTTTGGAAACATAAAATGGCAATTAAAAAAGGAAAAGGCAAGGGAATGGTAATTGCTTTAGCAAGGGAAGTTGGTGCTGAAGGAAATGGAAGAGGACAATATGTTGTTGTTAATCTAAAATCAGGTAAACATGGTGCTCCGCAAGGAATTGATAAATTATGCGCTTTTATTGATCGTGGTGCTTATGCACATGCAACTCCTGATGCAAAAAGAACTTTGTATGATTCTTTAGATAGGTCTCGTTTAGCAAGAAAAGTTTCAAAAATGTCTGAAATTAATTTAGGAGAATATGCAATAGCATAACAAACCTTAAATAATATTAAATTTTTTTAAGAAAATGATAGAAAGTAAAAATACTGGAAGCTATGATTTTAAATCAATAGAAAAGAAATGGCAGAAAAAATGGGAAGATAAAAAGTGCTTTGAAGTAGATGTTGATAAGGAGAAGGAGAAGTTTTACAATCTTGAAATGTTTCCATATCCCTCTGGTGCAGGATTGCATATTGGGCATTCTTTGAACTATACTATCGGAGATATTCGTGCTAGGTTCAAAAGAATGTTGGGTTTTAATGTTTTGTATCCAATGGGATATGATAGTTTTGGATTGCCTGCTGAAAATGCTGCAATTAAGGTAGGAGAGCATCCAAGAGATTATACTAAAGAGGCAATTTCAAATTTTATTGAACAACAAAAAGCTTTGGGTTTGAGTTATGATTGGTCAAAGATGTTAAGTTCTTGTGAACCAGAATATTATAAATGGAATCAGAAATTTTTTATTGAGTTTTTGAAAAAGGGTTTAGCTTATAAGAAAAAAGCAAATGTGAATTGGTGTTCAAAGTGTGAGACTGTTTTAGCAAATGAGCAAGTTCATAATGGTTGTTGTTGGAGGCACGAGGATATTGAAGTTGAGATTAAACCCTTAGAGCAGTGGTTTATTAAAACAACTGAATATGCTGAAGAACTTTTAGATATGGTTGATGATTTAGATTGGCCAGATAGAATTAAGTTAATGCAGAAAAATTGGATTGGTAAAAGTTATGGTGCTGAAATTTTGTTTGAAGTTGAAAAGCCTGATAATAATATTGGCAATGTTGTTATTGTCCATGGTTGTCCAGGTAAAAATAAAAAACCTCTTGAGAAGGAAAATAAGAAAAAACGTTGGAGATTTTGGGTTAAAAATGAATTATTAAAGAAGGGAATTAATTGTGAAACTCCTGAGATGCCTAGTCCTTGGCAACCAAAGTATAAAGATTGGAAAAAAGAATTTGATAAAATTAAAATTGATGAAAATTCTATTTTAGTTGGGCATTCTGCAGGAGGAGGATTTTTAGTTCGTTGGTTAGGAGAAACAAAGAAGAAAATAAAAAAATTAATTTTGGTTGCCCCAGCAATTATTCATTCTTGTGAGTGGCACAATTTAAGTGATCTACTGGATTTTGAGATAAGTGATGATCTTAAGAATGTTAATGAAATCTTACTTTTTATCTCAAAAGATGATTCAGAAGGTTTGCTAAAATCTTCAACTATTTTTGAAAGTGCATTAAATTTAAGGAAAAAGGAATTTGATAACAAAGGACATTTTACTGAAAAAACAATGGGGACTGATAAATTCCCTGAAATTATTGATGAAATTTTATCAAAAGAAAAATTTCCTATTTTTACAACTCGGCCAGATACAATTTTTGGAGCGACTTTTATGGTTATGTCTGCACAGCATCCGAGATTAAATGAGTTTGTTTCTGAGGAAAAGAAAAAAGAAGTTGAAAAGTTTTTGAAAAAAATAAAATCTGTTTCTGAAAAAGATGCTGATAAATTAAATAAGGAAGGTGTTTTTACTGGATCCTATGCAATTAATCCAATTAATAATGAAAAGATTCCAATTTATGCAGGTAATTTTGTTGTTGCTGATTATGGGTCTGGTATGGTAATGGCTGTTCCTGCGCATGACCAAAGAGATTTTGATTTTGCAAAGAAATATGGAATTGAGATTAAGGAAGTTGTTAGACAAAAATATGGAGTGCCGCATAAAAATGCTGAAAATAGGAATACTGTCTCTGTTGTTTTACATAGAAAAAAAGATAATAAATTTGCAATGTTAAACTGGAAGGATTTTGGTTGGGTCTCTCCTGTTGTGGGAGGCATTAAAGAGGGAGAGAGTTTGGAAAAAGCAAGTGAAAGAGAAGTTTTAGAAGAAATTGGTTGTAAGGTTAAGTTTGTAAAAAAGTTGGGAAATGAGATTGAATCTTATTATTATGCGGATAATAAAAAAGTTTGGAGATCAAGAGTAGACCAACCCGTATTGGTTGAATTAATTGAAGAAAATTCCTGCAAGGTTAAGAATAATGAAAAGAATTTGCATGAACTTGTTTGGATGAGTTCTGAGGAAGCATTAGATAAAATTACTCATGAGTATAATAAAATTGGTTTAATGAGATATCTTGGTGTGGACAAAGCTTATACAGAAAAAGGTGTTTTGATTAATTCAGATAAATTTAATGATTTAGATAATGAAAAGGCAAAAGATGAAATTGTGAAATTTTTAGAAAAGAAAAAATTAGCTAAGAAAAAAGTTCAGTATAAAATGCGAGATTGGTTGATTTCTCGTCAGAGATATTGGGGAACTCCAATACCTGTTGTTTATTGTGATAAGTGTGGAATTGTTCCTGAAAAAGAAGATAATTTGCCTGTTGAATTGCCTTATGATGTTGAGTTTGGTAAAGGTAATCCTTTGTTGACGAATGAAAATTTTGTTAATTGTAAATGTCCAAAGTGTAGTGGTGATGCTAAAAGAGAAACAGATACAATGGATACTTTTGTTGATTCATCTTGGTATTATATGAGATATCCAGATAATAATAATAGTAAAGAAGCGTTTGATAAAAAGAAAGAAGATTATTGGTTGCCTGTTGATAGTTATATTGGAGGGGCTGAACATGCGACAATGCATTTACTTTATGCTCGTTTTTGGACAAAGGCTTTGAGAGATTTAGGTTATGTTAATTTTGATGAACCTTTTATTCAATTGTTTAATCAAGGAATGTTGCATGCTTCTGACGGAAGAAAAATGAGTAAGAGTTTAGGGAATGTAATTAATCCCTTAGAGATTATTAATGATGAAGGCGCTGATGCATTGAGATTAACTTTAATGAGTTTTGCTTCACCTGATTCAGACACAAATTGGGATGAAAAAGTTCTTCAAGGTAATGGAAGGTTTTTAGCAAAGGTTTATGATAAGATTTTGAATATTAAGGTTGGAAAATCTAGTGCAAGGATTGAAAGTAAGTTAAATAAAACTATTAAAGAAGTTAGTGAAATGTTTGATAATTTTAAATATAATTTAGCAATTATTAAAATTCGTGATTTATTTAATTCTTTGAATGAAGAAGAATCAAAAGAAGTTCTTGAAAAAAGTTTGCAGTTACTCCATCCAATTTGCCCACATATTACTGAAGAGCTTTGGGAAAAATTAGGGAATAAGGATTTTATTAGTTTGAGTAAATGGCCTGTTGTAGATGAAACAAAGATTGATGAAAAGTTTGAGAAGGAAGAGCAAGCTGTTGATAAATTAGTTGGTGATATAAATAATATCTCAAAGTTAATGGAAGAAAAAGGAAATGATTTTTCTAAAGTTTATGTTTATGTGTTGCCTCAAGAAAAGGAAATGTATGAAAGTAATTTAAGTGATATTATGAAAAGAGTTGGAAATGAAGTTGTTGTGTATTCTGTTTCTGATAAAGACAAGCACGATCCTGAAGGAAAATCAAAAAAAGCAAAGCCAGGAAAGCCAGCTTTATATTTAGAATGATTTAGTTCCTTTTTTTGGTCTTTTCTTCTAGACTAAAATAGATTCCTACAAGAAATATTGTGATTCCAATAAAATATAATAAGAAATGATAATTAATTATAAATGATAATTTCTTTGCTCTAGAACATTCTGTTTGCTTGTTTAATATTTGTTGCCCTAATTCTCCGAAGTTAGTATCTCCAATCTGAAGATTGCATAAGTAATTTGCTTGCAAGGTTTTTTCTTTAATTCCAGGATTTCCAGAAATATAATATGTCATTAAAAACCCAGAAAAGAATATCAACGCCCCAATAATTCTTATGAAGGCTCTTTGATGTTGATTCATAATATGTTTGGGAAAAGTGTGTTTTTAATTTTTTTTATTTCATTAATTCCTTTTGATTCAAATAAATAATTATTAAAGCTGGAATAATAAAAAACCAATGGATAAAGAAAGTAAGTGATATGCATATTAGACCTATTATTGAGAGAATGACTATTTTTGCGTGATTCATGTTTTTGTAAAGAAAAGAACTTATAAAAATGTTTTTTAATAAATTAATCCCTGTTTTTTTAATTTAGAGATTATTGCTGTTGGCTGTCTTTTTAATATTTGAGATATTTCACTAATTTTTTTTGATTCATTAAATAATTTAACTAAGAGATTTTCTTCTTCTTTGCTCCAAGGCTCATATGCATTTGGAAATTTTTTTTTGATTTGGTTTAATTTTTCTTGATAATCTGTTTTAGAATTTCTTTCCGGAGTATTTTGTTTTTCATTTAAATGACTTTTAATTAAGCTAATAAATGAATCTCCAAAATCATTTAGTTTTTGCTGGCCAACTCCATTGATTTCTAAAAACTCTTCTTCACTTGCAGGCAATTTAAAAGCCATGTCTTGCAGTGAGTTATCACTAAATATTATAAATGGGGGAACATTTTTTTGATTTGCAATTTTTCTTCTGAGTTCTCTTAATTTTTCAAACAATTCATTATCATATTTATCTTGTTTTTGAGGGAATATTGATAAGATTTTATTTATGTTTTCTTTTTCTGTTTTATAGTTTAAGCAAATGTCACAGGAATTACAATTTTCTTTTTGAAATTCTTCTCCAAAATATTTTAGTAAATGTTTTCTTCTACAAACTCTTTGTTCGCAATATGTAATTACTTGCCTTATTTTTTCTCTTTCTTCTCTTTGAGATTTTTCATCTGGAAGGTTTTTAATAAAGAATTCATGTTTTTTTGCATCACCTCTTGAATAAAACAAAATACATTCACTTGGCAATCCATCTCTTCCTGCTCTTCCTATTTGTTGATAGTATCCTTCAATTGTTTTTGGAAAAGTTTGATGAATAATAATTCTGACATCTGGCTTATCAATTCCCATTCCAAATGCAATTGTTGCAACAATAATATTTACTTTGTCTTTGATAAATAGGTCCTGATTTTGTTGGCGAGTGATGTTATTTAATCCTGCATGATATGGAAGTGCATTTAGCCCATGATAATTTAATTTCTCAGTTATTTTTTCACAATCTTTTCTTGAAAAACAATAAATAATTGCGGGTTGGTCTTTTTTTTGTTTTAGTATTTTTACAATTTCTTCTGAAGAGTTTTGTTTTTTCTTAATTATGAGTTTTAAATTCTCTCTATTAAAGCTTGTTGCAAATATTTTTGGATTTTTTAAGGATAATTGTTTTAATATGTCTTGTTTTACATTTTCAGTTGCTGTTGCTGTAAGTGCAATAATTGGAACATTTGGGAAATTTTTTTTAAGTTGTTTGAGATTTCTGTATTCTTGTCTAAAATCATGTCCCCATTCAGAAATGCAGTGTGCTTCATCAATTGCAATTAAACTTATGTTTAGGGTTCTTAAAAACATTTTAAATTCTTCAGAAGATAATCTTTCTGGAGCAATATAAAGAATTTTTGACCTTCCGAACATAATGTCTTGTTTTATTGTATCAATTTCTTGAAAGGATAATGAGGAGTTTATGTAAGTTGCATTTATTCCATTTGCATTAAGGGAATCAACTTGGTCTTTCATAAGAGAAATAAGGGGAGAAATAACAATTGTTAATCCATTTAATTTTAATGCTGGAATTTGATAACAAAGTGATTTTCCTCCGCCAGTTGGCATAATTACAAGGGAATCTTTTTTGTTAAGGACATTTTCTATAATCTCTTTTTGCATTGGCCTAAACTCATCATAACCAAAATACCTCTTTAATAATTGTTCCATATAAACAAATTGAATTTTTAACTTAAAAATGTTGGGGATTTTATTTTAAAAAATTATATCCATAATAACTTAATAATCCGAGTAGGAGGGGATAGATAAGGTATAGGTAAAGACTTGATAAAAATTCTTGTTTAAAGAATTCTTTTGCTCCTTTTTCTTCAACTGCAATTAAGATATCATATCATGTTGCTAAACCCAAAAATCCTGCGGCAAGATTAATTAAAACTGCGCCAATTAAAATAATTAGTCCCAATAGAAAAATTAAAAATATTTCTTTCATGATTGTTTAAGGTGAGGTGGGTTTTTATTTTTTTGTATGGAAATTTATAAAAATCAGGGATTGTTTTTCTTTCAATGAAGTATATATTTTTAGATGAAAGTGGTGATTTGGGATTTAGTCCAAAGTCTAGTAAATATTTAACAATTACTTTAATTGTTTGTGATGTTTTTGAAGAACCTGCTATTTCTAGGATTGTTAAAAAAGCAAGGCAAAAAATTTTAAAGAAAAAACTGAGACAATCTCCAGAGATTAAATGGAATAACTCAGAGGATTATATTAAAAAGAAAATTCTTAAAGATCTCTCTAAGAGAAAGTTAGAAATTTTTACAATTATTTTAAATAAGTCAAAGGTTTATGAATATCTAAAACAGGAAAAACATAAATTATATAATTATCTTTGTAAATTAATTATTTCAGAATGTAGTTTGAATGATAATAAGATTGAATTAGTTGTTGATAGATCTAAAGGTAAAAGGGCTTTAAGAGATGATTTTGATAATTATATAAGAAAAATAATTCTTTCTGAAGAATGTAATATTAAGATTGTTCACGCAGATTCAAAAAAGAAAGGGGGTTTGCAAGTTCTTGATTTTGTTAGTGGAGCAATTTTTAACAAATATGAATACAAAAACGACACGTTTTACAACATAATAGAAGATAAAATCTCAATAGAAAGAGAATTATTTAAATATCCGGACCCCAGAGATTAAGACAGATGCACCATCCGGCACACAACCTCTCTGGGACTTACCCGAGATAAGATATTAAGTATTTTTAACTTTATTAATGTTTTGTTTATATTTTTACATAGAAATTTATAAAAATGTTAGATTCTTTAAGAGATTATGACAAAGAAACAGTTTTTAGATTATATTAAGGACTATAGTGTTTCGGAGGATGTTAAAAAAATTATAGAAGCCACCCACCATTTAAACACAAAGGGCTTTGATAATTGGGGCTTTAAAAAATTAATCTTTTTGGAATATTATTTACATCCCTATTTGCTTAAACTTTCTAAAAAAACTGATTGCTATTATTTAGATTTGTTTAGCGGGTCTGGAGCAAACAAAGTTGGGAATAAGGATTATTATTCTATTGGGTCTGCAATTCTTTCTTTATTGAAGGGTTATAAGAAATTTAAGAATGGAAATATTTTTAGATTTCATAAATGGATCTTTTTTGAAGAAGATAAAGAAAATTTTGATGCACTTTCTTTGAGGGTTAAAGAAACTATTAAATTATTAAATGAGAAATATGGGGCTTCTCTTGAAATGAATAAGGATATTAAACTATTAAATGAAAATTCAAATGATTTTATTCTTGATTGTATGGAGGAAATAAAAAGAGATTCTGAGGGGAAACATTGCTCTATTTTAGTTTTTATTGATCCTTATAAATTCTCAGAAATAAAATGGGAGACTATAGAGAAGATTCTTAGGTTGAAATATGTTGACATTATTTTTACAATTCCAACAAGTACTTTAAATAGGAGTCTAAAAGTTTGTTCTAATTTAAAAGAATTTTTGTCTCCGACTTTATTAAAAAATTATTCTGAGAATTGTATGCCAAATCTTTTTGACGAATCTATAAGCAAGGTTTATGCTAAAGATATAGTCAATTCTATTTCAAGAAGTATTTGGTTCTTAAGTGATAATGCAATTAGTGTTAAAAATAGAGCTAATTCTGAATTGTATAAAATAGAGCTTTTTTCCCATAATAAAAATGCTGTGTTAATCGCAGAAGATTGTGCTCGTAGGCTAAGATCAATTGATTGTAAAACTGTAGATAGTTTAATAAATCAAATTAAAGGAAATCAATCTTCTTTGGGAGATTTTTTATTTTGAACTCCATTAGATTTAAATATAATAAGGTATTAATAATATTATGAAAAAGGGGTTGGTTTCTATTAATCGTAGTAGTCTATTGTATAAGAGCAAGGTAGAATATGCTGATTGGTGTATAAATCATGTGGAAGGATGTTCGCATGGTTGTAAATTTCCTTGCTATGCAATGATGTTGGCAAAAAGATTTGGAAAAGTAAAAAGTTATTCTGATTGGTGCAAACCAAAGATTGTTGGCAATGCTCTTGAATTATTGGATAAGGAAATCCCTAAGTATAAAGACCAAATTACTTTTGTTCATCTTTGTTTTATGACTGATCCTTTTATGCATAAACAAAAAGAAGTAGAATCTTTAACTTTAAGGATTATTGAGAGGTTAAATAAGAGCAATATAAGGTGTACCATTCTTACAAAAGGGATTTACCCAAAAGAATTAATGAATGTTCAAAGATATGGGAATAATAATGAGTATGGAATTACTCTTGTATCTTTAGATGAAAATTTTAAGAAAAAGTTTGAGCCTGGAAGTGCGTCTTATAAAGAAAGAATAAAATCTTTAAAGAGGTTGCATAAAGCAGGGTTAAAGACCTGGGTTAGCATGGAACCTTATCCAACCCCTAATTTAATGAAAGGAAATGGAATAAAAGAACTTTTGGAGATTTTAAACAAGATTAAATTTGTTGACAATATTATTTTTGGGAAATTAAATTATAATTGTGAGTCTAGCAATTTTCCCGAAAACAAAGAATATTATAATAAATGCGCGAATATTGTTGAAAAATTTTGCAATAAATTTGACATTAATTATCATATTAAATATGGTACAAAGAATGAAGATAATTGTGATACTGTCAAAATTTTTAAGGAGAAAAAAGCATTATGCACTTTTCAGACCATAAAAAATTAACAAAGCCATCTTAACCCAAACCCTTAAAAACCCTTAATATTTTGATTTATTATTATATATTGCAAAGTCCTTGGGCGAAAGTCGTAGGGGCTTGAGTTCAAGATTAATTCTTGATTGTGGTATTATTATGAAAATGACAAAAACATTTGAAGAACTAGGCTTAAGTCGTGAGTTTGTGAACTTGCTTGAAAAGTATAAGATTGAAACTCCTTCAGAAATTCAGGAAAAAACAATTCCTTTAGCTGTTGCTGGTAAAGATATTATTGGAGGTTCTGCAACTGGTTCTGGAAAGACCTTGGCTTTTGCCTCCGGAATTATTGAAAACTTTGAAAAAACCAAAGAAGTTCAGGCATTGGTTTTAACTCCAACAAGAGAGTTAGCAGAGCAAGTTGCTGATTCAATTAGAAAATTTTCTTCTTATAAAAAATTAAATGTTTTAGCTGTTTATGGTGGTGTAAAAATTGATAATCAAATTTTTGCAATGCAAAAAGCAGACATTGTTGTTGGAACTCCTGGAAGAATTTTAGATCATTTAAATAGAAGAACCTTGAATCTGAAGTCAATTAAGTATCTTGTTTTAGATGAGGTTGATAGAATGTTTGATATGGGTTTTCAGCAAGATGTTGAACAAATAATTAATGAATGTCCTAAAAAAAGACAAACAATGTTGTTTTCAGCAACGATTTCTCCTGATGTTGATTACTTGGCTAAAAAGCATACAAGTAATGCAAAAGAAGTTTCAGTGATTTCGCATGTTGATCCAACAAAATTAAAACAAATTTATTATGATGTTGAAGATGGTTTAAAGTTTTCATTGTTTGTTCATTTATTGAAAAAAGAAAAAGCAAATTTAGTAATGGTTTTTTGTGGAACTCGTAGAAATGTTGATTTTGTTACAAATAATTTAAGGAATTTAGGAATAAATGCAAAAGCAATTCACGGTGGAATGGAGCAAAAAAAGAGAGGAAAAGTTATGGATGAATTTAATTCTTCTAAAGGTATTAATGTTTTGGTTTGCACTGATGTTGCTGCTAGAGGTTTAGATATTAAAGGTGTGAGCCATGTTTATAATTATGATTTACCCAAGACAAGTCCAGAATATATTCATAGAATTGGAAGAACTGCTCGGGCTGGAAAAGATGGGATTGCAATAAATATTTTGTGTAGTAGAGATTATGAAAATTTTAATAATGTGTTAAAAGATAAGAACTTAAAAATTGAAGAACTCTCTACACCAAGAGTTGAAAGAGTTAGAATAATTGTTGATAATAAAAAATCAAGAGGTTCATCTGGTATTAGAAGTTTTAATCAAAGAAATTCAGATGGTCGTGGAAGAGGTTCTGGAAAGGGGAAAGGAGATTCTTTTTCAAGACCAAGAAATTCTCAATATAGGGGAAGACAAAGAGATTCAAGAGATAATTCTGGAAGAAGGATTCAAAGAAATTCTCAAAGACCTCAAGATTCAAGAAGAAATGATTCTCTGGGAAGAAATCAAAGAGGCTCTGGAGCAAGAGATAGAAATTCTAATCCAAAAAGAAATGATTCCAGGGATAATTCTGGAAGAAATCAAAGAAGAGATTCAAGAAAAACAAATGATTCTCGAGGAAGAGATAATTCTGGAAGAAGAACTCAAAAAAGAACTAATCCAGGTTTAAGAAGGGGTTTTGACAAAAGATAATTTTATTAATTTGTTTTTTATTTGTTTTTTATGAGAAAGAATCAAGTTAAAGGGATAATTAATGATTTATTAAATTTAGAAGATTGGAAAAACCCTCTTCAGATATTTTTTATTGAAAATAAATTTAAGATTAATTTGCTTAATGGAGAAATTGAATATCTTGAAGAAGATAGTGTAAGTGAATTGTATAAAGAAAAAATAAATTGGTTTATTGAAAGAATTAAAAATTTAAAAGGAGACTTGAAAGATTTTGAAAAAGCAGAGATTGTTGTTTTTGGTAAAAAAGAGAAAATAGAAATTGTTTATAAGGGTGAGAAGTTTGAAGGAGAAGTTGTTTATTAAAAATTAAACAAGTTTTAAATATGTCCCAGTTTTTGTATTAAAAAGATGGTAAGATATTTTGCATTAGCTGTTAAGAATTCAAAGCACAGGGGTTTGAGGAGTTGGTTAACTCTTTTAGGAATTTTTATTGGGGTTTTGACTGTTATTTCTTTGATTACTGTTGGAGATGGTTTAAAAGCTGCTGTCAATTCTCAGTTTGGTGTTGAATCTACACAAGTTATTTCTGTTCAAGCAGGTGGTTTGAATTTTGGTCCTCCTGGTTCTGCAGTTGTAAATCCCTTGACAAGAGATGATGCTGAAGCTATTGAAAGACTTAGTAATGTTGAATATGCTGTTCCAAGAAATTTAAAATTTGGAGAAATTGAATTTAATGATCAAGTTGAGTATAAGTATTCAGTAAGTGTTGTTGAGGGTTATGAAAAGGAGTTATATGAGATGATGGATTTAAACCCTGAAAGTGGAAGGCTTTTGTATTCTGGGGATGTTGGCAAGGTTTTTATTGGAAGCAATGTTGCAGATAAAGATAAAAATGGTTTTGGAAAAGAAATTGATGTTGGAAATTTTATTTCAATTGAGGGAAAAAGATTTAGAGTAATTGGTATTCTTGAGAATAAAGGAAGTTTTATTTTAGATGGAGTTATTTTTATGTTAGATAGTGATTTGGAGAGTTTGTTTAATTATGGTGATGAAGTAGATTTTATTGGAGTAAAAGTTAAGGATAAGGATGTTATTAAAAATGCACAAGAAGATATTGAAAAGCTTTTGAGGAATCGAAGAAATGTTGATATTGGAGAAGAGGATTTTGTAGTTTCTACTCCTGAAGCTTCTTTATCTCAAGTTAATAGTATTTTAACTGCAATTCAAATTTTTATAGTTATTATTGCATCTATTTCAATTGTTGTTGGTGCAATTGGAATTATAAATACAATGTCAACTTCTGTTGTTGAGAGAAGAAAAGAGATTGGAATTATGAAATCTATTGGTGCAAAAAATAGACATATTTTTATGCAATTTTTTATTGAATCTGGTTTTATGGGTCTTGTTGGCGGGGTCTTAGGAATTATTTTTGGTTTGATTCTTGGTTATCTTGGAATACAAGCAATTAATTCATTTGTTGGCGCAAATACAAGGCCTGAGTTAAATATTCTTTTAATTGTTTTATCTTTGATTGCAAGTTTTGTTATTGGTGCTGTTGCAGGAATTATTCCTGCTTTGCATGCGTCTAGACAAAATCCTGTGGAGGTTTTGCGAAGATGATTTCAAAACAAACAGCGAGATATTCTTTAAGAAATTTAAAACAAAGAAAGTTAAGAACTTTTTTTACAATGTTATCTATTTTTATTGGTATTGCAACTATTTTTCTTTTTGTTAGTTTTGGTCTTGGACTTTATTCTTATGTTGATGATTTAACTTCTGGATCTTCTGCAGACAAAGTTATTATTCAGGCTAAAGGAGGAACACTTTCTTTATTTAATAGTAATGTTAAATTTACTGAAGATGACATAGATGCTATTGCAAGAGTGCCAGGTGTTTATAGAGTGTCTGGGTCTTATTTTAAGGTTGTTGAAGTAAAGGCCCAAGAAAAGAGTTTGTATACTTTGATGATTTCTTATAATCCTAAAAACCCCCTTGTTATGGAAGCTTCTAATATTGATCTTGAAAGAGGGAGGAATGTAATTGGTGGTAGTTCTGAAGCTGTTCTTGGATATAATTATAAGATTGAAGATAAGATTTTTCCAAAACCTATTCGTATTAATCAAGATATTGAGGTAAATGGTGTTGATATAAATGTTGTTGGTTTTTTTGAAGAAGTTGGGAGTCCCCAAGATGATGCACAG
Source organism: Candidatus Woesearchaeota archaeon (assembly GCA_964603295.1). Classification (GTDB taxonomy): domain Archaea; phylum Nanobdellota; class Nanobdellia; order Pacearchaeales; family GW2011-AR1; genus CAZRUG01. Next base: position 2,925 of record CAZRUG010000010.1, on the reverse strand, counting down.
ATTTATGTTTCTAATGATTATATGGAAGAGTTTTTTGCAGACGAGAATTTATCTTATGGATGGATTGTTTGTAAGGTTGATATTGATGATGTTGATGGTGTTGTAGAGAAAATTGAAAAAGCTTTAAGGCAAGAAAGAGATGTTGAAGCTGGAAAGGAAGATTTTGTTGTGCAATCTTTTAATGATATGATTGAGGGGTTTTCAAGTTCATTAAATATTGTTATTGGATTTGTTATTTTTATAGCTTTGATTTCTGTTTTAGTTTCTGCAATTAATACTGCAAATACTATGATTACTTCTGTTTTAGAAAGAGTTAAGGAAATTGGTGTGATTAAAAGTGTTGGTGCAAGGAATTCTTCAATTGTTGGAATTTTCTTATTTGAATCTGCATTTATTGGATTTATGGCTGGAATTGTGGGAGTTTTAATAGGTTTGGGACTTTCTTTATTAGGTGGTAAGTTATTAGTTTTCTATGGTTATAGTTTTTTACAGCCTGCATTTCCTTTGAGTTTGTTTTTTGGATTAATTGCCTTTGCAACTTTAACTGGTGCTGTTTCTGGAGTTTGGCCTGCAATTAATGCATCGAGAATAAATCCTGTTCAGGCATTGAGATATGAGTAATTAACTTAATCTCGCACTGCCTCTTCTACTTTGTCTTTGTTTTGACTTGTTCTTTTTTCTTTTAAAAAACCACCAAGCAAATCCTCCAATTAAAAGGATTACAATTAAGTATGTTCCAAATCCTACTTTGCCTGAAACCTTTGTATTTTCAAAATAAGTTGGGTCAAAATTGATTGTCTTTGTTGTTTCTCTTCTTTGGCTTGTTTGATCTGTGTAAAGAATTTTTACTTCTATTTCCCCTTCTTTTGGATTTGCTTCAAAGTCTGCTGTTGAATATTCATTTGAATCTAAATCTCCAACAACAATTCTATTAGTTCCAATAATTTCAATATTTTCTTGTTTGGGTATTTCAATTGTTAATGCTTCTACATCTGTGTCTGCAATATTTAAAATCTCAATTGTTAATTCTTTTGTTTCATAAGAGTATTTATCAATATGGACTTCAAAATCTGCTTTGGTGTCTTCAATATATAAATTAAATTCATTAGTTACTTTAAAACTTGGGGCTTGATAATAATTTGTTTCAATTGGATTATCCCCTTCTAATGCATTTGCATCAACTCGAACCTTGTAAGGAGCTATTAAAAAAGAACTAAATGATCTTTTATAAAATCCTGCTTCAACAGTTGTTTTTGGATTAAAGTCATTATCAAAGATCAAAGGGTATTTTTCAGCTAATTCTAATGTTAAAGTTTCGCAATCAGGATCTGAAATATTATTTACTTGAAATACAAGTTTTACATATTCTCCAGGAATTGCTGGATATGGGTCTTGATTTACTAATGATACTTTTGGATTGCAAATTGCAGATGCAAATGTAATTAAGAATAATGCTATAACAAGTGCAGTAATCACCTTTTTCATATTTTTATATGTGAAGAATTGTTTATAAATATTGTTTTTTGTAAATAAATTTAAATATAATATCTTCTTTTATAAGTTATGTCAAAAAAGAGTAATGAAGTTATAAAATTGAAGAATGTTGCAAAATATTATTTTATGGGGAATAATGTTGTCAAGGCTGTTGACGGTGTTGATTTTTCAATTAAGAAAGGTGAGTTTGTTGCTGTAATGGGTCCTTCTGGTTCTGGCAAATCTACGTGCATGAATTTAATTGGAAGTTTGGATGTGCCAACAAAAGGGGCTTTATTTTTGGATGGGGAGGATGTTTCTTTTTTAACAGAATCTGATTTAGCCGAATTAAGGGGAAATAAGATTGGTTTTATTTTTCAGCAATTTAATTTAATTCCTAACTTAACTGTTAAAGAGAATGTGATGTTGCCAATGGATTTTCAAGGAGTTCCGCAAGAGGAAATGGAGGAGATTGCCGAAGATATTTTAGATAAAGTTAATCTTAGTGATAGAATGAATTTTTATCCAAATCAGCTTTCAGGTGGGCAACAACAAAGAGTGGCTATTGCTCGTGCTTTAGCAAATGATCCTGAAGTGATTCTTGCTGATGAACCCACTGGTAATTTAGATAGTAAGACTGGAGAGAGAGTTATGGATTTTCTTGAAGCATTAAATAAAGAAGGAAAGACGATAATTATGGTTACTCATGATCCTGATTTAGCAAAAGAACATGCAGATATTGTTTACTGGTTAAAGGATGGTAAAGTTGAAAAGATTACTAGGAAGAAATAATTACTTTTTATTTTTATCTAAGAAAAATTAAACTTAATGCAATAGCAATTTCTAACAATAAACCACTACCTAATGTAATCCACATTGAGATCTGTTTTTTCTTTTTTTCTTGTTTTGTTAAAGGTCTGATTAATCCTGCTTTTTTGTATTTTTCTTCTTGAGCTTGACCAACTGCTAATCCAATTACAATTCCTATTGCAGGGCCTATTCCAATTAATCCTTGATTTCTTGTTGATATACTTAAAGGAATACCTATTCCAGCAAAACTACTGTCAACTATTTTTCGGATACTACAATTAAAATATACCAACAAATTTATAAAGTCAAATTTCTCTATTTTTTTATGTTAAATGGTTTGGGGTTAGGTTGCTAATTCTCACAAAGTTGTAAGGAGGGTATTCAAATGAAAGTTTATGTTGGTAATTTGCCGTGGTCTATTAATGACTCTAAATTAACTCAAATTTTTTCTGAATTTGGTGAGGTTGAAGATGCTGTTGTTATTACAGATAAGTTCACTAGAAGATCAAAAGGTTTTGGGTTTGTAACATTTAAAGAAGATGCTGCTGGTCAAAAAGCAATTTCTGAAATGAATGAAAAAGAAGTTGAAGGAAGACCTTTGAAGGTTAATGAAGCTAAGCCTAAAGAAGAGAACAACTCTGT
>CAZRUG010000009.1:18531-30855 GCA_964603295.1 Candidatus Woesearchaeota archaeon | reverse complement strand
TTCAGGTAATGCGACTTTTACAAGTGGAAATGTGGGGATAGGAACAGATAGTCCAGATTATAAATTAGATGTAGATGGAGATATTAATCTTCCAGAAGATAATTCAATAAAATTCTCAGGAACAAATATAGTAAGGGCAAATACAACAAGCAATAGCATTGCAGTAGGTGACACAAGCGCAGATATAACAAAAAGTGCTATTACAGTTATGGGCACTAATGCAGGAAATGGAGCTACAGGAGATGTTTTCGTTGCACAAGGATATTGGGCTGGTGTAGAAGCAGGAGACAATTTCGTTGCACAAGGATACTATGCTGGTTATAATGCAGGAGATGCTTTCGCTGCACAAGGATATTCTGCTGGTTATCTCGCAGGAAACAATTTTGCTGCACAAGGATACTATGCTGGTAGACAAGCAGGAAACAATTTTGCTGCACAAGGATACTATGCTGGTTATAATGCAGGAGATGCTTTCACTGCACAAGGATACAATGCTGGTAGAGAAGCAGGAGACCGTTTTGTTGCACAAGGATACTATGCTGGTGTAGAAGCAGGAGACAATTTCGCTGCACAAGGATACCTTGCTGGTTATAATGCAGGAGACCGTTTCATTGCTATTGGCTATGAAAGCACAAGAACAGACACACTTTCAACACCAGCAGATATTAATGACAGTATAGCAATAGGATACCAGTCAGTCCCACAATATAACGGACATTTTGTATTACAACAAGCCAATATTAATAGTAATCCTTTAATACAAGGAAATTTAAATACAGGAATAGTTGGTATTGGTTATGCAGTAGATGAAGATTTAAGTGGAGTTGGAAATAATGGTTTGGCTGTGGCTGGTAATGTGGGAATAGGAACAACAACACCAAGTAAGAAATTTGAGGTAAATGGAACAGCAGGAGCATTTAATATTGACCCAGACAACTCAGGAGGTCCTTTGCTTAATACAACACAAGGAAATGTTACAATTACTTCTTCAGAAGGAAGTGTTATTATCCAACTAGGTTAAACAAAATATTTATCTATTTAAAGATACATAAAAATAACTAAATTAGAAACAAATTTATTAAACAATGTGGTAAATGGAATTAAATTATTTGGAAGTTTTAAAATAAAATGAATATAGAAGAATTAAATTTCATGAATTGGGGAGAATGTGAAAGAACTTTTATAAAAAAAGTTAGTATTGATAAAGAAAGAATTGAATATTTAATTAAATCTGCAAAAAGAGATTTAGAAAAAGCCAGAGATGAAAAAGAGCAAGATTATGAAATAGAAAGATATTATGAATGTATTAAAAAAGGGATTAAAATCAAAAAACCACAGTGTTTGATTAGTTACATTTACAAAGAAAATTCAGACAAAGAAAGCGAATGTAGAATGATTTTGATGTTAGCTTATCTCAGGAATAGATTAAGTTATTATGGAGAAGCTCTAAATCAAGAATTCTTAATAGAGAATAAAAAAGAAATAGAAAAGATAATTAAATGGCTATTCCTTTTAATAAAATAAGGAGGTAAAATGAAAAGCAAATCAAACAAAAAAATTGTACTGGTTTTAGCAATCTTGCTTGTTCTTGCTTTAAGCTATATTGGATTTGATATGTATAAAGAATATAGTTTAAATAAAGAAATTTCAGTTTATCAGCAAGGTGTTCAATATGGTTATGAACAAGCTGTTATTCAATTAGCAAGTCAAGTAGCTACTTGTCAACAAGTTCCAATAACTGTTGAAAACCAAACAATAAATGTCATTGCAACAGAATGTTTAAAATGAAACTAAAATTTAGTTTTTTAGTTATATTGATTTTATTTATTTCACTATCAAGTGCTATGTCAAGTGAGAACTATGATACAAATTCAATAATTGAATACACTGGAAAAGCCAATTCATCAAATTTTAGTTCAACAAATACAATTGAAAAAATAAGTGGTGAAACAACCTCATCAAACTATAGCTATTCTGCAAGTTTTTTAGAATCTGACACAACAAACCCACAAGTTTCAATTAATTCTCCAACAGCAGGCACAACATATGCAATTTCATCAATTAACTTTATTATTACAACTAATGAAAATTCAACATGTGAGTATTCTGTTGATTCAGGTGCAACAAACAACTCAATGACTGCAAATGCAAGTGGAACAAGGCACACTGCAACAGAGAGTTTATCAAATGGTGCTTATACAGCAAACTTTTATTGTTCTGATATTAATGGAAATGCAAACAATACTCAAAGTGTTAGTTTTAGTGTAAGTGTTTCTTCTGGAGATACTGGAACTGGTTCTTCTGGAGGAGGCGGTGGCGGAGGTGGAGAAACAACACCTCCCAAAGATATTGAAACATCTGTAGATTCATTCGACAAAGTAGTTGCACTAAACAGAATTGAAGAAGAATCAATTTCAATTAAAAATACAGCAGATTATGCAAAACAAGCTATAATTAATTTAATTGGATTAGAAGGAATTGTCATATTTGATAAAACAAGTTATACAATTGAACCAGGTGAAACAACAGACATTAATTTTAGAATTACTCCTCCAAAAGAAACAGGACTTTATACAGGAACAATAAAAATAAGTATTGGTGGACAAACAAAAGAAATCCCTGTTTCAATAAATGTTAAAACAGAAAAGAGTTTATTTGATATAATTTTAACAATACCAGAGCAACAAAGAAATGTGCGAGAAGGTACAAATTTAGAAACACAAATTGATATGATTCAAATGGGAATTAGAGAGAAAATGGATGTAACTTTAAATTATGTAATTAAAGATTATTCAAATCAAATTTATTTATCTGAATCAGAAACAATTGCAGTTGAGACTCAGAAAAAATACCCAAGAGAGTTTTACACTAAAGAACTTCCTCCTGGAAATTATGTTTTAGGAATTGAATTAATTTATCCAGATGGAGTTGCAGTAACAAGTTCGCAATTCAAGATTGAAACACACTCACAATCAATTAAAAGACTTATTGAACAAATATTAATTATAGCTGGAATTGCTGGAGTTATAACACTTACAATTGTTACTATCAAAAGATATAAAAAACTCTCTAAACTTAAAAAGAAATGAAGAAAAAGTGGTGGTTAGTTATAACTGGAATTATAATCCTCTTAGGAATTGGTGTGTTTATTTATTTAAATTATAATCAAGAAAGCTTTTCAGTTAAAACATATTTTTTAAGACTAAACATTCCATTAAATGGAACTTCTTCAAACACAATAAAAATAACAAATAATGAAAATTCTCAACAAGAAATAAACTTAAAAATAATTGGATTAGATGCAAATTATTCAATTGCAAACAAAGTAAATTTAAATCCACATGAATCAAAAGACATTGATTTAAAAATAAGTGATAATAAAGGAAACCAAAGAGTTGCTGTTGGAAAATTAATTATTTCTTCAAACAAACTAACAAAAGAAGTCCCAATAACAATAGTTTTTGAAAAATCATATAATGAGTTTATAGTTTTGCAAGAATCAATTCCAAAATATGACAATGTTTATCCTGGAGGAACATTGGGATTAGAAATAAAAATATTTGATATGGATGAAAAAACTTTAAAAAATTTAGAAACATCTTATTATATAAAAAATTTTGAAGATGAATTAATCTTTGCTGAAGAAGGAGATTCTATTGCAATTGAAGGAAGATATAGTTTTTCAAAGTTATTCTCAATTCCTGAAAATATTGAAAAAGGAAAATATGTCTTAATTATTGATGTTGAACAAGGAGAGCAAACTTTTGGTACACACATTTTTGAAATTCAAGACAAAAAAACCCAAACAACTTATGGAACAAGCACATTAATAATTGCAGGGCTTATAATTTTAATTGGATTTATTTCAGTAATTTTCTATTCAGTTAAAACACGAGATGATTTATTACTTGAGTTAAAAAAACAACAAAACAAAGAATTAGAAAAATCTCAAGAAACATACAAGGCATTAGAAGAAAAAATAAAAAAACAAAAGAAAAATGAAAAAGAAAAACAAAGACAATTAAATCAATTAAAACAAAGTCATAAAAAGATTAAGCAAAGCATAGAAAAAAAGCACAAAAAACAAAAACAAAAAGTAAAATCAATGAAGAAAAAAGGTACTAAAAAGGATTTAATAAAAAAACAAATTAATTCATGGCAAAATCAAGGATATAAAATTCCTGTTTCAAATAAAGATTTAGGAGAACAAATACAAGATTTTCAAAAACAAGGCTATAAAATCTAATTAGAAAAATATAAAAAGAAAAATATACTTAAATAATAAAAGATGGTGACTAAAAAAACTTCAAAAAAGAGTGTAAAAAAGGTTGTTAAAAAAACAACTAAAAAGTCTTCTACAAAAAAGAATTCTAATCAAACCTTAAGTAAAAAAGATTTTGAAGCATTTAAGTTTGGAGTTAATCGGCTAAAAGAATTAGAGAAAGAGTTAAACAATTTAGACACCAGGGGATTTGCACAAGAAGAAAGAACAATCAGAAGCAAATTGAAAAATGTTTCTGAAATTCCCATTATTGAGAAAAAAATTAAAGAATTAAGATTAAAAATTAATAGAAAACATAAACCAAAATCTAAAAAAAGAAAAAGTCCAATTAAGGAAATTCAAAAAGATATCGACGACATTCAGGAAGATGTTGAAGGAATTAGTAAAAAACTTTCAAAGAAAAAACAAAAGAAAACAAGTATTGATTCTGGGGTAGAGGTTTTAGTTGATACAAATTTTAATAATTTTTTAAGTGATGTAAAAAAATCACTTTCTCAAAGAGTTAAATCAAAAGAGGAAGAAATTGATGAAATACTTCAACAAGATTTGAAAAAAAGAGAGCAACAATATCATAAAAAGAGAGATAATTTGATTAATGAATTTCATGATAAAAAGAAAAAACTTGAAAAAGACTTTGAAGAAAAGTATAAGAAAAAAGTAGAAATTCAACTTGGAAAAGAAGTTCATGATAAATTTAATCAAAAGGTTCAAAAAAAGATTGATTCTGAAAAAGCAAAGATTGCAAAAGAGTATAAATCTCAATTAAGAAAACAGGCTATGGAAGAATTAAAGAAGCAAAAACATGATTTAGTAGAGAGATTAAAACAAGAGTTTTCTAAAAAAACAAAGGCATTGGAAAGAGATTTTTATGATAAAACTTTAGAAGAAGAGAAAAAAGCAGCTGAGATTAAGCAAAGACTTAGGTCAAAGGAAAGAAGCTTAGAAAAAGAAAAAAGAAATTTTGAATTAGAAAAAATAAAAGAAGAACAAGAATTGAAAGACAAACTAACAGAAGAATATGATGATTTAAAATTAAAAGAAAAACAAAAAGAACAAGAAGTTTTAACTCGTTTAAAAAATAAAGAAAAAGAGCTTCAAAAACAAAGGCAAAATCTTGAAAAAAGAAAACAAGAATTAGAAGCCAGAGCAAAAGAAAAAATTGAAACAGAATTAAATAAATTAAATACTGAAGAAAAACAAAAAGAAGAAGCATTAGAAAAAGAATTTAAAGCAGAACAAAAAAGATTAGAAAAAGAAGTTAGAAATGAAGAAAAGAAATTAATTAAGGAAGAGAATGATTTGAAAAAGCAGGAAATGCAATTGCAAAAACAAAAGCAAGATTTTGTATTGCAAAAGAAAAAAGAAAGACAAGAATTAAGAGACAAGCTTACTGAAGAATTTCATAATAAATTAAAGCAAGAAGTTGCTAAAAAAGAAAAAGAAATTAGAGAAAGATTAAAACAACAATTTGATGCAAAACTTGATAAAAAAGTTCAAGAGCATGAAAAAGAAATGGAGAAAAAGAAAGCAAATCTTGAAAAAGAAATGAAACAAAAGATTAAACAAATGTTGGGGTAAAGTTTATTAATTCTTATTTTTTAAATAAAATATGAACTTGCAATTTTATTTTGAAAAACTATATGATTCAGAAGAATTTCAAAAATTTAAAAAAGAAAATCCAGATGCATATCTTTGTTCAGGATTTGTCATAATTGATAAAGAAAAAAATGAAGACAAGCAACATTTTGATTTTTACCTTCCTGAGAGAAAAATGGTTAGTTTTCAAATTGAAAAAAAATCTACAATGATTCCAGTTGAACAAATTCCTGAAAATCCTCCGGAAAAAATAAATGATAATATTGATTTTGAATTTAAAGAAATAGAGCAAATGATTATTGATAAGATGGAGCAAGAAGAAATAAAAAATACACTTCAAAAAATTCTTTTATCAATTCAATCTAATAAAGGCAAAGTATTTCTTTTAGGAACAATTTTTATTTCTGGTTTAGGAATGATTAAATGTAATATTGATTTAAAAGAAAAGAAAATAACTGAATTTCAGAAAAATTCTTTTTTTGATATGTTAAAAATAATTAATAATAAAGATTAGGATTTATCAGGTTTACAAACCTTACAAGGAGCATATCTTCTTGCCTTGAAATAAGTAGGATTATTTTTTGAGACTTTATATTTTCTTTTAATTAATTTTCCAAATCTACAACTTCTTTTATGATATGACCTTGATTCTGTTGAACCAATATATTTATATTTTGGAATGTTTAATTTTTTCTTTGGTGCTTGAACTTGTTTTTCAACTGTCTTTATTACTTCAACAGGTTTTTCAACTGTTTTAATAATTGGTTTTTCAATTGTTCTGACTACTTCAACTGGTTTTTCAATTGTTTGATATTCAACTTCTTTTGTTTGTATTTCTCGAAGTAATTCTGGTTCTAAAAGGAAAAATAAAATTACTGCATAAACAATAACTGAAACCAATGATACAACCATTATTGTTGAAAAGTCTAAATCTAAAAGTGCAATTGAAAGTAAAACACTAAGGACAATCACAAATCCTGCAATAAAAGCAACTGCAACATGATTCATATTAAATAATTTTTTCTCACTAACAACAGGTTCAAATTGCCTTGTATTTGGTTGATTAAATGATTTTTGCATAAAACTATATGGATTTAAAGTTTTTAAAGTTTCTCTGCAATAAAACGAATCATCATTTCAGAATTTATAGTGCTTGTTATTTTAAAATCTGTTTTATTAAATAAATTATGAACTTCTTCTTCAGTAAAAAGATAATAATATCTTTGTCCCTTGTCTCTCCAAGAGATTAGTTTTTCATTTGATTTTGCTCTTTTGAATCTTTTTGATTTTTTATTCCAAACACCAATAAAACATTTTGCATTTGGTTTTAAAACTCTGTGGAGTTCTTGAATTGCTTTTTCTTGTTGTTTTTTATTTAAACAATGTAGTGCAGAAATAGAAATAGCTGAATCAAAGAATTCATCTTCAAATGGAAGTTTTGTTATATCTGCAACAATCCCTTGTGCTTTGATTTTTTTTTGTTTTGATTTTTGCATTGCAAGTTCAATCATTTTATTAGAAAAATCAACTAAATACATTTCTCCATTTTTAATATTCATTAAATGTCTTCCAGAACCACTTCCTAAATCAAGAACCTTGCCTGTTTGTTTTTCTAAAAATTCAACTGTGTGTTGTGCAGGAATTTCTTTAAACTCATGCCATTCTTGTGCAATATTATCCCAAACTTGTTTTTGATCTTGCATAATAAAAGAATAAAATAAGGAATTAAAAATGTATGTTTTAATGCAATAATGTTTTTATATTTAAGAATCTAAATTAAAGAATGGATGAAAGGCTTCCAGAAGTTTATAGATTTAGTTATAGTGTAATTTATGAGGAAAATGGAAAAACAATGCCTTTAGGAAAAGAAAGGGAAATTTATTTATGTGGAAGTGAGGGTGAAGTTAGAAAAAAATTTATTAAAGAAATTCTTCGGAAATTAAAAGATAATGCATTGAAAAGATATGGAGATAATGTTAGTGTTCCTGAAAAAATTATAATCTCTGTTAGAGAACCTGAAAAAATGAACAAACATTTAGAAGGATTATTTTAATTATTTATGTGCAACACCCATCTTAGTTATTATGAATTTTGTTCCAGTTACTTCTGAAATTATTGCTGAAAAAATGAGTTTTCCTACTGCAACTTTGTAAATTCCTTCTGAAACAGGTATTTTTGATGCTCTTGCAAATTTTTGAATTACCTTATCAATTTCTTCTTCAGATAAAATTATTTTTGTTGTCTTTGTTCCAATTCTTCCCCTAACAATTATTGGTTCTTCTGCACCATTACATTCAATTACTGAAACAAGAGGGTCTTTGATTGGAGGATTAAGTTTTTCTAAATCTAATACATTTGAGCCTGGAATTGGTTGAAGATTTCTTAAATGGGGTGGCAGAGGTGTTTGTGGGATTTTAACTGACCCAGAAAATATTTTTGGACGAGGTGACTGAGGAAGTGGTTTGAAAAAAGGTCTTTGTTCTTGCTTTGGTTCTGGAGTAAACTCATTTGCATATTTTTTTTTAGATTCGTTAAAAACTCTTTGAATTACATTTTCATTAATTGTATGGACTGGTTTAATATTAATTTGTTCTTCTGGTTCTTTTAGGGATTTTTCTAATAAATAATCCTTGGGAATTGAATTTTTAATTAATTCTTGAGTAAATTGTAAAAGGAAAAATTTTCTAAAATCTTGAGATGTTCTTCTTAAAATCATCTTTCTGGAGGTTGACTTGGTTCTTCTATTTGGTTTTGAGGTCTTGAAGAAGAAATAGATTTCATATATCCTGGAATGCCTTGTGTTGGGGGTCCTTGTCTTTGTTGCATTTGATTTTGCTGGTTCATTGATTTTGGATTAAATTCTGGAAAGGGGGGTGTTTGAGGTAATTGGGAATTTTGTTGTCCAGAGGCTTGACTAAATGCATTAGGCATTTGTTGATTTATTGAAGGATTTTGTTGATTTTGTATTTCAGATTGATTTAATTTTTCTTTAATTCCTGTATAGGGAAGGGATTTTGAAGTTTGTTCTTCAGAAGGTTTTGTTGGCTGAGGGTTGGGTTTTGGTGGTTGCATATTTTGTATTTGTTGAGAAAGTTTATCATTCATTAAAGTAAATCCTCTGGCAATTGTCTTATTTTGTTCTACAAGAGAATCAAGCTTTTTATCTAAGTCTTTATTTCCTGATTTGTTCATAAAATCAAAATCTTTGTCTGCTAAAGACTTTGCAGAAATTTCAAATAAATCTAAAAGTTTAGACATTTGGGTTGAAACATCGTCGAGCTTGGAAGAAAGATTAGTTAAAACTTTTTGTAAAGAAACAAAATTTGACATAAGCATTTTCATTGTTTGAGTGTCTTGAGAAGAAGGTCTTTCAATAATAACTTTTTCAGTTTTAGTTGTTTTTTTAGGAGTCTTTTTACTTGTCTTTTTTGTATATTTTTTCTTTGATGTTTTTTTCTTAGGCATATAATAACAAGGATAATGCAATTTATAAAGATTATTAAGATAAATTATAAGAAATTAATCCCTTTAATTGCAGGAGACTCATCTTCTTCATCATCTAAATTTTCATCAGAATCTTCATCTAAAACAGATTCTGGGTTTTGATTTTTTTGTTCAGAATTTTCTTGAATAGGTTTTTCTAATTGTTTTTCATTGCTTTTTGGATTTGAATTATTTTTTTCAGGTTGATATTGTCTTGGTTCTTTGTCTGTGCCTTTAATTAAAGATTCTTCTATTTCTGCAACATACTCTGCAATTTCTGCAGCCATGTCTGCATTGGTTGTGATTGAAGTGATTCCTTGTTCAACTAAGTATTTTGCCATAGGTTTTTTACTTCCTGCTTGTCCACAGATACTTGTTTCAACACCAGCTCTTTTACAAACACGTATTACATAACCCAATTGGTATAATATTGCAGGATGCATTTCATCATATAGGTGTTGAACAGATTCATTTCCTCTATCAATTGCAAGCATGTATTGTGTTAAATCATTTGTTCCAAAAGATACAAAGTCAATTCCTTCTTCCACAAAATCACGAATTAACTGAACTGCTGCAGGAGTTTCAATCATTATTCCAACTTTACAATTTTCAAATCCAATTTCCTTAATGATTGCTTTTGTTTTTTTTAATTCATCTAATAAGATTACTTGTGGCATAAGAATTCCAATTGTTTTTCCTTTGTCTGCAATTCTTTTTAATGCATTTAATTCAGCTTTTAATAATTCAGGATTATCTAAAGAATATCTTATTCCATGGTACCCCAACATTGGATTTGCTTCAGATTCTTGAGGTGCACCTTCGAGGTTTTTGAATTCATCTGTTCTAATATCAGATGTTCTAACCCATAATTCATCAAAATATTCTGCAATTTTATTTACTCCATTAAATATTACCTCTTCATAATCTTTTGTTTTGTTTTTCATTAAAAAATATCTTGGATGTTTTCCAGATTCTGCAATTATTCCTTCAATTCTTGTTAATCCAACTTGTTTTAATTGTGTTTTCGCAGCTCTTTCTGCAAAGCTTGGTAAGTCAACAATTACTTTGATTTTTGTTTTTGTTTGTGCTTCAACAGGTTTTACTTCTTTTTGAGTTGATTCTGCAACTTTGCCTTTGTAAATTTTTCCAGCAAATCCATCAACAGTTATAATTTCTTCGTCTTTGAGTTTTTCAGTTGCTTCTTGAGTTCCTACAACACATGGAATTCCCATTTCCCTAGAAACTATTGCTGCGTGTGCTGTCATTCCACCTTCATCTGTAATTATTGCAGAAGATTTTTGCATTGTAACAACCATATCTGGATTTGTCATTTTTGTAACTAAGATGTCACCTTTTCCAACTTTTTGTAAGTCTTGTAATGAATTAACAATTTTCACAGTTCCAGATGCAATTCCTGGTGAAGCTGCTAAACCTTGTAAGATTATTTCTCCTTTGATTTCATTACTTAAAGAAGCATCTTGTCTTGTTTTTAATGTTGTTACCGGTCTTGTCTGGACAATAAAAATTTCATCTCCTTCAATTGCAAATTCAATATCTTGTGGATGATTATAATGTTGTTCTAATTGAAGTGCATATTCAGATAATCTTTTTATTTCATAATTTTTCAAAACTTGTGCTTGTGATTTTTCTTCTCTTAATTTTCTAACTGCTTTCCCACCTCCTGAGTCACGAGTTATTGCAAGTTTTTTATTTGAAATTTTTGTGCTTTTAATTTCTAAATCTCTTGAAACAATATAAGTATCAGGAGTTATTTGTCCTGAAACAATTCCTTCTCCTAATCCCCAAACAGCTTCGATTAAAATATCATCTCTTTTGTAAGAAGGATCTTTTGAAAACATTACGCCTGACTTATCTGAATCAATCATTTTTTGAACTACAACTGCTAAACTAACTTTTGCATGGTCAAATCCTTTTTTTGCTCTGTAATATGTTGCTCGGGAAGTGAATAAAGATGCAAAGCATTTTTTTACATGTTTTATTAATTCTGTTCTGCCCTTAACATTTAAGTAAGTGTCTTGTTGGCCTGCAAAACTTGCATCTGCTAAATCCTCTGCTGTTGCTGAAGAACGAACAGCTACGAAAACTGGCTCTGATTTATTTAAAACACTTAAAACAGAACCTCTTTCAATATCTAACCCAGAATCATCTAAATTATCATAAGATTCTAAGATTTCATCTTGCATTTCTTTTGGCATTGAAGAATCAAAAATTAATTTCCTAATTTTCTCAGTTTTTTCATCTAATTGTTTTGTGTTTTCATAATCAATATCATCAAGAAGTTCGTGTATCTGTTTTTTGATTCCTGCTTTTTCTATAAAGTAATCATAAGCTTGGGCTGTAACAACAAAACCTGGTGGAACTGGAATTCCGAGATTAAAAATCTCTGCAAGATTTGCTCCTTTTCCTCCTGCATATTTTCCAGAATCTCTGGTTAATTCATCAAACCACTTTACAAAGTCTGGTTTTTCTTGAGAAGTCTTTGCCTCTTTTTCTTCCATATTATTTGATAACTAATAGAATTAATAAAGGTTTTTGTTGGAATTATTTCCCAATTGCTCTGAAACAAGCACCTGCAACTAAGAGAGATTTTTCTAATGGGTGAAATTCTTGAGATATTTGGACCTGAGCAACCTGGGCATAAAATCCTGGTCGAGAAGTTAAATTAGTCCCAAGTTTTTCTCTTACACCTGGAGGCAGATTCCTAGTTGATTCTTCCATAGCTCTCATATTTTGATAAAATAATTCTTCAGTTTTTGCATTTACACTATCAAGATAGGGTTGTTGCATTTTATCTGCTAATATTGTACAATACGTTCTTGCAGAATCAATAAATTTCATTTAACTTTATAATCGAAACTCTTTAAATAGATTATTGTATTAAAAAATATATGATTAAACCACAAAAAGGCGAAGTGAGAAAGCCCACGAAAACTATCTCAGGA
>CAZRUG010000009.1:0-18431 GCA_964603295.1 Candidatus Woesearchaeota archaeon | reverse complement strand
TATGATTAAACCACAAAAAGGCGAAGTGAGAAAGCCCACGAAAACTATCTCAGGAATTACTCCTGTTGCAATTATGTTGCCTCCGCGAAAGTGTGAGCATGGCAAGTGTATTTATTGTCCTAATTTAGATGTGCCACAAAGTTATACTCCTCGAAGTCCTGTTGTGATGCGTGCTATGCGTGTTAAATATGATTCTTTTAAACAAACTAAAGCAAGGATTAGGGCTTTTGAAGTTATGAATCATTCAACTGAAAAAATTGAAATTATTATTATGGGTGGGACTTTTTTTGAATATCCAAAGAAGTTTAGAGAGGAATTTATTAAAGGAATTTATGATGCTCTTAATGGAAAAAAATCAAAGACACTTGAGCAAGCAAAAAAATTAAATGAAAAAGCAAAGCACAGATGTATTGCACTTTGTTTAGAGACTCGGCCAGATGTTTGCATTGATTTTATTCCTGAAATGAGAAAATTTGGTTGCACTCGTGTTGAGTTAGGTGTTCAAATTATTGATGATAAAATTTATTCTTTAGTTAAAAGAGGGCATAAAGTTAAAGATGTTATTGGGGCAACAAAGGCTTTGCGAAATGCAGGTTTTAAAATTGGCTATCATATTATGCCTGGGCTTCCAGGAAGTAGTTTAAAGAAAGACTTTAAATTGTTTAAGAGAATTTTTTCAAATCAGAATTTTAGGCCAGATCAGTTAAAGCTTTATCCGTGTCAAGTTATGCCAAATTCAGAATTAGAACAAATGTATTGGGATAAAAAGTATAAACCTTATACAAAACAAGAAATTGAAAAATTATTGATTGTAATGTTAAAAGAAGTTCCTCGCTATTGTCGTGTTATGCGTGTGATGAGAGAGATTCCTCCAGAATATATTGTTGCTGGAACAAAGAAAATTGATTTGCGTTCAGATATTGAGAGAGAATTAAGAAGGAAAAATTCAAAGATAAAAGAGATTCGTTATAGAGAAATTGGTTTTGTAAAAGATTTAGAAAATATTGATTTTAATTTAAGGTTAAGAAAAACAAGATACATGGCTTCTGATGGCGGGGAGTATTTTATTGAAGTTGTTAATAAAAATGATTATTTATTTGGTTTATTGCGTTTGAGAATTTTTAAGCAAGCTAAGGTAAAAAAAGCAATTATTAGAGAACTTCATGTTTATGGAAAAGCTCTTGCTCTTGGTGAAAAAAAGGACAAGGTTGCACAGCATCAGGGATTGGGAAAATGGCTTTTAGAAAATGCAGAAGAAACTGCAAAAGAAAAAGGTGCAAAGGAGATTAAAATTATTTCTGGTGTTGGTGTTAGAGAGTATTACAAAAAATTAGGATATAAATTAGTTAAAAAAGATGGAGAGTATATGGTTAAGGGATTATGAAAGATAAACATTTTTAATCTCTAAATTTCTAAGTAGATTATGAAAAAACAAATTAAAAGAGGTCTTGGTTTTGGAATTACTTCTGGAATTATTACTACAATTGGTTTAATGGTTGGTTTGTATTCTGGAACACATGCTCGAGATGTTGTGCTTGGAGGTATTGTGGCAATTGCAATTGCAGATGCTTTGTCTGATTCACTTGGAATGCATGTGTCTGAAGAAACAAGTAATAAAAAATCAACTGAAAAGCAAATTTGGGCTGTGACTTTTTCAACCTTGTTTTTCAAATTCATCACAGCAGGTATTTTTATTTTAGCAATATTATTAATTCAACCTTTGCAAACAGCAATTATCTTAAACATTGTTTTAGGTTTTGTGGGCTTGATTTCATTTACATATTATATCTCTAAAGAGCGAGGAGCTTCTGTTGGAAAAGCAATAACAGAACATGTTTTGGTTGCAGTTCTTGTGATTGTTGTCACTTATTTTGTTGGAAAGATTTTATAAATAAAGAGTGATTTAAATTGATATGAGTCTTAAAGAAAAACAAAAAGAAATAGATGATTGGATTCAGCAATATGGAGGATATTGGTCTCCTTTAAGCATATTTGCAAGACTTGTTGAAGAAACAGGTGAACTCGGACGTGAGTTAAACCATGTTTATGGAATGAAGAAGAGAAAAGAAAGTGAGAAAATTAAAGAAATTGAGAATGAAATTGGAGATATTTTAGTTAGTTTGATGATGATGGCCAATTCATTTGAGATAGACTTAGACAAAACATTTGAAAAGACTATGGAGAAAATTAATTCTAGAGATAAAGATAGGACAAAAGAAATTTCTAAAGATGAACAATAATCTTATAAATCATTTAAGCTTTTTTTATTTATGAAACTATTTTCTAAAAAAAAGGTGAAAAAGCATCCGATTTCTACAGAGAGTCTGAAGTTTGCTTATGCAGATAAAGAAGTTTTGAAAAATATTACTCTTGATATTAAAAAAGGTAATGTAACTGCAGTAATTGGAAAGTCAGGTGAAGGAAAGTCTACTTTGCTCAAAATTATTGCTGGAATTATTACTCAAAAATATTCTGGAAAAATTCGGGTTTTTGGTTTGCCAACTTTTTTAAGTAAGAATAAGATTGGTTTTGTTCCTCAACATATTTCTGTTATTCCTGATTTAAGTATTGAAGACAATATTAAAATTTATGGAATGAATTCTGGAATTAAAGAAGAGCTTGCATTAAAAAAAGCGTATGAGTTGATGGAAATGTTAAAGTTTGAAGAAGACATTAAGAAAAAACCAGATGAACTTTCAGGAGGACAAAAAATTAGATTAAATATTATTTTGTCTTTATTAAATGATCCAGAAACAATTATTCTTGACGAGCCTTTTGTTGGATTGGATTTTTTAAACAGAAGATTGCTTTGGCATTTTATTCATAAAATGAAAAAAAGAGGGCGGTCAATTGTTTTAACTTCGCATTTGTTGGCAGAAACACAAGACAATGTTGATAAGATTGTTATTTTGAAGAAAGGAAAAATCTTTTTTAATGGGGTTGTTGATTCACTTAGAACAAAACTAAAAGTAGAATATGTTTTTGAAGTTAAATTCTCGAGACTGTCAAAAGAAAAATTAGAAAAGATTCAAAAGTATTGTGCTTATTATAGTATTAAAATTATTGATCATTATCAAAATTATTTTATGTTTTCTTTAAAAGATTCAAAAGTTAAAGACAGGCTTGAAAAATTGTTTAATAAATTAAATCTTGATTTTGAGGTTATTGGTTATAGGGAGCCAAATCTTGATGAAATCTTTATGAATGCATAATGGGAAATAAATTATATGAAGAATGTTTGAAGTTTTATTCTTATTTGAAAAAGGATTTTTTGTTGTTGATTAAAAGAAAAAAATATCTTTATTTGTCAATTGCAATTCCTTTGTTGTTGGCTTTGATTTTTTTAATTATGTTAAATCCTTCTTCTTATTCAATTAAAATGGGGGTTTGTGATTATGATAATACTGCTTATTCAAGATTAGCTTATACTGATTTAAGTTCTTTTGAACCAACGCTGTTGCCTCAAGAAAATTGTTCTCAAGAATTAATTAAGAAAATAAAACAAGGTGAATTCTCTCTTGGTTTGAGGGTTGGTAAAGGCTTTGCACAAGATTTAGAAAATTTACAACAAACACATATTACAATTTTTTATGATAATACAGATATTGCTTTTTCAAACTTAGTTGCATGGAAAGTTGATTCTGCTTTAACTCCATTTAAGAGAGAGATTATTAATCAATTAAATACTGAATTAAAAAATAGAATTGCTTTGATTAGAGAAAGTGTTGATTTAATTAAAGATTCTGGAGTTAGTCGTGGAATTATTGAAGATAAAATTAATGAAATTGATAAAGATCTATCACAGATTGAAAATTTAGAAACAGAGTTTATTGTTAATCCTATTTGGGTTTCACATAATCCAATTTATGAACAAAGTGAAAGAAAAAACACAGGCATAATTTATGTATTTCCAATTATTGCACTTTTTATTGTTTTAATGATGGCTTCAACTTCATTGATTTATGATATTAAAAATAATTTTTTAACAAGTGTTAAATCTTCTACAACAATTGCGAGTTATTTACTTGCAAAAATAATTTTCTTTTTAGTGATTATATTTGTTCAGTTTCTGATTATAATGTTAT
Source organism: Candidatus Woesearchaeota archaeon (assembly GCA_964603295.1). Taxonomy (GTDB): domain Archaea; phylum Nanobdellota; class Nanobdellia; order Pacearchaeales; family GW2011-AR1; genus CAZRUG01. Next base: position 14,346 of record CAZRUG010000009.1, on the reverse strand, counting down.
TGTTTATTCTATATGGTGCAAGTTATCAACTTAATTTTATTGGAATTTTGAATTTGGTTCTATTTGTCGGAGTGATTAATACTTTGATTGGATTGTTGATTGGAATTGTTTCAGATAATGAAGGAATTGCTATTTTATTCTCGCTGTTGATTTCATTTCCATTAATGTTGTTGTCAGGAATTTTCTATCCTTCGCAAACTTTTCCAAGAATCTTTCAATGGTTTTCAGATATTCTTCCATTATCCTACCAAATAGATGCTGTTAGAAATGTTTTGTTGTTTGGCCAAAACTTTAGTTATAATTGGGTATATGTTGCTTTAGTAGGTTTTGTATTGGTTTATTATTTATTGAGAAGAAGAGGTTAAGGGTTTAAACATATAAAATATATTTGTTATAACTGGAAGTAAATATATTAATAATCCATAATTTCCAAATAAATTATATAGTAAAAGAGCTAGTAAAATATAAAAACTCATTATTAAGTAAGGTATTGCTCCTAATAAAAAGCCTGATTCTGAAATTTGGTAGATTGTTCTATTATATTTTTTAATAAAGAATGAAATCCCATGGACCCATAAGAAACTATTTAATATTTTACGCCCCAACGTATCTTTTCTTGAAAGAGTATGGGAGCAATTATTAGTTTTCTTTCGCATTATAAAGAATTCTAATAATCCCCACAATAAAAAAAATGATGTAGAAAAGACTATAAAGAATAAATCTCCACGAATCATAATCCCAAAACAAATAACAATTAATAAAAATTGTATTGTTTCACGGTAAATTAATTCATTTTTCATTTTAATTTAATCATTCCTTCTTGCCAATCTTTTAGAATTAATCTTGAGGTTTTGTCTTCATTTACAATTCCTCCTTTTTTCATAAAACCTTTTTGCCTTCCCAATTCTTCAATTAAAGTTTCTGCATTGCCTTTTGCATTTATTTTATAAAAAGCTTCAATTTGTTTTGAATGTTCTTTCATTAAATTGTGGACAATTATTTCTGGTTCTTTTACTTGAGAATAAGATCTTCCTCCAAGTTTAGTGTGTTTTGAAATTGCATCTGAATCTGAAGAAGAATATTCTTTTTTAGGAATTACTCCTGGTGTGTCTAATAAAAATATGTCTGAACTTAATTTTAATTTTTGTATGTTTTTTGTAAATCCTGCATCTGAACCTGTTCCTGCAGAAGATTTTCCAATTAGTGAATTTATTAAAGAACTTTTGCCTGTGTTTGGATAACCAATTATTCCAACTAAAATACTTGTATCTTGAGTTTCAATTATGTTTCCTTGGCGAATCATTTTTCCAGATTCTTTAGTTATTTGATTTGCTAATTTCTTAATTAAATCTCTTAGTTCTCTAATTCCTTTTCTTTTTGATGCAGAAACATTTACAGAAGGTCTGAGATAAGAAGGTGCTTTGTTTTTTTCAACTAAATCTGATTTATTAAATACATAAATTATTTTCTTGTTCTTATCTTTTGCAAGTCTTTCAAGTTCTGGAATTCGTGTTTCTTTTATGAATCTTGAGTCTAATACTTCGAGAATTATGTCTGCGACTTCAATTATTTGTTTTGATAAAAGAGGGTATTCTTGTCTTTGCTTTTTGATGTTTGAGAGTTTTTTCTGCCCTCGAGTATATTTTCCCATTTCTTATTAAATAAAAAGAAGTTTATAAGATTTAATATTCTTTAAAGACAGTTTCTAAAACTTAAAACCTTTTTTTCTTTACAAAACAGTCTTTACAAAATACTGGTTTTCCTTCTGTTGGTTTAAAGGGAACTTCGCAAGATTTTCCACATTTAGAACAAACTGCTTTGAACATTTCTCTGTTTCCTTGAGAAAAATTATTTCCTCTTGAATTTGAACGATTTTGGTTATTAAAACCTCCTCTGTTTCCTCCTTGCCTTGGTTGATTATTTCTTCTTTGATTCATTTTACCTCCTTTTGTTTTTTGCATCCAAAAATTTTGTTGAACCACATTTTTCGCACTTATAAAACTGGGAGATAACTGCTTTTGATTTTTTTCCAAAGGAATAATTTCTATGAATTTTTAATTTAGCTCTGTCTCCACAATCACAAGGAATACTTTTCTCAGGAAGATAATTTCTATTGAATTTATTTTGTTTATTATTTTGTTTCATATTCTAAAGATAAAAGAAAAAGAGGCTTTAACTTAAACCAGTGTATTTAGCAAATAAACCTTCCTTTTAAATCTATGTTTTTGTTTTGATTTTTTATTCTTTAATTTTTGATTGAATGAACTTACAAGAAGATAGTTAATTTTAAAAACTAATTTAGGCATAAATTTCTAGTTTATATCCAGATAATTCATGCTGAGAATCATGGATTTTCGCAAGGCACCACCAGGTGAGTATACCTGAACCTTCGCCTCTAAAAGAGATGAAGAAAACAGCCCCGATAGTTCAGAGGCCAAGAATGCTGCCCTTTCAATCAATAAAAAAGAAAGGCAGTGACCCGAGTTCGAATCTCGGTCGGGGCGTTAAAATCAAAGATTTTAACCCCATAGTCCTCACTTCGTTGCGGTTGCAAAGTTTACTTTGCAAAGGGCGTTAAAATCAAAGATTTTAACCCCACTATGCTCGTCGTCGTGGACACTTCGCATAGGGCGTCTTGAAGATTGGAGGAAATGAGATATCATAATTCTGCCCCCTATCTTAAAAAACCACTACACTGAGGTTCGGACGAGCAAAGGAGAATCTCGGTCGGGGCGTGAGATCTTCAAAAAGTTTTTTATATCTCATCTATTTAATTTTTTTATGAAAAACAATTCATCTTCTTGTCCAAAATGTGGTAATTATAAAAAACCTTGGTTTAATCTATGTTTTGATTGTAATAAGAAAGAAAATCAAAAACCCTCTTGTGAAATTTGTGGCATTGAGATTCCAGAAGGACATTATCTCTGCAAAAATCATTGGTCTGAAAAGAAAAATGAAGAAAGAAAGATAAAACAGATAGATTATGTTAAAGAGAAAAAAGAAACAGACTTTAGAAGTAAATTTGAGGGAAAATATCACTCTCCTTTTGGGAAAGTCAAATCAAAAAGCGAGTTACTAATTGCATATTTTCTACATTTAAATGGATTAACAGTTAATTACGAAATGCAAATGGATATTGAAGGGCAAACATTAAGACCAGATTTTGTTATTGAAGATGGAAAAGGTAATTTTATAATTTTAGAACACTTTGGTTCAGAACAATCTAATGAAAAATGGAAACTTTCCATTTATAAAAAATTTTGTGAAAAAAATCCAGATTGTTTTTTTATACATACTCGAGAAAAAGATATTTATAATCTAAAAGATTGCCTGGGATCAAAATTTAATAAGCAAACCCCTTTACACAAATCAATATGGAGATAAAATTTATTTCTTAGAAGTCTTCTTTTTTGTTGTTTTCTTTTTAGTATTTTTTTTCTTAGCTACTTTTTTCTTTGATTTTGGTTTAGAATTTACACTTTCTTTTATCTTTTTAATTTCAACTTGAGTTCCTTGTTTTCCTCTTTCAGCAATTGATTGTTTCATTGGTTTTTCAGGAACAATTATCCAAAAAGCAAGATATGCTAAAATACCAAATCCAAAACTTAAGATTGTGATTATTGTCCAAATTAAACGAATTAAAGTTGGATCTGTTTGAAGATATTCTGCAATTCCTCCGCAAACACCACCAATAATTCTATCTTTTCTACTTCTATATAATCTCTTTGTCATAATTAAAAAAGAAGAATTTAGTATTTAAAGTTTTTGAAAAATAAAATAAAAAGAAAAAATAAATTGGACTTATTTCTTAGATGGTTTTCTCCAAGCAACAATCCCAATCATTATCCAATAAAGTATTGAGCCAATACCACTTAGTTTAGGAGTAAATGATAAAGGGTATGCAAGACTTATCCATCCTGGATATTTTCTCATTTCAACAATATTCCAAATAGAGATTGTTGTTAAAACAACAATTGCAATCCAACCAATAACTGGAAGTAGCCACAAAAAGGCCCAGGCCCAATGGAATTTTTTTCCTAACTGAAGCCTCATTGCTGTTGCACCAATTGGAATCCAAGCTAACCAAGAATTCTTATATTTTCTGTCATTTGCAATTTTCATCCAAGCCATTGCTTGATAAACATAAATTGCTAATGCAACTAAAATTGCTAAAGCCCCAAGGCTTGCTAAAATTCCTCCAACAAATCCTCCAGCTAAACCATTTAAAAGTGAGTTTGGATCTGCAGTAAAATTGCTTGCATCAAAGTTCATTATAATATTCTCTGCCATTTTTCACCTCCTTTCATTTTTCAACCAGCATAGTTGATATAATAAAAAAGAAGAACTGTTATTTAAAGTTTTTTATGAGCCTGGCTTTGTTTAACTTATGTTCATTGAAGCAATCAGTTCGCATAAACAAGTTCAAATCACTTATGAGCCTACTGAGATTTGAACTCAGGACCTCTGGCTTTCTTAGACGAATCTGTGAAAGATATATTCCTTTTGGAATACACTCATATAAGACCAGCGCTCTGACCAGGCTGAGCTATAGGCTCTCGTATAAATAAACAAGTAACAAGAATCTATTTAAAGGTTTTTAGATAGGAAATTATATGTTAATCGGTCTTGTAGGAAAACCATCTGTTGGAAAGTCAACTTTTTTTAAAGCTGCAACTATGGCAGAGGTTGAAATTGCTTCATATCCTTTTACAACAATTAAAGCAAATCACGGAGTTGGTTATGTTAAAGTTAATTGTATAGACAAAGAGTTTGGAGTGAAGTGTAATCCTAACCACGGTTTTTGTATAAATTCAAAACGTTTTGTTCCAATTGATTTAATGGATGTGGCTGGCTTGGTTCCAGGTGCTTCAGAAGGAAAAGGAATGGGAAACCAGTTTTTAGATGACTTGACAAGTGCTGATGCTTTTATTCAAGTTGTTGATGTTTCTGGTTCAACAAATGAAAAAGGTGAGCCAGTTGGTGAAGAAGAGAAATACAGTCCTGCAAAAGACATTGAGTTTTTAACAAATGAATTAGATTTATGGTATTACAATATTTTACAAAAAGCATGGAGAAGTTTTGCTAAAAAAGCAGAAATTGAAAAAGAGAAATTTGAAAAAGCAATTGCAAAGCAGTTTTCTGGTTTAAAAGTTAAAGAAGATGATGTTAAAGATGTTTTAAGGAATTTGAATTTTGCTGAAAAAGCAAGTGAATGGTCTGAAAAGCAAGTTAAAAAATTTGCATCTAAATTAAGAGCTAAAAGTAAGCCAATGATTATTGCTGCAAATAAAATTGATTTGCTTAATGGAAAAGAAAATTATGAAAAGCTTAGAGCTGAATTTCCAAATTTGATTATTGTTCCGTGTGCAGCTGATGCAGAACTTGCATTGCGTCAAGCAGCTAAGGCAGGATTAATTGAATATATTCCTGGTGAAAGAGATTTTAAGATTTTAAAAGAATTAACAGAAAAACAAGAACAAGCTTTAATGAAAATTAAAGAAAATGTTTTAGAAAAATTTGTAGAAGGAACAGGTGTTCAATCAATTTTAAATTCTGTTGTATTTAGTATGTTGCATTATATTGCAATTTTTCCAGGTTCTGCAAACAAACTCGGAGACAGCAAAGGAAATATCTTGCCTGATTGTTTTTTATTACCAGAAGGTTCAACTGCATTAGATTTTGCTTATTTCTTACACACAGATTTTGGAAAGAATTTTATTAAAGCAATTGATGCAAAAACAAAACAAGTTCGTGGCAAAGAATATCTTTTAAAACACAGAGATAGTTTAGAGATAATTTCAAGGTAAATTTAAAAACCATTTTTCTTTGGGTTTGTTATGAAATCAAAAGATGTGAATTCTTATACTTCTTATGAAAAAGATTAATAGAAATGAAAGAAGGTTTCTTAACAGGTCTGCTTATTTACAAAGTATTCATTCCAGTATTCATTGAATTAGATAGTACAGAAATTGGTAATTGGCATATTTTGGATTAGGAGCTTTTATTTTAATTGTAATCTCGATAGAATACGCATCATATAAAGAAGATAAGATAACTTGGCTTATTGGAAAGTTTATTTAAACTAAAAAAGAACTAATCCTTAATTCTTTATATTTTTTATTTTAATTAATTTTAAAAACTATTTTTCTTTGGGTTTGTTATGAAATCAAAAGATGTGAAAACTTGTGATGGTTGTGATGGAATGTGTTGCAAGTATGTTGCAATTGAATTAGATGCTCCTGAAGAGATTGATGATTTTGATAAATTAAAATGGTATGTTTGCCATAAGAATGTAAATGTTTTTGTTAATGACGATAATGAATGGTTTGTTGAGTTTTTGACTGATTGCGAGTATCTTGGTGAAAATGGTTGGTGTCAAAATTATGAAAAGCGTTCTCAGGTTTGCAGAGATTATTCTCAAGAAGAGTGCTTGTTTCACAATAATGATTATGAGGAGAAATATTCATTCAAGCATCAAGAGGACCTAGAAAAATATATTGAAGATGTTTTTAACAAAGGTTTGCATGAGTTGCCTGATACAGAAGATGAAGGTGAGGAAGAAGATTAATAGAAACATTTAAATAAAGTTATTTAATATTATTTAACATGGTATTGAAGACTTTTAATCTTGATGAGGATACTTATTCAAGATTTTCAGAGTTTTGTAAAGAGCATGGGCTTAGTATGAGTAAGCAGATAAATATTTTTATTAAGGCTCAACTTGAAGAAAAACCAAAGGTTAGAGAAGAGTATTTGAAAAAACTTGAAATGTTGAGACAAAAGGGAAAATTTATTAGAGTTAATGTTGAAGATATATTATGATTTATGAATTAGAGGTTGAAGAATATGTTAAAAGAATTTTTGAAAAATTAAAGAAGAAAGATCCTTGTCAGGCAGAGATTGTGAAAAGAAAAATTAAAAAGATTCTTGAAAATCCACACCAGTTTAAACCATTAAAAGGAAATATGTCTGGAATGCGAAGAGTTCACATTGGAAAAAGCTTTGTTCTTGTGTATAAGATTATTGAAAGCGAGAAAGTTGTAAGGATTTTAGATTATGAACATCATGATAGAGTGTATAGCAAATAATTTTAAAAAGTCTTTTTCTTTTTGTGTAAGTTATGGAAGAAAATAATGAGGTGTTTAGACCTAAAAATTGTTTTGAGTGTAATCAAGAATGTTGTAAAAATGTGATTGTGCAAATGGATGAGCCAGAGACTGAGGATGATTGGGAAGAGATTAAGTGGCAGGTTGCGCATGATAATGTTCGAGTGATTAAAGACAATGATGATGACTGGTGTGTTGAGTTTTTGACAACTTGTTCGCATCAGGCTTCAGACGGCAAATGCATGATTTATGAAAATCGGCCTGGAAAATGTAGAGAACATTCAGCTGAAAATTGCATTATTAATGGGGAGGGAGAATACTATAAAGTAATTTTAAATACAATTGAAGATGTTGAAAAATATTTAAGAGAAAATCCAGATGCTATTGGAGAAGAAACAGTTGAAGTTCATACTTGTCCTGGATGTGGATTAGAATTTACAGATGAAGACGATGAAGAAGAAGAGGATTCTGATGAAGAAGAAAGTGATGAATAAGTTTTTATAATTCTAAAGATATTTTAATTAATGAAACTCAAAATTAAACTGCATCCAAATTCTTCGCAAGAAAAGATTGAAAAGATTTCTGAAACAGAACTTGAAGTTTGGATTAAAGAAAAACCTATTGAAGGAAAAGCAAATTCTGCATTAGAAAAGTTTTTGAAAAAAGAACTTAATAAAAAAGTAAAAGTTGTTTCTGGCTTTACTTCTAGAAAGAAAGTTGTTGAGGTTGAAGAATGAAAAAAAATGAAACTATAATTGCTTTGAGTATTTTAAATATTCTTACAATTTTTGGAGCATTTCTAATTTTAAATCGTTTAGGTGGCACCCCATTTAATTTTACTGGAAGAATATTTATAGAACATTTCTTTACTGGTTTTTATACACCTCTTTTAATTTTATTTTTTACAATCTTATTAATTAAAGGGTATTCTTATTTATTCACAAAAAATAAAATTGCTGTTAATAAACAATTAAAATATAGCTTATTAATAATATTTTCTTTAACAATCGTTTTATTTGAATTTTGGTGGCAATTTGGGTTTCTTATAATTCAGATTCAATATCTCAGATGGCATATCTATTTATTGGAGTTGCCTCTGCGTTTGCCTTAATAATTAAACTAAATTTATTTGAAAAATGAAAACCCTATCGCTTAAACAACCCTTTGCAGAACTTGTTGTTTCTGGAAAAAAGAAAATTGAATTGCGAAAGTGGAATACCAAATTTAGAGGAGAGTTTTTAGTTCATGCTTCTAAAATTCCTGATTGGAATGCAATGAAAAAATTTGGATTTAATGATTTGCCGAGGGGTTTTATTGTTGGAAAAGCTGTTTTAGTTGAAGTTAAAAAATATGAAAACAAAAAAGAATTAGAAAAAGACAAAGACAAACATTTAGCTGAAGGTGATTGGGGAAATTATGGATTTATTTTAAAAAATGCAGAAAAGTTTGCTAAACCAATTCCTGCCAAGGGCTCACTTAATTTTTGGGAGTTTGATCTTAACTAAACATGTCCTGGTGCAAGAATCTTATAATCTAATTTAGATAATTTTTCTAAAGATTGTTTCATTTCTTTATCTGAGCCACCAGGTAAATCTGTTCTTCCGTAAATTCCATTATGAAATAAGGTGTCTCCTGAGAATAAGATGTCTTTGTATAAAATGCAAAAACTTCCTTTAGAATGTCCGGGTGTTTCAATTATTTGAAATTCTTTTACAGGTAATTCATGAATATCAATTACATTTTCACCAAAGTCTTTTTTACTTGCATAAACAGGTTTTTTTCTAAATAAAACTAATCCTCCGACATGGTCATAATGAAAATGCGTTAAAATAATCAAATCAATTTCATTTCGATTTATTTTTAATTCTTTGAGTGCTTCCAAAAGTTCACTTGTTGTGTCTGGTGAACCTGTGTCAATTAAAACAGTTTTTTCTTTGAGCTTTACTAAATAAACACATGAACCAAAATTCTCAAAACATATTTGCCAGACATTTTCTTTAAGTTTTTTTATCATATTAAAAAATATAGAAATGCTTATTAATAAGTTTTGGTTCGATATTTTAATGGGAAGTATTTATAAAAATAGATACCCGAAGCAGAATTCTCTTGAAGATAAATTTCAAAATTTGGAAGATCCAGAAATATATAGGATAATTGAGAGATACATAGGGGTTGTGGTTATAAAACAAGACACAGGAAAATATAAACTTCTTAGCTATTATGAACCAAGAAGTATTAGAGAACATTAAACATTTAAAGTCATTTGGTTAATTATCTTTTAAAAAAATTTCTCTTTTTTTCTACGAATATTTGTTATTACTATATCAATTAAAGATTTGAATAATACCAAAAATATTAGTATTGGAAAAAAAGATCTTGTGGGTATTACAAAAAAAATTCCAAGAATAATTACTCCACTTAAAAAGAAAGGTTTAAACAAAACAATCAAAAAGGGTTTACTAAAATCTTCTAATCTTTTCTTATTTTTAATAGATTCCTTAAAAAAATCAACCCCATATAAAATAAAGAAAGATAAAACAGGTAATGACAATCTAAGAATCAAATCTATTAGTGAGCTAAAGTAAGCTAGATCGAAAAAACTATCCAAGACATAATACAGACCAAATAATAAGAGAAGAGGCCCAAGTAAGAAAGAACTAAAAACAAATAAAAAACTTAAAAGAAACATGGCTTTTGAAGATCTCTTTCCTTTTGATAAAATTATTTGGAGAATTAAATAAAATCCAAGGATAAAACATTCTAGCCAGTAAATTAAAATTGCATCCAAAACATTCCAATTAAAAAAGATTACCCCAAAGAGAGGAATTAAGTTTATTATTGTTAAAGATAATATAAAAGAATTAAATTCAAATAGCTCAGAGAAGATTTCTTTTGCGGGCCTGAATTTTGGTTTGTCATTCATTAAAAAAGTTGCAAATGCTTTTATATAAGGCTTTCTGATTAAAAAAATGAAATACAAATTTGCTGAAGATTTACAAGAAATTGCTAAAGATGTTTCTAAACTTTTGTTTCCACATGTTCAATTAGATAGAGTGAGGTGTATTCGGAGTTGGGGCTCTTCTACAAAAAGAACAATTGCTCGTTGTCATGCTCTTGGAAAGGTCATGCAAACTGGAATGGGTTGCAATGCATTTTATACAATTGAATTTCTTGCAGAAAAATTTGACAAACTTTCAGAAGAAGATCAATTAAAAACAATTATTCATGAATTAATGCATATTCCAAAAACTTTTGGAGGAGGATTTCAACATCACAACTATGTTACAAACAAAAACGTTAATATAATGTATAAAACTTATATTAATCTAAAAAAAGAAAATGAAAGAAAAAAGAATTGGTTTGGAATATAGGGGAAAGACTCTTGAAGTGAGTGCAAGACAAGGTAATTTATTTGGAAAAATAAGAGGTTTAACATTTAGAAAAAGACAAAATGCTCCGGTTTTATTGTTTGAATTTAAGGAAAAGAAAAATATTGCATTGCATTCTTTTTTTGTTTTTTTTCCTTTTGTAGTTTTATGGCTTGACGATAAAAACAGAATAATAGATTTTCAAGAGGTTTTTCCTTGGAAAATTTCTATAAAATCTAATAAGAAATTTAGAAAAATACTTGAAGTTCCAATAAATAAGAAAAATTGGAAATTACTCGAGGAGCTTCATGACTTGCTCCGTCGGTGAAAAGAAAGATTTAAATACTCGACGAGCTTATAATAATTACTCACTTAGTGAGTGTTAAATAAAAGGAGGGCGAAACAATGGGAAAAATCATTGTAAAGAACGCTGTTACAAGAAAGCCTGGACACCTTTACTATGTTGATGGTAGCGGTAATGTCTGTGAAGCTAAAATGGCTCGAGGCGGTAAAAAGAAAAAGAAAGCAGCTAAGAAAACTGTGAAGAAAAAAGCAGTTAAAAAGAAAGTTGCTAAAAAGAAAACAGCTAAGAAAAAAACTGCTAAAAAGCGAAGATAAGTTTCTTAATTTTTTGTTTTTATTTTTTAATTAATTTTATATAGTATTTGTTTTTTATTTTTTTATGAAAGCCATTATTTTATGTGCTGGTTATGCAACTCGGTTATATCCTTTGACTAAAAATCAATCAAAATCCTTATTGCCAGTTAAAGGAAAACCAGTTATAGATTATATTCTTGAAAAGATAAATGCAATACCAGATATCAATGAGAAAATTATAATTACAAATAATAAATTTTATGATCATTTTCTGAAATGGTCTAAAGATAAAAAAGATATTAAAATTATTAATGATATGACTAATTCAAACGAAGATAGGCTTGGAGGTATTGGTGATTTATATTATGTGATTGAAAAAGAAAACATTGAAGAAGATATTTTAGTTCTGCTTGGAGATAATTTATTTGATTTTAGTTTAAATAAAATGATTGATTTTTTTAAAAATAAAAATTCAGCAGTATTGGGTTTATATGATATTAGATATAAAGAGGGTGCAAAAAATTTTGGAGTTGTGCAAATTGATGTGGACAAAAAGATTGTCTCCATTGAAGAAAAACCAGAAAACCCAAAATCAAGTTTAATTGTGACAGGAATTTATTGCTTTACTAAGGAAGAAATTCATTATATTAAAGAATATATGAAAACTAATAAATCAAAAGAAGGTCCAACTTATTTAATTTATGATTTACAAAAGAAAAAGGAAGTTTATGGATTTCCTTTTAATGGAAAATGGTATGATATTGGTTCTAAAGAAACTTATGAAGAAGTTAATAAGTAATTTTATATATTTAAGTTTATTTTTTATTTTATGACAATTATTTTAGGTATTGAATCAACTGCACACACTTTTGGTGTTGGAATTGTGAAAAATGGAAAGATTATTTCTAATGTTAAAAAGACTTTTACAACTGACAGTGGAGGTTTGATTCCAATTGAAGTTGCAAAGCATCATTTTGAAAACAAAAAAGAAGTTTATTTTGAAGCATTGGTTGAAGCTGGTTTAGAAAACAAGGAAGATAAAATTGATGCAATTGCTTTTTCTCAAGGACCTGGTTTGGCGCCTTGTTTATTAGAAGGAATGAAATTTGCTAAAGAACTAGCTAAAAAATTAAATAAACCAATTGTTCCAGTGAATCATTGTATTGCTCATCTTGAGATTGGTAAAATTACTGGTGCAAAAGATCCTGTTATGCTTTATGTTTCTGGTGCAAACACACAAGTTATTGCTTATGAATCTGGAAAATACAGGGTTTTTGGTGAGACATTAGATTTAGGAGTGGGAAATTTTATTGATACAATTGCTCGTTATATGGGATTAGGTTTTCCCGGAGGCCCAAAAATTCAAAAACTTGCTGAAGAATCTAAAAAAAATTATATTGAATTACCTTACAAAGTTAAAGGAATGGATATTGTCCTCGCAGGCATTCAAACAAAAATTAAACAAATGATAGATTCTGAAAAATATTCAATTAAAGATATTGCATATTCTTTACAAGAAACTGTTTTTGCAATGCTTGTCGAGACTGCAGAGAGGGCTTTGGCACATACTGGAAAAAAAGAACTTTTGCTTGGAGGAGGTGTTGCTTGTAATTCAAGACTTCAAGAGATGTGTGAACTTATGTGTGGAGAGCGAAAAAGTTCTCTCACTGGATCGCCTAAAAGACAAACTAAGGAAAGAGTATGTAAATTATTTGTTCCAGAAAATTCTTTATTAGTTGATAATGCAGGAATGATTGCTTATCTTGGAGAAATTATGTTTAAAGCTGGAATTAAAGAAAAAGATTTAGATAAAATAGATATTCATCCTCGTGAAAGAACTGATGATGTTGAAGTTAAGTGGAAGTAGGGAGAAATTGTTTGGGAAATTTTCTTGCTAAAATTTCTAATGCTTTTTCATCAGAAGGATTAGAATCTCTTAAATCTCCCTTAGGACGATTTTCTAAAAAATAATTAACAGCATCACTAAACTTTGAAAAAGTTTTAATATAATCAGGGTTCCAAAATTCTGCTCTAAGATTTTCTCCAGGAGAGATTACATAGGTCTCTTCCTGAAAACTAATTACTCTTGCAACTCCTTCTGGAGATTTTATACTTGAATGACTATAAATACACCAACCAAAATCTTGTTTTTCAGACATAAAAAATTATACAATAATTAATATAAAAATATTTCTTTAATTTTGAACAAGCACAATCTTTAAAAACCCAAATTATCTCAATTTATTATCCGATGAACTCTTGGGAGGATTAAACCTAAAACCTTTAGAGTTCTTAATTAAATTGTGGGCTAAAAAAATGGATGCATATACAATCATTGAAACAGCAAGAAAGACTGGTAAAATAGAGAAAGGAACTAATGAAGTTACAAAAGCTATTGAAAGAGGAACTGCAAAGTTTGTAGCTTATTCCTCAGATGTTGAGCCAAAAGAAATTGTTCAGCATATTCCAATTCTTTGCAAGGAAAAAGGAATTCCTTGTCAAGATGTAGATAATAAACAAAAGCTAGGAATTGCAGCAGGTTTACCTGTTTCTGCTTCATCAGTTGCAGTTATTGAATCAGGGGATGCTGAAAAAGACATTTCTGCTCTAAAGAAATAAAATGGCAAAGACTCAACAGAAAAAGGCTGAGAAAAGCCAAAAAACAGTTAAAGAAAGTGATAAATTACTTGGAGAAGTAGCATCTGCTTTAGTTCAAGAGATTATTGGAAGAACTGGTTTTAAAGGAGAAATTACTCAGGTTAAGGTTTTAATTCAAGAAGGAAAAGACAAGGGGCGAACAATCAGAAGAAATGTTAAGGGTCCCATAAGAATTGGAGATATTTTAATGTTAAGAGAAACTGAAATTGAAGCAAGAAAGATTAGAAGTAAATTAACAAAGGGAGCTTATACTTAAAATGCCAAAATGTGTTTATTGTGGAAATGATTATGGAATTGAAAGAGGAATGACACTTGTTTTAAAAGATGGAAATGTTAAACAATTTTGTTCTTCAAAATGTAGAAAAAATATGTTAATGAAAAGAAGAAAAATTAGATGGGTTTCTAAAACAAAAAAATTAAAAGAACCTCCTAAAGAATAATTCTAATTATAATAATGTTTAAATAAGAAAAAGCCTTTGATTTTTTATCAAAATGACTGGTAAAAAAAACACTAAAAAAAGAGGAAAAAATTACTTAAAACTAAAGAAAATTAAACAGGTTTTTGGATTCACACTATTAATTGTATTTATTTTATTTGCTATTTTTTCTTTATCACA
>CAZRUG010000008.1:0-32221 GCA_964603295.1 Candidatus Woesearchaeota archaeon | reverse complement strand
AAAAAATATTATTTCTAAATCATATAAACGGCATTCTCAAAAACTTTGATTTTTTGCCTTCGGCATTGTTGCACTAAAAATTAATCTCTATCACAGGAAAATATAATATTTTTTATATGCAATATTACTCGAAACCAGCCCTTAGAAAATTATTTATACTTGAACTTCGAGAAACATTATTGAATTAATTAAAAAAATGGTGGTTATGGATTATAGTTGTAATCTTAATTCTTATAATTATTTCTTTCTTACCTATATTCTGTTATAGAATAATGAGTCCAAATGGAGTTGTTAATCATTGCTATAGCTTTTGGAATTATTGGCACGTTCATTAATATAGTTCCTTTTTATACAAATAACAAACTTTATATACTACTTTTGAGTGATTTTAATATGACAAATTGGGTTCAAGAAGGAGTAGTTCCAGGATGGCTTGGAACTGGAAAAACTATAGTTAGAACTTCTAGAGGAAAACATCAATCCCAAATTACTCAAGAAAATAAAGGCCAAGCAGATTATCCTATTTCAAGAGTTGATGAATTAAGATTTGGATATGATCTAACGCCAAGAGATGATTGTGTTTATCAAGATCCTGTTAAAAGATAATTAATTTTATTAATGGTTTTTTCTTATTTGTTTTATGGGACTTAGTATAAAAGATATTATTCCGCGAAAGGAAATTGAGATTGCTGACTTAAAAGGCAAGACTCTTTGTGTTGATGCATTTAATACATTGTATCAGTTTTTGTCCACTATTCGGCAACCAGATGGAACTCCATTAATGGATTCAAACAAAAATATCACAAGTCATTTGTCTGGAATTTTTTATAGAAATATTTCTTTACTTAATCAAGGAATTAAATTAGTTTATGTTTTTGATGGCGAGGCACCTGAATTAAAGCATAAGATTAGAAAGCAAAGACAAGAATTTAGGGACTTGGCTGAAGAAAAATATGAAGATGCGCGGAAAGAAAAAGATATGTCTTTAATGAAAAAATATTCTTCGCAATTGATTCGTTTAAATGAGGAAATGATTAAAGAAAGTAAAGAGTTGTTGGAGGCAATGGGAATTGCAGTTGTTCAGGCGCCTTCAGAGGGTGAGGCAGAGGCTGCTTATTTAGCAAAAACAAAAAAAGAAGTTTATGCTTCTGTTTCCCAAGATTATGATAGTTTATTATTTGGAGCACCTAAATTAATTAGAAATTTAACTTTAAGTAAAAGGAGAAAAGTTTTTGGAAGTTATGCTGAAGTCAGTCCAGAGATGATTGAGTTACAGGATGTGTTGAATAAGTTGGGAATTAATTTAGATCAGTTAATTTGTATTGGAATTTTAGTTGGCACAGATTATAATCCAAAAGGTGTTCCAGGAATAGGTCAGAAAAAAGCATTGGATTTAGTTATAAAATATAAACAACCTGTTTTAATTTTTGAACAAGTGCAAGAAAGAATAATGGGTTTGCCTGAAGAAGACAGATTTGATTGGCAAGAGATTTTTGAAATTTTTCATAAGCATAAAGTTAAAGATGAAGATTTTAAATTTAAGAAATTAGATGAGCAAAAGATTAAAGAAATTTTAGTTCAAAGACATGATTTTTCTGAAGAAAGAGTTGAAAAGCAATTAGATAAATTAAGGGTTATTGAGGAAAACAAAAAACAAAAAGGAATTGGTGAGTGGTTTTAACTTAAGGTATACATCTTTTCTATTCGCCCAATTATTACTTTTATTGCTTTTGAGATTTTTTTCTTGTTTGTGTTGTCTAATGAAGACTTTTGATAATGGTCATCAAGAAGGGCATATAAATCAATAAAGTATTGTGCAACCATTGCCCTTTCACTTTTGTCAGGAGTTTGTTGAAATTTTTTTATTATTTCTTTTTTATCTTTTTTCCATTGTTTTCCTATATTATAAATTATTTTTCTGTAGTCTTTTCCAGATGCTGAATGAATTGTTTTTAATTTTTCTCTGATTCTTTTTTGTTTTTCTTTCTTTTGCTTTACTTTTTTATTCTCTTTATACCTACCATATAAGTTCGAAGGTTTTTGTTTAGATAACACCCAAACAACAATGATTGCAATTAATATTAATATTGGGATTAAAGGATTTGCAATTATCCAGTATCCGCCCCAGATTAAAAGTCCAATTAGTATTACTGCCATAATTCCTACGAATAATGGGCCCCATTTGAAATTTGATTCTTCGCCATCTTCTCCACCTGACATTGTTTTTGCAATTATTCCTCCTATTAATAATATTAAACCAAGAAGAAGTAAAATTCCTGCAAGGTCTATGAAAAAATTTGTGAATGAAAGGAAAATCATTATTGCTCCAAGGACAATCATTGCAGTTGATTTGAATTTTGTTAATAAATATGTTGCTAATGCTATAAAAGCTATTAATCCTAAATAAAATAAATTTTCTCCATATAAACCTATTTCATAAAAAAAGTTATCAAAACCATAATTCATTCTATTTATTTGAAAGACCATTAATAGTGAGATTGCAAGAGATATTATTACAGATGAGTTGCCGTCTTCGTTTTTCATAAATCTTTTTAGGATGAATTGAATTGTTGTAAAGAAGATTACAAATAATAAACTAAGGATAATTGTTGAATCATCAAAACTATTGAGTATGTCATCAAGGCCTGCGCCTGGCGAGTAAGCTGAAATAAGATTCACACTAATTAATAAAAGTGTTAACAAGACTAATCCTCTTTTCATATTGTTTTATGTTTTTTAGATATTATAAATATTTTGTTTGGAAAAGATTAAATAGTATTTGAGATTATATTAATTATGAAGCGAGAAGTTACTGAAAGAACTATTTTAGATAAATTTACTGAGGATTTTTGTAAAGTTGTTGATACTCATTGTAGATACTTTATTTGTTCTGGATTTAGTGCAATTGCAAGTGGGAGAAGTAGAGGAACAGAGGATATAGATATGGTTATTGATAAATTAAGTGAAGAAAAGTTCTTGGATTTACATAATGATTTAGTTAAAAATGGATTTGAGTGTATGCAATCTTCTTCTGGCAAAGAAGTTTTTAGTTATTTGAATGATAACCTAAGTGTAAGATATGTTTGGCAAGGAGAACATTTACCTGAAATGGAAATTCATTTTTCAAAAGATGAACTTGATGAGGAACAATTGAGAGATAGGATTAAAATGGGGTTTACTGATTTAGAAGTTTATTTTGCGCCTTTAGAAGGAAATATTGCATTTAAAGAAGAGCTTTTGAAATCAGATAAGGATTTAGAAGATGCAAAACATTTGAGAATTGTTTATGAAGGAGAATTTAATGAAGATAAGATTAATTTATTCAAAGAGAAAATTAAAAAATTGAGGCTTGGAAAATGAGAGATAAGACACATATTGACCAGGTTGAAAGATGGGCTAAATATGTTAGAACAAATCCAAATTGGAAAAAAGAGTTAAAGAAATTTTTAGATGCACAATTAATTATGTCTAGAAGATTTTATTCTAAATTGGAGCAAACTCCTGAAGGAAGAGAGAAGATTAAAAAATTGAAGGCCTTGAGATTAAAGAAACACTAATTTTGATTAATTTAGTTTTATCGATGGTGATTAATGGTTTTTTGTGTTTTCTTAAAATTTGGTGAATTATAGAAATATTTATAAACAATAAAATTTTAGAATGAACAAGATGGTTGCAAAAAAGGGTGTGAAAAGAAATTTACTTAGTAATAAAAAAGGTAAGAGTAATTTTTGGAGAAATTTTTTGGTTTTTGGAATTCTTATTTTATTCATTGTTGGAGGTGTTTATGTTTTTACTGGATTTGAATTTAATGAATCTAAGTTAGAAAATGTAAATCTTGTTCCTACAGCAGACGTATTTCTTCAAAGGTTTGTTGATTGTGATGTTAGTACTCCAGATTGCCAAAATACTGCGTCATATAGATTTGCTTCTTTTTCTGGAAACACTTTTTCGTTTTTAATTGGGGATGTTCCTGATTTAAAAGTTGTTCGGACAGGAGATGAATTTGCAACAATTTTTTCAAATCCAAAAGGTGTATCTTTGTTTGGAACTTTTATAGTATTATTATGTATTTGGATTATGGTTGCTTTAGTTTTTGGAGATGTATTGAGAAACTTTAGTGCAATTTCTGCTTCATTGGCTTTTCCAATTGGATTTTTATTTGCAATTGCTGCTGCTAATCTTGGTGTTTTAGCTGATTTTGTAACAATAGCTACTCAATGGTTTGCAATGTTTGGTGTAGTTGCGATTTATATTGCTCTTGGATTATCTTTTATTGCTTTTATTGCAGTTGAAAGTGGTTTAAAGTTTTTTGCTCCTTGGGTAATGAGAAGAAAAGGGATGCAAATTGCTGCAAAGAATAAAAATCATACTAAAAAAAATGTTGAAGAATTAAAAACTGTTATCTCTGGATTAAGAGATGTGGGTAAAACCCTTGGAGAGAATAAATAAGGCTTTCAAGATGGCAAAGAAAAAAATCACTAAGAAAAAGTCTGTAAAAAAGAAACCTTTAAAGAAAAAGGAATCTTTTGAAGAAAAATTAGTTCATGATGAAAGAGCTAAAGTTAAACTTAAGGCATCTTATGTTCTCTGGAGTTTTGTTGCTATTGCAGTTCTTTTAATATTGGTTTATGTTTTTACTGGATTTAATTTTGATGTTAATTCTCCCGAAGTGGATGAATGGAAGGGAACTACTTCTGTTTCAGAAGTTTTAAATATCCAATTTAATCCAAGTAGTGATGCTGGGGAGAGAGTTGTTAATGTCTTAGGAAGTATTTTATCTTTTGTTCTAGGAAGTATTCCAAATATTATGTTATCCTTAACTAATGAAATGGGGGCTTTAATTGTGCTTATTTGTATCTGGGCTATGTTAGCTTTAGTTTTTGGAGATATATTTAAGAATTTTAGTTCATTGTCGGCTTCAACTTCTTGGGCAGTAGCAATTTTACTGGTTATTGCTGCGGCTAACTTGGGAGTCTTAAATATTGCAGTTGCAAGATTAACTTATGTTTTTGCTTTTCTGGGGGCTTTTGCAGTATATGCTGGATTATTTGCCTCAATAATTGCATGGTTTGCTGTTGAATGGGGCATTGGAGGATTAAGTGAATGGATTATGAGAAGAAAACAAATGAAGGCTCTTCAAAAAGAAGATCAAGAAGCAATGCAAAAGACAAATACTATTTTAAATGCAATGAGAAATCTTAATGCTATTGGGGAAGAAATTCAGGGAAGTGGGGATAAAAAAACCACTCATACAAATGAAACTTGGAATGCTTGGTATAAGGCCCAAAAAGGAATTTAATTAAAAGCAATAACTTTTTTATTTTCTCTTTCTTTTTAGAAACTTTTAAAACAATTATTCTTTTTATTATATTTATGACACGCTCATATGATTTCCTTGGTAATATTGCAATAGTGAATTTTCCTGATGAAATGAAAGTTTCTGAAAAAAAGAAAATTGCAGAAAAACTTTTGCAAGAAAATAAATCTGTTAAAACTGTTTTAGAAAAGTTTGGAAAAGTCAAAGGCCGTTTAAGAAAGCCTGAATTAAAGCATGTTGCTGGAGAAAAGACTAAAGAAGTTTTGTATAGAGAGAATGGGTGTGTGTTTAGGTTTAATGCTGAAACAAGTTATTTTTCTCCCCGTTTAAGTAATGAAAGAAAAGAAATGGCTGAAGTAATGAAACCAAATGACGAAGTTTTGGTTATGTTTGCTGGTGTTGCACCTTTTTCAATTGTTATTGCTAAAAACTCTAAAGCAAAAAAAGTTTATTCTAATGAAATAAATAGGGAAGCAAATAAATATGGCAAGATTAATGCAAAGTTGAATAAAGTTCAGGATAAGTTGGAATTTATTAATGGAGATATTAAGAGAATTGCTAAAAAATTAAAGACAGAAGATAAGAAATTTAGTGTTATTGTAATGCCTAGACCTCAATTAAAAAATAGTTTTCTTGAACAAGCATTTATGTTAAGTAAAAAGGGAACACGAATTTATTATTATGATTTTTGTAAGATTGAAGATATAGATAAAATTACAGAAAAAGTTAAGCAGGAAGCTTCTAAATCAAAAAAGAACATAGAGATTACAAGAGTTAAGAAAGCAGGGGAGATTGCTCCTTATAAGATTAGGTTGAGAATTGATTTTAAAGTTCTTAATTAAAGTTTTTTCTCTTTAAAAATTGCAGTTGGAGCCTCGCCACCATGCCAAGTAAATCTTGGGTGGATTCGCATTGGATAAATTCTTTCTGAATTATCATCAAGAACTATTGCAGAACCTTTTAATCGAGGTAAATCATCCATGTATTTTCTAATGTTGTTTAAAAGATAGCTTTGCATAATATGATTAAGTGCTTCTAAATCTGGACGAGAAGTAACTCTGTGGGCAATTACAATATCTGATTGAGTCATAACATCTGTGTGAATTTTTCCTGGTTGCTGAGTTGCTAAAACAACAGAGATGCCTGGTTGCCGACCTTCCCTAAGCAATTGGATTAGTGCATCTGTTGCAGCTGTTTTTTCATTAAGAGGTAAAAATTCATGAGCTTCATCAATAAACATCCAAACAAGAGGATTGTCTTTTTTTTCAGCACCACTTAAATAATCAAGTCCTTTTGCAATTGCTTTAATTTCTTCTTTTTTTCTTGAAGCCATTCTTTGATTAAATATTTTTCTTGATAGTAAACTAATAACTAAAGCCCGAACATTAAATGCTCCCACTGCATTGTAAACACTTAAATCTAAAACTGTTGTTGTTCCTGCGTTAACAAGTTCTTCAACTTTTGTTGCATCTTCAGAAGTTTGAGAAAAAACTCCCCATGTGTTTGCAGCTTCGAACAAAGCAATTGCAGCGTTTCTTGTTTCTTTTGAACTTGTTGTGTCTTTTTCAAATTCTTTTAGTATTTCTTTAATTCCAAAACTTTCTTTTTCTTGTAATTTATTTAATGCTCTTTCAATCAAAACTGAAACAGGATTTATAATATCTAAACCAAAAGTTATTAGCCAATCTTCTGCATTTAGTTCTGTTACATCTAATGCAAACTTTGAATCTACTGGAATTCCTTTTTCTACAAAATCATCATAATGTCCATATGGAACAAAAACTTTTACTGGAAGTTTTTTTGGTTTAAGACTCCATTCATGCAATAATTCTTTGTCTTTTTCATTAGTGTATTTCATTGTCCAATAAATTCCCATTGTATCAAAAATTAATGAAGCAATATTTTGACTTACCTCATTAGGTAAGTTTGAAAGTTCTTCTGTTAAAACACCGAGGGTATATGATTTTCCTGAACCTCTTTTACCTGCAACTAAAATAACATGAGAGCGAGCAACATCGAGAAGAATCCGATTACTCAATGAAGTGTATTGCCCCATTTTTACAAAACTTTTTCCAATATAGGCAACACCTCTTTCACCAAAATCTTTTTTGTCAGAATCGTTTCTTCCAATAATTATATCATAAGCCATAATAGATTTAGTTTTTTCAAGGTTATAAAATTAATTATTTAGGAAAATATTTAAAGAGCATTTTATTTAATTAAATATGAAACTTGAGGTGAATATTGAAAAGAAGTATGCTTATGGAATTTTTGGACTGCTTTTAATTTTAATTGGTATTGTTGGAGTTTATGCTGTTGACACTTCTTTACCTTATCATTCCGCAGACCAAATTCAAGGATTAAATGATTTAATTGACCAACGAATTTCTGCTGCTGATTCTGGAGGAGATTCTTGTAGGATGTTTTTTAATTCTCAACCTTTGCAACCATTACCAAATAATGAGGGAGATTATCGCTCAGAAATAGATGTTCCTTCTGAATGTTTAGATGAAAAAGGTTGTCGTATTAAAATTACTTATTATGATGATAATACTTTTATTGAAAGAGGTGTAAGATTTCATGACTATTATCAGGATGCAAAAGGTTTTTGGGCTTCTTCATCAACTTATATGACTAATGGAGTAAATCATAATTGGTGGGGTAAGAATGGGGATACTAGTATTGGATGGGAAGATATTTTTGATGAACATTATAATATAAGGATTATGGATGATTATGATTCTATAGAAACTGATGCAAATAAATGGACTTATTGGGAACAAGGAGATTCATCACAAAATGCAATTCTTTATGTTTGTTCAATGTAATTCTTACCACAATATTTATAAAAGAATATTTCTTAGGGTTTTTTATGGAAGAAAACAAAGAGGAAAAAAATGAAGTTTCTTTGCCTTTTGAAGAAAAGAAAGATTTGTCTGAAAAAAATAAAACTAGTTTATTAGAGCGTTTTAGAGAAAATCCTTGGATTCTTTCAACAACTGTTTTAGGAATTTTTGTTTTAATATTATTGGTTGCTAATGTTGCTTTTACGGGGAATGTAGTTTCTGAAGATGAGGTAGGCAATTCTATTGTTGAATTTGCAGCACTTCAAGGCCTTAATGCAGAAATTGTAGAGGTTAATGATCAAGAATCTTTTTATGAAGTTATGATTTCTATTCAAGGACAGGAATCTCCTCTTTATGTTACTAAAGATGGAAAATATTTATCTTCTGCCTTTATTCCATTAGAACAAGAAGAAACTCCTACTGAAGAACCTACTTCTCAATCAATTCCTAAATCAGATAATCCTCAATTAGAATTATTTGTAATGACTCATTGTCCTTATGGAACTCAGGCTGAAAAAGGTTTTATACCTTTTATTGAAGCATTTGGAGAAAATGTTGATGCTAAAATAAGATTTGTTCATTATTTTATGCATGATCCTGAGGAAACAGAAACTCCAAGACAAGTTTGTATTAGAGAAGAGCAATCAGAAAAATATTTGAATTATTTAAGATATTTCCTTGAAGAAGGAGATTCAGATTATGCAATTAGTAAATCTGGAGTAAGTATTAGTAAAATGCAAGATTGTATTGATTCAGGAAGAGCAGATGATTATTATGCAGAAGATTCTCAATTAAGTGAACAATATGGTGTTCAAGGAAGTCCAACATTAGTTGTTAATGGACAAATTGTTCAAAGTGGAAGAGCACCTTCGGCTTATTTAGACACTGCTTGTAAATCTTTTACAGAAGAGAATATTCCTGAAGAATGTGGAACACTTGAATTAAGTTCAGCAAGCCCAAGTTCAATGTGGGGTTGGGATGAATCAAGTTCTGGAACAACAACTGCTCAGTGCTAAGATGATTAAAAAATTTCTTAGAGAGAAAAATTCTTTATTTTTTGTTTTAACAATTTTAATTGCTTTTTTTATTTTTATTATATCTTCAATTCCTCAAGAGGTTTTTCAATGAGCTTATAATGTTTCTTTTTATTCAATAGTTTATCACTTTGTGATATTTTCTTTGTTTGGTTTTTGTTTGCTTGTTAC
Organism: Candidatus Woesearchaeota archaeon; assembly: GCA_964603295.1. Classification (GTDB taxonomy): domain Archaea; phylum Nanobdellota; class Nanobdellia; order Pacearchaeales; family GW2011-AR1; genus CAZRUG01. Next base: position 22,853 of record CAZRUG010000008.1, on the reverse strand, counting down.
AATTGATAGGACTGATTTAGAAATAAAAAATATTTTATTTGGTTTGTTAGTTTCTTTTTTATATTCTGCTTTAGATGAGTTTCATCAGTATTTTACTTTAGGAAGATTTTGTGTTTTTGAAGATTTACTGGTTAATGGATTTGGTATTTTATTTTCTTTAGTGGTTTATTTGCTTTTAGCAAAGAAATAATTATCTCATAAGATATGCAATCTCATCTTCATTAAGTTTAAGTTCCTCTTGAATTTTAGTATTTGATTTTAGTATTTGTTTGATTATTGGAAATTCATACATTGCTCTTTTTTCTCCAATATGGACATATTTTGAATATTTTTGTGCAATTGATTTTTTCTTTGCTGTTTTTTGATTATTTAGCCATATCTTTAAGATTCTCGAGGGTTTTTTGTAGCTTGTGAAAGAAGTGTTTACTGGTTTGCTTAGGTCTTTTGCTGCTGAAATACCATAACTTAAGAATAAATTTTCATAAACTAAAAATCTCCAATATTGTTGTTTGTAAATTCTTCCTTTAAATAAATCTGCTTTTGTTAAAAGTTCTATTGCTCTTGCAAGTTCTTTTCCTTTGTATTCTTTTGGAATATTTTCTTCTACCCAAAGCATAATTTCATCAAGATTCATGTGGACTTGTTCAAAAATTCTTGTTGTTTCTTGAGTTGGTTTGCCTTTGAAAATCATTTTTAATGCATGAAAAATATCCATTTCTTTGTTTCTTTCATCTAATGTTATAATAGAAGGGTCTCTTAATCTTGAAACTGATTGCAAATCATTTACAGCTGCTCTTAAATCACCTTTTGCTCTAACTGCAATACTTGTTATTATATTTTGATTTAAGAATAAATTTTCTTTTTTTAAAATTCCAAATAAAATATCTCTGATTGTATTGTAATCTATGTCTTTTAATTGAAGAACTTCTGATTTTTGTCTAAGGGTATTGAATTTTTTATTCCAAATGTCGTTTGCAGTTATGATTACTGGGTATGGAGAAGAATTGATTAATGAAAGTAATTCTGGAATTCCTCCTCTGTCATAATATCCACTTATACCATCAACCTCGTCGACAAGAATGATTTTACTTTTTTTAATTAAAGACATTTGTTGCATTGCTGGTTTAAGAATTTGATTTAGTTTTTCTTTATTTCTAAAATCAGAAGCATTAAGCTCAAATATTTCTGAATTAAGTTCATTGGCTATTACATAAGCTAATGTTGTTTTTCCTGTTCCAGGAGCTCCGTGCAAAATAATTGATTTCTTTTTTGGAAAATTATTAATAAAGGATTTTGCTTTTGCAATTGCTTCACCTTGTCCTTTTAATTCTTCAAATTTTTTTGGTCTATATTTTTCAGTCCATTGCATTTTTTATTTCCTCTAATTTAGATGTTTGAGAATTTATTTGTTCCATTACATTTTGGGCAATTTTTTCTGCATGAGTATATGCTTCTAAACCAATTGTATAACCATTTTCTTTTTTGCCAAAGGCATTAATTCGAATTGTCCAAATTGAATAACAAGGAGAGTATTCACCATTGGAAGGGATTGTACTTGGTGCTAAGATTATTCTCGCAGGAACTTCTTCATTTTCATAAATTATAGCTGGAAATAATATATTTTCATCAATAATTTCTCTATATCTTTGCCAAGACATTTTATTTTCCTAAGCCTGCAAGAACAAAGCTTGCTAAAAGAGCTTGAAGTTGGATAAAAGGGTCTGAGCCCTCGACAATTCTGAATTCTGTTTCACCTGTTTTTTCAGTTAACTTAACTTTTAGTTCTGGTTCAATTTGTAAGTTCCAAATCTCTTTTTGAATTGCTTTAACTACATCTTGGCCTGAAATTGATTCTTTTAACATTACATCTAAAAGTTTTTCTCTTGCTTTTTCAAAGTCTCCTGAAAGAGAATAATCTAATACAACTCTAATGTCTTTTGGTTTTGCATTTGAAATAATTGTTGAAACTAAGTCTTGGGTTATGTTTAATGAAATTGATGCTGTTGCTTGTAAAAGGTTAATTGCTCGACGACAATCTCCTTCACTTGCTTCATATAAAATTTCAACTGCCTCTGGAGCTAATGTTAAGTTTTCTTTTTCAGCAATAAAGTAAAGTCTTTTTTCAATGTCTTTTCTCTCTAATAATCTAAATCTAAAAATTGCACAACGTGATTGAATTGGGTCAATGATTTTGCTTGAGTAGTTGCATGATAAAATGAATCTACAAGTTGCTGAATAGTTTTCCATTGTTCTTCTTAGTGCTTGTTGTGCTTCTGGTGTTAATGCGTCTGCTTCATCTAAGAAAATAACTTTAAAAGGAATTTTTTCTAATGATTTTGTTCTTGCAAAGTTTTTGACTTTTTCTCGCACAATATTAATTCCCCTTTCATCAGAAGCATTTAGCTCAAGATAATTTTCTTTCCATTGTTGCTTGAAAAGTTCTTTTACAATGATTAGGGCTAAAGTTGATTTTCCTGTTCCTGCTGGACCTGCAAAGAGCAAATGAGGTATATTCATTGCATTAACTAAAGATTCAACTCGCTTTATAGTATCTGATTGACCTACAACTCCAGAAAAATCAGAGGGACGATATTTTTCAGTCCAAATTTCACTCACCATATTGCATAAAGAACAAGTTTGCTTATAAAGATTATTGTAGTTATTGGATATTAAAGTAAAAAAGGATTTTTTTCTTTTATTTCTTTTTGATATTCATGTATTGTGGCAAATATTGTATCACCATTTCTTTTTGTTTCATAAGTCCAACATCTCCATTGATTTTGTAGTTTTTGATTAATTCCATATCTTCTCATTTCCCATAATTTTTCAGTTTTTTTAACTGCAACAGGAATATCTTCATGTGCTTTTTCTATTTTTCTTGCAGGAAATTTATTATTCACAACTAATGTTAAATGCGAAGTTTTTGAATTTCTTTCTGAATTTGTCATAAGAAACTTATTATTGTCCTATTTATTAATCTTTTGGGAATTATCTAGAACGAGCTCTCTTTAGCTTACGCTTGTGCTTTTCTTTTTTCATTCTTTTTCTTTGCCATTTCCATCGCATCTGGCCTTTCTTTTTCCAACGTCTTGAGCTTCGTTTCATAAAAGATTGAAAAGAATTTGGTTTATAAAGATTTTGGAGATGTTTAGTTAATTTTTTAAATACCTTTGAGAAGATAAATGGATGAAAACTTATAATGCGGAAAGAATTAATGAATTTGTTGATTTAATCGGGATGCAATATGAGTTTAAGAGGTTGAAAGAATTTGGGTTAGATTATGCCCAATTTGCGGATGTTCTTGATTCTATTTTAAATCCTTCTTCTGAAACTAAATTTGGTTCATTAGTAATTGAATCTTTTGGAATGGGCCAGAAAGTTTTGAAAAATTCTCTTGAGAAAGCTATTGAAGAATGCGAATTAACTGAGAAAGGTTTAGATTGTGTTGATAAGGCTGTTGAAGAATATACAATGAGAGATATTACTAAACCTGAAAGAAATTATTCTCTTTTTAGTCTTTATTTTGGACTTAGAACTCCTGATAAAATAACTCAACAATCAATTGCAGATTTTTTTGGAGTTAGTCGCTCTTTAGTTCATAATAAAATTAATTATTTTAAGAAACTTTTTGGAAGATATGGTTATCGGGAAAACAGGCAAGGGGAGCTTGTTCCAAGATCATTTAGAATTCAATTATTAAAAAAAGAAATTTGGGATCGTGGAATGGAAAAGATTTTGGCAGAACCTGAAGACTTATCAACGACTTCTTAAAACACCAATCTTTTGGCAATACTTATTTATTGGACAAATTGAACATTTAGGTGAAATAGGTTGGCAGATTTCTCTTCCAAATGCAACAAAGATTGCATTAAAATCAATAATGTATTTTTTTGGAATAATTTTCATTAGTTCTTCTTCTGTTTGCTCTGGTTTTTTTGTTTGAACCCAGCCAATTCTGTTTGGAATTCTGTGGACGTGAGTGTCAACTGGAATAACTGGTTTATTAAATGCAAAAGCCAAGACAATGTTTGCTGTTTTTGGGCCAATGCCTTTTATACTTAGAAGTTCTTCTCTTGTTTGAGGAACACGTGAATTAAATCTTTGAATAAGTTCTTTTGAAACATGTTTTAATGTTTGGGTTTTTTTCTTATAATGTCCTGAAGAGAAAATTAATTTTTCTAATTTTTTTGTTGGCATAGATGCGATTGCTTGGGGTGTGTCTGCAACTTCAAATAATTTTTGTGAAACAATTTCTGTGTTTTCATCTCGTGCTCTTAATGATAATAAGCATGAAATTAAAATCTTAAATGCACAGGGTTTTACACGCATTTTGTTTAAAGTTGTTTTTCCTTGAGGGGGAAATTCTTTAATTAAAATTTGTATGATTTTTTCTATTTGGTTCATTGTGCTAGTAATCCAAAATCTTTAATAAGCTTTGTTATTTAATTATTTAAGAGATAAAAATGAAAAAAGAAGAGGCTGTGTTTTTGAATCAATTAGTAAATGCTTTAGAGGAAGCTGTTGAAAAATTAGAAATTTCTTATGAAAAAAAAGATGTTGATAGATATAATGGAATTAAGAGATTTATTGTTCAGGTTCAAGAAAAAATGAGTGTGATGTTAGATGGTAAATGAATTTAGTGAAATAAAAGAAGCTGTAAAAAAAGAAAAAAAGATTACAAAAGAATTGATTTCTTTAGCTGAAGCTTTTGAAAAAGCAGGAAATAAAAAAGAAAAAGAAATGATTGGTTCTCAAATAAAATCTTTAAGGCAGTCATTAAAATTGCAAAGTAATAAGATTGATTCTATTATGAAAAAAATTAATTTACATAAAAAACTCGAACCTAATGTAGAAAAAAAAGAAGATAGCTCTTTTAAAAAATCAACTAAATCTGAAAAAAAAGAGATTAAGGACAACACTTCTGATTTATCTTTAATGCAACAAGGTAATTTAAATAAAAAACAAAAACAAGAATTAGATGAACTTGAAAGAATGACTTTAAAGAGATTAAAAAAGAAAAAGAAAGATAAAATTAAAATTACTCTTGATAAAAAACCAAGTACTTATGTGAATATTTCAAATAAATTATTCTCTGAGTTTTCTAGGAGGTTTACAGAAAAACAATACTTTAAAACATTGGAAAGAGCTTTGATTAAATCTAATTTAAGATTTACTGCAAATAGCTATTTTGCAATTGTTTTTTTTACAACTTTGATTTCAATTTTTAGTGCAATCTTTATTACTGGATTTTTGTTATTTTTTAATTTAAGTTCAAGCCCACCTTTTATTTCTGCAGTAACTGAATCTGCTTTTATTAGATTTTCTAAAATTGCCTGGTTGCTGTTGGCAATTCCAATTGGAACTTTTGTATCTGTTTATTTTTATCCTTTTTTGGAAAGAAAATCAATTGAACATCAAATTGAACAGGAGCTTCCTTTTGCAACAATTCATATGGCTGCTATTTCAGGTTCTATGATTGACCCAACTAAGATTTTTCAAATTTTAATTGATACTAAAGAGTATCCTGCACTTGAAAAAGAGTTTACTAAAATTTTAAATGAAATTAATGTTTATGGTTTAAATTTAGTTAGTGCATTAAGAAATGTTGCATTTAATAGTCCGAGTGGGAAGTTGTCTGAAATTTTAAATGGTTTGGCGACGACAATTACTTCTGGAGGAGATTTGCCTAATTATTTTGAAAAGAGAGCAGATAATCTTTTGTTTGAACATAGATTGCAAAGAGAAAAATCAGCAAAGTCTGCAGAAACTTTTATGGATATTTATGTTAGTGTTGTGATTGCAGCGCCAATGATTTTAATGTTATTAGTGATGATGATTCAAATTAGTGGAATTGGAATCTCTTTAAATCCTTCTGCAATTACTTTAATTTTTATTCTTGCTGTTTCAATGGTTAATATATTTTTCATAGTTTTCCTTCATATAAAACAAAGTTCAGAATAAAATGGAATTTAAAAAAATACACTGGTTTGGAATTGGTTTTGCAGTAGCAATACTTGCAATTTCTTTTTTCTTGTATAACACAAATTATTTTTATTTGATTGTTGGGATTGCAGTTGTTGTTGGGACTGGGCCATTTGTTTTTACTTTAATTCATGAAAGCGAAGTTGATTCTGAGAAAGAAGAGATGTTTTTAGAGTTTGCAAGGGATTTGGTTGAGGGTGTTAAAACAGGGACGCCAATTAGTAAGAGCATTATGAATATTAGAAATAAACCATATGGTGTTTTAAGTCCGCATGTCAAGAAATTAGCAAATCAGATTTCAATAGGGGTTCCATTTAATTTTGCTCTGCAAGTTTTTTCAAAAGATGTTAATAATAAAGTTGTATCCAGAGCTTTGACTTTAATTGGGCAGGCAGAACAAGCAGGGGGAGATATTGGAGAAATTCTTGAATCAGTTGCAGATGCTGTTTCAACTGCAGATAAATTAAAAAAAGAAAGAAAAGCAACAATTTCAACTTTGGTTGTGCAAGGTTATATTATTTTTTTAGTGTTTATTGTAATTATGTTAATTATGCAGTTTAAGATTTTGCCAATGGTTGAAGGCATTGCTTCTGTTGATGTTGGAGGGTCTGGTTTGCCTGTTGCGGGAGGAGGTCAAGGTGTTGATTCTGCAGAAATCTCTAGTTCGTTTTTGTATCTTTTATTAATTCAAGGATTTTTTACTGGATTAGTAATTGGAAAGCTCTCTGAGAAAAATGCAAAAGCAGGAATTAAACATTCTTTTGTTTTGGTATTGTTATCTTTCTTTATTTCTTCAATTGCAAATATTTTCTTTGGATGATAAGTAATTTAAAGTCTTTTTTTCTAATATATTTATGAATAAAAGAGGAACTCATGTAGGAATAGTTTTGTCATTTGCATTATTTGTAACTTTTATGTTCTTTATTTTCTTTGTTTTAGAACCTTCTATAAAATTTAATAAAGGAGGGGAAGCATTTTTAGACACGATCGAAGCAAATTTAATAACAAAGTTGTCTGATGAGTTGGTTGTTGTAACTTTAGAAAAAGATAATCCTATTTTGGATTGTTTAAAGTTAACTCCCACCAATATAAATACTTTTTTGGACAGAGATTTGATTTCGGAAAATATCTTGGCAAAAAATTTAGATGATAATTTAGTTGATTCAATCTATGATGAAAATGCATTTTATTTTAATTCTTATGAGGAAACTCTTTTTGAAGTTTTTATTTCAAATTCTATTGAACAAGTAGATAATTATGAAATCCCAAACAGTTGTCAATCTCAATTTACTACTAAATCTATTTCTAAAGATGTTTTGATTTCTGAGGCAAAGGTTTTTGAAATTAAGCAAGATTATGAATCAATTGATTATGATGATTTGAGAAATGAATTAGGTATTTTAAGTGAGAATGATTTTGGTTTTGATTTTGAATATAATAATGGAACTGTAATTCGTGTTGGAGAGCCAGATAATTCAAATAGTGTTTATGTTAAACAAAAGTCTGTTATTTATTTTGATGTGCAAGGAAATAAAAAGCCTGGTTTTTTGAGGGTTAAGATATGGTAAATAAGAGGGGTTGGATAAAACTTGTTGAAGCATTTTTTGCATTAATGTTAGTTGCAGGTGTGCTTTTGTTTTTGTTTACAGAAGTTTTTGTAACTGAAGGTGGTGGAGGAGAGATTTATGAATGGGAAATTGCAATGTTGAGGGAGATTTCATTTAATGATAGTTTAAGGGAGGCTGTTGTTTCTGTTTCTTCAGAAGAATTGCCTGTTAGATGGGAAAATTTTAGTGGAGATTTAGAGCAAGTTAAAAATTCAATTAATAAATTAACTCCAGGTTATTTAGTTTGTGAAGCAATGGTTTGTGAGGTTGAAAGTTTGTGTGTTTTGGAAGATGATCTAAATGGTAAGAGTATTTATACAAAATCAAAAATAATTGCTATTGGTCAAGGAGATTATAGTCCAAAAAAGTTTAAGATTTTTTGTTGGGAAGATTAGGAAGATTTTTAAGATGCTTTTTGATTAAATAATTATTGGCTATTGTTTATAGGCAGAAGTGATGGGACTTACTAACGTTCGATCTTGTACTTGAATAAGTTCAGTCACAAGAGTGGTCAAACTTTGACCACATTAAATATCACAATGCGGGGGTGCCGGAGTGGTCAGGCCTCACGCAACGCAAAGCTCGACCTCGCCCGTCGTGTGAAAACACGCCAGACGAAACAGAGTTTGACCACATTAAATATCACAATGCGGGGGTGCCGGAGTGGTCAAACGGGCAGGACTTAAGATCCTGTGACTTAGTGTCTACGCAGGTTCGAACCCTGTCCCCCGCATTCATAATCTTTCTTATATTGGTGAGAACCTAGGTTCGACGAGTAAGCTCACGAAGATTAATTTATGAATTTACGAATCAAGAATAAATGTTTGAGTGGGTTTGCGAGCTTCCTGTCCCCGCATTCAAACTTTTTTATAACTATTCAAAATTAAGATGTCATTACTTAGTGGTTGCTAAACAAAAAGATTTATAAAGTGTTGTAACTATAAAATTATTAATATAAAATGGCACGAGATAATAAATATAATGTAAGGCAAAAAATTGGAGTTGCTACTACAGGTTTAGCAATGTTGCTTGGCGTTGCTGGTTGTGGTGGAACTGGTCTTGGACAATATGATCCAACATATAATAAATGTTCAAGGCTTGTTTATAAAGAAGGTTCATCTAATGAAAAAGTTGGTAGTAGATACACTGATCCTGATAAAACAGAAAATATGAGACAAAGTTGTTGTTATTTATGGGGAATGGGTTGTGAAGGAGATGAATCTAGAATTGATCCAATGAATGGTTCTGGAAGTGGTGGAAATAATGGAGGGGGAAGTTCAGGAGGAGGCTCACAAGGTGGGAGAGGCGGAGGTTCAGGACATAATTAAAATGGAAACTAAAAATATTAAATTTTTAATTGCAGGTTTTATGTTATTAGGAATTTTAGTAATTAGTTTAGTTTCTGCTGGAAATATAGATGTGATTTCTTTTGAAAATGAGCAAGGTTCTGCATTAACTAATGTTGATTTTTTATTGTATAAGTGTTCAGATACTTCTTGTTCAAGTGGAACTTTGGTTCAAGATTTAAATTCTGGTTTTAGAAATTATGTAACTTATGAATATTCTTCAATATTAAATAATTATTATGCTGTTTTTATGTTTAAGCAAGGTTATGCTCCTTATGAAGATAGTTATTGGAATAATGGAGATGGTGAAACTTTTTCTCATACTTATAATTTAGAGAAAAGTGAATCATGTAAAGCACCTGTTTCAATGAATGTTGAAAATTCTCAATATGCTAATGAACCTGTTGTTATTGATGTTGTTGCAAATATTGGGACTGATGTTGATAGTCCGTGGGAAGATAGACAATTAGATTGGTACCCGCAAGAATATGAAGATTATTATTCAGCTGAAACAGAAGTTGATTTAAAGATTTTAGATTCAAATGATAATGAAGTTTATTCAGATTCTATTGATTTAGATATTTTAATGGATACTTCTGAAAAAGTTGACTTTGAATGGACTCCAACCCAAGAAGGAGAATATACTGCAACTATTACAACAACTGTTACAGATGAGCAATGTAGTTCAGATATTCCTTTAAGTACTTCAAAAGATTTTACTGTTCATCCTGAAAGAGTTAGAAATGAGTTTTATGCAATTATTAATAATTTAGATTACTCCCCAAATTTTCCTGAATTAAATGATAATATTGAATTTGTTTTTGATTTAATTAGTAATTATGCTGATAACAATTCTGATAAAACTGCTGTTGATACTTTAGTTGAATGGGAAGTTGTTAATACACAAGGAAATACAATTGATTTTGGAAGTTTTAATGCAGATGTTAATGATATTAATGGGGAAGAATTTTCATTTAATTGGGATGCAAGTGTTTTAGGAGATGTTGAGATGATTGTAACTGTTACTCCTGAAGATGATTTGCATCCAGGACAACCAGTTGATTCGGATGTAGCAAGAGTTTCATTATATATTGAAGCTGAAGATCAAAAAGAAGATCAAGACCAAGATAATGATGGAATAAATGATTCACAAGACAATTGCCCTTTAACTTATAATCCAAATCAAGAAGATTTTGATTCAGATGGAATTGGAGATGTTTGTGATTCAGATATTGATAATGATGGATATTTTAATGATAATGATTGTAATGATTATGATGCGAATGTTTGGAATTTAATTGTTGGTTATTTGGATTCAGATTCAGATGGATATGGTTCGCAAACTCAAGCAAGTTTTTGTGCATTAAATCTTCCTGTTGATTATGTTTCAAATGCAGATGATTGTAATGATAGTAATCCAAATATTTATCCAGGAGCGCCTGAGATTTGTGATGGATTTGATAATGATTGTGATGGTCAAATTGATGAAGGAAATGTTTGTAAAAACAATGATAAAGACGATGACGATGACAAAGATGATGATAGAGATAAAATTAGACAAATTGGAACTGATGTTTATTTGAATTCAATGCCCTTTGAAAAAACTGGAAGTGCTGTTGTAGATCTTACTCCTGAAACTCAGGAAGATAAAGGGTTTTTATCAGGATATGGTTGGTTTTTATGGTTAGGAATTTTATTATTTTTAATTTTAATTCTTGTTTTACTTTATTTGATTTTAAGAGAATAGATCTTTTAGAACACATATTTTTATAAATAATATTTCTTAATTTAATTTATGGGAAAGGAAATTTTGGATGTTGTTCAAAATAAAGATTTCTTTTACAAAAATTTAGAAAGAGTGGGTTTTAATGGAGATTGTTCTTTAGAAATTTTACATTATGATGTAATTGCTGGGAATGTTGTATACCCATTTAGAGTTATGATAAGAACAGATGAATCTATCAGAGGAGAGAATTGGAAATATTTTTTTGGAGCTTTGGATACTCAAAGAAGTGCCTATACTGTTGATTTATCTTGTGTTCAACAAATGAGAGATGATGGTGTAGATAGTGGGAGAATTGTTGAGGGTTTTAAGAATTTCATAGAAGATTTTGGATATTGTGATGATGGAGATAGTGTGCACACAAGAAGTAAAAGTATGTATCATGAACATATTGTGAGACAATTTCAAGTAAAAACAATGCCTTTGAGATGATCTTATTTTCTAAAAATTTCAAAAGGATTAACACAACACTTAAAAATGTGAGATTTCTTTAATTTTTGTAGACTAGGTTGGCGGGTTAGCCCTCCGCTATTTGCAAACGGGCTTTAGGCAAACTGCAAGGAAGTCGGTGCGATGAGTGTTATTAAGGTCTTTGCTTTAATGTTGACGCTCTGTCTGTCTTGATCTTGCAGATGCGAAATGGGTCAGGCCTTGATCGGAGCAGCCCTAAACATTTGTTAAGGTGCTTGGCAGGTTGCAGAGAATAGTTAAAGTAAAGTCAGCCTTTTTAGCATAAATCAAGCTGGCTTCTGAGTCTACACTATTTTTAATTAATTACAGCCCCATACAATTAAATAAGCTCTTCTTGGATGGCTATTTGCAGAAAAAGAATATTCAAAATCAATATTTCCTGATAATGAAGATGTATCTAAGAAGAATGTTCCTGATAAAGGAGAGTTTTGGCTTGTTTTCTCATCAATTTCAAGAGTATTATCCTGTAAAATATTTATTCCTTGTTTTATATATAGATGTCCGCTTGTTAGATAATTTGGTTTGTTAAGAGATATACTATAGACTATGTTGTTATAATTATCAATATTTGTTGTTTCTTTAAAACTTGTAAATGCTTCTTCAAAATATTTTGTTAATATTAATTCACATTGCCCTGAAGCTCCACTAAGATCTCCTGCATCAATTGCTTGTTGAAGTGTTTTTTCTTGGTCTCCAACACTAACTAAGATAGTGTCTGCTCCATGTCCAGGATTTGGAAGACTATTTGTATATGAGTAAACTAAACCTAAACAAAATATTAATGTAGAAACTATGATTAATGAATAAATAAAATTCTTATTAAAATTAATTGTTAATTGAATCCCTTTTTTCATATTTATTTAAAGGATTTTAGATTTAAATAGGTTTCTTCTATTTAGAAATAATTTTATTTTTACTATAGCAATGTTTTTAAATTAAATTTTTCTTGAGTCTTTGTTTTAAAATGGGTTTAGATAAAATCTTTCAATTAATTAAAGAAGGAGATGCTGAATTAAGTGAAACTCCTTTGCAAGAAAAAGAACTTGCAGAATCTTTAATGAGAGATTCTTCTCTTTCTGCGACATCAGAATCTCATTTTATGCAAATTTATCAAGGTCTTTGTGAAGATCGAACTTTTAAACGTTTAAGAGAAGATTCTGCTCGTTATGCATTTGTTTATGTTGGTTTATGCAATATTAATAAGGGTTTTGGAGATGCAGAAAAAAATCTTCCTGAAGGAGCATTTCCTGAAATAGGTTATATAGATGCAAAAGATTATATTGCTAAGGCAAGCCAACGTTTATGTGAGTTAAAATCAATTAAAAGTGTTAGGGCTTATACAGAACATTAATTTAATAAATATACATTGTTTTATATTAAAATGAAGAAAAGAGGAATAAATAGTTTACTTTTTCCATTGGAAAAAAGAGGTCAGTTTTATCTTGTTGCAGCAGTTGTTATAATTGCAATTGTAGTTGGGTTTGCAACTATTTCAAATCTTTTACAAAAAGAGCAAGTTAATGAAGTTGAAAATATTGGTGAAGATCTTTCTTTAGAAATGCAAAAGATTTATGAGGCTGGTTTAGAACAAGATTTAGATGATTCTGATATTAATGACATGCTTGAAAACTTTACAAAAGTTTATGCAAATGAAACTGATTTAGATGTTGATTTTTATTTTGTGTTTGGAGATGAGAATAGTTTAACTGTTTCAGCTTATAGAGAATCTGAAATAACTGAAGAGGAAATTAATGAACAAGAAGAAGATGATCAAACTACTTCTGATGAAGAACGTTCTTCAATTGTTAAGATTAAAACCTCTGAGTGGGATAAAAATGACTTAGAAGTTCCTAGAAAAGATTATGTTAAGAAAGATGGGATTAGTCCTTCCTATGAAAAGATTATCTCATTAGATGTTATGAATTTTCAAAAAGATTTTACAATTACTAATGGAAAGAATTTTCATTTTATTGTTTTTTACGAGGATAAAGGAGAGAGGCATATTATATCAAAATGAAATTCAATAAAAGAGGTGTGACGTCTTTAGTATTTTATGCTCTGTTAGTTGGAGCATTTGTGTTTTTCTCTTTTATAGCATTTGTTGTTGTTAAGGCTTATGGGCCTCCAGTTAAAACTCAAGAATGTCCTGAAGGAGTTTCTTTATTTATTCAAAAAGCACAATGTTTTAAACAAGGGGACCAGTATTTGTTGAATGTTTCTGTTAAAAATAATGGAAGATTTAATGTTGGAGGGTATATTATTTTAGGAAGTAATTCAGAAATAAAATATTTTTATATGGATGCTGTTGATACTCAAGGGGTTGTCTTAGGTGGACAGATTTTTCAAAAGTCTTTAGATTCAGGAGTTAAATTTTTAGGTGCTCATTCATCTACAAAAAATGTTAGTGTTAATCCATTGGAAGTTGAGCAAACAATTGATACAAGTTTTTATTCTGATTTTGATATTAACTCTTTTGAAGTTGTGCCTGTTCGTTGGCAAGGAGATAAGTCTCGTTTAGCTGTTTGTAATCTTGCAAAAACAATAAAAAGGGTAGAGTGTATAGAATAATATGAATAAAAAGGGGTTGAGCACAATGATTGGCTATGTTCTTTTAGTTGGTATTGTGATAACAATGAGTGCTGTTGTTTATGTTTGGTTAAAAAGTTATGTTCCTTCACAACAAGATTTAGATTGTCCTGATGGAGTTTCAATGTTTGCAACTAATGTTAGATGCATTTCTTCTGGAGAGGAGTATATTGTTAATTTAACTATTGTTAATGACGGAAGATTTAGCTTGGGAGGGTATCTTGTTTCTGGTGTTGCTGAAGGAGAAGAAATTGCTACAAGAGATTTAGTTGATGAAATTCCTTTAATAAATTCAGAAAATCAAATTTGGCTTTATCCCGGAGTGGTTTATACTCCTGTTAAACAAAATGTTTTGCAACCTGGAGATAGAAAAAATAGTTCCCTTAAAATTACTGATAAAGAAATTGCTGCTTTGGTAATAACTCCTTTAAGGTGGTCTGATAAGGGTTCATTAATAACTTGTGCAAAAAATAGATTTAGAGAAGAACTTAATTGCTAATTGTTGTTCCAATAAATTTTTTATTATTTAATAGGTTGTCTAATTGTTTTGGTTTTTTACCATTTAAAATATAAGTTTTTATTTTGTTTTTTAAAATTATATTTGAAGCTTTTTGATCTAAGACAAAATGTTGCCCAGGTGTGAATTCTATTTGTTTTGCTTTTTTATTAAAATCTTTCCAAGATATTTCTGGAATAAACTTTGCATTTTTGTGTGTTTTTGGATTGTCTGTATAAAGTCCATCAATGTTTGTTAGGTTTATGAAACGAGTTTTGAATTTTTTTGCAATTTGTGCAGAAGTTGAATCAGAAGTTTGATTTGATTTATATTCTAATGCTCCGCAAAAAACTATTTTTTGTGTTCTTAAACTTTTTTTAATATCTTTTATTGTGTGTGGAATTCCGTATTCTGAGTCGTGATTGAAAAAGTAATTCATAAAACGAGCATTCATCCTTGTTGCTGAAATACCTGAATAGCTTTGGAGTTTTTTGCTCACACCTTTTTTATCTAATGCTTTGATGTATTTTCTTGCAATTGAGCCTCCCCCACATACGATAATGAACTTATATTTTCGAGAATTTTTTAATAAAACTTTTTTTAATTGAGTCAATGTTTTCACATCAATATCTTCTGGAATAATTAAACTTCCTCCGAGTGAAATAACTATTTTTTCTCTTTTCATAATCTTGAAATGTAATAAGTCTTTTTAAAATTAGTGGATTTATTCTTTTTAGAATATAAATCTTTAAATAAGTGCATTTCCTTAATATTTTATCGTTTTACAATATTTCAAAGACAATCTTGAGAAATATTTTATAGCCAGTTTTATGGCATTTACATTGGGAGTTACTTCTTTTGCAACTTATGCAGGTATTTGGGAATCTCGACAGCCTGAAAAAATTATTGAAAAGACGAGGGTTTTGTCTATAGAAGAATATGTTTCATATAATGATTTACATTTAAATACCTATGGAAGAAAAATTCAGGTTGAAGGTATTGATGGAGATGTTTATTTTTCTGAAAAGAATTGGAAGAAAAATGTTGGAGAAGGAGATTTAGTTGATTTAGTTGTTAAAAAAGATTTTTCTTGGAAAAATCAGAGGTTTCAAGGAATAAAAGTTCAACCTATTAGAGAGAATGATTTGATTACTTCACTGTAAATAGCTTATCGTCTGAAACATCAAAGACATCTAAACGAACTCCTGAATCAAGCCAACCATGTGCGTAGTTTAGTGATGCAAATGCATTTACAAAATCTTTTTTTGAGTGAAAGTGTTTTGCATCTGAAACATAATTTGAAACCATGTCAATGATTTCTTTTGCTTGTTTTTCTTTACCTTTTATAATTGATTCTTTTACAATTTCTAATGCATAAGATGTTAATTCAAAATATTTTTTTATTTTTTCTTCTGAAATTATATTTTCCATAAATTCATTAAAATTAAAAACTATTTAAAACTTTCAATTATATGATTAAACATATTGTTAAAAAAACATTGAAAGATTCTGGAATTGATAAAAATAAAAAGATTCTTGTGGCTTTGTCAGGAGGAAAGGATTCTTCTGCAACTGCTTTTTTATTAAAGAAACTTGGTTATGATGTAGAGGGTTTATATGTTGATTTATGTGTTGGAGATTATAGTAAAAATTGTTTGAAAAAGATTAAAGAGCTTTGTAATATTTTGGAAATTAAATTATATGTTTATGATTTGAAAAAAGAGCAAAAGATTTCTATGAAAGATATTTGGAAAAAGACAAAGAAAAAAGGCTTTGGAAATTGTGCTACTTGTGGAATTATGAAGAAATGGGTTTTAAATAAAAAAGCTCGGGAAATAGGAGTTGATTATATTGCAACAGGTCATAATCTTGACGATGAAGCACAGACTTTTTTAATGAATGTTTTGAAAGGAAGTTTGCAATTAAGTTCAAATACAGGTGTTGTGACAAATAATGTTTCTGATAAGAAGTTTGTTACTCGTGTTAAGCCATTATTTTATGTTTTAGAAGAAGATGTGTTGAAATTTGCAAAAAAGAAAAAATTGCCTTTTATTGAAGGTAAATGCCCTAATGCAGAAGATTCTTATAGAATTGAATTAAGGGAATGGATGAATAAAAATATCAATAAAAAACAGAAAAAGAATATTGTAAAGAATTTTGATATGGTTAAGAAAGATATTAAGGGTTTAAGTGATTTGAGAAAGAATTATTGTTCTGTTTGTGGTGAACTTTCAAGAGGAGATGTTTGTAAGAAGTGTTCACTTTCAAATAGTTCAAAATCTTTAAATACTTCTTAAAATTTTACTAAATATCTTATACAAGTTATTGATGTTGAATGAGTTTGGCATACAATATATTGTATATTAATTAAGCTCATGGATTGCCCGTACTGTAATAATCAAAGTTCAAAAGTCACGAACAAGAGAAAATCTCCTGAGGGAATAAGAAGGCGAAGAGAGTGTCTTAAATGTGGCAAGAGATTTACAACTTATGAAAGGTTTGAGAAAACAGATTTGTGGGTTGTGAAAAAAGACAACAAACGAGAAAGGTTTGATGTTGAGAAACTTGCTAAGGGCATTATGAAGGCGTTTGAAAAAAGGCCTGTTTCAAAAGAGAGGATTGATAAAATGATAAACCAAATTGAGGAACAAATAAGAAAAAGAGGTGTTAAAGAGGTGAAAAGTTCTGTTTTAGGAGGATTAATTATGACAAAGATTAAAAAATTAGATAATGTTGCATATATTCGATTTGCATCTGTTTATAAAAATTTTCAAGATGTTGATGATTTTAAATCTGCAATGGAGGCTGTGAAATGAATAAATTAAAGGTTGTTGGAGGTGAAAATGGTAAGAAAAATTAGAAAACGTGATGGAAGTATTGTTCCTTTTGATGCAGATAAAATTGCTGAAGCTATTTGGAAAGCTGTTAAATCTGTTGGAGGTTCAGATAAACAAAGAACTGAAATATTAGCAAAGTTAGTTGTTAGTAATTTAACAAAGAGGTATGGGGAATTACAAATTCCAAGTGTTGAAGAAGTTCAGGATATGGTTGAAAAGACTTTGATTGAAGAAGGTCATGCAAAAGTTGCAAAAACATATATTCTTTATAGAAAATCCCATGAAGAGTTAAGAAATGTTAAAGGACTTTTTGATACAATTGAGGCGATTGATGATTACATTAGTTTAAGTGATTGGATGGTTAAAGAAAATTCAAATATGGGGTTTTCTCTTCAAGGATTAAATAATTATATTTCTACAAAGATTGTTTCAAATTATTGGACACGAAGAGTTTATCCTGAGGCAATTAGAAATGCACATGATAATAATGATATTCATATTCATGATTTGGGAACACTTGGAGCTTATTGTGTTGGTTGGGATTTAAAGGATTTGTTAATGACTGGTTTTACTGGTGTTACTGGGAAAGTTTCATGTAAGCCTCCAAAACATTTTAGAACTGCTTTAGGGCAAATTGTGAATTTTTTTTATACTCTTCAAGGAGAAACTGCTGGTGCCCAAGCGTTTTCAAATTTTGATACTTTGTTAGCTCCTTTTATTAGATATGATAATTTAAATGAAAAACAAATTAAGCAAGCAATGCAAGAGTTTTTGTTTAATATGGCTGTTCCTACGCGGGTTGGTTTTCAGACACCGTTTACAAATATTACAATGGATTTGAAAGTTCCAAGTTATATGAAAGATGAGCCTGTTATTATTGGAGGTGTTGCACAAAAAGAAACATATAATGATTTTCAAAAAGAAATGGATCTTCTTAACAAAGCTTTTGCAGAATGTATGATGGAGGGTGATGCAGATGGCAGGGTTTTTACTTTTCCAATTCCAACCTATAATATTACAAAAGATTTTGATTGGGAAAACCCAAACCATGATTTGATTTGGGAAATGACTGCAAAATATGGTGTTCCTTATTTTTCAAATTTTATTAATTCAGATATGAATCCAGAAGATGCGCGAAGCATGTGTTGTCGTTTAAGACTTGATCAAAAAGAATTACGAAAGCGAGGAGGAGGTTTATTTGGTGCTAATCCTCAGACAGGTTCAATTGGGGTTGTTACAATTAATTTGCCAAGGATTGGTTTTACTGCAGTTGATGATGAAGATTTTTTGAAAAAAATTGGAGAATTAATGGAACTTGCTAAAGAAAGTTTGGAAATAAAAAGAAAAACAATTGAGAGATTTACAAAGATTGGTTTATATCCTTATTCAAAGTTTTATCTTAGACAAGTAAATCAAAGATTTGGGCAGTATTGGAAAAATCATTTTGGAACTATTGGTTTGTTAGGAATGAATGAAGCAATTATGAATTTTATGCCTGGTGAAAATATTGCAACACCAAAGGGAAGAGAGTTTGCTATTAAAGTTTTGGATTTTATGAGAAATAAATTAGAAGAATTTCAAGAAGAAACTGGAAATATTTACAATCTTGAAGCCACACCTGGAGAAGGAACTGGTTATAAATTTGCTCGAAAAGATAAAAAGAGATTTGGAAGAATTATTGTTGCAAATGAAAGATCTGTTAGAAATGAAGATGCTAAACCTTTTTACACTAATTCAACGCAGTTGCCTGTTGATTATACTTCAGATATTTTTGAAGCATTAGAATTGCAAGACCCTTTGCAAACTCGTTATACTGGTGGAACTGTTTTTCATGGGTTTATTGGAGAGAAGTTAAATAAGGAAGGGGTTAAGAAAATGGTAAAGAAAATTGCAGAGAATTTTAGTTTACCTTATTTTACAATTACTCCAACATTTTCAGTTTGTCCTAAGCACGGATATATTGCTGGAGAACATCATTATTGTCCAAAGTGTGACCAAGAAATTGGGTATGTTGAAGCAGAAGTTCAAAAGAATTAATTTCAATTAAATAAATTCAAAAAGGAGGTAAAATGGAACAAGGTTTAATTTTAACAAGAGAACAAGATAACCAGTCAATGGTTTTTCAACCTGCAGAAAGTTCTGTAAATGAATTAAAGAAAGAAACTGAATCAGAAAGTGTTTCTGAAGTAGAACCAGCTAAATCTGTTAATTTACAGAGGACAAAGTGCGAGGTTTTTTCAAGAGTTGTTGGTTACATCAGGCCTGTTGGTCAGTGGAATGATGGAAAAGCAGCTGAATTTTTTCAGAGAAAAACTTTTGAAGCAGGTTGTTAATTTTATTTTTTATTATATAAATTTTTATAAATGCAATTTTGTAAAACTCTAAATGAGTTATCATAGAAACCTTAATGGTACTGAGTTGGCAGGATTTTTTAAAATATATTCAAATGATTTTCAAATCATTAAAAAAAGATATTTTCAGAGATTAAATTCAGATAATCCTATTGAAGAAAAAAATAGATGTGTTTTAAAAGTAAGAGATATTACTGAGAATGTTTTAATTATTCTTGAAGAAAATAATTTAATTAGAAAAGGAAATTCTTCTTGGAAGAAAAGATTTGAAAGTTTATATAAATCTCTTGAAGAATTTATCTGCAATGATTGGGATAATTTAAAAGCTTATCCTGATGGCAATTCTTTGAGAAATAATTTATATGATTTTAGAACATAAATACTTTTAATGTTTTGGTGTTTTATTTTATTATGAAAATTAAAGGTTTGCAAAAAGTTACTCTAATTGATTATCCAGATAAATTAGCTTGCACTATTTTTTTATTTGGTTGTAATTTTCGTTGTGGGTTTTGCCATAATCCTGAATTGGTTTTAAATAATGAAGGTGTGGATTTGTCTGAAAAAGAGATTTTGAATTTTCTTGAAAAGAGAAAGAAATATCTTGATGGTGTTTGCATTACTGGCGGAGAACCTTTAATGACTTTAGAAAAAGATTTTTTGAAAAAGATTAAGGCATTGGGTTATTTTGTGAAATTAGATACAAATGGAAGTTTTCCAGAATTACTTAAGGAATTTATTGAAACTGGTTTAGTTGATTATGTTGCAATGGATATTAAATCCTCAAGGGATAAATATGCTTGGGTGACTGGTTCTGGAATTGATGTTGAAAATATTGAAGAAAGTATTCGAGTGATTGTTAATAGTGGTTTGGATTATGAGTTTAGAACAACAATTGTCGAGGGCATTCACGATGAAAAAGAAATTGCTGAAATTGGTGTTTGGATGAATGAAGTTGTTGGAGAAGATTTTAAGATTAAGAAATATATTTTGCAGGGTTTTAAGAACAAAGGTAAGTTTATTGATAATTCTTATAAATTGAAAAAAGATATTTCAGAGGATTTTTTAAAAAGCTTGAAAGAAGTTGCAGATAATTATTTTGAAGATGTTGAGATTAGAGTATAATAATTCTTATAAAGGCTTTTTTCTTACATAATTAAAGGAAAATGGCAGAAAGCTATTGTGTCCAAGAATTAGGGACTGAAACTGAATTTAAGAATTTTATTAAAGAGGGTATTGTGCTTATTGATTTTTTTGCTGATTGGTGTATGCCGTGCATGATGATGATTCCTGTTGTTGATGATTTATGTGAGCATTTTATTGAAAAAGCTAAGGTTGCTAAAGTTAATGTTGGAGAGAATCAAGAATTAGCAATGAAATATAATGTTAGTTCTATTCCAAATTTTACAATTTTTAAAGACGGACAAGTTGTTGAGCAATTTGTTGGAAGTATGAGTTTTGAAGAATTGGCTGAAAAAATAGAGAGGTGGTTGGAATGAATGAGGTTCAAGAGGGTTTGAGGCAGATTGAAGACTCAACAACCTCTGCTCAAAAAATTCTTCAATCTGAATGGAAAAATGAAAGATTTGATTTGGGGCTTAAAGCAAAATCTCTTGCTGAGATTCTTGATGCTTCAAGAGGTTTTAGAGATAGACTTAATTGTGTGTCTTATTTTGTTCAAAGTGATAAAGAATCTTATTCAATTATAAGAGTGAG
Source organism: Candidatus Woesearchaeota archaeon (assembly GCA_964603295.1). Lineage (GTDB taxonomy): Archaea > Nanobdellota > Nanobdellia > Pacearchaeales > GW2011-AR1 > CAZRUG01. Next base: position 1,681 of record CAZRUG010000008.1, on the reverse strand, counting down.
CCCTCTTGATTTTATTCCTAAAAATAGGTGTATTAAAGTTGTTTCTTTTTCATTTGATGAAGAAATAAAACTTATGAGGTGTAAATATTCTTGTTTTAATAAAAAAATTAATGATATTGTAAATGCTTATTGTAAAAGTCATTGTCTTGATTCTTTTGGGGCCCCTGACAGACTCAATTAAGAAGTTTTTTAAACTAATTTTCTCTAAATATTTTATTCTTAGTTAATTGTTAATTAAGAGATACGGCCTCGTAGCTCAGCCTGGCTAGAGCACTAGCCTTTTAAGCTAGGTGTCGCGGGTTCAAATCCCGTCGGGGCCATTTTTTATAAAAATTAAGAAAAACTGCGCTGGACGTGCATTGTTACCTTAAAGGTTGGTAAAAACCTCAAAAAAATTTAATTCGCCATTTTGATTAACTCCAGCCATTTATTTTCTGATATAAGTTTTAGATTGGGAATAGCCAATTCATAAGGACAGCAATTTATACTTTGATGTTTCCTTATGAAGTTGTAAAAGATCTCATAACCTTTCATTATTGCCTGTGCTGATTCTATACTTCCGTGAAATCCTCTAAATGTTTTAGTCCTCTCTCTAATTGAGTTGTGTAATCTCTCAATAAATAAGTTAAAACCTTCTCCTTTTGATGCAGTAACTTTATTATGTATTATTTTGTATTTGCCCTGTTTGTTGTCATATCCAAAAGTTTTCTTTACAATTTTTTCATAAGCAGTATAACCATCTGTTGTAATTGTTGTTACATATCCTTCAGTTTTGTATTTTACCTTATTCAAAATTTCTCTTAATTCTGTTTGTCCTCTTGATTTAAAGTATTTTGAAGAAACCATAAAACGAGTATGACAATCAACAGAATCAATAAACCAATCTTTAGAAACTCCTTGTTTTGTGTGTCCTTCTCTTCTGTGATATTCCATTTCATCTACTTGTATCTCTTTTCCAGTATTTGCTTTTAGGGTATCTGTAAACTCAGAAATCATATTGGAATATTTTACAACCCATTTATAGACAGATTTGTGAGAAGAATTATGAAGATAAAATGCCTTAAAGTGTTCTTGCACTTTTCTTGTTGAAACCCTCCTATAAAATAAATCCATTGCACAAGTAATCTTTTTAGGATGGTTTCTCATTCTAAAAAATCCATCATCAATAGTGAATGTTTTTTCACAGTCTTTACATTTATATCTTTGAATTAAACCTCTATTTTGTGTTTTTCTTTTAGTCCATTTAATAACATTTTCACTTCCACAATTAGGGCAAATGTTTTTAACTTTCTCTTTCTTATTTTTATTGTTATTCATTTTATCGTGGGTAACAAAAGAAGGGTGTTCACGCACCCTTCACTTTTCTTTTGTTTATTTACTTACTTACTTATAGGTATATATTATAGGTATATAGTGTTTATAAACTTTATGGTAGTGTATTAGTATAGTAAATTATTTAAAGTGCATATCATACTAATCCTTATGGCAAAAAAAGAAATTAAAGTTTATGAGTGCCAATGCGAGAGATGTAATCATAAATGGATAACAAGAAGCGAGGAATTACCAATTGTTTGTCCTAATTGCAAATCTCCTTATTGGAATAAACCTAAACAAAATAAAAAAACTAAATCTTTTTAAACATATAATATCATTTATTTTTATGAAAGTATTAAATTTGCAT
>CAZRUG010000007.1:0-47180 GCA_964603295.1 Candidatus Woesearchaeota archaeon | reverse complement strand
AAAAACAGGTGACTACAAAATAAGCAAAATGTAGTCACCCAAAGACAAAAAGTTTAAATATGTAGTCACCCATTATATTACTATGCATATTGAAAAAAGAAAGGCCGGTAAAAAGACAAAGTATTACTTGGCTCATACTTACAGGGAAGGAAAAAAAGTACATAAATTCAGAAAATATCTGGGAACTAATTTAAGTGAAGAAAAACTTAATGAAAGAAAAAATATCGCAGAAAAACTAATTTTAGAAGAAATCCATAAATACAAAATAATTAAAGATCCTTTAAAATTTGAGTTAAGTGATAAAGAAATTGAGGAAATAAGAAGACTTGAAAAAGAAATTCCCCTGAAAATATATCACTTGTCTAAAAAGGATTGGAAATTGTTTTCTGAAATATTTACATATAACACAAATGCAATAGAAGGAAGCAAGTTAAATCAAAAAGAAGTTAAAGATATTTTAGAAGAAGACAAATGGCCAGACAAATCAAAAGAAGATATTGCAGAAGCTTATGGGGTCGAAGAAGCAATTAGATATATCAGACAAACTAAAGAGCATTTAACAATTAATTTGATAAAAAAGATACATAAGATAGTATTCAAAAATTCTAAACCTTTTGCAGGAAAATTGAGGAAAAAAGGGGAAGAAGTTGTCGTCCAGGATAAATCAGGAAGAGTAGTTCATGAAGGAGCCCCACAAAATAGAATAAATTTTTTATTAAAAGAACTTATTGATTGGTATAATAAAAATAAATCTAAATATCCAGCAATAATTTTAGGCTCAGTGGTTCATAATCAATTTGAAAATATCCATCCTTTCGCAGATGGAAATGGGAGGGTTGGAAGGATTTTACTCAATAATATTTTAATAAAACATGATTTGCCTCCCCTGAATATTGATTTAAAAAATACCCGAGAATATTATGAAACATTAAAAGAATATGATTTAAACAAGAATTTAAAACCAACAATAGAATTATATTTGAAAGAATATAAAAAATTAAAAGAAAAATTAAAAAAATGAAATCAATAATAACAGAAGATCATGTTGAACAGAATGCTTTGGAAGTTTTGAAAAAATTAGGTTATGAATATATTTATGGTCCGGATATTGAGCCTGTAGGAAAAAGAGAAGAAAGAAATGATTTCAAAGAACCTATTTTAATTGAAAGACTAAAAAACGCAATTGAAAAATTAAATCCAAACATCCCAAAAGATGCAAGAGATGAAGCTTTAAAAAAAGTAATAAGAACTCAAAGCCCAAAAATAGAAACAGACAATAAAGAGTTTCATAAATTGTTGATAGAGGGAGTTTCTGTTTCTTATAGAAAAAATGGAAGCATAAAACATGATTCTGTAAAATTAATAGATTTCAAAAACCCAAAAAAGAATGAATTTCTTGCAATAAATCAGTTTACAATTGTGGGAGAAGCAAAAAGGAGAACAGATATTTTACTTTCTATAAACGGACTTCCTTTGGTTTTATTTGAATTAAAAAATTTAGCAGATGAAAACGCTTCTGTTTATGAAGCATTTAAACAAATTCAGACTTACAAAGACCAACTTCCTCAATTATTTAGATTTAATGAAATATGTATAATAAGTGACGGACAAGATGCAAGAGCAGGAACTTTAACTTCAAATTTTGACAGATTTATGCCATGGAAAACAATTAATGGAAAAAAAGAAGATGGGTTGCAATTAGAAATTTTAATAAAAGGAATGTTTGAAAAATCAACTATCTTAGATTTAATTCAAAATTTTATAACTTATGAAAAAGAAAGAGATGTGAAAAATAATACTACAAGATTAATTAAAAAATTAGCAGCTTATCATCAGTATAATGCAGTAAATAGAGCTATTGAATCTACAATAAGAGCAATGAAAAATTCTTCCAGGAATTTAATTAAAGAAGATCCTGAATCATACGGTCTTCCATCTGTTAAAGAGCAAGAAAAAGGAGATAAAAAAGCAGGAATTGTGTGGCACACACAAGGTTCAGGGAAATCTCTCTCAATGATATTTTATGCAGGAAAATTAGTTTTATCAGATGAGCTAAAGAACCCAACAATTGTTGTTCTTACAGACAGGAATGATTTGGACGGACAATTATTTGATACTTTTGTAAAATCTTCTGATTTATTAAGACAAGAACCAATTCAGGCAAAAAACAGAAGTGATTTGAAAAAGAAATTAAAAAGAACTTCAGGAGGCATTATATTTACAACAATTCAAAAATTCTTTCCTGAAAAAAAGAAAGAAAAGTTTCCTTGTTTGTCTGAGAGAGAAAATATCGTGGTTATAGCAGATGAAGCACATAGAACTCAATACGGATTTAACGCAAAAGTAGACAAAGATAAAGGAAGAATAACTTATGGTTTTGCAAAATACTTGAGAGATGCTTTACCAAATGCCTCGTTTATAGGTTTTACAGGAACTCCAATAGAAAAGGCAGATAAAAACACGCCTGCAGTTTTTGGAAAATATGTTGATGTTTATGATATTAAACAATCTGTAGAAGATGGGGCGACAGTTAAATTACTTTATGAAAGCAGATTAGCAAAGTTGGATATTAAACCTGAAGAGAGATTAAAGATTGATCCCGCTGTTGAAGAGATTAGTGAAGATGAAGAAATTAAAACAAAACTTAAATCTAAATGGTCTCGGATGGCGGAAATTGTTGGAAGTCCTGAAAGATTAAGAAAAGTTGCAAAAGATATTGTTGATCATTTTGAAGAAAGAATAAAAATCTTGGATGGAAAAGGAATGATTGTTTGTATGTCAAGAAAAATTTGTGTTGATTTATATAATGAGATAATAAAATTAAGACCAGAATGGCATAATGAAAATGATAATGAAGGAATTATAAAAGTAATTATGACTGGTTCTGCTTCTGATTCAAAGGATTGGCAACAACATATTAGAAATAAATCACGAAGAACAAAAATAGGAGATAGATTAAAAGACCCAAATGATGATTTAAAACTTGTTCTTGTAAGAGACATGTGGTTAACTGGATTTGATGCTCCTTCTTTGCACACTCTTTATATTGACAAACCAATGAAAGGACACACTTTAATGCAAGCAATAGCAAGGGCTAACAGAAAATACAAAGATAAGGAGGCTGGATTGATTGTGGATTATATTGGTCTTGGAACTGAATTAAAAAAATCTTTAACAACTTATTCTGAAAGTGGCGGAAAAGGAAAACCTGTTTTTGAACAAGAAGAAGCAATTAGAAAAATGGAAGAAAAATATAATGTAGTAAAAGATATGTTTTATGGTTTTGATTATAAAAAATTCTTTAAGTTACCAGTAAACAAAAGAATAAAAATTATTCCTGAAGCAATAGAATTTATACTAAAAGAAAAAGGCAAAAAAGAAAGATTTGTCAAAGAAACAGGATTATTAGTTAAGGCATTCTCTCTTTCTGTTCCCTCTAATAAAGCAATGAAATTAAGAGATGAAGTGGGATTTTTTCAAGCAATAAAATCTTCTATTGTAAAAACAACCTCCACTAAATCAAAATATGGTGAAGAATATGATTCAGCAATTAAACAGATTATTGAAAAATCTGTTGTTTCAGACAGGATAATTGATTTATTTGAAGCTGCAGGAATTGAAAAACCAGATATGTCAATTTTATCTGACAAGTTTCTGTTAGAAGTTAAAGATATGAAACAAAAGAATTTGGCTTTTGAAGCGTTAAAGAAATTATTAAATGATGAATTAAAAATGTTTTCAAGAAAAAATATTACTTTATCAAAATCATTTATAGAAATGTTAGAAAATACAATTAAGAAATATACAAACCAGAGCATTGATGCTGCTCAAGCAATTGAAGAATTAATCAGGTTATCAAAGAGATATAAAGAAGGGATTGAGAAAGGAGAAGAAATGGGTTTAAGTCAAGAAGAAAAGGCATTTTATGATGCTTTGGCAGGAACAGGAAATGTTGTTGATTTATTGGGAGATGAGATTTTAAGAAAGATGGCCTTGGAAGTTGTTAAACTTGTTAAGAAAAGTGCGAAAGTTGATTGGTCTAAAAGAAAAAGCATTCAAGCAGAATTAAGGTACCAGGTTAAAAAAGTTTTACAAAAATATGGTTATCCTCCGACAAAAAGAGCAGATGCCACTGAATTAATCTTAGAGCAAGCGAGAACATTGGCAGAGAATGAGGTTGGTAAAAAATGAAACAAAGTAATAAAAATATTTTGTGCTAAAAAACACTTTAAAGAAATTAATGCGGATTACTTCGTCGCTAAAAACTATGATGAGTTAGTTAATAAAGCGAGTAAATTATAATTAATTTTTTCACTTCAAAATTCTAACTAAATTTTATATAATTCTTTAGATTTTATTTTCTAGTTATGTCAAGATTAATTTGTTTCATAGATAAAGAAGGTTTTTGTGGAACTTGTAGCGAGGAAGCCATGGGCAAATCAGAAATAAATTGCAGTAAATGTTCATTCAGAAAACAATTTGAAGGAAAAGAAGAAGAGGAATTTATTTATTGTAGGTGGAAAGGCAAATTAAAATGAACATTTTCAAGATAACTTATACTTGGTATGAAGGAGAATTCCAGGAAACTTATTTGGGAAAAGAAATTAAAAAAGATTCTTTTGAAAAGGATTTAATTGAAGCCAGAGAATTTGCAAAGAGTCTTCTCGGGGTTAAAATCGAAAATCAGGAATATTTAGGCAAAGGCTATAGTGTTGAATGCCTTCCTGAATTTTACAATCAAATAATCTGGTTTTTAATTAAAAAGAAAAATTATGTTGAATGCTCTTTAGATGATTCGGATTATTCTATTGATGAAGATTTTAAGAAAAAAATAGTTATAGAAAAGTTAGATAAAAAAATAAGTAGGACTATACTTTAAAGAGTTTTTGAATTTGTCCTCTTCGTAATCTCATCTGCAATTTCTTCAGGAGTTTTATTTTCAGTATAAATTATAAAATTGCAAAATTTATTAAATAACTTAGGGAATTTAAGATAGTCTTTTTTTACTTTTTCAAATAATTCTTTTTTATCCATCTCTCTAAAATGTTCTCTTTGTTTTTCTCTATTGAATAATATCTCTATTGATTTATTTTCGCTTTCTGAAGGTAATAAACCAATTATTTTATCTGATTTTTCTTTTGCAGTTTTTCTAAATTTTTTACTTGCCTTAGAAAATTTTCTTGAACTAATACTCCCTCCACTTAAATCAAAAACAAAATTATCTTTTTCATAAACTTTTCTTATAAGATTATAAGCATCTTTTTTTATCCATTTTCCTATCTCTCCAGATTTTATTGCCTTATCCAACCACTCTTTTTCTTTCATGGCTTCCTCACCTATTTCATCAGAAGAAATATATTTCAGTTCGGATTTTTTAGCAACTATTTTTGAGATTGTTGTTTTTCCAACAGAACGGGGGCCAGTTATAATTAATTTCATTTTATTATTTGAGTAAGATTATATAAAAAGTTAATCTTTATTTATCCTCAACCCAACTCCAAAAACCTTTCTCATGATTTTCTTCATTACCAACAATAACATGATCTAAAACTTTTATGTCAATTAATTTTCCAGCTTCAATTAATTGTTTTGTTATATCTAAATCTTCTTTGCTTGGATTTGGATTTCCTGAAGGATGATTGTGGACAAGAATTATCTTACTTGCTGAATATTTTATTGCAGGTTTGAAAACCTCTCTTGGATGCAAGATTGCTGCATCTAAAACTCCTTTTGAAATTAACTCTTCTTTTACAATATTATTTGTATTATTTAGAATTAAAACATAAAAATTTTCTTGTTTTTCATCTTTGAGTTTTTCTTTAAAATAATTATAAACATCTTTTGCTTGAGTAATCTTTATTATTGAATTTTTTGATTGATTATATCTTTTTCCTAATTCAGACATTGCTAAAATTTGCATTGCTTTACTTGGACCAATTCCTTTAATTTCTTGAAGCTCTTTTAGTGAACAATCAAATAGTTTGTCGAGCCCATATTCTGCAATTAATCTATTACACATCTCAACAACATTTTCTTGCAAATTTCCTGTTCTAAGAATTATTGCAAAAAGCTCAGCATCACTTAATGTTTTTGGCCCATATTTCAAAAACCTTTCCCTTGGTCTTGAAGAACCTGGAAGGTCTTTTATTTTCATAAAACTATTTAGTAAATTTAATTTTTATAATTAACTAACAACCCATTCAATTCATCAACAAGTTTTTTAATTTCTTCTTCTGTTAATCCATGAGCCATGCAACCCTGTTCAAGGGTTTCCATTTGAGCGCAAGGACATCCAACACAACCCATTCCCGACGACATAAGTACTTCAGCACCTTTATCAACTTTGTCTCCAAGTGATTCCAAAACTTCTCGAATTGTCATTGTTTGTTTTATTTTTTTCATTTCACTCCTTCGACTTTTATGCTCTCTAAATTAATTCCATTATATTGGGTTTTACTAATATCTTTATCTTCACCCAAAATTTTTATTTTAAATCCCGCCTTTTTTAATTTTTCTAAGTAATCTTCTTTTTGTAATGCTCCAGCAACACAACCAGTTAAAAGATTTTTGTCAGCCTTTTGCTCATCAGATAATTCTTCTAATAAAACAATATCTGAAACATACAATCTACCACCTTTTTTTAAAACTCTAAATGCTTCTGAAAAAACTTTGTTTTTATCTGGTGATAAATTAATAACACAATTACTAATTATTGCATCAACAGAATCATCTTCAAGAGGCAAATTTTCTATTTCTCCGAGGAGAAATTTAGTATTTTTATAATTATATTTTTTTGCATTTTCTTTTGCTTTTTCAATCATTGTTGGAGTCATATCAATTCCAATAACTTTTCCAGAATCTCCAACTTTTTTTGAAGCTAAAAAAACATCAAATCCAGCACCACAACCTAAATCTAAAACAAGTTCTCCTTTATTGATTTTTCCAAGAGCCAAAGGATTTCCACAACCTAAACCCATGTTTGCTTCAGGAACAGAATTTATTTCTTCTTCAGAATAACCAATCTCCTTAGATATTTGTTCAACATTATTGCATCCACATTGACAACATTTTTTGCCTTCTGCAATTTCAGTATAACCTTCTTTAATTATGTCTTTTATATTTTCCATTTTCAAATAGCACTTATTCTCCTTAATTTTCTAACTATCTCAGGAAGAACTTTTAAAAAATAATCTACTTCTTCCTCTGTTGTATATTTACTTATTGTAATTCTTAATGAGGAGTTTGCCTGAAGAGGTGTTAAACCAATTGCAGTTAAAACATGTGATGGCTCTAAAGAATGTGCCATACAAGCTGAACCAGTTGAAGTACAAATATTTTTCTGCATTAAATAACCACCAAGAGATTCACCTTCGATATTATTAAATGAAATATTTACATTATTACAAAGCCGTTTGTCTTTTTTCCAATCCTCAGAGTTCTTTGCTCCATTTAAAATAACATTTTCAATTTCCAAAATTCCTTTAATTAATTTATTTCTTATTTCAGTCATTTTCTTTATTGCTTTTTTATCAATAACTTCTGAAGCTTTTGCAAACCCAACAATTCCAGAAATATTTTCTGTTCCACTTCTTAATCCAGCTTCATGCCCTCCACCATGCATAAAAGGAGTTATTTTCACACCTTGCCTAACATACAATGCACCAACACCTTTTGGCCCGTGAATCTTGTGCGAGTTTAAAGTAACTAAGTCTAAGCCTTGTTTTTTAATATCTAAAAAAGTTTTTGTATAAGATTGACAAGCATCTGTATGAAGCAAAACATTTTTCTCTTTACAAATCTTTGAAATAGCCTCTAAATCTTGAATAGTCCCAATTTCATTATTTCCATGAATAACTGAAACAACAAAAGTCTTTTCAGTAATCGCATTTTTCAAATCATTTAAATCAATAAATCCTTTTTTATCAACATCCAAGTAAGTCACTTTAGCACCCTGAGTTTCCAACCATTTACAACTATTTAAAACACAATCATGCTCAATCTTTGTAGTAACAATATGATTTTTACCAGTTCCTTGTTTTTGATTCTGCCAAAACAAACCTTTCAATGCCCAGTTATTAGATTCAGTTCCTCCTGATGTAAAATAAACCTCATTTGTCTTAGCACCAATAGATTTTGCAATTTTCTTTCTAGATTTTTCCAAAGCCTCTTTTGCCTCTCGACCTTTTTCATGTTGCGATGATGCATTGCCAAACCTCTCTTCAAAATATGGTTGCATTGATTTTACTACTTCTGGTGCAACTGCAGTTGATGCTCCATTGTCAAAGTAGATGAGTTTCATCTCCCCCCACCCCCGCAACTTCCCCCAACACAAGCACAATTACCTTTACAAAAAGTTTTTGCATGTTTATCAATTAATTTCAACATTGGAATAATTGTTTTTTCATTTAATGAATAAATTCTCTCTTTGCCTTGTTGCTCAACTTTAACAATATTACAACATCTCAAAGATGCAAGTGCATGAGATATTTTGCTCTGTTCACCTTTTAATTCAGAAACAATCTGCGAAACATTCATTGGCTTTTTCCTAAGTGCAAGAATTATAGAAATCTTCAAAGGATTTGCAAGATTTGTAAAAAAAACATGATATGTGTTATCTTTCATATGAAGCTTAATTCATACTGGTATATAAATGTTTTTGTTATAAAATATTTAATTTACAATTGAATAAGTATCATCTATTGGAAGCTCATCTCCATCAACAATTAATCCAATATCCTCTAAAACATGTGTTCTTTCAAGACACAATAATTTATATAAACATACTCCACAACCTTCGACATGCCTAGTGATTAATGAATCCTCTGAATGTTCGCTATGGTAAACTTCATCAATTTGCTCCCATGTCGCACAATTAGGACCTTTTCTATCATCAGACCATTCATACTTCAGAAATCCTCTAGGAAATAAAGATTCAATTAAATAAAGCCTTTGATCTAACTCTTTGAGTTTTAAAACTTTCTGATCCTTACTCATTTTTTCTAATGCTGATCTTCTATCCATAAATTTTTATGGATCGTTTCTAATTTATAAACTTTTCTTTAGTTATAACTCTTTAATTATTCCAAAATTAATTTATATAATAAAATAAATAAAAAATAAACATGTTCTAAGAACTAACCAACTTACTTCTTTTTCTTTGTTTTAGTAGCTGGTTTTGCTGCTGTTTTCTTAGCAGGCTTTTTAGCTGCGGTTTTCTTTGCTGCCATGGCAATTTTGTTCTCGAAAGAACTAAACCTCCTTTAAATTTACACCAGTGGTGTTCGGTAAGTTACGAAGCAACATCCCTATGAAAAATAAAACTCAAAAGTATTTAAACTTATCTCAAACTTCTCGAAGTCACAACTGCAACAAACAAAAATCCAAACATTAAAGCATCTTGTTTAGTAAAAGCAAAAAACAAACCACAAACTAAACTTACTAAAAGAATAATCTTAAACCATCTCTGACCAACTTCAAGTTCTTCTTCAGTATATTTTGCTAAAAAATTTCCAATTGGAACCCCTAGAACAAGAATAATAATTCCAAGAACATATTTCAAAACCTCTTCCATATATTAATCCAGAAAAAATAGTATTTATATTTATTCCTTAAATGGAACAATACAATTGTCTCTTAATACAGTGCTTTTTTTATCCCCACAAATGCTTTTTATAATAAACTCTCTATTAACTTCTTCGCCCCTGTAATTAACAGGCTTTTCTCTAAACCAAGAGTAATTAACATTTCTTCCAAGAAATAACATCTCTTGCCTAGAACTAATTGCATCTTTAATTATCTTTTCTGTAACTTTTAAAGTTTCTTTATCTTGGAATCCAGTTGTAACTGCTTCAATATTTTTTCCTTCAAAACCAACATATAATCGGTCCTTGTCTTTTACAACATAAGAAGGCCTTGTAATAACAACTTCATATTTTCTAACAAAACCAGGATCATATTCATGACATCCAATAAAAGAAAACGCACTTACAAGTAAAATTCCTGCTAAAGTTTTAAACTTCATACATTATTTCATAGATTCAAGATTATTTAAGGATTATTGTTATTAAAACTATAATAATCTTTAATAACCACCTATTCTATAATTAATTATGTTTAAAAAATTCTTAATTGTAGCATCAAAGCAAGACAAAGCAGGAGTAAATATAACAACAGCACTCTCCCAATTTAGAAAAAATCCATTTCTTTCTGGCATGAGCAAAGATGCAAAAAGCTTTGATTTTCATTTAGTTAAAGAAGATATATTGCATGAAGAAAATTTAGACTTAGAAAAAATAAACAAATACGATTTTGTAATCTTTGCATCAAAACACAAATCTGAAAAAGGAGATAAAACACTTTCAATTCATGCACCGGGAAATTTTAGAGATTCAAAATACGGAGGCAAAGAAGAAAAGCTTTCAATGACTTCTGGATTATTTAATAAATATTTATTTGAAGTCCTTGAAGAAAAAACAAAAGAATTTGAATTAGATAAATATGAAATAACAATGGAAGCAACCCACCACGGACCCTTAATCAACAAGCCATGTGTCTTTATAGAAATTGGTTCAACAGATACAGAATGGAATGACAGGCGAGCAGCTTTTGTAATTGCCCAAACAATCAAACACGCAATTGAAAATTTTGAAGAAAATAAATACAGAGAAATTACAATTGGAATTGGAGGCCCTCACTACTGTCCAAACTTTAACAAACTTCAAAGAGAATCAAACACCGCATTTTCACATATTTTACCCTCGTATGCACTTCCTTTAAAACAATCAATAGTAACAGAACTAATTACAAAAACATTTGAAGAAGTTGATTTTGTAGTTTTAGATTGGAAAGGAATTGGAAATAAAGAAGAAAGAGAAAAGATTGTTGAGCTATTAGAGGCAAATTATATTCAATGGAAAAAGATTTCTGATATAAAAAATTAATCTTGGCCTAAATTATAAAAATCTAATAATCTTGTGTTGCCTTCAGAATTTAATCTATTTTCAAATTCTCGTCTATAATCTGGGTGTAGTTGTCTCTCAGCAACTTTTAACAAAGTTTCTGTATCAATCGCATTTAGATAAGGTTGTGATGCAGCCCATATATGATAAACTTTTTCATTCCTTTGAGAAATCCTTGTGATTGGCAATTCAAATTGTCTAATTAGCCTTATTGCATGGCCCGCATCTTCCTCACATAACCCTTGCCAATTTCTCCCTAAACAATCTACTTTTCTTTTGGCATTCCCATTCAATCGCCGATCTAATTTTCTAAAAAAAAGTCTACAAGCATTTTCTCCAACTTCCTTCCATAAATTTTCTTTGGGCATAATTAAGTATTTCTTTGATCATTTAAATAAATTTATGTTTTACTCTAGATACTTTTATAACCCACAATTTATTAATAATTATCTATGAAAGAAGAATTTATTTTATATGAAACAAAATTTTGGAGAGTTATTTTAATTAATGAACAATCTTACTTGGGTAGATGTGTAATTCTTCTTAAACGGGATTGTGAAGAATTATCAAAATTGACTTCTGAAGAATGGTTAGACTTTCATGAAAATGTTGTTAAAAAACTAGAATCTGTTTTCAAGAAAGTTTTTAATGCAACGATGTTTAATTGGAGTTGTTTAATGAATAATGCTTATCAAGATAAAAATCCAAAACCATATGTTCATTTTCATTTTAGGCCGAGATATAAAGATAAAATTGAATTTTCTGGCGAAGTATTTTCAGACCCTGATTTTGCCCATCACTATAATCGTGAAAGAAAAGATTTTGTTTCAGAGGAATTACTTAGAAAAATATCTGATGAAATAAAGAAGCATTTGAATAACTAGATACTTTTATAACCCACAATTTATTTTCTAAAACATGAGAAAAAAAGAGATGAAACAATTAGTTAGATTATTAGTATTAGTTGTGGTTGTTCTTGGAGGTTATACAACCTATACTGTTTATTCTGAAGACACAGTTAAGATTGCAAACTGGAACTTGCAAATTTATGGACAATCAAAAGCAAGCAATGAGCAATTAGTTGATTTTTATGCAGATAAGATAGATGACTATGATATTGTCTTTGTCCAGGAAATAAGGGATGCAAGTGAAACAGCATTCCCAAAACTCTGCGCTGAATTAGTAAATTACACTTGTATAACCTCAAGCAGAGCAGGAAGATCTTCAAGCAAAGAACAATACGGAATAATATACAAAAATGGAATCAACCTAACTTACTTCAAAGATTATAATCCAGATTCATTAGACAGATGGGAACGCCCACCAATTGAAACAGTTTTTCAAATTAATGACAAGACATTTACAATATACAATATTCATACAAAACCCGACGCTGTTGAAGAAGAATTAATGCACCTAGAAACAATAATTAAAAAAGACAGGGACATAATAATACTCGGAGATTTAAATGCAGATTGCTCTTATTACAATAATGACAAAGAAACAGAATTTGATAATTTATACTGGTTAATTCAAGACAATGCAGATACAACAGTTTCACAAACAGATTGTGCATATGACAGAATCATTTTAAGTAATGGCTTTTATCAAGACAAGGTAGATTATGGAATTGACAAAAAAGGAATCACAGATGATATTTCAGATCATTATTTAGTTTGGGTTGAGTTTAAACTCTAATCAACTTCTCCTTTAACAATTTCCTTAATCTCTTTAAGTTTTTCTAAATCAGCATCGCTGTTGAGCTTTTCTTTTATTTCTGCAAAAGGATCTCCATTATGTTTTAAATAAACTTGTTTCATCCAAATATGAATTTCTTCAAAATGACCTTCTTGTTCAAGCCAAAGTTTCTGCCGATTTTCTAATTCCAACAAAGGATAAAAATGTTCAATCTTTTGCTCTTTTGTTTCACCAGCAAATTTACTAAATGCAATTTTCTTTTCATCTGTTTTATTAAAATGATCCAAAACACGAGAATGAATATTCTTAATTTTGTCTTTAATCCCAATAGTGTTTTTTTTAGGCAATGAAATTCCAGTTTCACGCAAAGCATTTTTTTTAATAATTTCTTTTTTAATTCTTCGATTCTCAGTTGTAATTGCTTTATTCAGGGCCTCCATTAATTCATTTAAAGTAACTTTCTTAAAACGAGGAATTGGTGTCCGAGGGATCAAATCAGGAATTTCTTCCTCAAGTTCAATTCTTTCTAAACCATATTTCTTTTTTTCTTCTTTTTTTCCAAACAAAATTTCATCAATGCTTTTCAAATATTTATTTAACAAAATCTCTGACTTAATTCTTAACAAAAGCGATGCAGCTAAAAGCACCTTAGATGAAACAAAAAAATCCGCTTCTTCAAGTTCTTGAATCTTTTCAAGATATCTATTTGCAAGAATATTCAGATTTATATCCCAAGGATCAAGTTGCTCTGTATTAATTAAGTCATAAATAATCTCCTGCCATCCAAGCTCACGACTAAAAATCAAATCATGAACCTGCTCTTGAGAAACTGAAATCTGTTCTGTCATATGCACTTCTTTAATAAAAGAAGAACAAGGTTTTTAATGGTTTTGAATACTAAACCACAATAATCTTTATTAACTTATTTTATTCTTAATTAAAATGCTAAAAAGAAATATTGCTGATGTTTGCAGAGAATTTGCTGACGATACTTCTTTTGGAATTTATCCAGGAATTGCTGCTGGTCTTTTGAGTCATATCCCTCTCTGTGAAAGGGTTGTAGACAAAATTGAAGATGCTTCTTCTAGAAGAGACTATGGTAATGGAAATTATTTTTATGAATCTGGATTTTCTGCTGGAAAGTCTTTAGGCTTTCTTGGATTAATAACAATTGGTTACGAATTAGCTAAAATCATGTAGTGAGTAAAACAAACATTTATAAGTTTTAACTAATACTTTATAGGAGTAAGGCCCATTACTACTATGTCAGAAAAAACATCTGTCATTTTGCAATAGTTACAAAACCGAAACATTTAAATACTAAATTAGACTCTAATTAATATCACCTCTTTTTCCCCAGGATAGAGGCTTTGAGCAACTTTTTGAGGTTCAGGGCATCTATCCCAGGGTTTATAATCAAATGAGGATTGATTCAAAAAAACTAATGGAGATAAAACTATGAGAACTATTTATCAAAAGAAAAACATTGAATATGGAAGAAATGTAACAATCCATGTTGCAGTTCCAACTCAGGAAGACAGAGAATTGGCTCAAGAAACACTAAGATATCAAAATATGCAATTACCTCTCAACGAAACACAAGAAGGCGATTTAGAAAAGATCGCAGCTTAATATTCAAGGCTTTTTAGCCAAATAGATAAAGGGCTTAGTAAAATGTTTGAATTTTGCCCAAATTTATATTCTTAAAAATTAATTATTCCTTCTTCTCTTCAGAATTTTTTCCAACAAATTCAGTATACTGACATTTTCCACAATAAACTCTGTCTTTAGTATCCATTAAAAAAGTTCCTGGACCACATCGAGGACAAGTCTTTGCTCTTTTAACAGTGTCACCTTCAACAGTGTATTTAGCATACTTTTTACTAGTAGGTTTATTTTTATGCGGTTTCTTACCCTTCTTATTTGATTTTTTCTTCTTTGCCATTTTATTTTATGAAATGAGCACTTGAAGGCATTTATTCCTTCTTTGCCATTTTATTTCTTTTTCTCTTTTGGTTTAGGCTCATTTAATTCTTTGTCTTCACTTGAATCATAAATAAATGCAACAATCTTAAATGTAGTTGAGCCAAATTTTCCTAAAACATTTTTAATTGCAATTTGTTCTTCTTTTGCTTTAAAATTATCTACCACAATTTTTGTAGCATCAACATAACTTGGAGTAGAATCAGCTACAATTTCTAATGAAACTTCTTTTCTATTAAATAAATCATTTCTCTTATCTTCAAGAATATTTGCACTCATTTTACCTAACCTTTATGGCAAAATTGCCTTTTTCTTTAATTCCAATTTCTTTTGCAATTTCTGATTTCTCAGCATCAAAAACTACAATTCTTCCCTTGAATGTTTCAATTCCTTCTTTAGAATCACAATTAGAACATTTCTCTCCTTCATATATTGTTTTGCATATTTTACATGCTTTATTTTTTGCCATTATTCACTTCTCCTCTGAATTTAGATTCTAAACAAGATTCATAATCTGGACTATTACAGACTGTACTTAAATGATTATATTGTTCACAACTAAAATCTTGTGCTTTTGGGCAATAAGCAGTTGCTCTTAAAGTAAATCCCAATTCTGCATTAATACCTTTGCCCTCAGAAAGTCTTCCCTCACACATTTTACTTTTTGCCTCCTTTAGCAGCTTTTTCCTCAGCTTTTGCAATTTTCTTTGCTTCAGCATCTCTTTTTACTTTATCTTCTTTAATCCAATCAAGTCTTCCCAAACCAGGTTGTCTCATTGTTAAACCAATCCTTGGTTCATCACCCTTATGGCTAATTGCAACAATTCTAGCAACACAAGCATCTCCTGCCTTTAAGTTTCTATTTGTTTTTTTACCTAAAAGAGAATCAGCCTTACTAAAACTTACAAAGTCATCCATTGTCTGAGAGATATGAATCATTCCCCTCATTACACCCATGTTTATGAAAGCACCAAAATTGGTAATCTCTGAGATAACTCCATAAACTATTTCATGAAGTTCTGGTTTCCAAGTTAATAATTTGAATTTTGAAATATAATAAGCAGCACCATCCCCTGGGATAATCACTCCTTCACCAACATCCATTATTTCAATTACAGCTACTGCCTTACCCATTTCTTTATCATAATAATCAACATAAGTATCTGCTAATTGCTGTTCAACAGCCTCGGAAGTAGGTAGACCAAATAACTTTGGTTCAACTCTTACATAGTCTTCAACTTCTGTAATATAGAACATTTTCTAAAAAAATTAGTGAAAATCGGTTTAAAAAGCTTATGCTCGTAAATTTTATAAAAGAATATACTTAAGGATTAGAATGAAACCTTTAAAATTAGAAATAGAAGTAAAAAACATACCAATTAGGGATTTAGCAATGGCTGTGGCAGATTTTGTTTGTATCCCTTATGCAAATCTTTGGGGCATCAATCAAGGAGATACTTGGAAAGGTGCTTATGGAGACACAAATTTTGTTAGAAAAAATAATAACTCTCTCCAACCAGATTTTACTGTATCTCGAATAAATGAAAATAGATATTTAATTGAATTAAAGAATTATAATCCTCCTCAAAAAGAAAGCATGAGCTTTTTTATATAATTTCCAACTTTTTTTTACTACGAATAACTAACTTATTATTTTTAACAGCTTTTTTAATTTCTCCATCTAAGGTGCCAACAATAACATCTGGATAAGTTCGAGCATAAGCAATTATTTTCTTATCAACATGCCCACTCTTTAAATCAATCTTTTTATAAGAACCTTTATTTGAATTTAATAAATTAATTGCAATCATTGCCTCTTCGCGATTTTTTAATTTCTTTGCTTTTTCCTGAACATTTTTCAATTCACCAATAACTTGCTCTGGAATCAAAACCTGCAAACCCAAAAAAGGAATCTCTTCTAAAAAGTCAATCTTTTGTTTTACACATGCAATAATAAAATTTGTATCTAAAATAACTTGTTTCATTTGAATATTGAATTTTTATATTTAATTTTTTCAATTCTTTCTAAGTCCTTTTTACTTAACCTCTTAAATTTCTCTTTTTGAAGCTCTTTATCCTTAATATATTTATCTAAATAACTCTGAAGTTTTTTAATTTCTTTTTCATCTAAAGCACCAGTTACAAAATCCTCTACAAAATTCACTAAGTCTTCTTTATCCTCAAAACTAAATCCAACAGAAGTATCTTTAGCTTCAAGAGAAATTTCACTTTCATTTTCTCTCAAAACAAACTTAAAAAAATCTGCTTTTTCATCTATCCATATTTTCATATTAATAAAAAGAAAAACTTGTATAAAAAACTAATGTTACCTATGTATATCTTTATGTCTTGATGTGTTTTGAAAATCTCCTTCTGGTTTATAACAATAACTTACATGGTCTCCTACTCTTGTTGTTTGGTATAATCTTCGAGCCTCCATCCCATAATAAGTTTTAAATCTAATTCCTTGCTTATGCCCAACAAGCCAAATCTTCAATCTTAATCTTTCGCTTGAAGCATCATAATAAACACCTTTGACTTCTCCATATTCACAAGGTTCTTTTCTAACAGGATTTGTGTTAGAATTTTGAACAATAGAATCAGAACCACAACCAGTCAATCCAATACTTACTGCAAATAAACCTGCAAAAAGCTTGTGCTTAAGAGACATAATAAATTAAATACATTCAAATTTAAAAACTTTTCTATAAACTTTTAAAGCATCAAATTATTTTTATAAAAATGGCATTCCACAACATTAATGCTGAAAAAGCAAAAATACTTATTAAAGAAAACAAAAACAACGAGGACTTTATTATTTTAGATGTTAGAACTTCTGAAGAATTTGATAAAGCACACATTCAAGACGCAATCTTAATTGATATTTATTCAAGAGATTTCAAGGAAAAAATTAATGAATTGGATAAAGAGAAAATTTATTTTATTTATTGTCGCTCAGGAAATAGAAGTTTGCATGCAATGAAATTAATGTCTGAATTAGGATTTAAAGAAGTTTATAATTTAGGGGATGGCATTATTGAATGGCAAGAAGCTGGTTTTGAGTTAGTTCGATAGTTTTATTAATTAATTTATTTTATTTAATCTATGCAAGAGGTGAATAATATAATAAGAATTTTAGAGGAAGCTCAAGAAGCATTTAAACAAAGTGATGCTTCAAAAATTAAAGAACTTAGTAACCAAACAATTAACACAGCCTCGCTGACCCAAGACCCAGATAATATCGCAGTTGCTGTTGTTGTTTATGCAATTGGAAAAATACTTGAACGAGAACACTACAAACAACTTCCAAATTGGAAAAGCTTTCAAAATAATGTAGAATTACAATTACAAATTTCTATTAAAAATTTAGAAAACAAAAATGAACAACAATTTAGAAAACATTTCACTAAATTAAGAAAAACTCTTGAAGGTTTATCTGGAAAAGTCAAGGATTATATTCAAGATGTTTTTACTAAGGCAAAAATAAACAAAGCTTCTCGTATTTATGAACATGGTGTTTCAATGGAACAAACAGCAAAGCTCCTTGGAATTTCAATGTATGAACTTGCAGAATATTCTGGGGGCGATAAAAGAATTTCAGATATTCCAGAGACAAAAACACTTTCAACAAAAGATAGAATTAAATTAGCATTGGAGATGTTTGAATGAAAGCAATAATCTTTGATGCAAGTTCAATAATAAGTTTGGCAATGGATGGTTTAATTGAAGAGCTAAGACAACTAAGAGCAATCTTTAAAGGACATTTTATTATAACTGAAGAAGTTCGAAGAGAAGTTGTTGATAAACCAATGAAAAGAAAAAGGTTTGAGTTAGAAGCTTTGAGAGTTCAACAACTTATTGAGGACAAGGTACTTGAATCACCGGAGGTATTAAAAATTTCAAAATCAAAAATTTCAAAACAAACAAATCAAATCATAAATACTGCAAGCAAAATTTTCACAGATAAAAAAAGAGAAATTAAATTAATTCATAGTGGTGAAGCTTCTTGTTTAGCACTAAGCCAAATACTTACTGAAAAATCAATTCAAAATGTTATTTGCGTTGATGAGAGAACAATGAGAATGCTTGTTGAAAAACCAGAAAACTTGAAAAGTTATTTAGAGAAAAAAATGCATGTTAGACTAACTTTAAAACAAGATGAATTTGATTTTTTCAAGGGATTTAAAATAATTCGTTCAGCTGAACTTCTTTATGTTGCATACAAAAAAGGACTAACAAGATTAAAAGGCAAAGATGCTTTAGATGCTTTATTATGGGCAGTAAAATTCAATGGATGTGCTATTTCTGAAGATGAAATTGAAGAAATCAAAAGAATGAGATAAACTTAAAAACAAAATAATTCTTAAATAAATAAGGGAGCATAGTTTAGTGGTAAAACAGGCGGCTCCAGAATATTTAGAGAAACCGCCAGCCGGGAGTTCGATTCTCCCTGTTCCCATATGTTCACAAAAAAAATAGGTTTAGCTCTTGGAGGAGGTGCTGCAAAAGGCTTAGCACACATTGGTGTTTTAAAAGTTTTAGAAGAGCACGGAATAAAAGTTGATTTAGTTTCTGGAACAAGCATTGGAAGTATTGTTGGAGCTTTACACTGTGCAGGATATTCTGCAAAACAAATTCAAGAAATAGCTGAATCAACAAAATGGCCTCTTTTAATTGATGTTGGTTTACCAAATAAGGGTTTAGTAAAAGGAAATAAAATTGAAAAATTCTTAAGAGAAAAATTAGAAAATAAATCTTTTAAAGATTTACAAAAACCTCTTTATATTACTGCAGCAGATATTGAAAAAGACCAAGAAGTTATTTTTAATAAAGGAGATGTAACAAGTGCAGTTAGAGCAAGTATTTCTATTCCAGGAATTTTTAATGCAGTCTCAATAAATGACAGAGTTTTAGTAGACGGAGGTTTGCTTGATCCATTGCCAGTAAAAATATTAAAAGAAGAGGGTGTAGACATAATTATTGCAGTTAATCTCCATCCAGTTCAAGAACAAGAACCTATTTTAGAATCTGCAGAAAATATTAATCAAACATCAACACCCAACATTGCAAAAGTTATTGCTCGTTCAATGCAAATTATTCAAGCTAATGAAACACGAAAAACACTAAAGACAACAGAGGCTGATTTAATAATAACTCCAAATTTAAAACAAATTGG
The DNA here is from genome assembly GCA_964603295.1 of Candidatus Woesearchaeota archaeon. Lineage (GTDB taxonomy): Archaea > Nanobdellota > Nanobdellia > Pacearchaeales > GW2011-AR1 > CAZRUG01. Next base: position 27,365 of record CAZRUG010000007.1, on the reverse strand, counting down.
TTATCAAGATTTTCATAAATCAAAACAAGCAATTCGTTTAGGAGAAATTGCAGCTAATAAAGAAATTTTAAAAATTAAAAAATTACAAAAAGGAAGTTTCTGGGACTTTTTAAAAAAATAATCATTCTTCAATTAAAGGGACAAAATTAAAACCCTGATATTGAGATATTTTATTTTCTCCACTAGTTTTTTCTATTAACATTATTGAATCTCTAACAGGCACAACCATTTTTCCATTAAATTTCAATTTATCTAATAATTTTTGAGGTATGTCTTCTGAAGAAGCACTAACCAAAATCCTGTCAAAACCCTCTTCATTTACATCTTTTAATGCATTTCCCTTTAAGATTTTAATATTGTCGTAAGAGGATAATTTTTCTCTCGAACCATCTGCTAATTCAGGAATTCTTTCAATTCCAATAATCTCCCCATTTAGATTTAATTCAGATAATAATGCTAAAACATATCCACTTCCAGAACCCACTTCAAGAATCTTTTGCCCATCTCTTACATCAAGAAGCATTAACATAAATGCAATTGTATATGGTTGAGAAATTGTTGCCCCATGTCCAATTGGCAAAGAAGTGTCTTCATAACTCTTTTCCTTTAAATCAATTGGAACAAAATTTTCTCTAGGCACTGCCTCAAAAGCTTCTAATATTTCTTTTGGAAATTTTTGTTTTTTTAAAACTTGAATTAAGCTTTTTTTATCCATGATAATGAAAAAGTGATATTATTCTAAAGAATAAAATTTTTTTAAATTTTTTGGTCAATAAAAAATTATTTTCTGGGATGTCTTTCAATGGATAATTATTATAAAAATAAAATAAAAAGAAAAAGTAAATTTAAGTTGAATTATTCAGATTGTTCTTCAGAATTTTCTGTATTCTCCTCTACTTCTTCTTGTGAAGCTTCAGAGTTTTCATCACCAGCAGTAACTCCCACAACCTTAATATCAAAATTAAGATTCTTTCCTGCTAAAGGATGGTTTAAATCAATAACAATTTCATTGTCATTAACTTCTGTTATAGTTGCTGGCATCTGACCTTGGGGTGAATTTAGTGTTAACATCATTCCAACCTTAGGCTCTTGGTCTTGAGGGAGAGCTGAACGCGGAACTTTTTGTTTAAGTTCTTCTCTTTGTTGACCATAAGCATCTTCAGAAGAAATAGAAATTTTCTTTTCTTCCCCTTCTGCCATTCCAACAACAGCTTCATCAAAACCTTTAATGATTTGCCCAGAACCAACCTGAAACTCTAAAGGTTCTTTGCCTTCAGAAGTATCAAATACAGAACCATCATCAAGAGTACCTGTGTACTCAACTTTGATTGTATCGCCTTGTTTAATTACCATACAAAAACAGACAAAGACACTCTTTTAAGTGTTTTGGTATTAACATAATCTTTTTAAGTAAATTAGATTTAGTTCATTCAGACAGCCCTGATCGCATAGTGGTTATTGCACCGGATTGCTAATCCGGACCCTCTGGGTTCGCAGGTTCGATTCCTGCTCAGGGCGTCATTAGGTAGTAGAACATTTTATCTTCCAATATTTATCTAAGTTCTTTTCAGTAAATATCTTATCCAACTTTTTTATTAGATAATTTATTTCGTCTTCATTTAGATGTTTTTGTGATTAATGGTGATCTAAAGAATCTGGAATTTTTATTAAATAACAAAGATTTCTCTGGAACACATATTCATGCATAGATAGCGAAGGGTGGATTTGAACCACCGACCTCCAGGTCATGAGCCTGGCGAGCACTCCGGACTGCTCCACCTCGCTTCATTCTAATCTATGTTTAGACATATTTTTAAAGATTGTGAATTTGATATTTCTATGAATAAAAAGAAAAAAGACAAGATTAAGGGAAAAATTTCTGAAAAAAAATCCAAAGCAAAGAAAAAAGTTAAACAAGCGAAAGAAAAAACAATTAAAGAATTAGTATTAAATGTTCCTACATTCTTAAATGCATTAAGAATAATTTTAACTTTTGTTGTGGCATATATGATTATTGTTGAATCAAATCCAATTAAGATTGTGGCTGTGTTTATTATCGCTGCTTTAACAGATTGGTTTGATGGAAAGATTGCAAGAAAATATAAATTATCTAATAGATTTGGAGCAAAGGCAGACATGGTTGCTGACAGATTTCTTTGGATTGGAACAGCAATTACATTAATGGTTGTTTTTGGAATGAATGGAATTATTGGAAATTTTCATGCAATTCTTTTACTTTTAATGTTAATGCGAGAAATTATCGCAGCACCTTTTGCATTTTTAGCTGCTTTTTCAGGACATGCTTTTCCAAATGCAAGATTCATTGCAAAAGTCACAACCTTTCTTCAGGGAGTTGGATTTCCTGCATGGATTTTAAGTATCTATTATCCAACATGGATTTATTTAGCAGTACCAACTGCAATCGCCACAGCAATCACAGGAACAATTTCTGGAATACTTTACACAAAAGACATTAAGAACTTAGAATAAACTTCAATTAGAGATTCTATGCCTTAACCACGCCTACAGCAGGAATCGAACCTGCGAGCCCAAAGGACCACCCACTCCAAGGGTGTGCAATACCACTATGCGATGTAGGCTTTAGACAATTTATTTTAAAATCACAACAACCTTTTTATATAAAACTCTTTTTATTTACTTATGCTTAAATTAGGAATTGACGATGTAGGAAGAGGACCAGTAATTGGTCCAATGGTTTTAGCAGGAGTTTTAATTGATTCAAAATATGAAAAGGAATTAATTGATTTAGGAGTAAAAGATTCAAAAAAAGTAACTCAAAAGAGAAGAGAATTTCTCGAGGAGAAAATTAAAAAAATCGCAGAAACTTATGAAGTAATTATTATTTATCCAGAAGAAATAGATGGACAAAATGGCGAAGGCATTAAATTAAATGAAGTTGAAGCAATTGCTTGTGCAAAAATTATAAATAAAATTAACAAAGGTTTTGATAAAATAAAAGTAATTGTTGATTGTCCTTCTCCAAGTATTTCAAAATGGTCTGAATTTTTAAAAAAAAGAATAAAAAATCTCTCAAACTTAGAAGTTTCTTGTGAACATAAGGCAGATGCAAACCAAGTTTCTGTTGCAGCAGCCTCAATATTAGCAAAATGCATAAGAGAAAGGGAAATGCAAAAACTAAAAGAAGTTTATGGAAATGAAATTGGTTCTGGTTATTGCTCCGACCCCCTAACTTGTAGATTTCTTGAAATCAATGCACAAAAATACAAAAACAAAGGCATTTTTAGAAAAACTTGGTCAACATGGCAAAAAGCAAATTCTAATATTGGGCAGAAAAAGTTGTTTTAATTAGTATGAAAGATTTATAATATAAAAAATAATTATTTATTTATGGCAGAATATAAATCTCAAACAGATGAAGGAAAATGTATCTTTTGCGAGATAGCTAAAGGCAACATGAAATTCCTCGGAGATGCTGTTATTTATGAGGATGATAAATATCTTGCTTGGCTTTCACCCTTTCCAAACACAGAGGGCTTTGCAGTAATTATGCCTAAGAAACATTATTCAAGTGATGTGCTTGCAATGCCTGAGAAGGATTAATTGATTTTTTTCTTCATGCAAAAAAAGTAGCTCAAATGCTTATTGATTATTTTGATGATGTTGGGAGTTGGATTATTGATTGAAGGCACAGGAATTGATCACGCCCACATAAAATTAGCCCCAATGCATGGAACAGGTCATATGAAAAAAGGAGAATGGAAGCAATATAAAAGTGATAATGAAGAATTCTTTAATAAATATAAGGGATACATCTCTTCACATGATGGTCCAAAAACAGATTTTGATAAATTGCAGGAATTAGCAAAGAAGATAAAAGATAAATAAATCAAACAAAGAACTATTCAAACTCAACTTTAGGAACTTTTCTTTCAACTTCTGGAATTTTGATATATTCTTTTTCTTTTCTTCCAAACATTGAAGCAAAAAGTTTTCCAGGAAGTGTTGTCACAAGATTATTGTAAGTAAGTATACTATCATTGTAAAATTGTCTTGCATAAGCAACTTTATCTTCTGTTGAAGCAAGTTCTCTTTGCAACTCTAAAAAGTTCTCATTTGCCTTTAAATCAGGATAACCTTCTGCAATTGCAAACAATCTACTTAAGGCACCCTCTAACTGATTATCCGCAGCAACTCTTTTATCAACACCCTTAGCTGACATCAAAGCTTTTCGAGCATCAGTAACTTCTTTAATAATTGCTTTCTCGTGCTTAGCATAGCCTTTAACAGTATTCAGCAAATTAGGAATTAAATCAGCCCTTCGCTTTAATTGAACATCAATTTGAGATAAAGAATTATCAATTCTATTTGATAAAACTGCAAAACGATTATAATACACAAAAGTTATAACTAATAAAATTAATACAATTCCTCCAATAATCCATAACCATAACATATTCAATATAATCTTATTTAGTTTATAAATTTATTTATTAAAATTATCAATAATTTGTTCTAATAAACATTCTGCTCTTTTTTTTGCTTGTTCTTTTGAATCACAAATCTCTATATATTGTTTTGTTCCTGGATTAGGAAATTTTGCAAGACCTTGTACAACAAATTTTTCTGCCAAAGGAGGATAAATTCCAACAAAAGCAACACGTTCTCTGTTTAATCTCAGTTCCCAATATTCTAAATAATTTCTTTGGGGGTCTGGAAAAGAAAGAATTTCAATATTCATCCATAAAAAACTTTCTTGAGGTTTATATTTTTTATTGTCATACAAAACATTCTTAAACTTCTCTAAGTTAAATTAACTATGGTAAATGTTGACAAAGATACTTGTATTGGATGTGGTTTATGTGCTTCAACTTGTTCAGAAGTTTTTGAAATGAATGATGACGGAAAAGCGCAAGTTAAGTCTGATGCAAAAAAGGACGCAGAATGTATAAAAGAGGCCATTTCAAATTGTCCTGTTAATGCAATTTCTAATTAATTAATCCTCCTTGAATGATATGAAGATTCTTTTCTAGTAATGCAATTTTCTCTCTTAATCTCTCACCTTCTTTTTGAAGCATATAATGCAAGACATTTTCATAAAACCTATAACCTTCTTTGGATTGAATATCTCTAAAACCTCTTTCAAGAAATCTTTTTTCATAATCTTTCATATCTTCAATTCCTTTTTGTGTTCCAAAATAAATCATTCCCATTATTCCTTGAAATAGAATATAATTTTGTGAATTTTTCATAAAGAAGTTTCTTTATTTGATTTTTTAAAGATTTATGTGATTATTTTTCTTCAATAATTTCTTTGTAAACAGAATCAGCAGCAACAGCACCCTCCCCACAAGCAGTTATAATTTGCTTCAATGGATTATTTGTCACATCACCAGCAGCAAAAATTCCATGAACATTTGTCTTTTGTTTTTTATCAACTTCAATATTTTTACAATCTAATTTAACACCAGCTTTTTCAGCAACTTTTGTTTGAGGAATACTTCCTACTTCAATAAACAATCCATCAACCTTAATTTCTGACTTTTCACCTTTTTTATCTAATTCAATTTTCTCAAGTTTTTGCTCTCCAATTAATCTTGTAACATTTGTATCATAAATAATCTCAATCTTTGGTTCTGATTTAACTTCTTCAACCCATGCAGGCTCTGCTTTACAGAATTCTGCTTTTCGATAAATAACATAAACCTTTTTTGCATATTTAGATAATAATAATGCTGCTGTTAAAGCAGAGTTTCCACCACCAACAACTGAAGCAACCTTGTCCTTGTAAAAACCAGCATCGCAAGTAGCACAATAACTCACACCTTTTCCAGTTAATTCTTCTTCTCTTTCACGCCCAAGTTTCTTTCTTTTTGAACCTGTGGCAATAATTATCTTTTTTGCTAAATATTCTTCTTGCCCTGTTTTAATTTTAAATTCATTACTAACTTTTTCAATTTCATCAACAAACTCTTGTTTAATTTCAACCCCAAGACTTTTTGCATGATTATACATTTTTGTTGTTAATTCAAATCCAGTTATATTTTCATAAGAAGGAAAATTACAAACCTTGTGTGCTTCACTTGCCATTCCACCCGGCAACTGGCCTAAAATCAAAGTCTTTAACATATAACGCGCTGCATAAATTCCTGCTGTAAAACCTGCTGGCCCTGAACCAATTATAATTAAATCATATTTCATAAATTTAAAAGAAAAAATGCATTTATTAAATTATTGGAGTACTGAAAAATTTGTTGTCAATTGGAATTTCAAAATATTTATTAACTAACTTATCTTCTTTTCTTCATGCAACAATTAATTTCAAAGATTTTAAAAAAAGCAATAAAAAAAGAGTTAAGCCTTGATTTAGATGAAAAAGAAATTGTATCAATGATTGAAATTCCTCCTACAACTGAAATGGGAGATTATGCATTTCCTTGTTTTTTTTTAGCTTCAAAAACAAAAAGAAATCCTTCTGACTTAGCTTTACAACTAAGATCTGAAATAGGTACAGCTTCGCCAACAGAATTTGATGATTTAATGACAAAAGGACCTTATGTAAACTTCTTCATAAATAGAAAACTATTTTCAACAAAATTAATTAACCAAGTTTTAAAAGAAAAAGACAAATACGGAAAAACTGACTTAGGTAAATCAAAAAAGACAATGATTGAATTTGTTTCTCCAAATACAAACAAGCCTTTGCATATTGGCCATATAAGAAATATGGCTATTGGAAAAAGTATTTCAAAACTCTCTGAGTTTAATTCGGAAAAAGTAATCAAAACAAACTTAAACAACGACAGAGGAATACACATTTGTAAGTCAATGGCTGCTTATGAAAAATATGGAAAAAATAAAACTCCTTCTTCTGAAAAAATAAAACCAGATCATTTTGTTGGAAAATATTATGCAATGTTTGGAGCAAAATCAAAAACAAATCAAGAACTTGAAAGATTATCTCACAGAATGTTGCAAAAATGGGAGCAAGGAGATAAAGAAACAATTAAACTTTGGGAAAAAATGAATAAGTGGGCTTTTGATGGTTGGAAGCAAACTTTTGAAGACTATGAAATTAAATTTGATAAAGAATATTATGAAAGTAAAATTTACAAAAAAGGAAAAGAAATTATTTTAAATGGATTCAAAAAAGGAATATTTGAGAAAAAAGACAATGGAGCAATTTTTATTAATTTAGAAAAAGAAAAACTTGGAGAAAAAATCTTGTTAAGAATGGATGGAACTTCAGTTTATATGACTCAAGATATTTACTTGGCTCAACATAAATTTAATCAATATAAATTAGATAATTCTTATTATGTTGTAGGAAATGAGCAAGAATATCATTTCAAGGTTTTGTTTTCAATTTTAGAAAAACTTGGATTTAATCAAAAAGGACTAAAACACCTTGGTTATGGGATGGTTAGATTGCCTTCTGGAAAAATTAAATCTCGTGAAGGAACAAATGGAATTTCTGCAGATGAGATTTTAGAAAAAACAAAAAAGTTTGCAAAAAAAGAAATTGAATCAAGAGAAAAACTTTCTAAAAAAGAAGTTGAAAAAAGATCACATACAATTGCATTATCTGCCATAAACTATTCAATGCTAAAAGTTGATATAAATAGAAATATGGTTTTTGATCCAAAGGCATCTGTATCTTTTGAAGGAAACACAGGGCCTTATTTATTATACACTTATGCAAGAGCAAACTCAATTTTAGAAAAAGCAAAATACAAAAAATCTTTATTTAAGATTAAAGAAATTGAAGATATTGAATATGCTTTAATAAATAAAATATATAATTTTCAAAAAGTTGTGGCAAAGGCTTATGAAAACTTAAATCCCTCACTAATTGCAAATTACTCTTATGAACTTGCACAAACATTTAATGAATTTTATCAAAACTGCCCTGTTATTAATTCTAAAAAAGAAAAATTTAGATTAGCTTTGGTTGATTCATTTAAACAAACTTTGAAAAACTCTGTTAATCTTTTGGGCATTGAAACTCTTGAGAAGATGTAATTATCTTATTGTTTTGAATAAAATTTTCCTATAAGTCAATAAAGCAAAACCAATTAAGAAAGATAAACCTGAAAGAAAATAATTGAGTGTTTCTTGTGAAATATTACTAACAACATTCCCTGTTATTACTTTTGGTATTGAGATTATTCCAAATCCAATAAACAAAAATCCCAAAAGCCTTTCAAGATTCTTTGAATTAACTCTATTTACCCCAAGTTCTCTTAAGTCAGATTGACCTATTGCAAAATAATTACTTGTATCAGCCAAGTATCTTAGGGCCTTTCCAAGTTCTTCTGGACTTTTTTCATCAGCCCTATATTCAAAACCTGTTCTTTCTTGAATTACTCTTTCAGATCTTTCACCAGATAGCAGTTCGTAATTTGTTAGTATTTTTCTCATCCCCTCCAAAGCATTTGATTGAGTTTTCTTTTCATTGTCATTGTATCCTCCAGCAAGATGAGCAATTTCATGAAATGCAACTGCTAATTTTTCTTCTGGCTTTAATCTTTCATCCATAACTAGCCAATAAACACCTTTTTTATGGGGTGAGGGCGTAAGAAATCCTCCATTAAGGCGAGTAACTTCATCAAATTGGGGCAATTTTGCAGAATATGATTCAACACCCTCGCCAAATTTAATATCTGGGCCTTGTTTCAAGGCATTTAAAACTAAAAAACTTCGAAGAGCATAAGAAGTAAATTTTCCAACTTCAGAATCTTGGTATAAATCAAATTCATGACCTCCTGCACCAACTCTTTCATAAAATCTACGAACCATTTCAATAAAAAACAATTACTAATTTAAATAAATATCTATAATGCTTTAATCCTCGATACCAAAACTTATTTAAACACTTTTCTCTTGGTAATATTACATAATTAAATAAAAGGAGGTTGACAAATGGAAGGAAAAGTAATGAGCTTTCTTGCATGGTTCACTGGAGTGGTTGTATCTCTTGTAGTCGGTCAGGCTATGATCAGAGGTCTTTTAACTCTTCCAGGATGGCTTGGAGGCGGAACTTCTGCTGGTGATTGGGTAACAATGATCATCGGTTGGATTGTAGTTCTTACAACACTTATTGGTGCTGTAATGGCTATTCTTAAGAAATAATTTCAATCTTTTTTATTTTTACTTTATATTTTTAAATTCTAATTTTTTTATATATTAATGAATATTTCAGAAATTTATTTTGAAACTTATGGTTGCACTGCAAACTATAACTCAAGTGAAATAATGAAGGGATTAGTTAGGCAAACTGGTTTGAATTTAACTCAAAGCCCTGATTTTGCAGATTTAATTGTAATTAACTCATGCATTGTAAAAGAACCAACAGAAGAGAAAATCCGAAGACGAGTGCAAGACTTGTTAAAACAAGGCAAAAAAATAATCTTAGCCGGTTGTATTTCAAGATTAAATAGAGAAAAATTTGAAAATGAAAATAATTTATTTCTTTTAGATACATCGCACATAAAGGACATTGTAAATTTAATTCAAGACATTCAATCAAATCAATATAACGCAGAAAAATACTTAAAACAAAGAAAAGAAGAAAAAGTTTGCTTACCAAAAATATCAAAAGAAAAGTTTATTGGAATAACACAAATCTCAGAGGGTTGTTTAGGAAATTGTTCATATTGCATAACACGATTAGCAAAAGGAAAGTTATTTTCTTATTCTCAAGAAAATATATTAAAATCAATTGAACAAGATCTTCAAGCAGGTTGTAAAGAAATCTGGATAACTTCTCAAGATTGTGCTTCTTTTGGAAATGAAGAAAAAAAATATTTACTCCCAGAATTATTAAAGCAAATAATTAAATTAAAACACAAGTTTTATCTAAGGGTTGGAATGATGAATCCAAATAATGTTTTAGAAATTTTAGATGATTTAATTGAAATTTACAAGGACAAAAAAGTTTTCAAATTTTTACACATTCCAATACAATCTGGTTCAAATAAAATTCTTAAAGAAATGAATCGTAAATATACTAAAGAAGATTTTTTAAAAATAATTTCTGAATTTAAAGAAAACTTTTCAAAAATTCATATTTCAACAGATGTTATTGTTGGTTATCCCGGAGAAACAGAAAAAGATTTTCAAGAAACATTTGATTTAATTAAAGAAATAAAACCAGAAACAATTAATATCAGCAAATTCTGGCCTCGTAAAAACACATCTGCAGCAAAATTAAAACAAGTTACTCCAGAAATAAAACAACAAAGAGCAGCAAAGATTTCTAAATTGCATTATGAATTACAAAGAGAAAAACAAAAGTCATTTCAAGACAAAGAAGTAGAAGTTTTAGTTGATCAAAAAGGCCTTTCAGATTTTCCAAATACCTATCTTGCTCGAGATGAAAATTACAAACTTTATGCAGTTCAAAGCAATGAAAGAATTATTGGTAAAAAAGTAAAAATAAAAGTAACTAAACCAACACCTTTTTATTTGATTAGCGAGAGTGTAAAATGAACAAAAAACTCCCATTCAAAAACAAATATCTCTTAGCACCAATGGAAGAGATTAATGATATTGCTTTTCGTTTGCTTTGTAAAGAAGCTGGAGCAGGTGCAAATTATACTGGAATGATTCACCCAAGAAATCCAAAACCAATTAACTTACAAGATAAACCAGTTCTTCAATTATTTTGCACTAATGCAAAAGGCATTTCAGAATTCATGAAAAAGTATGATTCAAAAGTTTGTGCATGGGATTTTAATTTAGGTTGTCCTGCAAAAAATGCAAAAAAGCACGGATTTGGAAGTGCATTAAGAGACTTAAAACAAATTGAAAATATTTTAAAAACAATGCGAGAAAATACAAAAAAACCATTGTTAGTTAAATTCAGAAAATCTCATTATGCATTTGATTTGTTAAAAATTGCAAATAAATATTGTAATGCTGTTTGTATTCATCCTCGAACACAACTCCAAGGATATTCTGGAGAACCAGATATTGAATTTGCAAAACAAATTAAACAATCAACAAATCTTCCAGTAATTTATTCTGGAAATGTAAATGAAAAAAATGCAAACAATCTCTTAAAAGAATTTGATTATGTGATGATTGGTAGAGAAGCAATTGGTCGTCCAGAAATTTTTGCAAAAATAACAAAAACAAAATACAACAAAACTTTCAAAGATTATCTTAAACTTGCAAAGAAATATAAACTTCCTTTTAGACAAATAAAATTGCAGGCAATGAATTTCACAAAATCAAAGAGAAATGCAACTAAATTAAGATTAAAATTATTTAAATGTAAAAGTTTAGAAGAAATTGAAAAAATAATTTATGCAATAAAAAAATAAATTAAAAATAAATAAGTTCTATAAGTATGCCTTAACAAAAGGTCTTATTCCAAAAAGTGCTGTAAATGCAAGCCACCATCCCCAATGAACTCCAGCAATTACATTCATTGCAGCAGGCCAAGCAGTAATCACAAACAAGATAAATGAAGCACTTGCAAGTTTTATCATACTTATATCACAAGCATTTAGTTTTTTCAATCTCTTGTTCATTCCAGCACAAACACCACACGGAACTTCTTTAGAAGCCTGCTTTTTTGAAACTTTCTTAACAGACTTTCTACCACTTTTTTTTGTAGTTTTTGCCATCTTCCTCTTTTAAAATTTAATTATCTCTTGCCTCAAGAATTGGCAAGTTTGCCTCAGTAGGAACATAAATAACTTCTGTGTTTCCATCATTTAATCCCTCGACAAATTTGTATTTGATATACTCTTCAGTTAAACTATTAGCAATAATTCTATTTGCTTCAGCAATTCCTTCTGCACGAATAATTTCTGCCTCTGCTTTTAATTTAGAAGATTCTTTTAATGCCTGAGCTTCTTGAATTGCAATTTGCCTATTCCATTCAGCCTCTCTTAAATCAGCCTTACCATTTAACTCACGAGAATAAACTTTGTATTTTGGAATTCCCCACAACATCAATGCAATCAATAAAACAATCAAAACAGAAGCAACAATTATTTTATTCACATTCTTTTTTTCTTCCATAATTAGATTAATCAATTCTTGTTTTTAAATTTATCTAAGAGAAAACCGATAAGCACGCCAAGAGCAAAGGAAATTAAAATAAACATTAATATTTTAATTTCATCAATGATATAAAACTTATTTATAATTCCTAACTCTAATAAAAGGGGTTGAACAAAAAACAATAAAAAGAAAAATATTAAAAGGCTTTTAGAGCCATTAACTAACCATTTTGGAAAGGATAATTCTTTATCATATTTTTTAAAATCAATCATTTCTTTTTCTCCTTAATTCTTTGAACTATATAGCCCAATTAAATATCCTATTAATCTAAAAAAGATTTTATCTCACAGCTTTCATATCTTTCCAAGCTAACTCAAACATTTGTTCTAATGCTTGAGCAAAGAATTCAGTATTAATCCAAACACCAACATCATAGTTAGGGTGGAATTTTTCATCATCTAATAACATAAACATAACTTGATTAGAATCAATAACAATAAATCTTGCTTTTATTTTTTCAAGATTTTTAACTTCAGCAACTTTCTTAAAATCTTTTGCAACTTTTTTATTATTAGCATTTATTGGTGCAGCAATTCTAACTTTAACCCCTCTTTTTTTACAAATCTCTAAACTTGGAATCAAAGCCTCAAACTTTCTATTCATTCCTTCTGCTGTTGTTACAATTGTAATTGTCTTTTCAGCATTTCTAACCATCATATCTAAATGATTATACATATTCTGTCTTCCTTTAAGACTTCCAGAAAGATCAGTAGGTTCAACAAACTTAATTCCTTTAGTAAATAAAGTATTTAATTCTTCAAGAACTTCATCACCTTTTAATTTTTCTAATCTTTTTGATTTTTCATGAGCATCTTTAACTAAATTCTTTTTAACTCTTTCAACAACTTCTTCTGGTTTCAAGGCAACAAACTTAATTGGTTTACCTAATTTCATAATAATAAATCCTTTTTTCTCTAATGATTCAAGAATATCATAGGTTCGTGATCTAGGAACATCAGAGATATTACTTAGTTCACCTGCTGTTGAAGTGCCTCGAGAAAGCAAAGCAGTCCAAACCTTTACTTCATATAAATTTAAATCAAAAATTTTTCTTAATCTACTTAGGAATTCGTCTTTAACTATCATCTTATTTATATATATTTTTTAGTCTTTTTAAATATTGCTATAATAAAAGAGTTACAAGGTGTCTCTTCGTTATTCAACAACCTCAATCACTATCACGCCTCTTTTATCTTTTACTTTAAAGTCTAAAGTATTTTTAAATCTTTCCTTATCAGTTGTAACATTAAGCACTTCAAACTCATTAGCATTAACTCTTTCAGCAATAAAATCTTTTTGTGATTCAAAAACTTCTTTTAAATCATCTGTTAAAACTTTTAATTTAATTTTATCGTCTTTAACTAAACCTAATTTTTTTCTAAATGATTGCACTAAACGAGACAACTCCCGAGCATAACCTTCTGCTTCAAGTTCAGGGGTTATTTCAAAATCTAATTTAATATCTGTGGCCGTCTTAGAATCAATTTTATCTGAGTAAACTTCTTTAACATTTAGTTCATTACTAATAACTTCCTTCATCCAATCTTCAATTTCAAATTCAGAAGTTGTTATATCTGCAGATTTTAAAGGCCATCTCAAACCAATCTTATTAATATCTCTTTCTTTTAGCCCAAGTGAAACAATTTCTCTAACTTTTGCCATTTTCTTTCCAAGTTCTCTATTAATTTTTTTCTTATCGATATTAGGCCATTCTTGCAAGTGAACAGATTTATTTTTATTTTTAAAATCATTTCCAGAAAGACCTTGCCAAATATTTTCAGCCAAATAAGGCATAAACGGAGCAATAATTTTAGATAAAGTTTCTAAAACTTTTTTCAAAGTTGCTAAAGCTTTTTCATCCTTTGCATTTAATCTATCTCTATTTAATCTCAAATACCACGTCGACAAATCATCAATAAAACTAGTTATAGGTCGCGCAGCTAAAGGAACTTCATACTTTTCCATATTATCAGTAACTTCTGAAACTAAAACATTCAATTGTGACAAAATCCATTTATCCATTATATTATCTGATTCAACATCTTTCAAGTATGTTTTAACTTCTTCATAAAAATTGTAAACATTTTGCAATAACATAACATTTTTTCTCATTGTATCTTTTAAATCTCTTTCAGAAAGATTCATATCACCCCCAACAATAACTGGGCTTGACAAGAAATATATTCGCATTGCATCTCCACCATACTTTTCTAATGTTTCTTTTGGATCTGGATAATTCCCATATGACTTGCTCATCTTCCGACCATCTGTTCCAGCCAACACACCAGTTACCATAACATTTCTAAAGGCTTCTGAATCAAAAAGTGAATTAGATAAAACATGCAAATAATAAAACCATCCTCGTAACTGACCAGTATATTCTACAATAAAATCTGCTGGAAAAATATTCTTAAAATCATTTTTTCTTTCAAAAGGATAATGCCATTGCGCAAAAGGCATAGCACCAGATTCAAACCAACAATCAAGAATCTCTGGAATTCTTTTCATTACTTCACTACATTTACATTTAAATTCATGTTCATCAATTTCTGGTTTATGTAAATCATCAACTTTTTTTCCACTTAATTTTTCAATTTCTTTAATAGAACCAACAACTTTAATTTCCCCACAAGATTCACATTTCCAAACAGGAATTGGAGAACCCCAGTATCTTGTCCTTGACAAACACCAGTGGGGAGCATTCTCTAAATTATAATTAAAACGCCCGTCCCTAAAATGCTCAGGAACCCAATTAATTTTTTTATTTGTCTTTAACATTTTGTCCCTAATTTTATCAGTATCTAAATACCAGGCTTTCTGAGTTTTGTAAATCAAAGGCGCAGAACATCTATAACAAAAAGGATAAGAATGTGTATAATTAAATTTAGAAAATAATTTTTCTCCAAGTTTTTTCATAACTTCTTTTCCAGCATCTTTAAAATACATTCCTTTAAACTCACCAGCTAAGTCAGAATAAATTCCATTTTCATCCATTAAATCAAGATTTGGAAAATTATTTTTTTTACCTAATTCAAAATCATCTTCCCCAAAATTTGGAGCAACATGAACAACACCAGTCCCATTTTCAGTTGTTACAAAATCTCCTGCATAAATCTTAAACACCTTTTTATTTTTAGAAATCTCTTTGCTGTCTAATTTAAACAAAGGTTCATATTCTTTTCCTAAAAGTTCTTTTCCTTTAAACTCATTAATAATCTTATAATCTTTCTTAAAAATTTCTTCAACCTTTTCTTTTGCTAAAATATATTTTTTCTTTTCTTTTTCAACTTCAACATAATCAATATTTTTTCCAATAGCTAATGCAAGATTTCCTGGCAATGTCCAAGGAGTTGTAGTCCAAGCCAAGATTATTGAATCAGAAGCTTTTAATTTAAATTTAACAATAACACTCATTTCAGTAACATCTTTGTAAGAACCAGCATCCATTGTAACCTCAAACTTTGATAAAGGTGTTGCACAACGAGGGCAATGCAATGATGAGCGATAACCTTCATAAATCAAATCCTTTTCATACAACTCTTTGAATGCCCAGATAACAGATTCCATAAATTTCAAATCCATTGTTCTATAAGCATTTTTCATGTCAATCCATCGAGCAATTTTATCAATATACCATTGCCATTGTGAAGAAACATCATTAACATAATTTTTACACTCCCCAACAAACTTGCAAACACCAATCCCTTCAATATCTTTTTTATTTTTTAATCCTAATTTATTTTCTACTTTATTTTCTGCAGGAAGCCCATGACAATCCCATCCCCAAACTCTCTCAACTTTAAATCCTTTCATTGTCCAAAACCGAGGAACACAATCTTTTACAACACTTGGCAAAATTGTTCCATAATGAGGCAAACCAGTAATAAATGGTGGTCCATCATAAAAAACATAGCTCTTTTTTGGTTTTTTTCCAGCTGGTTTTTCAACTGATTGTTCAAATGTCTTTGAGTCTTTCCAAAACTTCAAAATCTTTTCTTCAGTTTGATTAATATCCATTTTATAATTCAAGAAGCTCCCTTAGTTTTAAATAGTTTTCTTCAAGATATTTTACTACTTTGTCTCCGAAAAAACCTCTTTTGAGAGGATAATCCCAACTTCTATAGCACCTCAATGCACCACAATATGCAACAGGATTTCTGTCAACTAGTGCAACCCAATTTCTTGGATTTGTAGAAGCTAAACAAGATAAATATGGCTTTGCCTCCCACACTTTCATAACTGGAAAAACCTTTCCTTCAATGTTGCGTGATATAGAACTTTGTTTAGAACTCATAAAAACTCCACGCAATCCCAGTAAAACTAAGATTGCAGTTAAATAATAATTTCAATAATAGATATAGAACTAGCTAAAACACTTTTCAAATTTAAAGCATATTTGCTAGCCATGATTTGTTTAAGAAAAAAGGGTTTAAATAATTTTAGTTTTCTATTTATTAGAAAGTGGCTCAAATAAAATTATAACACTATTTCCACAACTTCAAAACTTCTTCTTCATAATGGTTTGTTTTCCCAGGAATAATTAAACAAAAAGGATTGCCAATACCCTTCATTTCCCTAAATTCAGAGATTTTATCATAATAAATTCTTGTCTTTTGAGTTCCCATTTTTTCACATACAATCAATTCATTTAATTTAATATTTTGGTTATGAGCAGCATCTTCTAATTGTTTTATTGCAAAATGAAACCTAAGCCCAATATCACAAAGGATTAGGCTGTGCGCTCCAATTGAGTTATTTTCTTTTATAATCCCCATAAAACTATCTGGCATGTAATTTTTTTCAGGTTGCCATTTTGGCATTGAAGTAACTTTCCCAAATTTATACAATTGTAAACCAGTTTCAGCAACAGCGTCGAAGATTGAAGCATTGTACAAAATCTTGCATTTAACTCCAGACATTTTTGCTTCATAAAATAAAGTAATGTGTGTTGTTGCAGTCAAGGGTGAACCATAAACCAGTAAGGCAACATCTTTTTTCTTTGCTTCATCAATTATTGTTAATCCCTCAACTAATTCTCTGTCGGCTAACTCAACTTTTTTCCCTAAAAAATCAACCAAGTCAGAAGTTGCATATGGAAAATCAACAGTATAATTCTCAAGATAAACTTTTTTACATCTCTTTACAGTTTCAAGAGCAAAGCTACCCATACTATCCACATTTAATCCTAATCCAATTATATATAACATAAGAATAAAATATCTCTAAGAGTTTTAAAGCTATTGTTTCTGCTGTCCTGTGTCAATTTTAATACCAAGTTCTTCAAGTCTCTTAATGTGCATTTGCATAATTGCTTCAACATTCTGAATCATTTTATACAATTCATTTCTCTCTGCAACAAGAGTATTCAAAGCTCCTTGATGAAAACCAATTTCTTGCTCTTTTGACATTTCAGGCTGTCCTTGATTTGCATTTTGTTCTGCCATAATTCATTAAAGAAAAAATCTTTTTTAAAATTACCTGATGGATAAGATTTATATGAAAAAGTAATTATTTTATAGTAGTAATTAATAGAAAATTTTATAAACCACTTATTTTGTTTTAATAGATGACAAAAGAAAATTGGAAAGATTTTGAACCTTTGCCAGGAAGTTTTCATAGCGAGAGCAATGAGGATTTTTATAAGATTCCTTTAAGAACTAGATTAAAAATTGCATTAAAAGAAAGAATGCCCTGTCAACAACCAAAACCAACATATTCAAAAAATTTGATTGAACAATATAATCTTTTTAAAGAACAAATATATATTCCCAAAAGAGTATTTTATCCTTGTTGTAATTTGGATGCAAGTCCATTAAGAGGTTTTCCAGATTCAGAGATTATCTTATTAGATAGGGGAGATGCTCAAAAAAATTTAGATGAAATAATGCAAAAACATAAAGTAAGACAATTTAGATTAGGAGATGTTTTAAATTATTATCCTGAAAATCCTTTTGACTTAGTTATTGCTCTAAATCCTTGCTTGCCTTCAAAAGATTTAACAAAATATTTATCTAATGGAGGATTTGTCTTAGCAAATAATTGGCATAAAAATGCAGAACAATTAGATGAAGATAAAGAGTTTGAAAATATTGGGGTTATTGATAGAGAGAATAAAAATTTTTACATAGGAAAATATGTTAATCCTCGAGAAAGTTCAATTTATGGAGATTTCTATATTTTTAGAAAGCATTAATTATTTCCCATATCTATTTGCAATCATTGCAATAGCAACAACAACTACAATAACTGGCAGCCAAGGAATATTAATCATCATCCAACCCATTTCATTAACAAACCAAGCTAAACCAAAAATAAGTAAAAGAGTTGCTAAAACTGGAAATTTTGTTCTTGCCATGATTTGATTAAAAATGTCAAGTATTTAAGATTTTGGATTAAATTAATAAACTTAAATTTGTTTTAAAAATAATGAAAAATAAGGAAGTCTGTAATAAGATTAAAGAAACTTTATCTAATGAAAAAGATGTATTGGCTATATTTCATAATGGTTCTTCTATAGTGGGAGTAGAAGATTCTGCATCAGATTTAGATTTTGTTGTTGTATTGAAAGATTCTAAAATTCAAACAAAAATACTTAATCTTCTAAGAAAAAAATTTGAGGTAACTACTAATCCAGAGAACCCTGAAATAAAAGTAGAAGAGCAGTTTATTATTAACAAAAGAAGAGCAGATTTTACTTTTGTAAGTAAAAAAGATTTAGGCAAAAAGATTAATAATTTCTATAAATCTAAAAAAAATGTTTTAGAAAATCAGCATTTTATTCAGCATAAAATTGTAGACTCAGTTTCTGTTTATGATCCTGAAAAATTATTAAAGAAATACCAAAAAGAAATTAAGAAATATCCTGATAAATTATTTAATGAAATATTTAATGATTCCATTTATGAAATAAAAGAAGTTTTATTTTACTGGAAATATCATAAATTTAGAAATGAATTTCAATTTGCTTTTGAACAATGGGAGATAATTCAACCAATTTGCCAAGCACTTTATGCAAAAAACAAAAGACTTTTCATGTTGCCCTACAAAAGGCTTCATAAGGATTTAAAGAATCTCAAGCCAAATATTGAAAAAGAAATGTATTCTTTAATCCGAGGAAAAAATACTCCTTCAAGAATAAAAAAGAAAATAAAAATTGTTGAAAAAATTATTGGTAAGTTGGAGCTGGATTAGTCACCTAAAGAATTACAAATCCCTTGCTTTATTTCGAGTTTACTTGATATCTGTGCAAGAGACTAAAGGTCTTTTGCTTGCAAAGTCCTTCGTCCATTTGCCTTTGCACGATCAATAGCATCTTTCAAAAGCTCTTCAACCTTTCGTTCCAAAGCCCTCTCAACTTCAACAGCAACAGAACTAACTTGCTCATTATTTCCTTGAAGCTCTTTCACAACTTTTTTTATATTTGATTTAATAACTAAACCTGTCATAATAAAATTAAACCCCAGAACTATTTAAGGTTTTGTTTGTTTTAAGAATTGATAAAAGGAATAGGATTTATCATAGATAATTCAATCCAACTTTGTATCTATTGTTCTTTTCCAACTTTCTCTTCGAGCTTTATTCATTTCTTGAAATGCAATCTCTGTTTTATCATACAATTCATCAAATCCCTTTTCAACTTCTTCTTTTGTTGGAATATATGGTCTTATTCCAAGATGTTCATAAGCAATCATTTTTTCTTACATCCTTTTTTCTTTTCAACAAATTCAGGTTTCATTAATGGAAACAATTGAATCTCGCGAATAGGTTTATCAACCATAAACGCAAAAAGTCTTTCACCAAAACCAAAACCACAAGTCGGAGGCATTCCATGTTCAAGCATTTCAACAAAATCCCATTCAGCCATCATTGCTTCATCATCACCTTCTTCAATCAACTTTTGCTGTTCCATAAATCTCTTTTTTTGATCAACAGGGTCATTTAACTCTGAAAAACCATTGCCTAATTCAGCACCTGCAATAAGGGGTTGAAATCTTTCTGTAATTCCAGGTCTTTCAGGATTTTCCTTTGCTAAAGGTGAAACAGCCCTAGGAACATTAACTAAAAAAGCAGGACCAGAAATTTTCTTTCTACAATACTTCCATAAACTATCAATTAATCTCTCTGTATTCTTGCTGTCGTAATTAACTTTCAATTCCTTTAATTTTTTCTCAATTTCTTTTTGATTAGTATTCAATATATCAATTCCAGTTTGCTTTTTAATCTCTTCTTGATAATCAATTTCTTTCCATTCATCAGCTAAATCAAAAGTATGTCCCCGAGTTGTAAACTTTGTTTTACCAAAAACTTCTTTTGCAATCTTTAAATAAAGTTCTTTAACAAGTTCCATTCCATCTTTATAATTTGCATAAGCCCAGTAAAATTCCATATTTGTAAATTCTTGCAAATGCTCTGGACTAGAACCTTCATTTCTATAAGCTCGACCAATTTCAAAAGTTTTTTCAAAACCAGAAGCCATTAATCTTTTTTGCCAAAGTTCTCCAATACAAATTCTAAAATAAACTTCTAAATCAAAATCATTATGATAACTTTTAAATGGTTTAGCTTCAGCACCACCGGTTACAGTTTCAATTGTCGGAGTTTCAACTTCAATAAAACCTTTTTCATTCATAAAGTCACGAACAACTTTCCAAAACTTTGCTTTTTTAAAAAACATATCACGAGTTTCTTCATTCATTAAAATATCTAAATATCTTTTTCTATATCTTTCCTCATCGTCCTTAATTCCATGAAACTTTTCAGGCAGGGGTTTAATTGATTTTGTTAAAATAACAATCTCTTTAATTAAAATAGAAATTTCTCCAGTCTTTGTTTTAATGATTTTACCTTCAACACCAACAAAATCTCCTGCATCAATATATTTCTTAAACAGCTTCATAATTTCTTCAGAGGTCTCACCTTTTTGAAAAACAATTTGAATATCTCCAGAAGGATCTCTGACTTTTCCAAATGCAATTTTACCTAACTCACGTTTACTCATCAAACGCCCAGCAGTTTTAACTTTCTTACCTTCTTTAGATTTTAAACATTCAGCAACACTAAATTTTTTATCAAATTTATTTGGATACGGATTAATACCTTGCTCTTCAAGTTCTTTAACTTTTCTAATTCTTTCATTAATTATCTGTGCTTCACGACCTTTAACTTCCATAAATCAAATAAAGAAATCGGGTTTAAATAATTAATCCTCTCTAAGAGAACAAGGTTTTTTATCTAATATGCAATAAGGTTGTTGATAATCTTCTACAACTAAATTTCCACATTTAACTTGCACCAATGGCTTTTCTGCTCCAAAGAAACAAATATCTATAAGTCTAACTTCAATATTTCTCTTTCTACAAACTTCTTTTCTTTCTCCAACATACAAATCATATCTATTCATTAAGTCTAAAATAAAAAATGCTTTATAAAATTATTCCCGATAATTCTTACTTTTATAGTAACCTCTTTTATTTAACTCCTCATTTAACAATCCATCAACAATTTGCTGAAACTTATCCCAACGAGAAACATGCTCATATTTTATTTTTTCAAAATTATCTTGCAATTTCTGCACTTTAAGAAACAATGGAATTAGTTTTTTATTTTTAACTCTATACTCCCCTAAAAGCTGTTTAACAATTAACTCTGAATCAAGTTGACAAGTTATTTCTTTATCTGTAAACTTTGAAGCTAACTCAAGAGCGTGAATCAATGCTTCATATTCTGCTTGATTATTTGTTACAAATTTTCCAATAAATTTACTTGATTGGCTAAGAACTTGCCCTTCTTTTCTAACAAGAACACCGATTGCACCAGGTCCGGGATTATATCTTGAACCTCCATCAGAATTTGTAAATATCATATAATTAAGAATACTTTGGCTTTTAAAAAATTATTAACAACTGCTAAATAGTCACCTAAATTTATTAACTCTTAAGACCAACTTAAACCTTGTATGACAACTATATGTATTTTCGGTAATAGTATTGTGTGGGGAGCATGGGATATCAAAGGTGGTTGGGTCTCAAGATTAAAGAATTTTTACTCTGAAACAAATTTAAAAAATTACATCTATAATCTCGGAGTTTCTGGAAATACAACTGCATCTCTATTAGGAAGACTTGAAAAAGAAATTCAAGAAAGAGACCCTTCAATAGTAATTTTTTCAATAGGTTTAAATGATTCTTGCAAAACCAGTAAAAAAACAAACTGCATTTCTCTTTTAGAATTTGAAGATAATATAAATGAAATTATAAACAGGACTCAAAAATATACAAAAAAAATAATTTTTTTAGAAATAGCAAATGTCCAAGAAGATCAATCCCAACCACAAATATGGAGTACAGAAAGATATTTTTCAAATAAAGAAATAAAAAAATATAATGAAGTTTTAAAAAAGATTTGTAATGAAAATAATATCCCATTAATCAAAACATTTGGAGAGCTTAATGAAGGAGATTTCAAAGATGGAATACATCCAAATTCAAAAGGTCATGAAAAAATATTTGAAATTGTAAAAGAATTTTTAGAGAATTATTAAAACCGAATAACCTTAAAATTTCTCATACCCTGGAACTTTTCTGGTTTAATTTCAACATTTCTAATCTGAGAATGACGAGGGCCTTTTTTACATAAGTCAACTAATTTATTGACAGCATCAGCATCTCCTTCTGCAAAAACCTCAACCTTGCCGTTTTCCAAATTACGAGTAAATCCTCTGACATCAAGTTTTTCTGCATTTTCTTTTATAAAAGCACGGAAAAAAACCCCTTGAACTGTGCCAGTAATATACATTCGAACTGATTTTTTCATAAATTACCTAAAAATAACTAGTTATTAAGGTTTTTGTTATGGTTCTTTATTAATAATTAACTAAATCGCATATCTAATTCATGATTTAAAATAACTACAACTTGAGAAGCAAAATATGTCTTTGAACCAACACTAACAAGTTCATGCTCTTTTTTCAGTCTCCTTAATTCTTTTTTTGGCATTCCCTTATGGTCACCAATAAGAAAAACACAATTCTTTGGAATTTCAATATCTCTTAAATTATCTCCTTTTGAGTTTAAAATAAAAATCTCATTCTCTTCTTCTAATTCATCAACCAGTTTTAACAAGCTCTTTTTTTCAACAAAACATCCTGGAAAAACTTCTTTTTTTTCTCCTTCTTTATATTTATACAAAATCTTTTGAATTAACTTTGCAAGATTCTTTTTACTAATATCTAAACCTTCTTTTATCTGAATCTCAATATGTTTTGGAGGATCTGGAAGTCCATAAAAAACTAAATGAAAAATCACATCTTCTCTAAAAGAATTACTCAAAAACAAACCTTGAATAATTGAATGCAATGCTATGTCCAACCTTCCAGCTTTCATTAGATTACTTGTATCAAAATTTCCTGAAGTAGGAGCAGTACTTGAAAAATAAACAAAGTGCCTCATAAAAATATTAAAATTTTCTCACTTATAAATATTACAATAAATTTAATAATCCCTAAGCATATTTTTTTATATGAAAAAGTTAGTGATTATAATATTATTAGTATTAATTTTAGTTTTAAATCCAAATATAACTGGAAAAAATACAAAAACTGACTCAAAAGTTTTACAAGAATTATCAAATAAAAAAACTGTAAAAGTTGTTATTGATGTTAAAGAAAAACCAAAAAATCTTCCAAAAAATAAAATAAGGCATAATTTTGGAAATAAAATTAGTTTAGAAGTTTCTGAAAAAGAATTACAAGAATTAGAATTCAATCCAGATGTTGAGAAAATCAATTTAATTGGAATTAAAAAACCTTTTTTAGAGCAATCAGTTCCTTTAATCAATGCTTCTCCAAACACCTGGCGCACAAAAATAAATGGCATTAATTTAACTGGATTACATGAAACAGTTTGTGTTTTAGATACTGGTGTTGATTTTACTCATCCTGACTTACAAGGAAAAAATAAAACTTGTGTAATTGATTGCACTGCAGGAATTGGCAATTGTGTTGAAGATTGTTCTGTTGGAGATTACAATGGACATGGAACACATTGTGCGGGAATTATTGGAGCAAATGGAACTTTAGGAGGAGTTGCCCCAGATGTTGGTTTAATTGGAGTTAAGGTGTGTACACAAGGGGCAGGTTGTGCTGATGATGATATAAAGGCAGGAATAGATTGGTGTATTAATAATGCTTCTCAATACAACATCTCAGTATTAAGTATAAGTCTTGGTTCAGAGACACTATACAATTCTTATTGTGATGGAATAGATGATGATTCTGATTTAACTTCTGGAATAAACACTGCAATTGCAAATAACATTTCAGTAATTGTGGCAACAGGTAATGATGCAAATTCAACACATATTGCTTCTCCAGCTTGCATTAAAAATTCAACAGCAGTTGGAATGACTTATGATAAAAATTACTCTGGAACAATTTGCTGGGGAGGAGGGTCTTGTCCAGGAGGAAATACTTGCGACGATTCCAATCCTTCTGAAGACCAAGTTGTTTGTGCTTCAAATAGAAACAATTTAACTGATTTATTTGCACCAGGAGCTCTAATAAATTCAACTTATACATCTAGTACTTATTATCAAACAGGAGGAACTTCAATGGCAACACCTCATGTTGCAGCTGCATTTGCATTATTACAGCAATTCAAAAATTTAGAAAAATCACAAACACTAACACCTTCTGAAATTGAATCAACTCTAAATTTAACTGGAAAAAATATTAACGATACTTCAGAATCTGGCTTAAATTATTCAAGAATTGATATATTCTCTGCAATTTTATCCTTAGATGAAACAGCACCAAGCATAAATTTAATTTCTCCATCAGATAATTCAATAAATAATTCAGAGAATATCACATTAACTTGCAATGCAACTGATTCAATTCAATTAGAAAACTTAACAATAAAATTATGGAACTCAACAAATTATTTAATTAATTCAACTTCATTTAATGCAACTTCAAATTCTTTAACTGTGCAATTAAATTTAACAAATTTATCAAGAGATACTTATACTTGGAATTGCTTTGCTTATGATTCTCAAGGAAATAATGCTTATGCAACTTCAAATTATACTTTTATAAGACCTTTAATTCATACAACTCTTGAATCACCTTTAGACAATACATATTCAAATACAAACTCAACAAATTTCACATGCAATTCTTATTCATCAAGTAATTCTTCTTTATCAAATGTAACTTTTTATTTATGGAACTCAAGCACATTAATCCACAATTCAACAAAAAATATCTCTGGAGAATCAAATGAATCAAACTTTAATTATACATTTTCTAATCAAGGAAATTATACTTGGAATTGTAAAGCAATAAATAATCAATCAGACTCAAATTTCGCAGACTCAAATTATACTTTTATATATGATTCAATATTTCCAAACATAACTTTAATTTCACCAGCAAATTCTTATTCATCAACAGGAACAACCTCAATAACTTTTCAATATAATGTTTCTGAATCTTATTTAGAAAATTGTAGTTTAATCATTAATAATGCAATTGACCAAACAAATTCATCAATAAATCAATCTATTACAAATTCATTTATAAAATCTCTTTCAGCAGGAACATATAACTGGAAAATAAATTGTACTGATTCAGCAAACAATATTGCAAATTCCTCACAAAGAACAATTACAATAAATGCACAATCTTCTGGTTCTTCAGGCTCAGGAGGTTCTTCTGGGGGAGGCAGAGCAGTTTCTACAACATACACAATTTCAGACTCAGAAATTAGGCAAGGAATTTCTAAAAAACTTCCAATTGGTGGAGAAATAAATTTTAATATAAAAAATAAATCTCATGAATTAAAAATAAATAAAATTCTTGATAATAAAGTAATTTTAACAATTCAGAGCAACCCAATTAATTTAACATTAAAACCAAATCAAATAAGAAAAATAAATTTTGATGATGATCTTTATTATGATTTTTTTATTAAATTAGATTCAATTAATTTTTACAAAGCAAATATTACAATTCAAGAAATACATGAAAAGATTCCTGTGAAAAAACCTATTCAAGAAAATAAAACTAAAACAAATCAAACAAAAGAAAAACCTGAAAAAAAACTTGAAGAAAAACCTGAAGGAAATAATTTTAATCATAAAATACCTTTAATTATCTTTGGAATTATTTTAATATTTTTAGTTTTAGAAAATAATTCATCTAGAAATTGGTTGAAAAACATAATCAGCCAGACCAAAAACCTCATTACCAATATATTTGTAAATTCCAATAAATCTTAAACCATTGAATAAAACAAACTTACTATCTTTTTCTAATCTTATTTCTTTCTTTAAATCAGAACTATAAATTGGCTTTCCAGTAAAGATTTGAGTTAATCTTTCTTCATTTACATTTAATTCTGCATTAGGATACAAATTAGCAACAACTTCTCCGGGAATAATTAAATCTCTTAACAAAGTTTCATTTCCTTTTTCAAATTCTTCAAAAGCTTTTTCTAAATCATAAAGATTCACAATTGGATAAGTTTCATGGTCTTCTAAAAAAATTCCAGCCCTGATTCTTCGAAGCTCTAACATGTGCGCACCAATATTCATTTCTTCTCCTAAATCAGTAATTAATTTTCTAATATAAGTTCCACCTTCAACTTCGGCAATAAAAACAATATCTTTTTCATCTTGTTCAATTAATTCAAATCTTTTTACCTCTCTTTCTCTTTCAACTCTCTTAACACTTGAACGAACAGGTGGAGTCTGTTTAATTTTTCCAATAAATTTTTTATTAATAATCTCTTGAATTTTTTTTATATCAACTTCTTCATGCAATCTCATAATTCCAACATATTCTTTATCTTCTCCTAAAAAATAACCAGTTAATTTACAAGCACGTCCAAGAGCAATTGGCAAAACTCCTGTTACACGCGGATCAAGTGTCCCAAAATGCGAGGTCTTTTTCAAGCCAAAAGTTTTTCTAACAAAATCAGAAATCTGAAAACTCGTTGGTCCAGAAGGTTTATCAATATTAATTATTCCAAATTCTAAAAGTTCTTTAGTTGTCTTTGTTTGTTTTATTTTCTCTAAGTTCATAAAAAATTTAGAAGTAATAGATATATAAGATTATTGTCTAAAAGAAATTTCATTTTCAACTTAATTAGAAGCCCACTCATAATTTCGTATAAATTGCCAATTATAATTTAAGATATTAACTTCTTTTATCCTTGATGTTAGTTGCAATTTTTGAAAAGACCTATAAGTTAGAGTTAAAACAAAGAAATAGGAAATAATATTTTTTCTCCCACCCAATAGGAGAGACGCGC
>CAZRUG010000006.1:23894-48941 GCA_964603295.1 Candidatus Woesearchaeota archaeon | reverse complement strand
TCAAATATTTAGGAAGTCGATTCCAAGGGCGGAAGGAGGGAATCGAACCCTCTTTACACGGACCACAACCGTGTGTAATAACCATTATACTACAACCGCCATAATAATATATATGATAGATTTTTACTTTAAAAGTTTTTAGAATTATTTAATTATACCAAGTTCTAAACAAGTTTGATAATTTGCTATATCTAAAGCTGTTTTTAGACCATTAAAATCACTATAATGTCTTTCTTCAAAACTTTCAATACTATCTCCTTTCTCAAAATCAATTGTTCTTGTTTCATCTAGCAAGTACTAACTAAATCATCTAATCCTTCAATAAAATATCTATATGCTGGCCCTTTAATTTCCATCAGAATCTCACAAAAAATAACTTTTTAAGTCTTTGCATAGTAAAACTTAAAAACAAAAAACTCTTTAGAAAAAAATGTTAGAACAATATATTCCTAATGATTATTTAAGAGCTTTTGTAATTCTTGCAGCAGTATTTTTATTAACTCGTTTATTAGTTTATGTAATTGAAAAATTTATTGTAGCATTTACTAAAAAAACAAAAACAGATTTAGATGATAGAATAATTAATTCAGGTTCAAAACCACTAACAGCAATTGCTTTTTTAATCGGTCTAAGAATTGCCTTAATTGAATTACCTTTTTCAGAAAGAATGTTAACAATTTCTTCAGATATAATTTACTCTTTTATTATTGTAGCAGCTTCATTTTTAATTTATGGAATTATTAATGCACTTTTTATTGTAAGCTGGAAAAAATTCACAGCACATACAGAATCAGATATTGATGATTCACTTTCAAGTTTAGTTCATGGATTACTTAAAGCAATGTTTGTAGTATTAACATTAATCTATATTTTAGATGTTTGGGGAATTGAAATAGGGCCTTTTTTAGCAGGCTTAGGTATTGGTGGATTAGCAATTGCATTTGCATTACAATCAAGTTTAGGAAACATTTTTGGAGGAGTTTCAATGATATTAGATAAAAGTGTTAAAATGGGAGATATAGTTATTTTAGATGATGGTTCTGCAGGAACAGTTCAACATGTAGGAATAAGAAGCACAAAATTAGTAACTTTTGATAATGATGTTGTAGTAGTTCCAAATGGAAAGCTTGCAGAAAGTAGAATTCAAAACATAAACCAACCAGATCCAAAACAAAGAGTAGTTGTTCCTTTCTCAGTTGCCTATGGTTCAGATATTGACAAAGTAAAAAAAATAGTTATGGCAGAAATTAAAAAAGTAAATCACTTTATTAAAGAACCAGAACCTTCTGTTAAATTCTTAGAAATGGCTGATTCTGGATTAAACTTTAAAGCTTATTTTTATGTTGATTCATTTAAATATAAATATACAGCCCTTGATGAAGCAAACACAAAAATCTACAATGCTCTAAACAAAAACAAAATTGAAATTCCTTTCCCACAAATGGATGTTCGTATGAGAAAATAAATTCTAATAGTTTGCAGATTAAAAAAACATTAAATTTTTAAAACAAGATTAATAGTTTTTCTAATGGAATTTGAAAAAAAGATAGAAAAAATAATCTTTCAAGAGATTTTAGGTTCTACAGATTTAGATAAAACAATTAAAAAAGTAAGGGCATATATCCCAGAAGAAAAACTTAGAAAAGCATTAGAAAAAAGACTTTCTAATCAAGGAAAAACTCATTTAAGAAATTTACAAAGAGGAAAAGATTTTGACCCAGATAAGATAATTTATTCGCTCCATGCTGGAGAGATTAATGATTATGAATTAAAAGAAATTGTAATTCCAATTCTCAGAGATAATGGAATAGATTTTCATCATTATTTAGATAAATTCTATCAAGACCCCATTGAAAGATTAATGGCTCTTCGTTAATTTTATTAACTCAATTCTTCTTTTTTTATTATGAAACAAAAATACGAACTTTTAGCACCAGCAGGAAGTTTTCCAATGTTAGTTGCAGCCGTAAATGCCGGCGCCGACGCTGTTTACTTTGGATTACAAAAAGGTTTTGGAATGCGAGCTAATGCAAAAAACTTTAAGATTTCTGATTTACCAAAAATGCGAGAAATTTGCAATAAGGGATTAGATGGTCGTAAAGTAAAGATGTATGTAACATTAAATACAATAATTTATCCAGAAGAAATTAAAGAAATTGAAAAAACAATTAAAGCAATTAAGGGAAAAGTTGATGCTGTGATTTGCTGGGATTTAGCAGTTATTCAATTATGTAAAAAATACAAAGTTCCTTTTTTTATATCAACTCAGGCTTCAGTTTCAAATCAAGACTCAGCAAACTTTTACAAAAAACTTGGAGCAAAAAGAATTGTCTTAGCAAGAGAATTAGATTTAAAACAAATTAAAAAAATATCTAAGGAATCAAAAATTGAAATTGAGGCATTTGTCCATGGGGCAATGTGTGTTTCTGTTTCTGGAAGATGTTTTATGTCACAATTTTTATTTAATCGTTCAGCAAACAGAGGTGCCTGCATTCATCCTTGCAGAAGAAGTTTTAATGCCACAAGCTCAAAGCAAAGCACTGACATCGCACATTCACAAGTGAATATACGAGATAAACAAGAAGGTTTTGAACTTGAATTAGAAAACAACAAAGTAATGTCTGCAAAAGATTTGTGCATGTTGCCATATATTGAAGAAATGAAAAAAGCAGGAATAATGGGTTACAAGATTGAAGGAAGAAACAGAGACCCTCGCTATGTAGACATAGTTGTAAGAATTTACAGAAAAGCATTAGATAAAAAATTAACAAAACAAGAAATAAAACAAGGAATGCAAGAACTTGAAAAAGTCTACAATAGAAAATTCTCTTCAGGTTTTTATCTTGGAAAACCAACTCCAAAAGACTTCACAGATATTGAGCACAGTGCAGCAAAAGAAAAAAAACATTTCATTGGAAAAGTTACACACTACTATGACAAACTAAATGTTGCAACAATTCAACTTGTATCTGAATTAAAAGTTGGAGACAAAATTTGCATAATTGGAAAAACAACTGGAATAATAAATACAAAAGTAAACTCAATTGAAAGAAAAAATAAATCAGTTTCAAAAGCAAAAAAAGGTGATGAAATTGGCATTAAAGTTCCAGAAAAAATTAGAAAAAATGATGAGGTTTATGTTATCTTAAAAAGTTAAGATGAAAATAGGTAAATACAAACATTTCAAAGGAACAATTTATGAAGTAATTGCAACTGCAAAACATACTGAAACTGAAGAAGAATTAGTTCTTTACAAAGACTTAGAAAATCCTGAGAAAATATGGGCAAGACCAAAATCCATGTTTCTGCAAGAAGTTGACAAACCAGAAGATAATTACAAAGGTCCAAGATTTAAAAGAATTGAATAAAGTTTCTACTAGGTTATAAAAAAATAGAATTAAAAATTAAAAAAATAAATAAAATTAAGCAGTATAAGAACTTCCACTACTACAATAATAATTTTCTCCAGATTCTGCAACAAAGTAAGGTGTTACAGTAACTTTAGCCCCCTCTGAGATATCCATTGTGTCTTCAGTTGTAAGTGTTTCTGTAGCTGTTGGTTCAATATTTCCTTCAAAATTTTCCACATGGCTTTCAGTTCCATCAGCATTTTCAATACTCACCCTAACACCATCAATTGCTTCACCAGTAGCAGTTCTTTTAACAGTTACATCACAATCTGTTGGATTTGTAGCTTCATCACAACTAAGTGCTGTTGGATTAACACTGACTTCTAAGCATTTTGAACTTAAGTCAGCATCACTAAGCCCTTCATTTAACATATTACTTAAAGGATTCCAAAGAATTCCAATAGCAACAAGAGCTAAAGCAACAACCACTACAATAATTATTATCTGAGATAAACCTCTCTTATCGTTTTTCATTTTTACACCTCCTTTCACTTATTTAGTATATTTTAACTATATTTTCCTAGTATAAAAATGTTATTGTTTATTAAAATCATCAAGTGTCTTAAAAAATTCTTTTTTTGTTATAACTCTATCTGCCTCACTCAAACCTCTCTTTTCAGCAAACTTCCAAAATGCTTGGGGTTTGTAACCTTGTTTTCTAATTGATACAATTGTCGGAAGCCGAGTATCGTCAAAACCAGAATATTCTCCTGCTTCAACCTTTGCACGAATCTTTCTCTTAGATAATTCTAAATCAGTAAATTTATACTTTCCAAAAAAAGAAACCCAAGGATATTTTTTTTCTAAACAAAGAGATTTGTAAATCATTTCTTGCCTTTGAGCATTATCTCTATGGTCTTTACCTCTGATAATATGTGTAACACCTAATTCAATATCATCAACAGTCACAGCTAAATTCATTAAAGGCCAAACACGATATTTCTTTCCTTGTATAGGGTGTTCAGCTTCGCAAATTCTTGCTAAAGGAAAATCTCTCATTGCAGGATTCTTATGTTTCATATCAGATTTAAATCTTAAAATTGCATCACCTTGAGCAAAACCTTTTTTATCCAACATCTTTGCCCAATCTCTTATATTTTCTTCAATACCCTTAGAACGACAAGCACAATCTTTTTTAGCTTCAACACATTTTTTAAAATCCTCACTTGAACATTCACAAACATAAACAGCATCTTTATTCAAAAGTTCCTCAACATATTTGTAATACAATTCAATTCTATTTGATTGAATAATAGTTTCCATGTTTTCAAAACCATCAAACAACCAATTCAAATCTTCTTCAATCATTTTGTAAGCAGGTTCAAAAACCTCTTCAGGATTTGTGTCCTCAATTCTATTGTATAATTTTCCTTTGTATTCTTTAACATACAAGAATGAAGTTGAATAAGTCAATGCATGGCCAATATGCAAAACTCCTGAGGCTGCTGGTGCAGTTCGCATTACAACTTTTCCTTTTTTTGCATTTGGCAATTCAGGCAAACCATCTCTAACAATTCTTTCAGAAATCTCGTCTTTTAATTTTTCAAACTCTTTTTCTTGTTCTTCTAAAGACATTGAATTAACTTCTTTAATCACTTTTAAAACATCTTTTGCAACATCTTTAACTTTTGATTTTTCTAAACCCTCATTAAACAATCCCGCAATCACAGCACCTTGATTAGCTTTGCCTTTATGAGAAACAGCATTTTTTAATGCATAAGATTTTGCCTTTGTTTTTAATTTTTCATCCATTTTAAAACGAATTAACTCTCAATCTTTGTTCAATTACTTCAACTCTTTGCTGAAGATGATAAAGTTGATTTGAAACCTCCTCTAATTTGTCAGTCATTTGCGCAATTCTTTGAGCAAGTTTTCTTCTTTTTTCTTCTAAACTATCTGAACCTTCATAGCTATTACTTGAAGAACTACCATAAGTTTGAACTTCAGAGTTTGTGCTTCCAGAAGAATTAAAAAAATTTCCTAAAAAACCAGAACCACTTTCTTGAGGCTGTGTCTGATTTTGCGAAGAAGTTTGCATTTCTTGCCTCATATGATTTATTTTTTCTTCTTGTTTTCTATGATAAGCACCTAAATCTACAACCTTGTCTTTTTTTCCAAAATCAAAAATTCCCATAAAAAATCAATGTTTGCATTATTTTTAAACTTAGTTATTCTGAACATTTTTAAACTAGAAAATCCTTAAAAAAACATGGCAGAAGTAAAAGATGTGTATCAAGTAATTGAAAAATATCAAAAAGCAGTCACTAAACACGAGCTAGTTTATGATTCATCAACAGAAACATTAGAACCAGTTTATTTTTGGTTAATAGATTTAATGAAAGACTTTGGATTAAAGGTAAAAAAACTAACAGATAATTTCACAAGCTCTGCAGGTTCAGGCCATTTCTCAGAATTTGGGCAAAAAAAATCAATGATGCAACAACAAGCAACACAAATGATGGGAAATGTCAACACAGTTTTAAGAAGTGTATTAAATTTAGTTTATGATTTAAAAGAATTCAAAGTTTTATTGCAATCTTATGATGATTTAAAATCAGAAGATGAAAATAGAAGAAAAGCAGCGCGACTAAGTTTAAAACAAAGGTGGATGGATAAGGTTGATATTCAAAAGGGAAATTCTTCAATTAAAGCAATGGCCTTGGGGCAAGCAGGATTTCAAACATTATTAGACGCATTTTTAGCAGCAGATTCTTTAGAAGATGCAAAAAAACTTGATTTAAATGAGAGGGTAAAAAGAATTCTTTATGCAAGAATTCCTGAGTTTGAGGTTTGGTTAAAAGAATCTGAAAAAGAATTAAGAAAAAGATTTGAATTAGAAAAAACTTATTTAAGAAGCCAAGTCAACAGTCTAAAACTTTATGCAAAGTGGGTTAGGCCTTATATGAAAGCATCTTCAGAATTAGAACAAAAAGAACAAGGAACAAATGTTGATTTAGTTAATGCATTTAATTCAATAATTCTTCAATTAACTGTTTTAGGTTATTCTGAGATAAAACCAGAATCAGGATATGATAAAGGAAAAATTCCAGCAGATACAAAACCTTTAAACTTTAAGAGAAGTTTCTATAAAGTTGCATTAGTTGATTTTTATTTTAGAGGAATTCCTTCAAGATTACCTCAAGGAGGTTATTCTCAAGGAGGAAAAGTCACAATTACTTTCAGAGGTTATGCATTAAATGAAGATGAACTTGATAAAATTTATAAGGATTTAGAAAAAAATGAATTAAGTGAAATGTTAGGTTTAGTTCAAGGAGCAACAGATGAAAGCTTAGCACATCTTGAAGAAGAAATTAATAGTTTTCTCCAAGACAAAGATACAGAAAAAGAAGAAACAAAAGAAAAGAAAAAACAAGGCAATAATCCTTTTTTAGCTTTAATTGGTTATTATAATGAAAAAGAAGAGAAAAAAGAATCTAAGGACAATAAAGATAAATCAAAAGAAATCAAACCAGATACTTGGGCTGAAAAAGAATTATTAAGACCTTTTGTTGAAGCAGAAGCAAAAGACACTGCATTTAGTTTATTTGATGTATACAAAAAAGCACATCAAATGATGAGTTATACATAATTTTTTAAATAACATTTTACTAAGATAAACATGGCAAAGAGAGGAGGATTTTATGATGGATTAGCTTTTTATAATACACTTCGTGGTCTTGGTTGTGATGATATAGCTAAAAGATATGAGGGTGTTGAAAGTGTTTCTAGCAAAGATGTTAAAGGTGTTATTAAATACTTACAAAGAGAAGAGGGGAAGGGATTTAATGAAAAAGCATTTGTGCAAGGTTTAAAACCATATAAAGGCCCAAAAACTTTTGAAGATGAAAAAAATTTTAAAATAAGTTTAAGACAACTTAATCTAGGTCTAGAAAAGGCTTATGGTGGGAGAAAATATTGGAAAGTTGACTTAGATGAAAATGGTGAAATTGAAATTTATTCTATGGAAGAAAACAAACCAACTGGAAGAATAAAAGATAAACTTCCTCATGATAAAGAAAAGGGTAAATACTTTAATAAAAATGAATTAAACACAGTTTTAAATTCAATTATGGAATATGATCATAGTCTAAATGCTAAAGATTTATATCAAAAAGTAAGAGAAACTACTGAAAGAACAAGTGGCTTAGAAAGAGCAGTTAGGGTGGCTTCAATATTTACATTATTTGCAGCAATGCTTTCATTAATCTCATTAAGGGCAACAGGATTTGTTGTTTCTGACTCAAGCTCTCCAACAAACTTCTTAAATCTTGCTTTAATCTTTGGCTCAATGTTGGCAATTTACAAAATAGCAAAGAGAAAATAATTTATACTTGTTTTACATTGAATACTTATGTCTGAAAAAGAATTAGAAGAAAAAATTGAAGAAGAAGTTAATGAAAATTCTAAAGACAATATTGATAAAGAAAATTCTAAAAAGAAAAAAATTCAAAAAGCATTAGATAAAGAAGAGCAACTTAAAGATATTGATTTTACAAAAACAGATTTAATTTCAAGAATGGGTTTTGATTTATCACTTCCTGAATCAAATGTTCGGATAGCCTCAGTCAATCAAACACCAACACAAACCCAGAGATTAGAGCAAAGTGTTCAAGGTCAATGGACTTTTGATAAAAAAGATGACAAAGAACTTTATAGAGAAAACCCTTACAAAGAAAGAGAAGCAAGTTCTGAGAGAGAGTATAATGCCTCCCAGAATAACACTGAAGGAAAAATTGAATATGTTCGCCCAATGCAAGAAACCGCTAGGAATATTAATGAATTGGGAAGAGGAAGGATAGACAATGTTCAAGAACAAAGATTTTCAAATCCAGAACTTTCAAGACAAAAGGATGATTATCAAATAAATGTGCAACAACAAGAAGTGTCAAATGTATCTGAACTTGGGAGAGAAAGAGTTGATAGACCAAAAGAATATGATATTCGAAAATTTAGTTAAATTAATAAAGATAAATTCATTTTTACAAACATGGCAACAAGAGGGGGTTATAGTATCGGAGATATTTATCAAGGAGGATATAGTTCTTTAAATCCAAGTTATGGAAGTGTCTTCACTGGTTATCGTGTAGCTGCAAGTGAGCTAGGGGCAAATACAAAACCAGATACTGCAAACCAAATCCAACAAGTTAATCAGTTACTTAATCAGGGAATTGTTCCTATAGAAATTACAACACTCCAACCACAACATTTTGATCAAATTCCAAAACAGCATTTTAAAGAAATAAACCGTATGGCAAAACTAACTGGAGCAAAGGTTTCTTTACACTCTCCTTTAATAGATGCAACAGGTATTGGTGAACAAGGTTGGAGTGAAACAAACAGGGAAATGGCTGAAAGACAACTCAGTGATGTAATAAACAAAGCTGTTGACCTAGATGACGAAAATAACGTCCCAGTAGTTATTCATGCTTCAAATTATGCTGGTTCTGAATGGATTGTAAAAGATGGTCAAAGAAAAAGACAAAGATTAATTGCAATAAACAAAGAAACTGGAAAAATGGCTCCATTTGAAGAAGATAAAAAATATTCTCCTGGGGGAGAAGTCAAAGAAGAAATCTGGACGCCAGAGAGAAAACTTGAAAGTGCAAATGCAACAGAGTGGGATAATTCATTATTCCAGGTAGAAGTTAATAGAGAAAATGTAGAGCGAATAATGCAAGATGTAAGTCCAATTTATATTGGGAAATATATTGAACTTCGTTCAAATCCCCATGCAAAACAAAATTTAAGTGATCAAGAATCTGCCCAAATTAACAAAATTCATAGTGCTCTTGAATTTGCAAAACAAGGACACCAAACAGCAGAATCTTTATTTAGTAAAGCATATGAAGATGCATTGGAGAGAAATGATACTAAAACAATTGAGGTTTTAAAAGAAACGTCAAAAAGATATGGGGAAATGATGGGTATCGACAAAGATAAAGGGTCCATAAAAGATGCTACAAAATATCTTAATCCCGTTGCAAGATCACAAGCACTATCTGTTTTATATCAAGGCTTAGACGCAGCAACTCCACAATCTTATGTTCCTGTTGAAGAATTTGCAATAAATAAATCTTCTAAGACTTTTGCAAATGTTGCTGTGGAAGCTTATAAAAAATACAAAGACAAAGCACCAACTCTTGCAATTGAAAACCTTTATTCTGGAATGGCTTTTTCCTCTGGAGAAGACATGGATAAATTAATTACTGAATCTAAAAATAAGTTTGTTGAAAGGGCTGTTCAATCAAAAGACAAAGGGGGATTAGGAATGTCAAAATCAGCTGCTCAAAAACAAGCTGATAAAATGATTGGAATGACTTTGGATGTTGGCCATTTAAATATTTCTAAAAAACAAGGATTTAAGGACAAAGATTTAATGAAAGAAGTTGAACAAATCGCAAAGCATGTTAAACATGTGCATTTAACAGATAACTTTGGATATTCAGATTCACATCTGCCTCCTGGCATGGGTAATGTTCCTATTAAGGAAATTATGGAAAGGCTTGATAAAGAAAATTTCAAAGGAACAAAGATTGTCGAGGCTGGTGGATGGGTGCAACACTTTGGGACTTCTCCTTTAATGAATACTCTAGAGGGAATGGGTTCTCCAATTTATGCAGAAGGCCCAGCACCTTACTGGAATCAGGCATCTGGATTAACTCAAGGCTACTTCGGAGGTTATGGTATGATGCTTCCTCAAAAAAATTATGAAACATTTGGTGCAGGTTTTTCAATGTTACCTGCAGAACTTGGCGGACAAGTTCAGGGGGGTGCTGGTGGAAGAATGGGGGGTGGACCTGGTGGAACTTAAATAACTTTTATAAAGGTGTTTTAATTTATAATAAAAAGAAAGATGGTGAAAAAAAAGACAAGTAAAAAAAGTTCTAAAAAAACAAGCAAGAAATCTGTGAAAAAAAAGATTTCAAAAAAATCTTCTAATAAAAAAAATACTAAGTCTTCTAAAAGAAATTCAAAACCAACTGATTCTGAATTAAAAAAATATCCAACCTTAAAATTAAGGACAGAACACGATATTGCAATGGATTTTGCAGTCAAGGCTTATAAGAAATTTGATAAATTAATTAAGTCAACAATCTTGTTTGGTTCAACTGCAAAAAAAACAGCTGTTGCTGGTTCAGACATAGATATAATTATTGTTGTCGACGATGTTTCTGTTAGATGGGATCAAGAATTAGTTGTTTGGTATAGAACTGAATTAGACAAATTACTAAGAACAAATCCTTACAGAGAAAGCCTGCATATTAATACAGTTAAATTAAGCACATGGTGGGAAGATTTAATGAGGGGCGACCCGATTATCTTAAATATTTTAAGACACGGAGAAGCAATGGTTGATATGGCTGGATTTTTTGAACCAATTAAGTATTTATTGTTAGAAGGAAAAATAAGACCTACGCCAGAAGCAATTTATAATTCTTTAAATAGAGCACCAGTTCATTTAGCTCGAAGCAAAATTGCAGAATTAAATGCAATTGAAGGTTTATATTGGGCAATGGTTGATTCATCTCATGCTGCTTTAATTGCAGCAAATGTTACACCTCCTTCACCAGAGCATATTCCTTATGAATTAAAAATAAATTTAGTTGATACTGGAAAACTTAAACAAAAATATGTTGAATGGTATAGAGAAATTCTTGTTTTACATAAAGAAATCTCTCACGGAAAAATCAAAGAACTCAAAGGAGTTGATATTGATAACTATCAACAAAAAACCGAAGAGTTCTTAGAAGTTATGACGAAAATTGTTAAAGATTTAATTGAATAAAAATAAAAAATTAAGCAACTTGTTTTTCATCTGAAGTAGCATAACTTTGAATTGTTTTCTGAGTAAACTCTTTATCAATTTCTTCTCTTAATGGTTTAACATCATTTTCCATAGCAAGACTAATAAGTTCATAAGGCAGAGAATATTCCTTTAAGATTTCTTGAGCTTTTTTAGCATCTTCTTCACTAGTTTCTCCTATCTTATGTCCTTGTAATTTATATTGGGCAGATTGCACTTTCTTTTGAATTGATTCATAAGTTTCTTCATTAAATTTATCTAACATTGCATTTATCTCTTCTTTCTTTTCTCCAGCATAAGTATCAATAACAGAAGAATATTCTTGTCTTAAATCAGCAACTGTTTTCTTACTAAATTTATTTTCCATATATTGTCCAGCATAATCATCTGCAGCAATTTTCATTCCTTTTTCACTTTGCATAACTCCCTCAAGTAAACCTTTTGCATCCTCCCCAAATTTGTTCAATACTAATTTTTCCAAAGCAATTCCTCCCTTAAGTTGTTTGACTTCAGATCTTTCATTACTATTAAGAATTTGCTGAGCAACAGCTGCATAAGCATACGCTGAGTAATCATCTGCAGCTTGTGTTTGATTTTTGTTTGTCATGTTATTTCTATGTTTTTGAACTATTTAAATGTTTTGTTTTTGTTACCTTTTAGTAGTGGTTAATTAAGCTGTGGATGTATTGTTCGCATACCAATTCCCATAAATATTCTCAGAACCTGAATTTCTTCCAGAAATATTTGAAACAATATTTTCCAAACCACCTCCCTTTATCAAATTATTTAGGGCCATTACAGTCATAAATGTTCCTAAGCCTCCTGAAGATCCTCCTTCAGAATAAAATCCTCCTTTTCCAGCCTCCTGTGCTCTCTGAAATTTCATTTGTTGGGAGAATAATTCGCTCATAATGATTGTTTTTATTGCAGAATATGCCTCAGGATTATCTTCTGCTTTCATTCCAACTAATTGTAACCAATTATCTGCTGTTTCAGATCTTGATTTAATTCCTTCTTCCTCGATTTTTCTATAAATCTCTCTAGATATTCTCTCTCCTTTTGCAGCAATTTCTTGGGCCTCTGCCTCTCTTTGGGCCTTATATTTTATTCTCCTAATTTCCTCAGAAGATTCATTAAAGTTTAAGGCCCCCGGAGAGATGCCTGTGACAACAACACCATACTTCTCAAAAATAGGATTTCCAGAGCTAGGTTTATTTAGGGGAGTCTCAGTAGAAACCCATTTTAATTTATTATCTTTAATTTTATATTCTCCATATCCTTTATTAACAAGATTCAGAGAATAATCTAAAATATATGCCTGTAAATTCTCCTCCGGAACATTTCCAATCATTGAAGCCACCCTTGAATTTACCATTTCAATAACTCTATCAATATCACCTTGTGCATTCACGGAGAATTTTTTTGGATCTACAACTTCCCATGTAAACTGGCCCTTAAAATAACCCTCTAAGTTATCCCCTGTGGTGAAAGGAGTTTCAAAATTATGGTCATCTGGATAAGCAGGAATCTTTTTCCCAGTATATCTAAATGCTGATTTTACAATTGGTATTTTTTCTAGATTTAAATAAGTTGATAATGGCGGCGCATAAAGTTTTGCTCTTCCAAAAAGCCTTCCTTCAAGATATTCGTTATCTTCATTTCTAGCCCAAATTCCTTCTCCAGCAACATAATAGGGCAATGTAGCTGTTGCTAAAAGAACTTTTCCAGCCTTTAAGGCCCCGTCAAATAAACTATGATACCATTTTTCTGCCATAACAAATCTATAACTCCAAACTTTATAAATCTTTCTATTTTGTTGTTATTTACAAGAAGTAACAGTTATTCTTTAGCTTTAACAGGAGCAGGTTGTTTTTCAATAATTGTCTTAGTTTTACAAGGCAACTTAGGATTAATATCTTTAACCCAGCTTCTTAACATATTCATTTCTTTTGGAGTTGAAATTCCAAAAATAAAAAGCTTTGTTCCTTTTTTAACAATTGCAGCTTTTCCAGCAGATTTACCAAAAGCTAACTGCATACCTGTCTGCATACGATCAGCCCCAGCACCAGTAAGCATTTTATTTTCTCTTTGAACATGATGTGGATATGGAACAATCTTAAAAAAATAATTCTTATTAGTTGCTTTATCTAATTTCTTATTTAAGTACTGTCTGCAAGCCTCTAAAGCATTATGCCTAATCTGACAAGGCTCTTCTGAAACAACCACAACCTTATAGGGAAATTTCCCTGCTTGAAACTCTTTTGTTTTTCCCATATCAAATTTTACAATTTTCTGAGCAGGAACAGCCTTAATAAAAGATTTTGTTCTCTTTTTACTTTTCCGAGTATATGGAGTAACTTTTCTCTTTGAATATGCATTTGCTTTTCTTAATGTTGCCATTAGATTTGATAACCTCCATTAATTGTTTGATTATAATTTTGTGTTGTCATATAAGAATCTTGTTTACCATATCTTTGTTCAACACCAGAAGAATAATTTCCAGAACATGAACCACAACTTGCACAACCACCACTACAAGAATTTTCTAAACTCATTTTAATTCAACCTCTGTTCCAACTGCTTGTCCAGGCAAACCCTTTTCAAAAATAGCTCGAACAACACCATTATTTCCATGTGCAGCAGAAACTTTTCCTTTAATTATCTTTCCAGCAGGAGATTTCCATTCAACTTCTTTTCCAACAAGCTTTGCAGCTTTTTCTCTGTCTAAAGAACCCTCTACTTCAATCAAGTAATGTCTGACCTTGAGAGTATGCCTTCCTTGCCGAAATTGAACAACACGACCTTTAACCATATTTAATTAGAAGAAAATTGCTTTATAAATCTTGTCGTTAAGCAAAGGGATTATATGAAGTTAAATTTTGAGTATCAACGCCAGCATCATTTAATGCACCCTTTAATTTATCATTTCTTGCTATTAATCGTTCTAATCTCTTTTTATCTTTCTCTTTAGCAACTTCAAAACCATCTAACTCATTTGGGCAAACAGCACAAGAATAAAAATCGCCCCCATAATCAACTTTATAACTCATACAAAGAATTTCATCATCACCCATCTTTTCAATTCCAGAAAAAACAATATATCTTAAAGCATTCTTTTCAATTAAAAATAAACCTGAACGAATATTAACTTCTGCAAAATCCTCTTCTAGCCCTTCAATTAACTCCCTTCCAAATGCAGAAAAATCAATTCCAACACCATAACTAACTTTTTTAGCTTCCATTTGAAATTTAAAACACTCGACTTAATAAATATTATTGCATTCTAGAATACATTACATCAAAATTTCAAAATCACCAAGCTCTTTTTTCAATAATTCAAAAACTTTAGAATTAATTTTAACTTCTTGAATATTTTTTTGCTTTTCAACAGCTTTATTAACTTCTTCTAAAGAAGCATTTTCAATCTTAGAACCAATCTTCTTAATTTCTTTTCCTTTAAACAAATATGTCTTTCCATCCACATTCATTAAATCAGCTGTTTTTTCATTTCCACTTTCTTTATATTTTAAAGACATCTTTGACTTATCCATTTGAGCAAGCTCACATCTTTGAGTATATTCAAGTAAATCATTAATCAAAATAGTTGCATCCTTTTTAGCATTGTAAACCTTATGAGAATCCATTTTGCTTTTTTTGAATTCAGCTTTTGCTTTAACAATCTTATTTAAAATCTTCAAATGTTGTTGAGTCATCTTACCTTTTTTTACTAAATTCTTCTCAAATTCTTCAATCAACTTAGCCTGAGATTTATTACCTAAAATAATCTTTAATAATTTAAAGACATCTTCATTAATTTGGTCTATTGTATTTTTATTTGATCTTTCCTCAATTTCTTTCCTCAATTCCTTTAGTCTCTCCATATAATCTTCAGATTCTTTTAATAATTGATCAATTTCTTTTCCAGAAACAGTTTTAATTTTTTGGTGTTCATAATCTTTAAATATTTTAACTGCTTTTTCAAGAGTTTTAATATATTTTAATTCAAGCATCTTTTCTTTAGTATAAAAAATATCTTTCATTACTTTTGGAGTTTCTTTATGTGTTGGAGGTTGTCCACCTTGGAGCATAATTAATGCCTGACTTGGAGTTAAAACACCATAATATAAATCAATAGCAGCATCCATAAGCCGTCTATCAATCATTTCTTTTGTTCTTTCACCTGATTTAATAAACATATCAATTGCTTCTGGAGAAGGTTTTAAACGACCCATCCTTAACAAAGTTTTCCATGGAATAAATGTTCCTCTATCATGTAAAGGAATACCATCTCTAATTGAAGTAAAATAAACTGGTTGAGCATCTTTAACACCTTCCCAAAAATCAGTCAATAACCAAACTTGAGGAGATAATTTATTTTGAACACCTGCAAGAGCTTCTGCCTCTCCAACAAATTTATAAATCATTGATCTAAGTCTTTCTTTTAGTTCTAAACGAGGCATTTTTTTAACATCAGTATCGTCGATAATTACAAAAACATCAACATCAGAAGTTTCAATTGCTTCCCCCCTAACCAAACTTCCCGCAATAACATAGCTTACAACATATCTTTCAAACTTTTGTAAAACAAGTGATTTATGAATTGCAGCAACTCTTAAAGCACCAAGAAAACCTGTATCATAAAGTGGAAAACTCATTGCAATTGCATCAGAAACATCAAATTTGCCGTCGAGACAAGTCTCCCAAATATCAACAGGGGTTTTAAGGTGTAACCAAATATCTAATTTTGCTTTTTCAATCTCTTTGACAACATCATTTTTAATTTTATTAATTTCTTTAAATTTATTTTCAGGAATTACAACATATAAGTGGGTTTTCTTTCTTAATTTTTCAAGTTCTTGAGAAGGAATTCTAGAAATTTCATCAACTTCTTCTTCAATCAACTTATCAACAGCTTGAGGAGGAATAATCCCCATTGCCTGGATAAACTTATGTTTCTTAGTTAAGTCCTTAGTAAATTTTTCTAATTCTTTTTTTGTTTTATTAATTTTCTCTTGAACTTCAGAAGTGTTTTCAGCAACAGGATTTTTTGGACTATAATCTTTTAAATTCATCTCAGGAATATCTTGTTTGTCAGCCATAAACTACTTAGTTAAGTTTTATTTTTAAAGCTTGTGATAAATTTTTAAGCACAAGATTACTTAATTATTTATGGATATATTAACAATAATCTTAATTTTAATTGGATTAATTTTCTCTTATTTCATTGGAACAAAGATTGGTTCTCTTCAAAGAGACTTATATTGGAAAAAAGAATTACCTAATCATAGAAAAGAGGCTGTTTCAAAATCCCGTTCTGTTTTATGTGGCCAATTTTCTGAACAACTTGCACCATTTTTACCTGGATTTGAATATTCTCCAACAGAATGCAGGTTTATTGGAAAACCAATTGACTTAATTATATTTAATGGAATGGATAAAAAAGAAATTCAAGAAGTTGTATTTGTGGAAGTCAAAAGCGGAGATTCAAAATTAACTTCTACTGAAAAAAACCTTAAAAATGCAATTCAAGCTGGCAATGTTCGTTGGGAAGAATATAGAATTGACAAAGATTTAACAAAAAATAAAAACAAATAGAAAGCTTTTTAACTAAATTATCTCTAAAATTAATATTGGTCCCATAGTCCAGTGGTTAAGACGGCTCGTTTACACCGAGTAGACCGAAGTTCGATTCTTCGTGGGACCATTTAGACAATTAAATTTTTAACTCTGTTTTTTCTTTATTATTTATGGAACTAAATGTTAAAATAAAAAAATTAAATCCAAATGCAAAAATTCCAGTTTATGCAAAAAAAGGTGATGCTGGCCTTGATGTAACTGCTGTTTCTAAGAACGAACATGAGAAATTTGTAGAATATGAAACTGGTTTAGCTTTTGAAGTTCCAGAAGGTTATGTTATGTTGGTTTTTCCGAGAAGCAGTGTAACAAATAAAGACTTA
Organism: Candidatus Woesearchaeota archaeon; assembly: GCA_964603295.1. Taxonomy (GTDB): domain Archaea; phylum Nanobdellota; class Nanobdellia; order Pacearchaeales; family GW2011-AR1; genus CAZRUG01. The sequence continues at coordinate 31,770 of CAZRUG010000006.1, read as the reverse complement.
AACATGGCAAATTGCGTTGGTGTTTTAGACTCTTGTTATCGAGGAGAACTTAAAATAAGATTTAGAAAAACAGGCAAAGATGATTATGAAATTGGAGATAGAATTGCACAATTAATTATTCTTCCTTATCCAAAAATAAATTTTCAAGAAGTCCAAAAACTCTCTGAAACAGAACGAGGAGAAAACGGATTTGGCCACACAGGTGCTTAAATGTTCATCGACATACACTCGCATTTAGAATCTTTTACAGAAATGAAAGAAGTTATTAAAAATTCTAAAGAAAAAAATGTTTTAATTATTTTAACTTGTGGAACAAATTCTCAAACAAACCAGATGGCAATTGCACTTTCTGAAATGTATTCTGAAATAAAAGCTTGTTTAGGAATTTATCCAACAGATGCATTAAAAATGAGTAAAGATGATTTTGCATTAGAATTAAAATTCATGAGAAAAAACAAAGATAAATTTATTGCAATTGGGGAAGTTGGTTTGGATTTAAAAGAAAACTCTGAAAGAACAATTGAAAAACAAAAAGACAATTTAAAAAAATTTGTTGAATTAGCAAAGGATTTAAACAAACCAATAATTATCCATTCGAGAAAAGCAGAACTTCAAGCAATTGAGATTTTAGAGGAAATTGGCTACAATAAAATTCTAATGCATTGCTTTTCAGGAAAAAAGAAACTTGTTCAAAGAATTATTGATAATGGCTGGTATTTGAGTATTCCAACTAATGTAAAATTTTCAAAGCAATTTCAAGAAATTATTGAAATAACCCCAATAGAACAATTATTTTGTGAAACAGATTCTCCTTTCTTACATCCAGACAAAGATTATCCAAATGAACCAGCTAATGTTATTGAAAGTTATAAAAAAATTGCAGAAATTAAAGACATGAAATTAAAAGAAATTGAAAAAAAGATTGAAGAAAATTATCATAAGGTTTTTAATGCATAGATTTTATAATATGTCAGGCGTGGATAGTTTAGTGGTTAGAATATCTCGTTGCCAACGAGGTGGCCCGGGTTCGAGTCCCGGTCCGCGCATATTTATTTTTTCTGTCTATGAAACCATGAAGAAACTGAACTTGGTGTATGATTTTTTCTAAGATTATAGCCATCTCTTAAATTAAGAGATTCTGCAATAAATCTATACGAACAACCTTCTTCTCTAAGTTGAGTTACAATATAAGTTTCACAATCACCCCAAGAATTAATTCCCTTCTTTTTACGAGATTCTTCTGAAGCCCTTTGATAGTTCTCTTTTGAATTTGCTTTCCCACCCCTTGTTCTTGCAATAGAATCAATCATAATTGGAATAACCATATTATAAAAGGATTTTGAAAAGATACCTTTGACACCATTTCCCTTAAGAACAAATGTTGTTGCATTTCTCCATATATTCTCTGAAAAAACCTCCTGAATTTTAGAATCATTCATTAATTTCTTTGCAATATCTTTTGGAAGATTATTTCTTAAAAATAAATCTGCAATAGTTCTTCTTAATTCATTGTCCTTACTAATAATTTCAGCAAGTTCATAAGTTCTTTCAATCACATAGGCTTTTTTGTATTTATCCATATTAAAAAACCAAAAAACCAATTTAAAAGACTTTCTATTAGTGTAACTAAATAATTACAACAGATACATTTTTAACTTCTAAATTTTACAAATTCCTATGATTGGATTAAATGAATCACTTTGGATTTTACTCTTATTAGTAAATTTCTTTACAATTATTGGAATTTTTAAATTCTTTGGAAGAACTGGATTATTTGTTTGGATAGGAGTTACAACAATCCTTGCAAACATTCAAGTTTTAAAAATAATTGAAATCTTTGGGTTTGTTACAGCACTTGGAAACATCATTTATTCTTCGACCTTCTTAGTAACAGATATTTTAAACGAACTCTACGGAAAAAAAGAGGCAAAAAAAGCAGTTTACATTGGATTCTTTACACTTATTGCAACAACAATCATTATGACTTTGTGCATTTATTTCATTCCACATAGTTCAGACATCGGACATCAAAGCATCAAAAACATTTTCTCTTTAATGCCAAGAATCGCTTTAGCAAGTTTAACAGCATACTTTGTTTCAAATAATTTAGACATATGGTTATTTGATTTAATTAAAAAAAGAACAAAGGGAAGATACCTTTGGATAAGAAACAATACAAGCACACTCACATCTCAATTAATTGACAATGCAATATTTACATTAATCGCATTCACAGGAGTTCTGCCATTTAAAATCATCTTAGAAATATTTTTAACATCCTATTTCCTCAAATTCATAATAACAGCTTGTGATACTCCTTTTTTGTATCTAGCAAAATTATTATATAAAAATGAAAAAATTCCAGTTTAAAATATTAAATAAAGACAAGAATTCTTTAGCAAGGACTGGAATAATTCAAACCCAAAATGGAGAAATTAAAACACCCGAATTTGTTCCAGTTGCAACAGCAGCTTCAGTAAAAGCTCTTGATTCTACTGATTTAGAAAAACTAAATGCACAATGCGCATTAGCAAACACCTATCATTTACATTTACAACCAGGAGAAGATTTAATAAAAAAACAGGGAGGATTACACAAATTTATGAATCTTAAAAAACCAATATTTACAGATTCAGGGGGTTTTCAAGCATTTTCTCTTGGTTTTGGAAAAGAACATGGAATTGGAAAACTCGGATTCTTTACAGGAAAATTTGAACCACAAAAAAATGTAAAAAAATTCGCAAAAGTCACAGATAAAGGTGTTGAATTCACTTCTATTAGAGATGGAAAAAGATTATTTATGTCTCCAAAAGATTCAATGAAAATACAATCAAAACTAGGGGCAGATATTATAATGGCTTTTGATGAATGCACCTCTCCTCTTTCAGATTATGATTACAAGAAAAAAGCAATGCACAGAACCCATAAATGGGCTTTAGAATCTCTTAAATTCAAAGATAAAAAACAAGTATTATATGGAATTATCCAAGGTGCAGAATACAAAGATTTAAGAAAAGAATCAAGAAAATTTATTTTATCACAACCTTTTGAAGGAATTGCAATTGGTGGTTCTCTTGGAAAAAACAAAAAAGAAATGTACAAAATCTTAAATTGGATAACTCCAAAATTAGATGAAAGACCAATACATCTTTTAGGAATTGGTGAAGTTGAAGACATTCTAGAAGCAGTTGCAATGGGAATTGATACTTTTGATTGTGTTCATCCAACACGTGTTGCTCGTCGTGGGCATTTCTTTATTCACCCAAAATCAGGAGGAAATAAAAAAAACAAATTTAGAATGTGTATTAAAAATTCAAAATATAAAAATGATAAAAAACCAATTGACAAAAACTGCAAATGTTTTGTTTGCCAAAATTATTCAAGAGCATATTTACATCATTTATACAAAGCAAAAGAATTAACTTATTTTAGATTAGCAAGTTTTCATAATCTTTGGTTTATGTTAAGACTTATGGAAAACATTAGAGAATCAATTAATAAAAATAAATTTATAAAACTTAAAAATAAGTGGTTAAAGTAATTATTTTTTATCTTCTAAAGCTTTTTCTTCAACTCTTTGTATTTGCTCTTCAACTTTTTGTTTTTTCTTCTCTCTACTTAATTTAGTAATTGTAACCATAATTGCAATAACAAAAATTGTAACAAGAATTGCTGAAATAAAATTATAAAGATATGCTTGTCCAGTTAATCCATGGCTTGCAAGATAAACATCTAAAGCACTTTTAATTGCATCTCTCCAAACCAATGCAATAATAAACCCAAAACTTGCAACAACAGGACCAACAACATCATTTCTAACTTCTTCCTTAATACTAATTAAATCTGCTTTTAATTGAGTAAAAATATCTTTTTGTTTTTTACTTATCTTTTCAGAATTTTTTTTAATCACCATTTAAGAAATAAGAAATTATGTTTTATAAGATTTATGGAATTATCTCTGGCCCAAAATATTTTTCATATTCAAAATCTTTTTCAGATATGACTTTTTGATTAATAATTTTTTTAATTTTAGAAAGGATTTTCTGCAACTCTTTAATATAAAATTTAATTGAATCACAAATCATTTCATCTCCTTCAAAAGGCCAAAGTTTTGCTTTTCTCCAATATAAACAACGTCCCCCACATAAATCTTTAACATCACATCCATTACATTCATCAACTTCAAACTTCTTTAATTCTTCAATTCCTGAATTTAAATCACCTGAATTAAAATCTTCAATATTATTCATAATTGGACAAGCAACAATTTTTCCATTTGTAGTAATTGCATAACCAGAATGTCCGGCTCCACAGCGAATTTTTGTATTTTCTTTCTTAAGCAAAGAATCAATTATTGCAATAAAAGGATAAATCCTATAAACCTTGCCAGAAGACATTTCATTAAACCACCAATTAATTAATTTTTCAACTGAATCATTATATTTTTCAAAGAATAAGCTAAGTTTATTTTTATTAAAATCTGTTTCATAAAAACCAACATCTAATTGCCAATGAATTGAATCAAATAAATTTAAATTAATTAAATGAAAAACTTGTTCATATAAATCAGGGCAATCTTGCGCAATTGTCATCCTCGCAATTAATTCTCCATTATAACCATTGGATTTTAACCATTTTAAATTTTCTAAAACTAAATCATAAGTTCCTTGCCCTCGATTTTTGTCTGTTCTTTCTTTATCTCCATCAATAGAAATTAAAATTTTATCAATTTTTTTTAAATATTCAATATTCAAATTTTTCAAAAGTTTTGCATTTGTTTGCATTCTAAATTTAACATGTGTATCCTTTAAAAAATCAATAATCTCTTTTATTTTTTTAGATTGCAATAAAGGCTCTCCACCATAAAAAATCAACACAGCCTTGCTATCTTTTAGTAAAAAATCTTTTAGTTTATTTAAATCAATATTGAGTTGGCAGGGAGCAGAATAATCAAACTTAAACTTTTTTTCAAGAGAATTTTCAAACTCTTGCATTGATTTTTCATAACAATATCTGCATTGTGAATCACATTTTTCAGTTAAAATTAAATGATAGTGCATAAAAAACTAATAAATAATGAGTATAAAAACTTTAGGTAAATTTATTAAGTTTAAACACCTTAAGATTTAATGAATAATGTCGTTGTTGCTGATGTTATGAATCGTTCTCCTACAACTGTTTCTCCAGATTCTAAAATACTTTATTGTGCTAAATTAATGGTTAAAAAAAAATTAAGATTAGTCTTAATTGTGAATAAAGAAAAAAAACTAGTTGGAATTATTTCTAAAAAAGATTTACTCTGGGCAATTGTAAAAAAATCCTGCAAAAATCTTGAAGAAGTAAAAGTTATTGATATTTCTCCTAAAAAAATTGCAAAAACAACTCCAATGCGAACAATACCAGAAGTAATTGATAAAATGAAAAATTTGGGTTTTGACCAGCTTCCAGTAATTGAATATGGAGGAAGACTTGTGGGATTAATTTCAATTAGAGATATTTTTGATTTTCACCCAGAATTTAGTCCAGAACTTGAAGAACTAAAAAAAATTAGTCAAGAAAAAGAAAACCTAAAAAAAGCAAAAACCCAAGAAATAATTTCTGATGGAATTTGTGAAGATTGCGGAAATAGAGAAGTATTATTCAAATTTAATGGCATGCTTCTATGTGGATCTTGTTTAGAAATAAAACATTAAATATTTAAATAGAATTTTATTCCTAATAAAACGAAAGATGGCAGAAAAAGACAAACTATTTTCAACTGAAGTCAAACATACTGGGATTTTTGATTTTAAAGAATTATATTTATTCATGCATACTTGGTTAACAGATGAGTTATCAATGGATTTATTTGAAAAAAAATATGTTGAAAAAATTACTGGAAATACAAAAGAAGTTGAATTTCAATGGGAATCAGAAGTAAAATTAACAGACTACTTTAAATTTGAAATGACTGTAAAAGCTAAGGTCCAAGATTTAGAAAAAGTTCAGGTTCAAAAAGGAAATGCAAAGATAAATACTAACAAAGGAAGATTAGAAATAAAAATTGGGGGAATTTTAGTTAGAGATTACAATGGAAAGTTTGAATCAACAGCATTTCAAAAGTTCTTAAGAGGGATTTATGAAAAATGGGTTATTCCTTCGCGAGTAAAACAATATCAAGGGAAAATATTAGAAGAATCTAATGAGTTTGTCGGCCAAATCAAAGCATTCCTTGACTTAGAGAGTAAATAATAATACCGAAATCCTTATATAGAAAATCTTTCTGAATTTATTATGAAAAAAATTGGTTTTGTATTAATGTTTGTATTAATGATTAGCAATGTGCTTGCTCTTAATATCAGTGTTGAAGATCAAAATGCTCCCGACCAGCATATTATAACTGAATTCCAAAATCCTGTTTCATACAATCTAAAAGTCACAAATAATGGAGATTCAGAAAAAATAAATTTTTACACACTTCTTGCTTTTGACATTCAACCTTCAGAAAAAATTCAAATAAATTCTAAAGAAACCAAAAACATAAATTTAACAGTCACCCCATTAAATGAATTCAAAGAACAAGGAGCATATACAATAACTTATTTCATAAATAATCAAAACAATGACCAGATACAAAAAAAATTAGTTGTCTTTGGTTCAAATTTAGAAAATTCATTTTCAATTGGAGCAACTAAAATAGACCCAGAAACACAATCATTAAATATATTTATCAAAAATAAAGTCAATTACAATTTTACAAATATAAATGCAGAATTTAATTCTCCTTTCTTTGAATTTACCAAAGATTTTGATTTAAATGCTTACGAAAAAAAGGAATTCCAAGTTAGTTTAAACAAAGAACAATTCAATAAACTTACCGCTGGATTTTACACTCTTAAGGCAAACTTGGAGATTAATGATTCTAAGGCAAGCATAGAAGATGTCATAGAATTTAAAGAAAAGGATATTATAGAAACTATTCAAAAGGATTCAGGAATTATAATTAATAAAAAAATAATCACAAGAACAAATCAAGGAAACACAATCTCAAAAGCAACAATTACTCTTGAGAAAAACATTATTTCAAGGCTTTTCACTTCATTTCATCCAACTCCAGATGTTATAAATCGACAAGGATTTATTGTATATTATACTTGGAATAAAAATATTATGCCTTCAGAATCTTTAGAAATTATTGTAACAACAAATTGGTTAATTCCTCTTTTAATTATTGCGTTAATAATTTTAATTGTAGTTTTATCAAAACAATATATTGGGGATAACCTTATCTTAAGAAAAAAAGTTTCATTTGTTAAGGTTAAAAAAGGTGGTGAATTTGGACTAAAAGTTACAATTTTTGTCAAAGCTAAAAAGCATTTAGAAAATATAAATATTACAGATAAATTGCCTCCATTAGTAGACATTTACGAAAGATTTGGGGCTGAACAACCTTCAAGAATTGATAATACAAAAAGAAAAATTGAATGGGATTTTGAGAGTTTAGAACAAGGTGAAACAAGAATTTTGTCTTATATAATTTACTCAAAACTAGGGGTTGTTGGAAGATTTGCTCTTCCCGCTACAACAGCAATTTATGAAAAAGAAGGAGAAATCAAAGAATCTCAATCAAACAGGGCATATTTTGTAGCAGAACATAAACAAGAAGAATAAGAATCTTTAAAAATAGAAATTTTCTTTTACTAATATTCAATTAATCAATTGAAACCCTTCATAGCTCAACGGTTAGAGCGCCTGGCTGTAGTTTATAACTAAGGCGGAGATTCCATTTGGATAACTATGAAACCTGAAAAGTCAAAAGGTTCAGCAGAACCCGGGAAATCCCAGTTCGACTCTGGGTGAAGGGATTTTAATTATTTGTAAAATCCCTTTTTCTGAA
>CAZRUG010000006.1:0-23794 GCA_964603295.1 Candidatus Woesearchaeota archaeon | reverse complement strand
TTCAAGCTTAAAAGACCTAAATATATAAAGTTCGACTGAGTAAGTTCACGAAAAAAGATTAGCGAGCTTGCGAGTGAAATATAAAAATCTGAGTGAGCTTAGGAGCATGGGTGAAGGGATTTTAATTATTTGTAAAATCCCTTTTTCTGAATTCAAGCTTAAAAGACCTAAATATATAAAGTTCGACTGAGTAAGTTCACGAAAAAGATTTATCTATAAAATACAAATTCTTATAAACCCATTTTAAACAGTTTCTATATGAAATATAGCTCAAAACAAATAGCAGAAGGATTAAATTTAATGAAACCTGGTCAAAAAATAAGAGTTTATTCTTCACAAATAATTGCTTGGAAAAATAATCTCGGATTATGTGGAGAAGATTTAAAGATTTCAAAAAACCAAAGAACCTATCAAATTGATTTTCAAAAAGGAACTATTCACACAACCGGAGATTGGAAAGAATACAATCAAAACACTTTTGGAATTGAATTAAGTTGTAAAAAACCAGGAAAGCCTGTAAGAAAAAATTTAATTTTATTTTTACAAAGCCCAATAATTGATTTTCCAAGACCAATCAAAGATTACTTTTCTCAACAAAACATCTTAAATTTTAATCAACAAAATTTATAGTTTCCATTTTTTACAGAAATATTTAAATACTTTAAAGATACTAAAAAGTAAATAAACAGAGGTGAACAAAAAATAATGGAAGAAGATGACTTCTATGATGGTTTTGAAGAAGACCTTGATTTCGAGGACGAGTCATATCTTGATGATGGAGACATTGACTTAGATGACGACGATTTCTAATTCTTTTTATTTTTTAATTTAAAACAATAAAATTATTTGATTTACTTATCTCTTCCCAAGAGTAATCTATTTGCAATTTAATTTCATCAACACTTAATGTTGTAATAAAAATATTTGTTAAATAAATCTGTCTTCCATGTCCTGGATTTAATGAATCAACATCAAAATTTTTAATTTCTTTCTTATTCACAAAAAGCTTAACCTTGGAATTCTGTGTTTTTTGAAACCCAATATTTCTAATAGTAAAATTCAAATCAAGATATTTTTCATGAGTATTAACAGACGCTTCTTCAATAATCAAATCAGCCTTACTCTCTTCTGCATAAACCTTATTAATCTCTTCAATAATATCTGAACTAATTTCTTGGTCACATCTACTATATTTATACATTATATTATTTGGATTATCTGAATGAATAAATCCAAGCGCATGCAATAACTCATGAATTGCAATATTTGGTTCAGCACAATCAGAATCTCTTAATAAAAGCACATCTCCCCTTAAAATAAGATTATATTTTCCTAATTGAGTTATATTTGTTGGTCCACCTTCTCCAGCAATAAAAAAACCATCGTCACTTTCAATAACCTTGTCCTCACAGGTAACAAAAATGTCTGGATTAGAAGACTCAAAAAAACTCAAAATACTTTTCTCAGCAATAATTTCAAAAGCTCTTTCCATTTCATTTTTTCTTTCAAGAGGACAATTTTCAATTTCATATTCAATATTCTTTTCAGCATATCTTAAATTTGGGTAAAATTGCATTTCACTAGTTTCACCAGTTACAAAATTTGAGTGATTATATTTCTTACTAATTGAAAAATCATTTAATGGCACAACCCAATATAAAATCAGCAATCCAATTATTAAAATACTAAATAAAGCCCCAAGTAATTTAAATGACATAATTAAATAAGGAACTTTCATTATAAAAAACTTTATAAAAATAAGAATATCTTTCTTTTAATGACAAAATACATTTTAGGGCATCAAAATCCAGATACAGATTCAATAGTTGGTGCTGTGCTTTATTCAAATTTTTTAAATTCTCAAGGACAAAAAACAAAACCAATTAAACTTGGAGCAATAAATAATGAAACAAAATTTGTTTTAGAAAAGTTTAATGTAGAGATTCCAGAAACAAAAGAAACACTTGAACCAGAATCAAAAATTATTTTAATTGATCATAATGAAAAAAGCCAAAGCATAATTGACATAGATAATTATGAAATTGATACAGTTATTGACCACCATAAATTCAATTTCCAAACAAGTTCTCCTGTAAAAATTCGTGCAGAAACATTAGGCTCAACCTGCTCTGTTTTATACAAAATCTTTAAAGAAAACAATTATGAAATCTCAAAACAAGAAGCAGGTCTTTTAATTTCAGGAATAATTTCAGATACACTTTATTTTAGGTCTCCAACAACAACACAAGAAGATAAAGATATTGTAGAAGAACTTAATCAAATCGCTGAAATTGAAAACTTAGAAGAATATTCTATTGAAATGTTTAATGCAAAATCTGATTTAGGAGATATTGATGCTGAAAGTTTAGTTAAAATGGATTATAAAGAATTTGAATTTGCTGGAGAAAAATACGGAATTGGAGTAATTGAAACAACAAATCCAGATTATGTTATGAATAGAAAACAGGAATTAATGGAAACACTGCAACAAATCAAGGAAAAAGATGGATTAAAAGGAGTCTTAGTTTCAGTAATTGATATCTTAAATGAACATAATAAAACAATTGTTTCAGATAATCATGAAGCTGAGATTTTACAAGCTGTTTTTCAAGGAGAAGAAATAGAACATAATGTTTATTCTCTTGGTTCTGTTGTTTCTCGTAAAAAACAAATTGTTCCTTTACTTGAAAAGCATTTTAATGGGAAATGAAAATTATCTCCAAAAAAGAATTATTAGAAAATAAGAATTTTTATTTATCTGAAATTAAAAATGGAAAAATTTTTGTTTACCCAACAGATACAATTTATGGTCTTGGATGTAATGCACTAAATTTTAAATCTGTTAATAAGATAAGAGAAATTAAAAACAGAGATTATAAACTCTTTTCAATTATTGTTCCATCTTTTGAATGGATTCAAGAAAATTTAGAAAATAATAATTTTCAAAAAAATATTTTGCAAAGATATTTGCCTGGAAAATATACTTTTATTTTAAAATCAAATAATTCAAATATTTCTAAGATAAATAACTTAGAATTAATTGGAATAAGAATTCCAGATAATTGGTTTTATTCAGATTTTCTAGCAGATTTAAATGTCCCAATTGTTTCAACCTCGGTCAATCTAACTGGCCAATCCTTTGCAAAAAATATTAAACAAATTCCAAAATCAATTTTAGGTTCCATTGATTTTATTATAGATGAAGGAGAATTAAATAATAACCCAAGTAAAGTAATTGATCTTTCTCAAGGAGAATTTAAGGTTTTGAGGAATTGACCAAATCATAATAATTTCTAATTTACTACCTCTGTGAAAAGGTGTTTTTTCAAACCCGATTTACAATTGCTCACACTTTACTAATTATCTTCTCCTTAACAACAAAACCAAAACAATCAATAAAACAACTAAGGCAATTGCAATTCCACTAAAAATCACTACCAGACTTGTTCCTTCTGAATCAGAAATTAAAAGATTAACTGTGTGCTCTTCGACAAACACTTCGCCTTGGCTAACAGAACGAACTTGTATTTTAACTAAATAATTATTTGCAATTGCATTATTATTAACATCAAAAGCAAAAACAGCACTTCCAGAAGCACCTTCAACAATGTTTCCAATTAAACTAGTTTTTTTATCAAATTCAATTGGATGGTCTGTGTTTTCAAAAACCCTAATAGAAGTTTCTTTTCCTTCTTCTTCACCAATATTCTTAATTGTAATTTCTAAATTACCTGACTCACCTGCAGAAACCTTTGAAGGATTAACTTTTGTAGCAATAACTTCAAACTGGGGCTTTCCTTTAACAGGAATATCAAATTCCAAACTCTGGTCTTGGTCATCTGAATCAGATCTATAATCTAAAACCAAAGTTGCTTTCTTATCTCCAGACTTAATTGTTTTATCTAAATCAACATAAAAAGTTGCAGTTTTACTTAAACCAGAACTAATTGTTCCCAAATTTGTTGAATCTGAATAAGAACTTGAAGAAGTAATTCCCAAAGGCAAGTTCAATTTTGCTTTTGTAAATTCAGCATCTCCCCCACCAATATTTTCAATAGTAATCATTAATTTAACATTTTCTTGATTAGGCATAATTGTAGAAGGCAAGCTTTGAATATCGCCAATAATTAAATCAGCTTGTCTTGAATCAACTTGAATTTCAAATGCATCATCATAATCATCTTCAGAATCTTCTAAATTAAAATCTAAATCATATTTTCCTTGAGCAGTATTTCTATCAACTTCAACCCTAAACGTTCCAGATTTAGTTTCTCCATTAGATAAATTTCCAATATCCCAAACATCATTATTTACATCAAAAGGGTCTGAAGCATCAATAGTTAATTTAACATCTGTTTTATTTTCAGTATCCTCATTTGTAATATCAACACTTAAAGTAAATGTTTCATCCTCTTCAGCACCTGAATAAGAATAAACAACTTTGTAATCTCCAATGTAAGTTGTTTCTTGAATTCCTGAAACAAAAGCCAATGTTGCAACTAATAAAAACATTCCTAACATAATTGTTAATGTTTTTGACTTCATCTTAATTTTCTCAGAAAAGGCTCTGAGGCACCACACCTCTATAACTCAAGAGTAATTTTGTTTTATAAATATTTTGGATTATCTCTTTCTCTCCAATAAAACAATCAAGCTCGCAACCATTGACACAGCAACAAGCATACAAGCTAAAATACTAAAACTCATTGCAGTTCCAAGCTGAGACATTAACTTCAAATTACCAAGACGCATTGTTGAAAACCCAATCACAGCAGCTACAACAGTGATTACCATTGGATATAAGGTGTTTTTCAAAGTTTCTTTCATTGCTTTTCTTTTGTCTTGAGTTTCCAGCTCTTGTCTAAATCTAAAAGACAACTGCAAACCAAAATCAATACCAATACCAATTGTCATAGTAATCACAGAAGACACAATACTATTAAATGGAACACCAAACAAACCAATAAAACCAAGTGTCCAAAGTATTCCTAAAACAACAGTCATTAAAGGAAGAATAGTGTACTTAATTGAACGAGACAACAACAATAATAAAATAATAATTCCTGCAAATGCTAAAAGAGAAGTTTTTGCAGTATCTGGATTTTGAATTTTATTAAGTTCATAAATTACAACCAAACCCCCTGAAGCAATAGCATCAACACCTGCAATACCCTGAGTTGTTTCAACAATCTCTGTTACTTGCCTAGCAATTTCAGCATCAACATCACTTGCCTCTGGATAAAGCTGAACTCTTATAATTGTTGCAGAATAATCCTCTGTAAAATAACTATTCAAATTATAATCATCAATAACTTGCTTCTGCTCTGATAAAGAACCTGGAATAAGTCTATAAACTTGTTTTTCAGCAAGAGAAATACTTGAAACATCTTTTGCATAAGAAATCTCTTTTGCTTTTTGAGACAAAACATCAACATACTCAATTACTCGTGGGTCACGAATATCATTTGGCTGATTACTTCCAGCTTCTGTATTTGCAATTTCAACATAAATTTTAACAGACAAAGTATCTCCAAACTCATTCATTATTTTTTCAAAAGAAGTTACTTCAACCAAATCATCTGGAAGAACAGTATCAAAATCAATTTCTTGATTTTCAATTTTTTGAATTCCTGAAAACATAATAAGAGTTATAACAAAACCAATAATAAGAACAATCAATGGTTTTCTTGAAACAAACCCAGCATAACCAGAAAAATAATTTTCAATCTTAGATTTTTTTTGCACAACCTCTATTGGTTGTCTTTTCAACATTTTAATTCTTAAAATAATTGCTAAAGGCAAAATAATAATTGTTGAAGAAATTGCAAAAGCAATTCCCATTGCTAAAACTTTTCCTAAATCAGCAAGCACTGGAAAAATAGAAAAGGATAAAACATAAAACCCAATAATTGTTGTAAGACCCGAGGACAAAGTTGAAGCTCCTGTTGTTGAAAGAGCTTTTTTAATTGAATCTTCAACAGAAAGATTTAATCTCTCTTCTTGATAACGCGAATATAAAAAAACAGCATATTCAACTCCTAACCCCAGAATAATCGCACTCATACCAGCAGTTGCAATTGTCACAGGAATATTCAACCAACCAACAATACCAATTGTCCAACATAAACCAAAAAGCAAAGGCGCCATTGTAATAATTGATTTTGAAAAAGATCTTTGAATCAATAAGATTAAAACAAAAATAAAAATCGATGCATAAACTAATGTCCAAAAAGAATCCTGAATTAAAAGATTAAACATAACAGCCATTAATGGAGGTGTGCCAGTCACAACAACATCAACACCACCTGGCTTTGAAGATAATTCAATAATCTCTTGAATTCTATCATTAAACTCTCTTATCTTAGCTTCATCTGAACCCAAATCTGTTTGAATATTAACAATTGTGAAAGTATAAGCATCATTAAAAAAATCACTTGCTTGCGGAACTGCATTAATTGTTTGAATAACTTGGCCTTTATCATCTGGAACTCCAAAAGGAAAAAGCATTTCTGCAGAATAAACTCCCTGAACTTCACTTTCTTTTGCAAGATTTTCTTTTAGTCTTGAAATAAATTTAATAACCTCTGGGTCACGAATATCATTTATTGTACACGCACCATTGCAATCACTTAATTCAATCATTACAACAATCGGCTCTGCACTTGAAAACTTTGACTCAATCTTATCACTTGTTTTAATAACAGGCAAATCTTGGGGATTCATTTTATCTAAATCAGACTGAAATTCAAGACGAGTCATTCCAATTGCACAAAAACTTGTAAACAAAAGAACAAGAGTTAAAACTAAATAAAAATGTTTGATTTCAAACTCTGCTATTTTCTCTAATGATTTTTGTAATTGTTTTAACATTTTCAAGAACTCTTTTTCCCAATAAAATCAAAAATAATGATTATTTAAGAGTTTTGGAGATAAATACTAGGACGCCCTATGCAAAGCAACTGTGTTGGCGAGCATAGTGACGTGAAACTGAAAAGAATTTAATGAAGTTTCACGCCCTTTGCAAAGTTTACTTTGCAACCACAACGAAGTGGGGACTATGGGGTTAAAATCTTTGATTTTGACGCCCTGACCGAGGTCTGATACATTGTGTCACAATGCAGGGCGTTCGTTTATAATAAAACATCTAATAATATTTCCAGGAGCAAATATTGGCAAGAATCTTAAATGAAGACTCCATAGTATTCATTTAATCATTAAAACCTAATTCTTTAGCCCTTTCTAAATTTACTTTAAGAAGCAAACCATCTTCAATTAATTTATCTGCAATTTTTTTCTCAAACTCTGTCAATTCCCTATAAACTAAAACTTTCTTAATTTTATCAATGAAATTATATTGCGCCCTATTTATAATAAAAGTCTTTAAAATTAATTTTGCAATACCTCCAAATTCTTCTTTCCTATACCTCAAATAAGGACTTTTAAAAATAACAAAATTATCTTTCATCTTCTTTTAAAGGGTCAACAGCATTCTCTGGAACATCTTCTAATTTTTTACCTGATTTGTAAGGATAGGCTGTAAGCAAAACAATCTTCTCATTAATAAGAATAATTTCATATTCTGGTTTTGATGCATTGTCTTGATAAAACTCAATATCAATATCTGAAAATTCTTTTATATCTCCTTTTGCAGTTGAACCCCTAATTAAAATCGTGTCTGCTCCAGAATATTTCTCTAAAATATATTCAAAAAGTTCTTGTTTGTCCTTGAATTTTTTCATTTGACTTTATTTTTTAAGATCTCTTTTAATTTTTCTTTATTATCATCCCAAAAAATTAAATCTATAAATTCATCTAAATCAAGCCATTTATATTCGATATGCTCAATCATATCTAATTTAACTTTTTGTCCTTTCTTAACAAAAGAAAGAAAAACATCTTCATTACATAACCCTTGCCAATTTTCATATTTATAATTTAATTTTAAATCCACAATTTTTTCAATCTCCAAATTCGTTTCTTCTTTTACTTCTCTTTTAATTGCATTTTCTTTAGATTCTTTGTTTTCAATTGCTCCAGATACAATAAACCAATAATCACCCCCATGTTTCTTAGGATCTTCTGAATTATTTCTTAAAGCAAGAAACTTTTCTCTGTCTGTAATAAATGAAAGAATTTTTTGAATCATTTTATTAATTTTTTATGATACAAATCTAAAATATATATTATTTTCCCTTTAACATCATGGTAATAAGATAATCTAAATGGCTTAATATAAAGCTCTCTTGTTCCTTTTCTTATATTTCTCATTAGTTTGCCAATCTCTGGATTTTCAGAAATTTTCTTAATTTGTTTTTTTACTTTTGTTTTCAACAAGTTATCTTTAAGTTTAGAAAAAATATTTATAAATTTTTTATCAAAACGGATTTCTACCATTTAACCATTTCTTCGAAAAGATCTTCAGAATCCATACTAATATACTGTCCAGCTTCAATTCTCTTCCAAGCCTCCTCAGTTCTTCTTGCAAATTCCAAATCTTCCTGAAAATTCTCATCAACCTTGCTGGCTTTTTTGAGAATTAACTTCCCCTTATTTTCAATAATAACAAGCTTCTCGCCTTCTTTAATTCCCTTTCTCATCTCAGCAGGAATGACTATTTGCCCTTTAGAACTCATTCGTGTTATACTTATATTTGTCATAGTAAGATAAATCTTACCTATTATTTAAATCTTTCTAAGGCCTTTTTAATCTGAATTTCTCCTTCCTTTCCCCAACCAGTAATTTCAATAAAATCTTTTGGATCAATAAACATCCTTTCAGGAATTCCTCCTGTGGCAGGATCAATACTGGGATCTTTTATTTCTTCAACAAAAGCAATATATCTTAATTGATATGACTTAGCTTCAGGATTATTTCTAGGAATGTCAATTATATGTCCTAAAGGTTGAATATCTTTGAGTTTAAGATCTGCTTCTTCAAATGCCTCCCTAATTAATGTTTCTTCATGGCTTTTGTCTTCAGGCTCAGGACCTCCCCCAGGAAGACTCCAGTAATCCTTGCCTCTTAACTTAACAACACAAATTTTTCCATTTTCATCAAAAACAAATGCAGAAGATTGTTTGACATTGTCTAATTTTTCAAAGTTAATATCATCACACCAAACACAATCATGAATTTCCCCTTTCCATTCAATTGTAAATTTATCTTCCGGATTTTTTATTATTCTAATAATCTCTTCTGCGATTTCTTCAGGGTTTCTTTCTCTAGTATAAATAATCTTATCGCAAAAACTTTCAAACTTTTCTGGAAACTTTAAGAAAGAATCTTTAACTTTTTGAAATAATTCTTCTTTATTCATATCTTTAAAGTGTTCTCTCTCTTTTTCCCGAGAAAATAATAAATTAATGGATTTTTCTGAATCTTCAAAAGGCAGTAATCCTAAAACAAAAGCTGATTCTTTTGCTTTCTGTCGAACCTTTTCGCTTGCTTCTTGAAATGTCCTTGAAGTTACTGAACCTCCAGATAGATCAAAAACAAATTTATCTCCATCAAAAACAGACAAAATTAAAGTATAACCTTTTTCAGCAATAAAGTCTTTTAGCTCCCCTGACTTAATTACTCGATCAAGACCACCTTTATTTTTTAGAGCATCTTCACTTAATTGATCCGAGGATACATAAGGCAAACTTAATTTTTCAGCAACTAATTTAGAAATAGTTGTTTTACCAACTGAACGAGGACCTGTTATAACTATCTTCATTTTAAAAATAATCAATAAAATTTTCTTTTATTTCATCAAATGATTGTTTTTCTAAATTAAATAATCTATCTTGTCTTTCATTCATTGTATTAAGAAAATCAATAAATTCTTTTTCTTCAAATAACTTTAATCCAAGTTTATCACAAGCTTGTTTTATTTCCTTGAGAATATCTTTTGCCTCACATTCTTGTTCACAAAGTTTTTCAGCCTCAAAATAGCAATGCTCACCAGATTTAACAATTGCAAATTCTATCTCATTATAATCAAAAACATAAGTTGTCGTATCCATTAAAACTCCATGATTCCAGCCAAGATATTTAAGAAAATCTAATGCATCACTAAATTTATCAGATTCAATTGGAAACAACAATTCTCTTCTGTTTTCTTCAACACCCCAACGACCATATTTCATAACCATCTCTGCTTTTTTATCAGTTATTCTAACTTTAAGATCAATAGGATCTTCTCGAATGTCCTCGTTTCTAACACTTGCTTTATCAGAAGGAAAGTGAATAAAACTTAATCTCTTCTTCTCTTTTCTAAACTCAGCAGTTTCTCTTAAAATTTCCAAAACATTTTCAAAATTATCCCTTTCAATCTTTCCTCGAACCTCAACTTCTATTTGTTTCATTTTCTGTTTAATTAAATTTAGTTAAATAAAATTTGTGTGAAGCATTAAATTATATCAATCCTTCTTCAATTAAATTTTTAATTGCAGGAATTGCTTCCTTAAACGTAACTGCATCACAAAGTTCTTCTGTAGATACAAACTTCATTTCTTCGATCTCCTCTCCATCAGGGATTAATTCAGTATCATCCTTTAAATGTAGGATAGATATAAAATTGCGTTGACCGAAGGCATTTCTCTTTAACTTCCAATCTTCAGGAAATTCATATTCTACAACCTGAAATGTTTTGTGCACTTTTGAAACATTATCTATTGTTATGCCAAATTCTTCAGTGATTTCTCTCTCAAGTGTTTCAGTCAATGATTCGGTTCCCTCTCTTCCACCTGAGGGAAATTGCCAGTCAGTTTTACCAACTTTTCTAATAAGGAGAATTCTATTATTTTGTTTTATTAACATTAATACAGCTAATCGATATTTGTTTGGGTCTATCATATACATTGTTTGTCTTGAATCATTATAAATTTTGTCATTCGATAAATTATGCTAACCATTCTCTATGAATACTCCTGCCTAATGCTTTTCGGAATCAATTTGAAATTCTTAAAGACCTTGAAGAACTTAAAAAATCAATTCTACAAAAAGCTTTTAGCGGTGAACTAACTGAATAAAAACTACATGTAGAAAAGCTTATAAATTTGATATTATTAATATTATTAACATGATCCCCAGTGATCCTACGGGGTCGCTGGATGATTTTCTTTTTTGTTTAACAAATTCTTAAAAACCTTGTTTTCTTGTAAAAACCATGGAAAAAGCAGTCGTTATGATTGATGCAGGATTTTTATCAAAAGTAAGTTACAAGCTTGGAGAAGGACATTATTATAAATATGATTTGTTAAAATTTTCAAAAATGATATCTGGAAAACAGGAATTAATATTCAACCATTTATTTTTCTATAATGCACCTCCTTTTCAAAGTGCTAAACCTGATGAAGATGAAAGAAAAAGAAAAGAAGATTATGATTCATTCACAGAAAAATTAAATAAAAATAAACAAGTTACAATAAGGGAAGGTAGATGTCAAAGATTAACTATTAATGGCAAATATAAATTTAAACAGAAAGGTGTCGATACTCTATTAACTATGGATTTAATGTATTTACCAATTGAACACCCTAAAATAAAAAAAGTCATTTTGATTGCTTCAGATTCTGATTTTGTTCCAGTTATTGAAAGATTAAAAAAATTAGGAATTGAGGTAATTCTTTATACTTATTTCGAAAGAAATCGAAATTCTATTTTTTCCACTTCAAATAAACTACTTAAAGTTGTAAATAAATATGTAAGGCTAACAAAAAAAGATTTTGAAGGATGTAAATTTTAATGATAAACATAAAGGAAGCACAAACAAGAAAGGATTTAATAGACCCAAAGTTAGCTGATGCTGGATGGGATACTTCTAATCAAGATATAAAAGTTATTTGTGAATACCCTATTGCCCCTGGAAAAATCGAAGGGCAAGGGAGAAAGAGAAATCCTAAATCTGCCGATTATGTTTTAGAATATGTTTCTTTTGCAATAAAACCTATGGGTGGGGAAGAAAGAGTTGCAAAATCTCAAGACCAAATATTTGACTTGCTGGACGATAAACAAAAAGAATTTTTAGAATTTGTTTTATCAAAATACATTGAGTCTGGAGTAGAAGAACTTGACCAAGAGAAACTCCCAGATTTAATTAAATTAAAATATGAAACAAATGCAGATGCAAAAGAGAAATTAGGTGATTTGAGAATTGTAAAAGAAAATTTTATTGGATTTCAACATCTATGTCAAAGGGAGAGATTGAAAAGATTATCAAGCAAAATATTTCCAATAAAGAGATTTTAAAAGACCTTGTATGTATTGGTACAAAACTTGAAGATCCTTCTTTAACCCATAAGATTAACGCATTAATTAAAAATATCAATAAATTAAATAAAGAAGTTCTAATAAAAGATGTTACTGAAATTTTAAATCATTACCTTTCTATTGTAAAAAAAATGATTGATAGTTCTGAAGATGAAAATATAAAAAAGATAACTTACATTGATTCAAAAGAAAAATTTAAGAAAATATTAGAAACCTTAAATCCTTCAAAATTAGAAATTCTTAAACATTGTAATGGGAAAAATACGACTGAAGAAATTGTTGAATTAGTTTCTATGAAACCAAGTTCAATTAGAAGTTATCTCTCAATTATGAAGAAAGAAAAATTAATCACAAATAGTAAAAAACCCTTAAGACTTATAGATGAGCTTATAATAAGTTTTGAATAATTTCTTTTTGCCCTTTTAAATAATTCCAATCAGGATCTTCAGCATATTTTTTATTAAAATTTGGAATTTCTAAACCAAGAACATTTTCTGCATAAAGATTTGTATATCCATAAAGAATTCTTTTGTAAGGTAGAGAAAATTTCTCAAGAATTTCTTGCATCTCTTTACCAAAACTCTCTATTTCTACAAATATCCCAAGATCTTTAACAGAGTCAATTAAAACTTTAAATCCTTTATTCTTATCAGAACTAAGTCTTTCTTTATCGATTATAATTGAATCTTTTAATCCCAGATTAAGGAAAAATTCCCTAGCTTTTTTCTCATCAATTAAATTGGGAACTTCTTCTTGGACACTGAGATCAAGAAGATTTATTATCTCTAGAAATTGATCTTTTTTAATGGGAAATTCAAATTCTTTTTCTAGAATAAACCAGGGGTTATTTTGCCTTTCGGGAATATGGAAAAGGGCCTTATATGTTAAAAGAGACTTATCAGTTAAATTCCTTATTCGAAGAGCATGATTTAAGTTAAACAATTTATTATCAATATCGAAATATGTATCTAAAACTTTGTTATTCTCTTTAAAGTCTATACTATATAATTCGTTAAATGTTTTTTTAATATCTTCGACAGAAAGATTCTTATCTAATAATTCAATTTTTATTTCCTTTTCTTCTTTCATATATTTAGAAAAATAGTTATATTTAAAAGTTTATACCTATGGCTAAGTGTAAGGAAAATGGCTGATTTAGTCTTAATAAATAGTCCAATGCAAGATTATGGGTTAGAAACAATAAAACCCGAGTACAGTACAACAGCCCCTCTTGGCTTAGGATATCTTGCCACAATTGCTGCCGAATCTGGATTAGAAGTTATTCTTTTAGATGCTGAATATGAAAAGATAGGTGTTGAAGAAACTATTTCTGTGGTAAATGAATTTTCTCCAGAAAATGTGGGAATAAACAGTTTTTCAACAAATCCAGATATTTCAATGAAAATTCTTTCTAAGATAGAGGCTCCCTTCAAGATGATTGGAGGTCCTTTTGCAACCCTTTCTGGAGATGAAATAAATAATGATTTCACAGTTATCAGAGGGGAGGCGGATCAAATAATTATGGATGTCTTAAAAAGAAAAGAAAAAGGGGTAATAGAGGGATTCAAAACAATAAACATGGATTCGCTCCCACTTATTAATAGAGATTTTTTTAGAAACGACCCCCTATGAAACAAATTTTGGTCTTGAAGCATCAATTAGTTCTTCAAGGGGATGTATATATAATTGTGTTTATTGCTCTGTTCCAGCAATTAGTGGGACATGGATCAGATCTAGATCTGTACAAAACATAATCTCTGAGATACAAGCACTAAAAGAGCAAGGAGTTAAAAGTATCCATTTTACAGACGATTTATTCAATTTTAGCCAAAAAAGAGTCGAAAATTTTTGTGATGCATTGAATGCGGAAGGGATGAATATTAACTGGCGAGTTCTTTGTAGAGCAAACGGGCTAGAGCCAAAATTGCTTGAGAAAATGAAAAAATCTGGATGTTATAAAATAGGTTTTGGGGTTGAATCGGGATCTAGAGAAACATTAAAATATATTGGGAAAAACCCAGACACTAATGAAGTTAGGCAAATCTTTGATGTTTGTAGATCTCTTGACATCAAAACAAAGGGTTTTTTTACCATAGGGTATCCTCATGAAACTAAAAAAGATGTAAATAAAACAATAAAATTTGCAAAAGAATTAAACCCTGATGAAGCAAGATTTATGGTTGTTCGAGCATTTCCCGGAACTAGACTCTACAGAGATATGCAGGCCCAGGGAAGAAAAAATCTTGACATATATAGACAGTTTGTTGGAAAGAGTTCCTACATCAAATACCATGTAATGAATATGCAGTCCTTAAACGGAATGTCTTCAAGAGAATTAAATAAATATATAAAAAGAGCTTACTTATTATTTAAGAACAAAAATGAGGGTATACGTAGCATATAAACTTAGTGGGGAAGAGGAAGATAAGGTAATCAAACTTCTCAAAAAGATCTCCCAAATACTTGAAGATTTAAAAATTAATAATTTTATCTTTCTAAGAGATATCCAAAAGTGGAAAAATAAAAAACTTTCTCCAAAAGAAATAATGGACATTGCATTAAAGAATATGAAAGAATGCGATTTGGTTCTAGCAATACTTGAAACATCTGATAAAAGCGAGGGGATGTTGATTGAAACTGGTTATGCAAAAGCATTAGGCAAAAAGATTATTGTAGCATCAAAACCAAACACAAAAGCAATAATGTTAAAGGCCATTGCAGATCATGTTTTTGAGTTTAATGATTTAGATGATTTTAAAGAGAAATTTAAAAGTACGTTATTTTTATAAAATGTTCTACGCCCTAATAACGCCCCGACCGGGAATCGAACCCGGATCTCAAGCGCGACAGGCTTGTATTCTAGCCACTAAACTACCGAGGCAACCTTAAGATAATTATTCTATCAAAGAATTATTTTTAAAGCTTACTATCTAATAAATTTAATGAATGAAATCACAAAAGACATTCTAAAATATAAATCCTCTGGAAAAATACTTGATTTAGGGTGTGGAGATGCTCCTGTTGCAATCTCATTATCTAAAAAATACTTTAAGGTCACTTGCATAGACATTTCTGAGAAAAAAATAAACAAACTTCCAAAAGAAATAAATGGAATTAAAACAAACTTAAATGATTTTAAAATTCAAGAAAACTATGATATTATTCTTGCACTTGGTTCATTGCATTTTTTATCTAAAGAAAAAGCTCTTAGTTTAATTAAAGACATTAAGGCAAAAACAAATGCAAAGGGTTTAAATATTATTGACGCCTTTAAATCAAATATCAATGCTCAAGATTTAAAAAATATTTATTCTAAATGGAAAATTCTCGAATATGAAGAATACAAAGATCAAAAAGGCAATGAAATGATTTATTTAATTACTCAGAATAATTTATAAAAACAAACAACCTCAAATAATTATGGCAGAGAAATATCGAAAAGGGGTTTTTGCAATTGTGTATTTTATTGAAGACAAAAAACCAAAATACTTAATTCTTAAACGAAAACTGCATTGGACAGGGTGGGAATGCCCAAAAGGAGGAATAGAAAAAAACGAATCACTTGCAGAAACAATAAAGAGAGAAATCATAGAAGAAACTGGATTAAAAATCAAGCAAATGAAAAAGTTCAATATCTCTGGAAAATACAATTATAATAAAGAACTAAAAGACAGAAAAAATTTCACAGGCCAAACCTTTGAAGCAGTTTATGCAATTGAAGTGAAAAACCAAGAAGTCACATTAGACACAAAAGAACACTCTGACTTTAAATGGCTAGATTTTAGTGAAGCATTAAAAAAATTAACCTGGGAAAATCAAAAACAAGCACTGCAAAAAATACACGAAGATTTAATTGCAAAACAATACACTGGATTTAGAAAAAAAATAACTTCTTCAGGAAAATTATTACTTGCAGGAAAAACAGAATCAAATAATGAAAAACTAATCAAAGAAATTGTAAAACCAGAAGAAATTGTTTTTCATACAGTCAAACCAGGAAGCCCATTTGTTGTAATAAAAAATTCAATAAACCCAACAAAACAAGACATAAAAGAAGCAGCAATATTTTGTGCAAAACACTCGCATGATTGGAAAGACAATAAAAAAGATGTTGCAGTTCATTATTTCAAAGGTAAAGACATTTACAAAAATAAATCAATGAAAACAGGAACATTTGGAGTAAAAAACACAAAAGATGTTTTAGTTAAAAAGGGGTGGTTGAGATGAAACTAATAATTATTTACGGACCTCCTGCAACAGGAAAATTAACAATTGCAAACGAATTAAAGAAGCTTACGGATTACAAAATATTTCACAATCATTTAGTTGGAGACCTTGTTGGTTCTATACTAAAATTTAATTCTCCAGCATACAAAAAACTCTCATTAAAATTCAGATTAGAACTTTTAGAAGAAGCTGCCAAAAGCAAAGAAAAAGGAATAACAATGACATTTGTTTACTCCCCAAAATTAGGTAAAAAATTCTTCAAAGACATACTAAGAATAATGAAGAAAAATAAAGTAGATGTTTACTTTGTAAAATTATCTTGTTCAAAAAAAGAATTAAGAAAAAGAGTTCTATCACCCTCAAGAAAAAAATTTACAAAAGTTCAATCTGTAAAAGACTTAAATAACTTTATTGGCCAATTTAATTTATTTGAAAAATTTCCGCACAAAAACCAAATTGAAATTGATAATACAAATAAATCTGCTAAAGAAGTTGCAAAAACAATAAACAGTTTTCTCAACAAAAACCCTTAAATAATCTAATTAATCTTTCTTAATATGACAATTGCAGAAGCACAAATAGGTAAAAACGGAATTACAGATAATTTTATCCAAACACTTAAAAGTAATTTTGAAAAACATCAAACAGTAAAAATTTCAGTTCTTCCAGCTGCACGAGGAGATGGTACACAAGGCAAAGAAAAAACAAAAGAATATGCAAAACTCCTTGAACAAAACCTTGGAAACAATTATATTGCAAAAACAATTGGATTTACTATCATATTAAAGAAGTTTAGAAAACCTGTTAGATAACAAAACATTTTTAAAACAATTCTAATTCTCCGCCCTATGTTGGGAACTAAAGTATATAGTGAAAATAACTTAACAATATGTTTTGAAGACACATTATTAGCTGGGCAACAATATTTAGTTTATCTTGGAGACAAAGCAACTCCAGAAATATTTAATAGAGAGCAATTAGAAACACTTTGTTCATTAGAAGATACAGAAATGTTAGAACAACTCCCTCTAGAAACAAAATTCATTGCAGGATATAGAGGAGTTCAATTAAATAAATTAGTTGAAGGATTAAGACAAGCTCATGAAACCACAACAACAGAATAATCAAACAATTAGAATCTATGAAGGAGGTTTTAGTTTTACTCCAATTTGTGATGAAAGAAGATATGCAAAAGAATATAATATTTTTTATAAAGGACAAAAATACACAATAAATTCAATGATTTTCTGGGGTGCTTTTTTTGCAACAGCAAATGCCTATAACAATAATAATGAATTTACAAAAAAAACCGAACAAGTTAGTTGTGAAAAATTAAGCTTATCTTCTGAAGGAAAAGATCTTGCAGAAAGATTAAAAGAAAACAATGATTTTGAGACATTTCATAAAGCAGTTTCAAAACTAAGGGATTTTGAATAAAAACCTTTATAAAGATATATTTTCCTTTATAATCAGTTAACAACACAATGTGTTGATCTAATTCCGTAAGGAGTGCTAAAATGACAAAAGTATTTGAATCAAATCAACAGGAATATAATTTAGCTTTAGCCCAAGCACTTAAAGACGTTCCAGAGTTCAAACAACCAGAATGGTCGCTTTTTGTAAAATCAGGTCCTGCTAAAGAAAGACCAATTGAAGATCCAGATTTCTGGTATAAAAGATCAGCTTCAATCTTAAAACAAATTTACAAAAAGAAAATCATTGGTGTTGAAAGATTAAGAACAAAATACGGCTCACGAAAAAACAGAGGAATGGCTCCAGAAAGATTTGCAAAAGCCTCTGGAAAAATCATTAGAACAATTCTTCAACAAGCAGACGCAGCAGGTTTTACTGAAATTGCAAAAGATGTTAAAGGAGTTCGTTCACGAAGACCTGGAAGACAATTAACTGAAAAAGGCAAAGAATTCTTAGAATCAATTAAAGTTGGAGAAAAAGAATAATGGAAAAAAAGAGAGTTATTTATGTTGCTGCAAATGAAGATGTATTAAATAAGTTTTGTTTTATGTTAGAGGGTGAAGTGGATTATTCACCAGCACCAAATCAAGGAGAATTAGCTTTATCTGTTGATGTTAAAGATCTTAATGAAACCAGAAAATTAGTTAGCATTGTTAATAAATCAGGAATTGGATACAAAATTCAAGAAGTAACTTCAGGAATCCCACAAGATGATATTTCAGTTTTTCAATCAAGGGTAGAAGATCAACAAAGAGAAGTGGGGACACAATAAAATGGGAATTAAAAATCAAAGAAAAAAAGAACAACTTGCAAAACAAGGACGTAGAACAAAGTGGGCTCCAGTTTGGGCTGTATTAAAAAAGTTCGGCACAGGTAAAAGAGTTCATCCTTCGTCTATGACAAGAACAAGACGTTCATGGAGAAGAACAAAACTTCACATCACACCACGTAAACAAAAGAAATCACACTTTGGATAAATGGCAAAAAAAACAGACAAACAAACAGAAAAAGTAGAAAGAGAATATGTAATTCCACTAAGAAGCAAGTATCAAAATGTTCCAAGATACAAAAAAACACCAAAAGCAATCAAATCAATAAAAGAATTCTTAGTAAGACACATGAGAATCAGAGATAGAGATTTAAATAAAATCAAAGTTGACAAATATGTGAATGAATATATGTGGGCAAGAGGAATCAAAAACCCACCACATAAAGTTAAAGTTAAAGTAGTAAAAGAAGGAGAAAATGTAATTGTAACATTAGTTGACTATCCAGATAAATTAAAATTCAAAAAAGCAAGAGAAGACAAAAAATCAACTGCTGCTAAAAAAGTAGCTGAAAAGAAAAAGAAAGAAAAACCAGCTGAACAACCAAAAGAAGAAAGCAAAGAATCTAAAGAAGATAAAAAAGAAACAGAAGAAAAACAAAAAGCAGTAGTTGAAGCAGGTGAAAAAGCCCAAGAACAAAAACATAAAGAAGAAAAACATACTACAAAAGTTGAAAAAGACAAATCAACAAAAGCAATGGATAAGACAAAAAGTAATTATTAATTCTAAAAAATTATTTAAACTATAGAATATCTATAGAATTATGATAACAACTATTCAAATTAATAAAAGTGTAAAAGATGCTCTTGATAAACTTAAAACAAATAAACAAACTTATGAACAAGTAATCCTAAATCTTTTAGAGGAATTTAATAAATCAAAACAAAGTCAGGAAGAACTATTAATAGAAGGTTGCAAAGAAATGGCTGAGTTAAACATTAAATTAACTAAAGAATTTGAAGCTATTGGAGAATGTTTTGACTGGGAGTGGGAAGGTGACTTATAGGGGAGAAATTGTTCTTGCAGACCTCGAACCAGTTCTTGGTGCTGAACAAGGTGGCAAAAGACCAGTTTTAGTGATTCAAAATAATATCTCAAATACACACTCCCCAATTACAATTGTGGCTGCAATCACAACAAAAAAATTCTCAAAACAATTTCCAACAAATATTAATATCTCAAAACAAGAATCCAAATTAAATCATGATTCAACAATTTTACTTAATCAAATTAAAACAATTGATAAATCAAGAATCTCGAGAAAAATAGGGTCTTTAGATAATTTTAAAATGAAAAAAGTTGATCAAGCATTAAAAATAAGTTTGGGCTTAAACTAAACACCCCAATCATCACCTTTCTTTGCTCGCTTAATTTCAGAAATTTCTCGCAAAACTTTTTTCTCTGATTCAGACAACAAATCTTTATTTTTCTTAAATGCTCTAAATTGCTTTTCTCCAATATCTGCATACAAAAAATTAGATTCTTTTAAAACTCTTTCAAAATTAACACCTGGAATTGAGATTGCAACTTCTTGCCCTTCAACAGCCTCGTTAACTGACTTTTTCTCATGCTGAACATTCTTAATTCTTCCAATTTTTTCATTATTTTCATCAATAAAATTCAAACCACTTTTTAATTTACCTCCAACAACTCGTGCACCAAAAATCGCAGGATTAGAATTTCTAAAAACATAATCATGCAAAATTTCTAATTTACAAATTGTAGATAATGCCATTAATTTTTTCTTTTCAATATCTTTTCTCTTCTCTTCCCTCCACAATCCCAAATCTTCAATTAATTTGTAAACAACTTCATCTGTAAAAATTTTAATCTTTAATTGCTGTGCTTTTCGCAACTCATCAGCTTCTTCATCAACTTTAACATTAAAACCAACAATAACAGCATCAAGCTCATTAATATCTAAATTTGCTTTAGCAGAAATAATATCACTTTTATTTATATTCCCAATACCAGCTTTAACAATAGGAACACGCGCCTCCTTTAATAAAACAAGCAATGCTTCTAAACTACCCAAAGAATCTGCCTTAGCAATAATTCCTTGCTTCTCTGTTTTAATATTTTCTGAAATCTGTGATTTAAAATTTTCTTTAATATCTTCTTTATTACCTTTATACAAAACAAAAGGCATTCCAGATTGAAGTTCTTCTTTAGCAATTAATTGTAACCTAATTCCCGTAGAAGCCTGAACTTTATCAACAGGTTTAAATTTTGAACATAAAGGTTGAATCTCTTCTAAAACTCTTATTTTTGAAATAATTGGTTCCCCACTAAAACTTGCAACTGCAATCTCATCTTCTTTATGTAAAACACCATCATGCAAAATCGCATCAATATAACTTCCAGATTTTTCTTTTTTAACTTCAAGTAAAACCCCTCGCGCCTCTTCATGCAATTCTAATCTTTCTCCAAGATATTTTTGGCTCAAACCACACAACATCATAATTAATTCAGGAATACCTTCTTTTGTCCTTGCTGAACAAGGAACTAATGCAATCTTTTTTGTAAAATCATTAATATTATAATACAAATCAGCATCAAAACCATGAGCATTCAAAGCTCCAATCAAAGTCATATACCTCTCATCAAAAGTCATTTTTACATTCATTGCTTGAGCTTCAACACTGTCCTTAATTGCTCCAGTTCCACTAGCATCTTTTCTCCATCCAGAAACATTATCAATCTTATTTAATGCAATCAAAAAAGGAGTTTTATTATGTTTCAAAATCTGAATAACTTCCGCAGTTTGAGGTTTAATTCCTTCATTAACATCAATCACTAAAACAGCTAAATCAGCTAATGAGCCCCCCCGCTTTCTTAAATTTGTAAATGCAGCATGACCAGGAGTATCAATTAACAGAAAACCAGGGATATTTAAATTAATCCCAGACTTTTCAATCAATGGGCAAGCATTTTTCATTTTATCAATTGGATAACTTGTAAAAGAAATCTTTTGAGTAATTCCTCCCTTTTCACCTTCTTGAACACAGCTATCTCTAAGACAATCTAAAATCGAAGTCTTTCCATGGTCAACATGACCAACTACTGTAACAATTGGCTGACGAATTTGTTTCATGATAAATCTAAATAAAACTAGCTTATAAAACTTATTTTTAACAATAGTTGGAAATTTTAGTTTTCCTCTGGAACGGAACGAAATGTAGTGACGAGCTGAAAACTAAATTTGGGAAAGGACTGCAAGTCCGAACAACAAATTAAAACAACCTAGAAAGAATTGTAGTAACTTAAAAGAAATGACTAAAAGGAAAAACTTATAAATAAAAAAAGAAACCCTTTTTAATGAGAAAGCTACAAGATAAAGTAAAAGAAATTTATGATAGACTTGGAAGTGAATTTTATTTATGCAGGGATGATTTTGAAGTAAATGGAGAGAGATTTAATTCTGCCTTGTTAATGGGAAGTCTTACTGAACTTAACAGAGGAAATATGCTTTTATTTGGAGAGTATGGTGGAGGTAAAACAACTTCTGCAGAGTATCTTAATGCCGCATTTAATGGATTACCATTGGATTTGGTTAAGATTGCAGGACTTAGGGGGCATCCACAATTGACAACAGAACATATGATTGCTGTTCCAAACTATGGTGCAATGAACAGTGGAGATCCGGATTGGGCTAGAAAATCTTTATTTTCTTATTTTGCATTGATAGGCGAGAAATTATTGGATGAGGGAAATAGAATTCCCGAATCAACACAATCTTCATTATTGACTGGGTTAGATATAGGTTTGTGGACATCATTGAGGACTTATGTTTTTCATGGAAAGAAGCCTTTTTTTATTACTTGTAATTATTCTGATAGAGGAAATAATACTTTGATCCCTCCAATGCTGGATAGATGTGATGTTGCTGTAGAGTCTAAATTTCCTGGTGTTTCAAATAAATTGCATATAGCAAAAGATTATCGCCATAAAAGGGATTCGGTTTTATCAAATCCGGAATTAACCAAAAGAGCATTAGATATTCTTCATTCTGCAACTTCTTATGATGAAGCAAGAAAAGGACTTGAGGGCATTACCAGTGAACATTCATCTGCTTTGGCTCAAGAAGGGTTTCCTGTTTTAACAAGAGAGGACAGAGAGAGAATTGAGGATGAAATTGAAGTTGTAGAGTTTGATAGAGATGCTGAACAGTACCTCTCATTTTTTGAAGCAGAAAGGAATACTCATCCAAAGTATGGATTAAAAAGAAGCTGTGATCCTGTGGATAAATCTCACGGATTATATTTAAATTCATTAACGACAAATGCAGGAAGTCAGAGAGAAACAGATGCTATTGTAAAATATGCTAAATCTTTGGCATGGTTGCAGGACCAAGATGAAGTTAACCTTGATCATGTTACTCAAGTCGCACCTTATGTTTTATGGCATAGAATTAAATGGACTCCTGAAACAGAGCAAGCATTTAGGGATCATGATAGAGCAGACCCTTCTGACTTATATATAACTAAAACTCTTTTGAATGATGGAACTAATGAGATTCCTGGAGTTAAAAAAAGATTTGCAGAAAGCCAAGAGAATTATCAGAGAGTTATTGATTTAGTCGGGCATGGCAAACTAGAAAAAGCAATCGAGGAAACGAAAGAATACTTTGCAGACGGACGAGGGCATCCAATATTCATGGATTTAATAAAAGATTTGGGGGTGTGTTAAATTAAAATGCCTAATCCAAGATTTTTAGCAATGGCAAAGAGAATGGCAAGCTCAGAGCCTCCAAAACCAAGAGAGGAAAAACCTTCAGGGCTTGAACAACTAATAGACTTTTGCGGAGTTCAACTTCAAAAACAAAATTATAAAGTACTACAAGACTTATATGGTTCAGTTGGAAAAAGACCAGAAGATTTTTACTCACAAAATAATCAAGGGAATATAAAAATAAACAATAATCTAGTTACTTTTCTAAATGTTGATGGCATGAAATTAACTTATCTTCCAGAGAGTATTGGAAATTTACAATCATTAAGAGAGTTGGATTT
>CAZRUG010000005.1:0-50819 GCA_964603295.1 Candidatus Woesearchaeota archaeon | reverse complement strand
AGAAAAATTAAATAAAATTTAAAATATAGTATCTTACCAACCTTTAAGGTAACAATGCACTATGGACGAAAGATTTAAAAACCAAATTTTTGTTTGTTTTATTATTATCAAGTTGTTAATGTTTTAATTGGTTAAAACTGTGCAACTTTTTAAATTCAGAGGCTCAATAACATGCACATTCTACAAGCAAAACACACCAAATTAAATGAAAAAGAAACTGAAGAACTTTTATCTAAATTAAATATATCTCGAACCCAATTACCAAAAATTCTTTCAAGTGATCCCGCTCTTTCTGAAGATTGTAAAGTCGGAGATGTTATTAAAATTGAAAGAAAGGACGAGGGAGAATTAAATTTATATTATAGGGTTGTTGTATAATGGCAAATCAAAATCATTTAATTATTAAAAAGTATTTGGAAGAGCATTCTCTTGTAGAATCAAATGTAACCTCATTTAATAATTTCTTAGATTTTCGAATGCAAGAAATTGTTGATGAAATTTCTGAAGGGTTGGACAATGAAGATTTTGAAATTAGGTTGGGAAAAATTGAGGTTGGTCAACCAAAAGTTATAGAGGCTGATGGAAGCTCTTCTATTTTAACTCCTGCTGAAGCAAGAATTAGAAACTTAACTTATTCTGCTCCTGTGACTTTAGAATTAACTGTTAAAAAAGATGATCAGGTTGATTCAGAAATTGTAGAAATTGGTAAGATTCCTGTAATGGTTAAAAGTAAAGTTTGTAATACTTATGGAATGGATGATAAGGCTTTGGTTGAAAACAATATTGACCCAAAAGATCCTGGAGGTTATTTTATTATTAAAGGAAATGAAAGAGTAATGGTTATGGCTGAAGACTTGGCAGAAAACCAACCTTTTATTGAAAACGATAATAAAGGAAATCTTAATTTAAAATTATTCTCTTTGAAAGGAACTTATAGAATTCCTACTTTAATTACTGAAGCTAAAGATGGTGTTTTTGAAGTTTCTTTTAGTAGATTCAAGAGCTTGCCAGTAGTAGTTGTTTTGAAAGCTTTAGGTTTAACAAAAGAATCAGATATGGCAAAATATTTTGGTGAAGACAGAGATAGTGTAATTGTTAATTTATATGAATATGTTAATCTTGAAACTCAAGAAGATGCAATGATGTATATTGCTGAAAAACTTAATCTTCAAGGAACTCCAAAAGAAATTCTTCAAAGAGTTAATCAAAGAATTGATTCTTATCTTTTCCCACATATTGGGGTTGAAAAAGATTTGAGAATGAAAAAAGCAATTACTCTTTGTAAATTAGTTAAGCAATTTTTAGTTGCTAAAAGAAATCCTGAATGGAGAACTGATAAAGACCATTATGCTAATAAGAGAGTTAGACTTTCTGGTGATTTGTTAGCAAGTTTATTTAGAGTTAATTTAGGAATCTTGATTAGAGATTTACAATATTCATTACAGAAATCTTCAAAGAGAAAGAAATTCTTTTCAATTAAGGTTTTAGCTAAATCTACTTTATTTTCTCATAGAGTTGAGTCTTCAATTGCAACTGGTTCGTGGACTGGTGAAAGAACTGGTGTTACACAAAATATGCAAAAGACAAATTATTTAGATACAATTTCTCAATTACAGAGGGTTTCTTCAATGTTGTCTTCAGACCAAGAAAACTTTTTAGCAAGAACATTGCATCCAACTCATTATGGTAGGTTTTGTCCAATTGAAACTCCTGAAGGAACTGAAATTGGTTTAAGAAAAAATCTTGCTATTTTAAGTAAGGTTTCTACAAGAATTAGAATGGATGAACAAAAATTCTTTAAAGAACTTGAAGAAGAAGGTTTAGATAAAGAGGGTTATGAAGGTGCAGATGTTTTCTTTAATGGTATGTTTATTGGTTCTGTTAAAAACCCAGAAGATTTTACTCAAAAAATTAGAGATAGAAGAAGGACAGGAGATCTTTCTTTGCAACTTAATATTCGAAATGCGCCAAATTTAGGAATGGTTTTGATCTCAACAGAACCTGGAAGAGTTTTAAGACCTTTAATTATTCTTGATAATGGAAATCCAAGATTAACAAATGAACATATGATTCAATTAGAACAAGGAGAATTAAAATGGAGTGATTTGATTAATAAAGGAATTATTGAATATCTTGATGCTGCTGAAGAAGAAAATTCTTTGGTCGCCCTATATAAGGAAGAAGTTACTGATAAACATACTCATTTAGAAATTGATGCAATGGATTTACTTGGTGTTGTTACTTCATTAGTTCCGTATGGAAATCATGATCAGAGTGCGAGACTTAATAGAGGTTCAAAGACACAGAAACAGGCACTTGGATTATATGCTTCAAATTATCATGTTAGATTAGATACTGATGTTAGTTTATTACAATACCCTCAAAAACCAATTGTAAGAAGTTTTGTTTATGATACTTTGGAAACTTATCCAGCTGGACAAAATTTAGTTGTTGCAATTATGGGTTATGATGGTTATAATATTGAGGATGCATTGGTTTTTAATAAAGGTAGTCTGGATAGAGGTGTTGGACGAAGTTTCTATTATAGGCCTTATTCTGCTGTTGAAATGAATTATGCAGGTGGATTAAAAGATGAAATTGGTATTGTTGATAAAGATACTGTTGGCTATAAAACTGAATCAAGTTATAGGCATTTAGAAGATGACGGAGTCATTTATCCTGAAGCAGATGTTAAAGAAGGGGAGGTTTTGATTGGAAAGGTTTCGCCTCCAAAATTCTTGTCAGAAGCAAGAGAGATTTCAATTAGAACAAAGAAAGAATCAAGTATTTCTTTAAGGCAAGAAGAAGAAGGAATTATTGATAGTGTTTTTATTACAGAAGATTCAGAAGGAAATAAAATTGTTCAAGCAAAAACAAGAGACCAGAGAATTCCTGAATTAGGTGATAAGTATGCAACTTCTCATGGTCAGAAAGGTGTTATTGGAGCAATTGTTCCTGAAGAAGATATTCCTTTTACTTCAAGTGGAATTAAGCCAGATGTAATGTTTAATCCTCATGGTTTGCCTTCGCGTATGACTGTTGGTTATTTATTAGAATTACTTGCAGGTAAAGTTGGTGCTTTAAGAGGTAATGTTGTCGATGGAACCCCCTTTTCAGGTACAAGTAAGGATGAACTTGAAAAACAATTAGTTGAGTTAGGATTTAGATTTGATGGTAAAGAAACAATGTATAATGGCATTAGTGGTAAAAGAATTAAGACAAAGATTTTTGTTGGTAATCTTTATTATCTTAAACTTAAGTATATGGTTGCAAATAAGATTCATGGTCGTGCATCTGGTAAGGTTGCATTGTTAACAAGACAGCCAGTTGAAGGACGTGCTCGTGGAGGTGCTTTGAGATTAGGTGAAATGGAACAGCAAGCATTAGTTGCTCATGGTGCATCATTACTTTTAAAAGAAAGATATGATTCAGATAAAGTAGTGTTACCAATTTGCACTAAGTGCGGTTCAATTGGAATTGAAGATTCAATAAGAAATAAAGTTGTTTGTCCAATTTGTGCAAGCACTGAAAATGAACCTATTGAGGTTTCATATGCATTTAAATTATTATTAGAAGAATTGCAAGGACTTCACATCCTTACTTCTTTTGAATTAAAAAACAGGTACGAATAAAAAATGAATAAAGCAATTAGTAAAAAAGTTGGAAAGTTAAGATTTTCCCTATTTAATCCAGAACAGATTAAATCAATTTCAGCTGCAAAGATAGTTACACCTGAACTTTATGATATGGATGGTTATCCTGTCGACGGTGGTTTAATGGATTTAAGAATGGGTGCTGTTGATCCAGGTGTTAGATGTCGGACTTGTGGGGGGAGAATTAAAGAATGTTTAGGTCACCCAGGACATATTGAATTAGCAAGACCACTTATGCATTTGAAATATATTCCCTTAGTTGAATTAGGATTAAGATGTTTTTGTAGAGATTGTGGAAAATTAATGCTTGAAGATAAATACTTAGAAAAATATTCTCCAAATGAAAGAGCTAAAAAAGCAAAAGACAAGGCAAAATGTCCGCATTGTGGTGTTGCAAATGAAAAAGTTAAGTTAGATAAACCAACTAGTTTTTATATTGGAAGAAAAAGACTTTTCCCAATTGATATTCGAGAAATTTTAGTTAAAATTCCGGATGAAGAATTAAAAAAGATTGGAGTTAATGCAAGAACTTGTCGTCCTGAGTGGGCAATTTTAACATCGTTGTTAGTTCCGCCTGTAACTGTTAGGCCTTCAATTATTTTAGAATCTGGTGAAAGATCAGAAGATGATTTAACTCATAAGTTATCAGATATTATTAGAGCTAATCAAAGACTTTGGGAGAATTTAAATGCTGGTGCACCCGAAGTTATTATTGAAGATTTATGGGATTTATTACAATTTCATGTTACAACCTTTTTTGATAATTCAGTTGCAAGAATTCCTCCTGCAAGACATAGAAGTGGTCAGCCTTTGAAAACAATTACTGAAAGAATTAAAGGCAAAGAAGGTAGAATCAGAAAGAACTTGGCTGGTAAGCGTGTTAATTATTCTGCACGTACTGTTATTTCTCCGGATTGTTATATGGCAATTAATGAAATTGGGGTTCCTTATGAAATTGCAAAGATTGTTACTGTTGCAGAAACAGTGAATGATTTGAATATTGAAAAATTAAAAAAACTTGTTGAAAAAGGTTCTGAATATCCTGGTGCTAATTATGTTATTAGGCCTGATGGAAAGAGAAAGAAAATTACAGAAGAATTAAAAGAAGAAATTATTGCAGAGCTTGTTTCAGGTTATAAAGTTGAAAGACATTTGCAGGATGGAGATGTTGTATTGTTTAATCGTCATCCATCATTGCATAAAGGAAGTTTAATGTCCCACTTCGTAAAGGTTTTCCCTGGAAGAACTTTTAGAGTTCACCCATCTGTGTTAATGCCTTATGCTGGTGATTACGACGGTGATGAGATGAATATTCATTCCCCTCAAACAGAAGAAGCAAGAGCTGAAGCAAAGATTTTATTAGATGTTAAATCAAATTTAATTTCTCCTAAAAATAATACAAATTTTATTGGATGTATTAAGGATGCTGTTACAGGAGATTATCTTGTTGGAACAAATGATTTTGATAAATCTGAAGCACAACAATTACTTTATTCTTCTTGTAATGTGATTTCTAATTTTTCAAAGAAAACTGTTTCAGGTAATGAAGTATTTTCAGAAATTCTTCCAGATATTGATTTTAAGAATGATTCTTTAGAAATTAAAGGGGGAAAAATTAAAGAAGGAATTATTGATAAAACTGTATTTGGAGATGAAGGAGGTCAATTGATTAAAGAACTTGATAAAAAGTTTGATAGATATACTGTATTTAAAACAATTCAAGATGCTTTTAGTATTGGTCGAAGTTATCTTGATACTCATGGATTGTCTTTATCAGTTGAAGATTTTGATTTAGACGATGCTGTTATTAAAAAAGGTAATGATGTTATTGAAAATGCAAGAAAGAAAGTTGATGAGATTATTCAATCATTTGAAGATGGAACAATTGAATTACTTCCTGGAAAAGATATGGCTGAGTCAAGAGAAATTAGAATTCTTCAAGTTTTAAATGATGTTAGAACTAAGATTGGTTCAATTGTTAAAAAAGAGTTCCCTGAAACTAATCAGTTGAATTTTATGATGAAATCTGGAGGTGGAGGTAAGATTTTGAATATTACTCAGATGGCAAATACTGTTGGTCAGCAGCAGTTAAGTGGTAAAAGAATTGACTTTGGTTATGTTAACAGAACTTTGTCTTTTTTTGAAAAAGAAGATTTATCTATGGAAGCAAGAGGTTTTATTAAGAGTTCATTTATTAAAGGTTTGAGGCCAGATGAGTTTTTCTTTGGTGCTATTACTGGTAGAGATTCATTAATGGATACAGCTCTTAGAACTCCAAAATCAGGTTACTTGTATAGAAGATTATCAAATGCAATTCAAGATATGCGTGTTGAATACGACGGAACAGTTAGAGATAGTAATAATAATATTATT
This sequence comes from Candidatus Woesearchaeota archaeon, assembly GCA_964603295.1. GTDB lineage: Archaea > Nanobdellota > Nanobdellia > Pacearchaeales > GW2011-AR1 > CAZRUG01. Next base: position 44,793 of record CAZRUG010000005.1, on the reverse strand, counting down.
CAGTTTATTTATGGAGATGATGCAATTGATGTTACAACTCTTCATAAAAAAGAAAAAGTTCAACCGGGTGAAGCAATTGGATTAGTAACTGCTCAGTCTTTTGGTGAACCTTCAACACAGATGGTTATGAGAACTTTTCATATGGCAGGTGTTGCTGAAATGCAGGTTACAACTGGTTTACCGAGGATGATTGAAATCTTTGATGCTCGTAAAAATCCTTCTTCACCTAAGATGGAGATTTATTTGAAAAAAGAATTTAATACAGAAGAAGGTGCAAGATCTCTTGCTGAAAGAATTAAGGAAGTAACTCTTAAAGAAATTTCTTCTGAAATTAATTTAGACTTTGGTGAAAAATCTATTGAAATTAGAATTGATAAATCTGCATTAAAGAGATTACAAGTTACATTAAAGAAAGTTGTTCAAAGATTAAATAAAGCCGGGTTTGATTTAGAAGAGAAGGGTGACACAATTATTCTTGATGCAAGTAAATTTGAATTTAAGGAAATGTATAAACTTAAGGAAAAATTAAAAGCAACAATTATTTCTGGTGTAAAAGGAATTAAACAAGTTTTGGTTGTAAAGAGAGATAAGGATTATGTAATTATTACTCTTGGAACTAACTTAAAGAAAATGCTTGGTTATGAAGAAGTTAATCCAGATAAATTATTGTCTAATGATTTACATGAAGTTTCAAAGATTTTTGGTGTTGAAGCTGCTCGTCAATTAATTATTAATGAAATTCAAGAAACAATTGGTGGCCAGGGGATTACAATTGATAAGAGACACTTGAAGTTAGCTGCAGATGCAATGACAAATACTGGTGATGTTAAAGGTGTTACTCGTATGGGTATTATTGCACAAAAGTCTTCGATTTTAGCAAGAGCAACTTTTGAGATACCAGACAAACAATTTATTAATGCTTCAATTAAAGGAAGTAAAGATAAATTAGCAAGTGTTATTGAAAATATTATTTTGAATCAACCTGTTCCTGTTGGCACTGGTCTTCCTGGATTAGCTGTGCAAGTTGTAGGTCCATTGACAAAACCAGATTCACAGAAAAAAACAGCTGAATCAAAAACTGTTGAGAAGACAAATAAATAATACTTTTTCTTTAAGTAACAATACTTTTATAAACTAATTATATTTTAGGACTTTAATGATAATGGCGACGGGAACAATTGAAATGCAGGATATGAGGTATCTTAATCTTTTTGCTAAAATTACTAAAATACCGACGAGACATTGTTTTATGTATAATGAAATTATGTATTTTTTAGTTCCCAAACAAATGATTAATAAAGCACTTGGAAAAGAGGCATCTAATTTAAGAAAACTTAGTAGTATTCTTGGGAAGAGAGTTAGGGTTGTTCCAATTCCTTTGGGAGACCAGCATATTAAAGAATTTATTCAAGCAATTGTTAATCCAGTTGAGTTTAATGAACTTGAAGTAACTGATAAAGAAGTTATTTTAACAGCCGGAAGACAAAGTAAAGCTGCATTAATTGGAAGAAATAAAAGGCGATTAAATGAGATGCAAAAAATAATTAAGAATTTTTTTGGAAAGGAATTTAAGATTGTTTGAGCAAAACTTTATAAAGCGATTTTCTTCTTATTTAATATTAGTAATTGTAAAATGGGATTAAAAAATGCATTTAAAAAAATAAAGGAACGGAAAAAATTTCGTTGGAAAGATAGAGCTTATAAAGTTAGAACTTTGGATTTATATGCAAAGTCAGATCCATTAGAGGGAGCTTCACAAGCAAAAGGAATTGTTCTTCAAAAAGTTCAAAAAGAAGCTAAACAGCCAAACTCAGCTATGAGAAAATGTTGTAGAGTTCAGTTAAAGAAAAATGGAAAACAAGTAACTGCTTTTATTCCAGGTAATCTTGCTCAGAAATTTGTTGATGAACATGATGAAGTTATGATTGAAAGAATTGGTGGAAAACAGGGTCGTTCTAAAGGTGATATTCCTGGTGTTAGATTTCAGGTAATTAAAGTAAATGATCAACCCTTGGCAAGATTAGTTCAAGGTAAGATTCAGAAAGGTAGAAGATAATGGAAGAACAAAAACAAGAAACAGCAACTGAATTTAATTTATTTGATTTATGGGGTGTTAAAGAGATTGTTATTGAAGATCCTGGATTAAAAAATGTAATTAATTTAAATCCCCAATTAGCAGTTAAAAGTCATGGTAGAAATGTTCAGAGGTTTGGACAAACTAAAGTTAATGTTGTGGAGAGATTAATGAATAAACTTTCTGTTGCAGGTCATCGAGGTAAAAAACATAGAATTCAAAAAAAATCAACTGGTAAATATACAAAGAATATGACTATTGTTCTTGATGCTTTGAAACTTGTTGAAAAGAAAACTGGAAAAAATCCTGTTGCTGTTTTAGTCAAAGCAATTGAGAATTCTGCTCCTCGTGATGAAGTTACTGTTGTTGAATATGGTGGTGCTCGTTATCCTCAGGCTGCAGAAGTTGCGCCTCTTAGAAGAGTGAATATTGCATTAAAAAATCTTGCACATGGTGCTTCTGATAAATCTTTTGGTAAAAAGAAATCTTTGCATCAAGCTTTAACAGATGAGATTGTTATGGCTTATGAAGAAAACCAAGATAGTCTTGCTTTAAGAAAAAAAGTTGAAGCTGAAAAACAAGCTGATGCTGCAAGGTAAGCCTGTTTTCCGCCTATAGTCCTCGATAAATCTGCGGATACTCGCTGACACAAAGCGAAGTAAACTTCTCATTCATCAAAATCGACAATGTCATTTTAATGAGTCGCTCGCATAAATCAAAATATAAAATTTTGAAAGTCCTCGATAAATCTGCGGATACTCGCTGACACAGTCGCTCGCATAAAGCAGAAAAACAAGCTGATGTTGTGCGTTAATTTTATAAAATAATTCTTTCTGAATTTTTAATGAGAAAGTTAGTATTAACATCAGAAGAATGTGAAAAGTTAATTCCACACTGGTACGAACTTGATATGAATAAGCTAAATCAATTGGGGAGGGTTAAGACAAGAAAAAGTAATTTTGATAAATCTCAGTTTGTTATGTCTTCAGAAGGAATTTTAATTACAGATAAAGGATATATTCTTAATGGAAAACATCGAGCTTGTTGGTCTGTTATTAGTGGTTTGAATACAGAAGCTTATGAAGTTAAAAATTGTAATGATATTTTGCATCATACTCCTCTAAGAGCTTTTGGAGATTTAGAACCAACAAATATTGTAGAAGCTTTTTTAACAAGATTTGATTATATTTCTTTATGTCAAAGAGAAGGAATTTATTCTATTAAAGATTTGGTGCAAAGACATTTGATTAATTAATATAACAAAGTTTAAAAACTAATTTTTCAATTAATTAATATTCGAGGAAAAAATGAGCGAAATTAAAGTTGTTGATTTAATGAGGAAGCAAGATAGAATTAGAAATATAGCTATTGCAGCGCATATTGACCATGGTAAAACTACTTTTTCAGATAATCTTTTGGCTGGTGCTGGAATGTTGTCTTCAGAAACAGCAGGTAAACAAAGAGCATTGGATTTTCACGAAGATGAAGCTTCTCGAGGAATTACAATTGATTCAGCTTCAGTTTCTATGATTCATAAATTAAGTGGAGAGAATTATTTAATTAATTTAATTGATACTCCTGGGCATGTTGATTTTGGAGGTGATGTTACTCGTGCGATGCGTGCAGTAGACGGATGCGTTGTTTTATCATGTGCTGTTGAAGGTGTTATGCCCCAAACTGAAACTGTTCTTAGACAAGCATTAAAAGAATTAGTTAAACCTGTTTTATTTATCAATAAAGTTGATAGGTTAATTAAAGAAGTTAAATTAACTCCTGAAGATATGCAAGCTCGTTTTGTTAAAATTATAGATCATGTTAATAATTTAATTGCACAAATTGCTCCAGAAGGTTATAAGGAAAAATGGCAAGTGTCTGTTCAGGATGGAACTGTTGCTTTTGGTTCTGCTTTTCATAATTGGGGATTGAGTTTTCCTTATATGAAAGCAAATGGAATTACTTTTAAAGATGTTATTGAAGCTTATGAAAATGATAATCATAAGGAATTAGCAAAGAAAGCTCCAATTCATGAAGTTGTTTTAAACATGAGCATTAAGCACCATCCAAATCCTGTTGATGCTCAGAAATATAGAATTCCTAAAATCTGGAAAGGAGATGAAAATTCTGAGATTGGAAAAGATTTAATGAATTGTAATCCAGATGGAGAACCTGTTTTTATTCCAATTAAGATTGTTGTAGATAAACATGCTGGAGAAGTTGCTGCTGGACGTTTATTTTCAGGTAGTTTAAAACAAGGTGATGATGTTTATATGAATATTGCAAAACAAAAAGTTCGTGTTCAACAAGTTTCAATTTACAAAGGTGCTCAAAGAATTACTGTTGAAGAAGCTATTGCAGGTAATATTGTAGGAGTTGTAGGTTTGAAAGATGTTGTTGCTGGTGAAACAGTTTCTAAGAATGAGATGGAGCCTTTTGAAGCAATTACTCACTTGTTTGAGCCTGTTGTTACAAAATCTATTGAAGCAACTAAAGCTGCTGATTTGCCAAAGCTTGTTGAAGTTTTAAAACAAGTTGCTAAAGAAGACCCCTCTATTAAAGTTCAAATTAATGAACAAACTGGGGAGTCCTTACTTTCTGGTATGGGTGAATTGCACTTGGAAATTATTGAAAATAGAATTAAGACTGAAAAAGGTTTAGAAGTTAGAACTTCTGCACCAATTATTGTTTATAGAGAAACAGCTTCAAAGGAATCGCCTGTTAGAGAAGGACGTTCACCAAATAAGCATAATAGTTTCTTTATTAAAGTTGAACCTTTGGAAGATGAATTATTTGAGGCAATTCGAAGTGGGGATTTACCTGAAGGAAGAATTAAGAAAAAATCTGATGCAGTAACAAAATATCTTTCTGAACAAGGATGGGGTAGTGATGAGATTAGGGATGTTAAGCATATTTACAAAGGAAACATGTTTTTTGATGAAACTCGGGGAGAAGTTCATATTGGAGAAGTTATTGAAATGGTTTTAGATGCTTTTGAGATGGTTATGAATGAAGGTCCTTTGGCTCGTGAGCCTTGTATGAAAATGAAAGTTACTTTGGCTGATATTAAACTTCACGAAGATGCTATTCACAGAGGTCCTGCACAGATTTATCCTGCTGTTAGAGATGCAATTAAGCAAGCAATGAAGGAAGGGGGGCCCGCAATTTTAGAACCATTACAGATTCATGTTATTGATGTTCCTGAAGACTTTATGGGAGCAGCTACAAAACTTGTAAGTAGTAAGAGGGGTCAAATGCTTGATATGAAACAAGAAAATGGTGCTGCTGAATTAAAGGCAAAGATTCCTGTTGCTGAAATGATTGGTTGGTCAAATGACTTGAGAAGTGCAACAGAAGGTCGTGGAACAAGTTCTCTTCTTGAACAGCAATTTGAAAAGATTCCTACAGCAATGCAAGACGATGTAATTAAGAAGATTCGTGATAGAAAAGGTTTGAGTGAAAATCAATAATTGAAAATTTAATTTTATTCTTTTGTTATTTATACAGAAATTTTTCAAGAATTTTTAAATTAACAAGCTTCCCAACATTAAAACAGCGAAGATTAAGACAAACCAGCCAAAGTTTATTTTTTTTGAGAATTTCATTAAGGCATGAATTGTTAAAATGCCGAAGACAAAACTTGTTGCAAGGCCGTAAAGTGCTGTGTTTGTAAATGTGAATTGATTTAAGTTTAGAATAATGTTTGCTATTAGAACAAGAGGGATGCTCATAAGGAAACTTAGTCTTAGTGCAACTGTGTCGTCGAATTTTTTAAGTAAAAGTGTTGAAACTGTGATTCCTGAACGAGAAACTCCTGGAAGAGATGCAAAACCTTGTGCAATACCAAGAAGAATCGAATCCTTGTCTTTGATATTTCTTTCTTGTTTCAATCCTCTTTTATTTATTTTAATTTGAATAATTCCTGTGAATAATAAAAAAACTCCTACAAAAAAAGTAATTGTTTTTCCAGTTGTTTCAAAATTTAATGCAAGGTTTGATATTGTAAATAATAATGTTGCTCCTATTAATCCACTGATTAAAGTTGTTATAATAATAAATCGCAATGTTTTTTTTGATTTCTCGTCGGAATATTTGTATTTTAATGAAGTCTCTGTTAAATTTAATATATCTTTTCTAAAATAAATTATTGCTGCTAAAAGTGTTCCGAGGTGTAAAAATAAAGCTCCCTTGAGAATTGAATCAATGTTTGTTATATTAAAGAAGTTTGACATTACAAGAGCAATCATTGCAGATGAACTAATTGGAAGCCATTCTGTTATTCCTTGAATTGCTCCGAGGATAATTTGTTGAAGTATAGTTAACATATGGTTTTAATCATTATATAGATTAAAAATCTTGTGTTTTCTCGTCGAGGAAAATCTTGAAAGAAAATATATTCTAAAATATCGAAAGATTTATAAACTAATTTTTTTTTAACTAATCATCTAAAAAGATTTAATGATAAAACGAAAATGGCTAAAGATAAACCAAACATGAATGTTGTATTTGTAGGGCATGTAGATGCTGGAAAATCTACTTGCGTAGGTAGAATGATGTTTGATGGTGGTGCTGTGCCTGAACAACAAATGAAAAAGCTTAAAGAAGAAGCTGAAAAGCATGGTAAAGCTGGTTTTGAATTTGCTTATGTTATGGATAATATTAAGGAAGAAAGAGAAAGAGGAGTTACAATTGATTTATCTTATAAAAAATTACAAACTGAAAAATATGAAATCACAATTATTGATGCACCTGGTCACAGAGACTTTGTTAAGAACATGATTACTGGGGCTTCACAAGCTGATGCTGCTTTCTTAGTTATTGCTGCACCTTCGGGGGTTCAACCACAAACTACAGAACACTTATGGTTGTTAAGAACAATGGGTGTTAAGAATATTGCAGTTGCTGTGAATAAAATGGATGCTGTAGATTACGATGAAGCAAAATATAATAAAGTTAAAGAAGATGTTGGTAAATTATTAAAAGGTGTTGGAATTAATCCAGATAATACTGCATTTATTGCTTGTTCTGGTTTACAAGGAGATAATATTGTAAAAAAATCTGATAAAATGTCTTGGTATAAAGGGCCAACAATTAGAGAGCAAATTGATATTTTCCCTGCTCCTGAATCAGCAACTGAATATGCAATGAGAATGCCGGTTCAAGATGTTTATGATATTACTGGTATTGGAACTGTTCCTGTTGGTAAAATTGAAACTGGTGTTATGAAGGTTGGACAAAAAGTTGTTGTTCTTCCAGGTAGAACTGGTTCAGGAATTAGTGGAGAAGTTAAGACAATTGAAGCTCACCATGAAACTCATCCAGAAGCTCCAGCTGGAATGAATGTTGGTGTGAATATTCGTGGTGTTGGTAAAAAAGATATTGCTCGTGGAGATGTTATTTGTTCTGCTGATAAACCAATTCCAATTGTTGAAGAATTTATTGCTACAATTACAGTAATTAATCATCCAACTGTTTTAGCAAAAGGATATACTCCTGTATTTCATGTTCATACAGCGCAAGTTCCTTGCCAATTTGTAGAATTAATTGAACAAATTGATCCTGCAACAGGCCAAGTTATTAAGCAAAATCCTGATTTTTTAAAGAATGGAGATACTGCTAAAGTTAGACTTCAACCAAAAGGAAACTTAGCTATTGAAACTCAAAAGGAAAATCCACATATGTCAAGATTTGCAATCAGAGATGCTGGTGCAACTGTTGCTGCTGGAATGTGTATGGAAATCACTAAACAAAAAAGTTAATTTTTCTTTTTATCACAATAATTTTTATAAAATTTCTTATTATTTTTCCTTTTAAATATTTAGACGAGATTATTGTTTTTTATGTCCTTTAGAATTTGAATTAAATGAGGATATTGTTGTAATGAAGAATAATTTGTTTTTTTACTCTCATTGTGTTATTGCTTATTCTATTTCGACTGAAGATGAAATGCGTTTTATTGAAAGATGTAAGTAAAACTTATGTTGATAAGTTACAGGATGGAGCCAAAAGAAAGATTGGCAAAACTTTAAAAACTAAATTTATTTTAATATTTTGTTAGAGAAATATCATATTATTATCACTTCACATTCACTTGGCTTGTTGCAAATGAGTCTTAGTAGATATTTTTCTAATTGAAATCTTTCGATTTCACAAATTAAATGGAGATAAGAAAATGGCAAAAATAAGTCCAGTATCAATTAAGTATATGATTCATGCGAACTTTGTTGGCGAAGGTGGTTTAGAAAAACCAGATGTAATTGGAGCTATCTTTGGTCAAACAGAAGGTTTGCTTGGAGCTGACCTTGAAATGAGGGACTTGCAAAAAGAAGGAAAGATTGGAAGAATTGAAGTTGATCTTGAAAAAAAAGATAAACGAACAATTGGGAAAATCACAATTCCAACTGCCTTAGATCAATCTGAAACAACATTAATTGCAGCTGCAATTGAAACTATTGATAGAATTGGTCCAACTGATGCACAAATTGAAGTAGAAAAAATAGAGGATGTTCGAGGAAGTAAAAGAGATTATATCCTTGAAAGAGCTAAGAAACTTATGGGTCAGTTTGGAGATACTAGTTCAAGAGAAATTTCACAAGAAATCAAGTATTCTGCAAGAGCGTCTTTAATACAAGAATATGGTAAGAATAAACTTCCTTGTGGGGATTTATCTGGTAAAGAAATTATTGTAGTTGAAGGTAGAGCAGATGTTGTAAATATGTTAAGAAATCATGTTGATAATGTTGTTGGCATGAATGGAACAAAACTTCCTGATGAAATCAAACAATTGGGTGAAGAAAAAGAATTAACTCTTTTTGTTGATGGAGATAGGGGAGGGATTTTAATTGCACAAAATGTAGTTGAAAATGCTAATGTAAAATACATTGCAATGGCTCCTGAAGGAAAGGAAGTTGAAGAATTAACAAGTAAAGAAATTTTGCAAGCTCTTAGAAAAAAGGTTACTCCAGAAGAGTTCTTTGCCCAAAAGGGCTCTTCTCATACTCAAAACTATAAAACAAAAACTAAAGAAATAAAAGAAATTGAATTAAGTGATGAAGATAAAAATAAAATGTCTAAATTACTTGATGATTTAGATGGAAAAGAAAAAACAGTTTTTTTAGATGGTTCATTAAATGAGATGAAAACAATTTCAACAAAAGCAGTTGCTTCAACTTTGAAAAGATCAAAGAACACACCAAGTGTTTTAGTTGTTGATGGGACTATTACAAAATCTATTGTGAGTGCTTCTGAAGAAGTTGGAGTTTTATTAATTATCGGAAGAAACTTTGCAACAACAGATACAAGCATTAAATTGTTGAGTTTATGATTAATTTTATAACTAAGTTTTTCTTTTTATTCTTATGAAAATTAGATTAGGTCCTTCTGGAGTTGGTTCTGTGAAGGACATTGAAAATACTTTTGAGCAGTTTGCTGGTGTTGGGATTAAGGCTGCTGAGATTCCTTTTACTTATAGTATCTTTATTAGAGATGAGAAGACTGCTGAAAAAGTTAGAAAAGCTGCTGAGAAGTTTGATATTAGTCTAAGTATTCATTCACCTTATTGGATTAATTTGAATTCTATTGAAAAAGAAAAAGTTGAGTCAAGTAAAAAAAGAATTTTAAAATGTCTTGAAGTTGGAACTTGGTTAAATGCAAGGAAAGTTGTTTTTCATGCTGGTTTTTATGGCAAGATGTCTAAAAAAGAAAGTTATGAAAATATTAAGAATGTAATTATTGATTTGCAAAAGATTCGAAAGGAGAAGAAGTATATGCCTGAATTAGCTCCTGAGACAATGGGGAAGATAAATGTGTTTGGTTCTTTAGAAGAGATTAGTAGTTTAGTTAATGACACTGGTTGTAGTTTTTGCATTGATTTTGCTCATGTTCTTGCTCGTTATGGAAAATATCAGTTTGATGAAATTGAAAAATTGTTTAAACAAAAAGAATGGCATTGTCATTTTTCTGGAATTGAGTATGGAGAGAAAGGAGAGAAAAAACATATTACAACTGAAAAACTTTATTGGAAAAAACTATTTGATAATTTATCGAAGACAAAAGAATATGTTATAATAAATGAGGGCCCAAATCCTTTTGAAGATAGTGTTGCTGGATTGGATGTTTTGCACAAGGGTTTGAAAAAATAACTAATTGTGAGTTACAATTAGTGTAACTTGAGAATTACCTTAATTTGTTGTCACCATAAAGTTTATAAAGAGTTTTGTATATAGAAAAATAAGCAAAGTCAAAGATTTTGCGCAAGTAAATAAATTATACAAAACCCAAAATGAAGTTAAGAAACCTTATGGTTTTCCTTGCAATGGCAGTGATTGTTTTAGTAGCAAATGTTAGTGCAGCTACAGAAGAGATTACTAGCCAAATTAATGTAGAGGTTAACGATGTATATGTTTCTGGGGACAATGTTGCAATTGATGCAGGACAAACAGCTGTTATAGTTGTTAGATTTACTGCAGACCATAATGCAGAAGATCTTAAGATTAGAGCTGAAGTTGATGGGGAAAAAATAAGTGAACAAAATACTGTTGGTCCTTTTGTTGTTGAAGCTGGACAAGAGTATAGAAAAACACTTAGAGTAAAAATTCCTTATGAACTTAAAGACAATGTAAGTGATGATTTAGAGCTTAACATTAAGATTTGGAACAGTGAGTATAAGTCTGATGACAGTTATACTTTAAGAGTTCAAAGACCTGCATATAATGTAAATTTAATGTCTGTTGGTACTTCTTCTGTTTTTACAGCAGGTGAAGTTTATCCAGTAGATATTGTTTTGAAGAACACTGGTTATAGTGATCTTGATGACTTGTATGTAACTGCAAAAGTTCCTAGTTTAAACATTGAGAAGAATGGGTATTTTGGTGACCTTGTTTCTCTTGAGTGCAAAGAAGATTGCGATGAAGCGGAAGACACAGTTAGAGGAACTATCTATTTGACTGTTCCTTATGACGCTACTCCAGGTATTTATGGCCTTGAAGTAGAAGTTGAAAACGACGATATTGTTGAGTCTATGACTAAGCAAATTGTTGTTGAAAATGACTTCCCTGAAAAAGTAATTGCAACTAGTACTAAGAAAAACGTAGCTAAGGGTGAAGAAGCTGAGTTTACTTTGCTTATTGCAAACCCTACAAATAGCTTAAAAGTTTATGAAGTGGTTACTGAAAACACAAAATACCTTAGTTCAAGTGCCGACTCAAATCTTGTAAGTGTTCCTGCTGGTTCTACTAGAAATGTTGTTATTACAGCTGAATCTAGTGAAGAAGGTGAACAAGTTTTCACTACTAATTTTGTAACTGCAGGCGTTGTTGTTGAGTCTAAGCAATTAACTCTTGATGTTGAAGGTACATCTGTTAATGTTGATTCACCAGTTCTTTGGACAATTGTTTTAGTAATTGTTCTTGTGGTGCTTTTAGTAATCTTAATTGTATTGCTTGGAAGAAAACCAGAAAAAGAAGAAGAGTTTGGTGAAAGTTATTACTAATTTTTAATTTATTTTTATTTTTTTTATTTACATTTTTTATATCCTAGCGTTAGCTTTAGGCAAAAATAAGACAATCATATGAGGTTTATGATAAACTGAGAATTTTATATGTAAAATTTTTTGTAAAACAATCTTATAGCTTTAAACTTGTTACCTTGCTTATTCCATCATGCATCGAAACTCCATATAAGTTTGTTGCATTGCTTATAATTTCGTCGTTGTGGGTAATTACAATGTATTGACCTTTTTGCATGTATTTTTTTAATAGATTTGCAAGTCTTTCTGAATTTCTTTTATCTAATGCAGCGTCTATCTCATCTAAGATGTAAAAACAATAGGGATTTAGTTCTTGGATCGCAAAGATTAATGAAAGTGCTACAAGTGTTTGTTCTCCTCCAGAAAGAGAGGTTACATCAAAATATTTTCCATGCCCTGTTTTAACAATAATGTTTACGCCACCTTCAAAAGGTGATTTTTTGTTTTCAAGTTCTAAATTAACTTGGCCTTTTGTGCTAAGTTGTGAAAAGTTTCTAGAAAAGATTTCATTTAATTCATTTAATGTTCTAAGGAATGTTTTCTTTTTCTTTATGTCAATTTCATGAATTATTTTTAATATTCCCTCTTTTTCTTTAGAAATTGTTTCAACTTTCTCATTTATTGTATCATATTCTTTTTTAACTTCATCATAAACTTCTAGTGAACGAAGATTTACAGAACCAATTCTTAATAATGTGTCTTGTGCTTTGTGAAGTTTTTCTTTTAGAGATTCTTTATTTGTTTTAATTAATTCTATATTTGGAAATTCAAGCATTTCCATTTCTAAGTTTTCAATCTCTGCACCAATTCTTGCTTTGTCGATTTTGAAATTATTTGTCATATCTTCAATTCTGTGTATTTCGTGTTGTCTATTAATTAATTCATTTTCTTTTTCTCTAATTTGCTTTTGCATTAAATCTCTTTTTTCAATTTGTGCCTGGAATTTTTTAGATAATGTTTCTTCTTGTTTTCTTGATTTTTCTAGTAGCTCTTCTTTTGATTGAATATTTTTATTAATTTCTTTTATCTCTTCTTTGATTTCTTCTTCATCTCTTAGAACTTGTTTTAATGAAATTTCCATTCTTTCTATTTCTCTTTGTTTAAATGAAATCTCTGAATTAATGTTTTCCTCGCTTCTTAATGATATTTCTCTGACTTCTATTTGTGCTGTTTCGTATTTTTGTTCAATATTTGAATTTTCATCAAAGTTTTTTTCAAGGTTTTTCTTTCTTTTTTCTAGTTCCTGAATTTCATTTTTTATGTTGTTAATGCTTTCTTGAAGAACTTTTATTTGGGTATTTTTGTCATTGATATTTGCAAGTTTTATTAAATCTGATTCTCTTTTTGAAACTTCTGAACTAATTTGTTCAATTTCTGTTTCAAGCATTTGTTTTTTATTATAAATATCATTTAGTTCTTTATCTGATTTGTTAATTGTTTTATTTAATTCATCTATTTTTGGTTTGATTTCGTCGTGGATTGAGTTAATATGTGATGCAGTTATTTTGTTTTTACATAATGGACAGATGTCTAGTTCTTCAATTTTTTCAATTACTTTTTTTTGTTCATTAATCTCATGTTCACTTGCAAAAGCTTGTTTTTCTAAATCTTTTTCTCTTTGCTCAAAATTCTTAAGCATTGCTCTTTTTTCCTCGAGCTTTGATTTAAGTTCTTGAAGTTTTTCTTTATTTGTTTTTTTATCAAATAATTCTATTGAAAGAGATTGTATTTGTTGCAATAAAAAGTCTGATTCATTTTGATACTTGTTTAAAAGATTGTATTTATCTTGAAGCCTGTCTTTTATTGACTTGATTTCTGTTTTTATTGTATAGAATTTTTTTCTGTCTTGTTCTAATTTTTCAATTTCTTTTTTCTTTATTTCTAATTCTTTTTCTTTTTTTGCAACTGCGGGAGATTCTTTTTTTAATTCTTTTAATAATAGGTTTTGATTATTTATTGCTTCATTTAGTTCTGCTTTTTGTTTTTCAAATGATTCTAACTTTTTTTCATGATTTTCATATCTTACTTTCATTCCTGCAAGCTCTGCTCTAAGATTTGCAATTTCTTGATTAAGTTTTTCTTGTTCTAATCCAGTTGAAGTTTGTATTTTTTTGTTTATTTCATCTATCTCATTTTCTAATTTTTTTATTTCTTGTTCAATTTCTTTTGTTTTTGATTTTACTTTTTCAATTTCCTTATTCTTTTTTTCAATTTCCTTTTCAGTTACTTCAGCTTCTTTTTTTTTCTTTGTTAAGTCTGAGTAAATAATACTTGCTTTAAATTTTTTAATATCTTCTTCAAGTTTTTTGTATTTGAGTGCTTGTTGTCTTTCTTTTTCTAAGTTGTTTAGATAAGAGGTTCTTTCTCTTAAGACAGCTGTTGTTTCTTTTAGTTTTTCATCTGTTTTGTTTAATTCTTTGAGTGCTTTTTCTTTTCTTGATTCATAGATTGATATTCCTGAAACTTCTTCAATTATTTTTCTTCTTTCTTCTGTGTGCATTTTTACAAAGTTTTGGATTTCTCCTTGAAGGATAATATTGAAGCCGTTTGGGTCTATTCCTGCTTGAGCTAAAAGAGATAAAACATCTTGTCTTGTTTTTGTTTCATTATTTATTTTGTAAATGCTTTGTCCGTTTTTTCTTACTATTCTTTTGATCCCAACTTCTTTGCTGTTTAAACTAAATGTTTGGTTTTCATTGTCAAATACAATTTCTACTGATGCTTCTTTTGCTGGGCCTGCTGCTTTTGAACCCATGAAGATTAAGTTTGATGCTTTTGCTGCTCGCATTGATTTTATACTTAAACGACCAAGAACAAAACATAGTGCATCAGAAACATTTGATTTTCCAGAACCGTTTGGACCTAAGATTACATTAATTCCCTCTGTGAAAGGTAGTTCTGTTTTTTTAACAAAACTTTTGAAACCTTGCATCACCAATCTTTTTACATAAGTCATAAATATTTTAAGAAATAAAGGTTTTTAAGGATTTTTGGGGTTTGGTTTGATTGTGATATTTAATTGAGAGTTTGTCTTAAAAAAGATAGATTTTTAAATGAGTCGATCTTTTTTTAATAAAATGAGAAAGGAGGTTACATTTATTTGTTTAGTATTTTCAATAATTTTATTTACTTCTGTTTTAGTTAGTGCAAATGTTGTAAATATAAATCTTGACAAAAAATATAATGTTTCACTTTTATCTATTGATTCTAGTAATGTTAAATTTGTTGTAAACAATCAAAACACAAAATCTCTTTCTGAACAGGATTCACCATATCAATTTTATCCCTATGATGATGCAGACAAAATAGAAAATTTAGACATCCTTGTGGATAACATAATTTATCAGGGTTATGTTGGAGGAGAAAAAACAGCGGAAATTATTTTAGCTTACAAGGTAAATATTAGTGAGGGCGATTCTCCTCTTAAAATAAATTTAAATGGAGAAGAATATAATGTTTCTCTTTCATTTATTGATTCTAGCAACGCGAAATTTGTTATAAATAATCAAAATACAAAGTCTCTTTCTGAACAAAATTCTCCTTACCAATTCTATCCCTATGATGATGCAGACAAAATAGATAATTTAGATTTAATTGTCAGCAACATAGTTTATCAAGGTTATGTTGGAGGAGAACATAAGGCAGAAGTTATTTTAGCTTACAAAGTAAATATTAGTGAAGAATGTATTGAAGATTGGTCTTGTACAAATTGGAGTTCTTGCACAAACAACCAACAAACAAGAACTTGCACAGATTCTAATTTATGTGGAACTACTGAAAATAAACCGGTTGAATCTCAATCTTGTTTTGCACCAACTCCAGATATAGAATGTTATTCTGATGATGACTGTTGGGTTGATGGAACAGGGCAACCTTATTGTGAAGGTGATGAATTATGTATTCCTTATATGAATCAAAGATGTAGAAACGCAGGAACAGAACAAAGTTATTGCGAACCTTTTGAAGGGGTTAATTGTGCTCCAAGTGATGAATGTAAAAATTCTCCAGAACCTCAGGAAGAATGTGAGCAAATCGGTTTAAGAAAAATAGGAAAATATTGTTCTTCAAAATATAAATTAATTGACCAAAAGATTGAAGGAACTTCTTGTAAAAATGATTTTGAATGTAAATCAAATATCTGTCAAAATGGAAAATGTGGAGAAAATAAGCCCCCAACTTTAATTTATTGGTTTATTGGAATAATTGTCGTAGTGATTCTTTTTATATTAATTATTTATTCTGTAACAAAAAGACAATGACTTCAATTTTTTTTGAACTTAACAATACTTTTATATATAATATTTTTATCAATTTAATATGGACAAAAAAAATTGGATTGGAATTATAATCCTTGTTTTAGTTGTTGCAGGATTTTTTATTTACAAGTGGTTGACTTGTTGTCCAACAGGATTATTACTTAATGAGGATTATCCTCTAACTTGTTACAATACACAACTATCTATGAATGGAGATAAATTAGGAGATAATTATTTTTTTGTGAACATGGCAGAATCAGAAAAATCTGTTCAGATAGAGCATATAGAAAATAGTAGTATAGATTTTTGTTATTTTACTTCTGATTTAGTCAATAAAGATTTGTTGATTGTCAAAATTGATTCATCTAATCCAAATTTTGACTTTACTAATAATGAAGTTAGAATGGCACTTCAGATGGATACTAATTATGTGATAAGAGAATATGGGTATAGGCAAATAGAGGCTATTGAAGAAAGTTTTAAGGCTTTTGGAGAGCCTACTCTTTTTTCATTTAGCAATATTTTACAAGAACAAAATTATACTGAATATGAACTCTCTTTAGACTTGGGAACAAAAGAAGTAAAGATTATTAATGAAACTTATAATCCGGAAGATATTTTAATGTATCTTGATTACTAAAGAGATTCTCAATAAATTTTCTTCACAAAAAAGATTATTTTATCTTCTTTTTAGAAAAAAAGAAACAAAAATAGTAGGCTTTTTTTAATGCATAATCCATCCAAAAAATATTCTCCTTCTCTCTTTTCAGAATTAATCCAACACAACTCCTCTTTGAACTATTAATGTTGTTAGTTCTTTATCCATTGTATTTAGAAGCATTGTTTTAAATGGATCTTCTTCATCGTCTGAAGTGCTGAAGGAATCTACAATTAATTGCATTGTATCTGCAATTTCTGCATTTGATAAGTTATTAATTTTTGCATCAACATTTACTATTAATTTTTTTCCTTTTTTCTTTAGTGTAATGTATTTTAAAGTTGTATAAGATTTTGATTTTTCTGTTTTAAGTTTTTTAAATAAATGGTGGGTGTATTCATTATTTGTTGTTTTTATTCCAACTTTTGTAATTGCTTGTATAAATCCTTTGACAAGTTTTTGATTATTTGTGTATTTTTTTGGTTTTTTACCAATTAAAGATTCTTCTGATTTAGATGCAAGTAAAAGCATTAAGATGAACATAGAATTTAAAACAAATATCGCAATTGCCCCAATAAAGATTGTTTTTTGTGTTGAAGTTAAATTTGAAAATCCAGAATCTGCAAGTATTGTATTAAAACCTCCAACTAAATGTGCTGAATAAAGGATTAAGATAAATGAAATAGCAAAGACTATTGCACTTAGGGAAAGTAATATTTCTTTATATCTCCTAATTAGAGTTTTCATTTTATGTTAGTTTTTTTATTTTCTTAAATAAGTCAATTGGATCAACTGGTTTTTCAATATATTCATCTGCACCTTTCATACCCATTGATCTTGATACATCGTCTGTCCTTGCTGTTAAGAATATTACTGGAATATTTTTTGTATCTTCGTCGTCTTTAAGTTTACTGCAGACTTCCCATCCAGACATTTTTGGCATCATAATATCTAATAAAATTATATCTGGTTTATTTTTTTTTGCATAATCAAGTCCTTTTTGGCCTGTGTTTTGGACTTTAACATTATAATCTTCTTTTTCTAACTGTTTTTTAAGAAGATTTGCAAAATCTTTTTCATCGTCAATTACAAGCACATTCTTTTTCATGATTTTTTAGAAGATACTTTTTTATTTAAACCTTTCTTTTTTATTGGAATAGTAAAAATAAATGAACTGCCTTTGCCAAATTCACTTTCTGCCCATATTTTTCCCTTATGACCTTCAATGATTCCTTTTGAAACTGCTAAGCCTAAACCAGTTCCTTTTGATTTTCTTTCAGGATCATAATTTAATTGTGAAAATTTTTTAAATAATTTAGATATATCTTGTTTTTTTATTCCTGAACCAGTATCTTTTACTTCAACCCTTATTTGTTTTTTATTTTGAGAAACAATTGCTTTGATTGAGCCTTTTTTTGTAAATTTTAATGCATTGTCTATTAAATTAGAAACAACTTGTGTTAGTCGATAAGGGTCTGCAACTGTGTTATCTGTTTTTTTTATTTTTGAAATTAGTTTTATATTTTGTTTTTTTGCCTTGGGATGCATTCCTTTTACAACATCTTTAACTAACTTTGAAATATTTATTTTTTGCTTTTGGAATTTCATTGCACCTGTTTCAATTTTTGAAACATCTAAAACATCTTTAACTAATAGTTCTAATCGCTTTGCGTTTCTTTGAATTATTTTTACTTCTTCTTTATGTTCTTTTCCTAATTTGCATGTTTTGTCTTTGAGAATCATATCTGTGTAACCAAGTATTGGGGCTAAAGGAGTTTTGAGTTCATGTGCAACAACATTCATTAATTCGTTTTTTATTTTATCAACATTTTTTAATTCTTCATTTGCTTTTTTTATTTTTTCCTCTATTTTTTTCCTATCTGTAATATCTGTTAAAATTCCTAAGACTGCGGTTTCATTATCATACTGGATTATTCTTGTTGACATTAAAATCCATTTTTTTTCACCCTGTTTTGTGATTAATCCATATTCATAGGGGGTTGTTGAGGGAGTAATTTCTAATTTTTTTCTTGAATCAATTGGCATTAGTTGTGCTTCTGCTTGATCAAGTGAATCTTCATCAACCATTGATAAAAAACTAAATTTGGCTGAGTAAAAATCTTTTTTCTTGTAACCAGTTATCTCTTCACATTTTGCATTTGCATAAAGTATTTTTCCTTCTTTTCCAATAAAAACTGCACTTGGTGAATCTTCTGCAAGAGTTTCAAATAATTTTTCAGAAGTGTTTTTCTTTACTTCAAGGTTAAGAATGATATTTTTTTCTAAAGGAATTTTCTTAATTAAAAATGTTCTATCTTTTAAATCAAATTCTTTACATTGTTTTTTTGAATTTAAAACATATTTTTGTATTTTTTTATCTCTAAAAGGATAGTGTTCTTTTATATTAGAATTTTTTAGTGTTTTGTTTATTTTTAGTGCAGGTTTATTGATTGCAAGAACTTTTCCTTTTTTATCTATTAGAATCATACTTGTAAGAGATTCATTAAATAAGGTTTTAAATTTCTTTTCCTCTTTTTGCATAATCTTTATTTGTTATTTAATTTAATAAAGGTTTCTAAATATCTTTTAATTTTCCAAACTCATAAACTTGTTTGTCTTCTCCAATAACAAATGCTTTGAAATTTTGTAATTGTTTTTTTGTTAATATTGACCAATTGGGTTTTTCAGAGTATTCTTCATTTATTTCAGTTCCTTGAATTATTGGAAAAAAACTTGGAACAATTATTGTTTTTTTGCTTCTGTATTTTCCAACTAAGAATGTTTTGTATTTTTCTTTTTTTACACCTTCTTTTAAAATGACTGCTGGATGAATGTGGCTGATTACAACTAATTTTATTGATTTGTCATAGAAATCTAATCCAAGATATTCTTTGTCTCCGTGCATAAATAAAATTCCTGAATCAAAGTAATAGTTTTTGTAGTCTTCTGAACCAATTTGTATTTTATCGTGGTTTCCCTTAATTTTTATTATATTTTCTTTTGCAACAAATGTTTCTAAAAATTTAAAAAAATCCTTTACTGCAAAGCTTTCGTATTTTTGAAAACTAAAGTAATGTTTAATATCTCCTAATAGGATGATTTTGCTTAATTTATTTCCTTGTTCCTTAATTTTATTAATTATTTCTTTTATTTCTTGCTTTGTTTTTTCTAATTGTTTAAATGGAAGCACAATTCCTTGTTCTAAGAACATTTCTTCATATCCAAGGTGTAAATCTCCAATTGCAAGTATTTCTTGTTCTGGAAAATAAAGTGTTTTGTAAATGAATTTTGGGTTTGGTGTTTTCATTTTATTTTAAAGAATGATTGCTTGATAAAATTTACTTTTGGCTTTGTTCAAAATCTTCCCAAAGTGCATCATAGTCAATAATTCCTTTTTTGTCAATTTCATTTTGATAAACTTGATGCATTCTTTTTAAAAAATCTTGTTTGTCTTCAATTTTCATTAAATCCATGTGGGCTTCGAGCAATAAATGCAATGCAAAAGGAGAGGGTAATCTTGAGTGGTCTGTTTTGATTTCAAGTTCTCCTGATTCAATCCTGTTTAGAACTTTTTTTGTATTTTCAATATCCATTAAATCTTCAAGAACTTCTCTTTTAGCTTCTTTTAATATTGGAAATTCTTCACTTATTTTTTTAACTGCGGCTATTAAGAAATGAGATTTCATTTGTTGTTTTTTTACATTTTTCCTTTGTCCTTTGTAAGTTCTTAAAATCATTAAAGAACGAGTTGCACAATGTCTGAATCTTCTTGTTAAGATATCTGTTTTTTCAATTGCTTCTTTTAAAATTTCTTCTAAGTTTTCTGAGTTTAGTTTTTCAAATGCTTTTTCAATGTCAAGATTTTGTGAAGCTAAATAAAATCCCCTGTCTGTGATTCCAATTTCAACATCTCTTTTTTTTGTGTTTCCAATTAAGTAAGCTAATGCTCTTGATAATGCATCATTTACTCTTCGACCATACATTGAATTTACTAAAATGTATTTTTTGTTTTCTCTTTCGTCAATGTACTTTTCAATTGTTAGTGTGTTTGTGTCTGGAATTTCAGAGAATTTGTATTGTTGTTGAAAATATGTGTAAATTTCTTTTGCAATTTTGTCATCTACATAAACTAATTTTTTTATTTGGTTTGTTACTTGTTTTTGTGTTTTATTTTTTTCAAACATTTGTTTTAATTTTTTTCTAAATTCATTAATTTCTAAAGCAGAGTCAAAACTTAATGGAAGTGTTTCTGAAAACCACGAGGGTATTGTTGGTTTTCTTTCTGGTGCTGCTCTAACATAAAGGTTCATTCCCCTTGTATATTGAAATTGATATTTGCTTCCACCCAAAACAAAAACATCTCCTTTTTTCATTCTGCTTAAGAAGGCCTCATCAATTACTCCTATTTTGTCTCGTGATTTTACTAGTTTTACATCAACAAAGGATTCTTCAGGAATTGTTCCTAAGTTTGTAAAATAAATTACTCGTGCAAGTTTTCCTCTTTTTCCAACTATTTGTTCTTCTTTATCATACCAAATCTTGCCATAAACCCAGTTTTTTTCTAATCCGTATTCTCCTGATAAATAACTCATTACTGACATAAAGTCATCTTTGCTTAGAGTCTGATAGCAATAACTTTTTCTTAATGTTGAAAGTAATTCATTTATTTTCCAAGGACGATTGATTGTCATTCCATAAATTTGTTGGGATAAAACATCAAGCGCGTTTTTTGGAAATTGGATTTTGTCAATTTTACCTTCGAGCATTTCTTTTTGAATTACTGAACATTCAACTAAGTCGTCTCTATCTAAGATTATGAATCTTCCTTTTGCTGTTTCATGAAGTTGGTGTCCTGCTCTGCCAATTCTTTGCAATGCTCGTGAAGATGCTTTTGGACTTCCTAATAAAATTACTAAATCAATATAGCCAATGTCAATTCCAAGTTCTAATGAGGTTGAGCATACAACGACTTTTAATTTTCCTTGCCTGAGTTCTTCTTCAATTTTGAATCTTAATGGTTTACTTAATGAAGAGTGATGGGCAGCAATGTTTGAATCTGTATAGGCTGTTGGGAATTTGTATTTTAAGTGATTAACTACTCTTTCTGTTGCTGCTCTGGTGTTTGTGAATATTAATGTTGTTTTGTGCTGTTCAATTAAATTATTCATTAAATCATACATTGGTTTGTGGGGATTTGGGTGGTCTAGTAAATTTTCAACTGGGCTTAAGACCTGGATGTCAAGTTTTTTGTTTGCTCCAACTTTTGCTAATCTAATTGATCTATTTTTATCTATTCCAACTAAAAATTTTCCAACTTCTTCTAAGGGTTCAACTGTTGCACTTAATCCTATTTTTGTTGGTGGTTTTGGACAAAGTTCATTTAATCTTTCTAAACTTAAACTTAGATAAACACCTCGCTTGTTTCCTAATGAATGAATTTCATCGACAATGCAGTATTCTGTTTTTGCTAAATGGTCTTTGAATTTTATTGTTGTTAACATAATTGCAAGAGATTCTGGGGTTGTAATTAAAATATGCGGAGGATTTTTTGTCATTTTGGCTTTTTCTGATTGAGTTGTGTCTCCTGTTCTTAAACCTACATTTATTTTTTGAAGTTTGATATTTTTTTCTTTTGCAAGTTCTCTGATTTCTTTTAGTGGTTCAATTAAGTTTTTGTGAATGTCATTTGAAAGAGCTTTTAATGGAGAAGAATAGAGTGCATAAACTTTGTTTTCGAGTTTGTCTTTTTCTGCTAAACTAACTAAATTATTTAGAATTGATAGAAATGCTGTTAGGGTTTTTCCTCCTCCTGTTGGTGCTGAAATAATTATATCTTGTTTTTTGTGAATTGCTGGAACTCCGAATTTTTGTGCTGGAGAGAAATCTTCAAACTTTTTGAAAAACCATTCACGAATAAGTGGGTGAAGTTCTTTTTTTATTTCTGTTTTATTGTATGATTTAGCTTTCAAAACTTTAGTCATTTGCAGGACACCTCTAAAATCTTGATTTATTTCTTACCTTTTTTAACCAGAATTAGCAATAAGCAAAACTACAAGAACAAGTATTATTAAGGGTATTTAAGATTTTTGGTCTGTGTCTTTTGGAGGTGGAAGTAGTTTTTGCTGATTCATTTCTTTAGATAGGAAAGTGTGTGAAGATAAGTTAACATTTGTAATGAAGGACTATAATGATTGTATTGGGTAAGATAATCAAGGGGAATATTGTCTTGTGGAAAGAGTCTTTCTTCTGAGTCTTCTAAAGGAAGTGCAATTAGATTATATTTTAATTCAGACATTTGATTTAATCCTGCTACAATATAAATTCCCTCTTTGTAAATTGTATTTTCATTAAATCTTATTTCTGCTATAAACCTTGGAATAATGCCTTGTTCAGGCAAATCTCTTTTTGAATTAAAAAAAGTAAGTTTTTGGGCAATTGTTCTAATTTTTCTAAAATAGATTTTCTTTTTGACATTTTTTATATTAGAAGTTTTGATTTAAATTAATTTCTTTTTTTTCAATGCAACATATTTTTTACAAAAATAGAAATATTTAAATAGTATATGTAATATATTTCTTACATGACAAATAAAAATACTAAAACAAAAATGAGAGAAAATTGGCAAATGGGTTTTTTTGGGTTTTTTGCTTTATTGGGAATCAATGGAATTGTTACTGACAATAAAATAATGCTTGTTTGGTTTGTGTGGGTTCTCTGGTTTATTTATTTTATACCTGTTAGGGAAGGAAAGAAATGATTGCTCATCCTGAATGGTTTAAGAGAAGAAAGTATGGAGGATGGGGAGTTCATCCAAAAGACTGGAGGGGCATTGTTTATTTGGTTGCAGTAATGTTGCCCTTTATTGTGTTTCAGGCATTGCCTTATTGGTCTACTGAATTAAGATTAATTGTTACTGGAGTTTGGATTGCTTTTTTAGGTATTGATATTTTTAGTGCAATGGCAAGAATGAAGCAAGATGAAAGAGAGAGAATTCACGAGGCTTTTGCTGAAAGAAATGCGCTTTGGGCAATGATGTTTGTGTTAGTATTAGGTATTTTATATCAGGTTATAACAAGTGCTTTGAATAATTCACTTAAAGTTGATTGGTTTATTGTTTTAGCACTTTTTTTCGGAGTTATTGTTAAAGCAATCACAAATATTTATTTAGATAGAAAGGATTAAAATGATAAATGAAAACAAAAATAAATTTTTATCGAAGGAAATTGGGAATTACTCAAGAAGAGTTGGCACAGGCTGTAGAAGTTACAAGACAGACAATTAATGCATTGGAGCAAGGAAGATACAATCCTTCTCTTGAGTTGGCATATAAAATTACAAAAGCACTTAAACAAAAGAAAATAGAAGATGTATTTAAATTAAAATGAATAAAAAAATGTTTACAAAAAAGCAAAATGGCATGGCGATATAGTTTTGCATTTATTTTGCTTGTAGCAGGAATTGTTTTTAATTATCTTGGAATTGGAAGTGATTTTTTGGGATTTGAATCAGTTGGTTCTTGGATGATTTATGTTGGGTTTGTTATTTTTGCAATTATATCAATTCAGTTTATTTCAAAGAAAGAGAGGATTGTTGATGAAAGAATGGAAAGGAGAAGATAGAGTAAGCAATGAAGACACACAATATAAAGAAGAAATTGGAAAGATTTGGGAATCAATGAATAAAAACCTACACTTTTTCTTAGTCCATAATGGAAATGTTGAAGAAGCATTAACAAAATTAAAAGAACTCTAAACCAATCAAAACCTTTAAATTCCCAAATGATCATATCTGCCTTCAATGATATGACTAATTAATAAAGAGGCATCTTCAACTCCGTAAGCTCTTTTGCATTGTTCTCCCTTGGAATTATTTAAGAAAACAAAAGGAAATTGATGATTCCATGTCTCCCTTTCAAAATTTGGTGCAAGAGCATATTGGACAGGAATTTCAGGTTTTGCGTTTTGCAATGAATCTAATCTTTTTTTTATGCCCTCAGCATCACTTTTTTCAAGAACAACAACATTTAATTTCATATTTGTATTAAATATCACATATTTATAAAAATTTATATACTTGAAAATACATTTTTCTTTATGGAACCTGTGAGAGTTGATTTTCGAGATCAAATTGTGCGAAATAAGAGAAAGTCATTGTTCTTAATTAGTTTTATATTTATTTTATTAATTGCATTGGGTTATGTTATTGCTTTAATTTATGAGGGTTATTTTTTTATTATAATGATTATTGCAATTATTTTTTCATTAACTTATACTCTTGGAACCTATTACAAGTCTGCTGAAATTGCTGTTGCTTCTGTTAAAGCTAAAGAGGCTTCGCGTGCAAAGTTTCCTGATTTTTATAGGCTTGTTGAGGGTTTGACTGTTGCTTCTGGTTTGCCAATGCCAAAACTTTATGTAATGGAATCAAAACAAATTAATGCTTTTGCTTCTGGAAGAGATCCTGAACATTCTGTGATTTGTGTAACAACAGGTGCTTTAGAAAAACTAAACAGAAGAGAATTAGAAGCTGTTTTAGCGCATGAACTTGGGCATATTGGTAATTATGATATTAGATACATGACGTTAGTAACTGTTATGGTTGGAATGATTGCAATTGTTTCAGAGATTTTTTTAAGAAGTTTATGGTTTAAATCAGATAATGATAAAGGCAAAGGGGTTTTAATTGTAATTGGAATTGTCTTGGCAATCTTGGCTCCGATTGTTGTTTACTTTGTGCAGATGTCAATTTCAAGAAAAAGAGAATATACTTCAGATGCCTCTGCTGTTAAGTTCACGCGTTATCCAGATGCTTTAATTAGTGCTTTGGAAAAGATTGAGGGCGATTATAAGAAAGGAGTTAATAGTAAGAAAAATGCAAATAAGGCTGTTGCTCCGCTGTTTTTTGCAAGTCCTTTCAAAGAATTAGCAAGCACACATCCTCCAATTGAAAAAAGAATTGCTGCATTAAAAAGAATGTAAAATTTATAAATTAGATAAATCTAAATCTATTATGGATAAAAGAGGTCTTTCAGGAATTATTACAACTGTTGTGTTGATTGCACTATCTTTAGTTGCTATAACAATTGTCTGGGTTTTTATTCAGAATTTGGTTACTGAAAGCACAGAAGGTTTGTCTTTAGATGCTGTGAATAGTAGAGTTGATCTTGAAAGAGTTTTAGTTTATTCTAATGGAAGTGTTGAAGCAACTGTAAAACGGACTTCTGGACAAGCAAATTTAACTGGTTTGATTTTTGCAATTAGTTCTGAAACAGATTCAGAGGTTTTTGAAATTAGTGATATTCAATTAAATGCTTTAGAAAAAAGAACTTGGACTTTAACTTTGGATAATCTTAATCCAGAGGATGTTGTTTCTGTGTCTGTTGCACCTGTTTTTACTTCTGATTCTGGAAAAGAAATTCCTGGAGAAATTAATGATAAATATGAAGTTAAAAATTCTGAACCAATTCAAGGTGAATCAAATGATGATTCTTCTGATGAGCCAAGTTTTGACCCTCTTGCAATGGATGGTTTGGTTGCTTATTATGCTTTAGATGAAATTTCTGGAGAAGTTGTGGATTCTCAAGGAACAAACAATGGAACAAATGAGGGGGCTACAAGAGGAGTAACAGGTAAAATAGAAAATGCTTTTAGTTTTGATGGAACAAATGACTATGTTGATTTAGGTTTAGATGTTTTGCCTCCTAGACAAGGAACTCTTTCTACATGGGTTTATGTTGATGAGGATGAAGATTATAGTGGATATATTTGGATAACAACTAATGGGCAATGTGCAACATCTTATGATTATTTAGTTTATAAGTCAGATAGATTAATTGGCTATTATAGAGATAAAAATGGAAACAAAGAAACTATTTCTTCTAGTAATATAAACAAAGGACAATGGTATTATGTAACTTATGCGTGGGGGGATGAAGGACAAAAAATTTATCTTAATGGGAGTCTTGATGTAATTAATTCTTCTCATACAGGCCAGGGTAATTTAAATTTTATTCAAGATAACAATCTAGGTGGATGGGGGGCTTGTGCAGGGCAGGATAATGAAAGATATTTCTTAAATGGTAAATTAGATGAATTTGCAATTTGGGACAGGCAATTAACAGATCAGGAAGTTGAAGATCTTTATGCATATTATAATGATTAGTTTTTATCTCATAAATTCTTATAAACTTTGAAGTGTTTTGTTTTTTATGAAAATTAAGACTAAGAAGAAGAATTCTGATGGGATTGTTCGGCTTGAGACTGCTGGAAACATAAGAGAAATTATTATTAATGAAGATTTCTTGAATCCAAAAGATGCTTCAATCGCAGTGTGTTTTAGGGGTAAAAATAGTTCTGGAATTATTGAATTAACTCCTGAAGAACTTGAAAGTTTGTATAAAGAAGTAGAGCCAAAGCTACATTTATTAAAAAATACAAAAGTAATGAAATTTAAAAATTAACTAAGTTTGTTGTAAATAAATGCAAAAACCCATCCAGTTATAAATCCATCTATCATTCCGTAAATTATTCCTAAGATGTTTCCAAGAATAGTTACTGGAGAATATCCAAACTTCCCGTATGCGTCATACATTAAAGCAGTCCATAAAGCAAAGTATTCAAAGTAATAAGCTATTCCTAAAACTAACATAAATACTCCACAAATTATAGAAAGCGAAAGCCCGAACTTAATAGGATTTAGTTTTTGGGTTTTGTCTACAACTTTTTTTGCAGTTTTCTTTTTGGTCATTTTTCACCTCCTTAATAAGACAAAGATGTTTTAATTTAAATAATTATGCTTCTAAAACTTTTTTCCAGGGAGTAAATTGTGGGCTTAGTGGCCTATAAGAAAAATTATACTTTTTTGCTAAATGTGAAACTGCTGCATTTATACCTCCAACATAGGCTATGTGCTCCAAATATTTTGTATTTGAAAATCTTTTTTCAGGATTCAAATTAACTTTGTCTATAATATTTTTTGCGTGATCTCTTATGTCTTTTTCACATTGTTGTACAAAAATTAAATAATCTGAATGATTCATTTTTTTGGTTTGATTTCTTTTTTTCCAAGCATATATGGTTGAAGAGCTTTTGGTATTTTTATTGTTCCTTCTTTTGTTTGGTTATTTTCAATAATTGCTACTAGGGCTCGTGAGGTTGCAATGGCTGTGTTATTTAATGTGTGTGGAATTACCCTTTCATTTTTTATTCTTGTAGAGATCCCTAATTTTCTTGCCTGAGATGTTGTTAGGTTAGAGCATGAACCAACTTCAAAATAATCTTTTCTTCTTGGAGACCATGCTTCAACATCTATTTGTTCATATTTTAGATCACCTAAATCTCCTGAACATATTGTTAATACTCTTGCTGGAATTTCTATTTTTTCAAAAATTTCTAAAGTTATGTCTTGCATTTCTCGATAAAATTTTTCTGATTCTTTTATATCTGGTTTACAAATAACAACCATTTCAATTTTATTAAATTGGTGTGTTCTAAATAAACCTTTTTCATCAATTCCATGGGCCCCGATTTCTTTTCTAAAACACATTGAGTAACTTGTTTGTTTAATTGGTAATTTCTTTTCATCAATTTCTTGCCCTGCATAACGACTAATTAAAGAATGTTCTGATGTTCCAATTAAAGCCATTTTTGGAGAATCTTCAACAACATAGATTTGGTTTTCTTTATCATTTAAGTCAGTAACTTTATCAATAATTTCTTCTCTTAGTAAATAAGGTGTTTCAACATAATTAAATCCTTTTGAGATCATTAAGTCCCTTGCAAAATTTATCAATGCTGATTGCATAAGTGCTAAATCACCCTCTATATAATAGAATCCATTTCCAGAGACTCTTGCTGAAGAATCAAAATCTGCTAGACCTAAATTCTCAATAATTTCTACATGACTTTTTGGATCAAATCCCAATTCTTTTGGTTCCCCAATATGTTTTTCATCAACATTTTTAGAATCATCTTCTCCAATTGGAACTCTTTTAGACATTATATTTGGAATTTTTGCTTGTGTGTTAAAAATTTCTTGTTCAAGTTTTTTTCTTTTTTCATTTAATTCATCAATTTTTTTAGGAATTTCTTTTGCATCTTTCATTAATTTTTTAGCTTTTTTTTCGTCCTTTGATTTTTTTGCTTCACTAATTTCTTTAGAAACTTTATTTCTTTCTTTTCTTAATTGCTCTTCTTCATACTTGATTTTTTTCCATTTTTCGTCGAGCTTTATTAAATCATCAACAAGATGTAAATCTTTTCTAAATTTCTTTTTCATATTTTCCTTTACAAGGTTAGGATTATCTCTGATTAATTGAATGTCAATCATTTTATTTTTTGTATTTTGTTTTATTTAAAGTTTACTCTTAGAGTTAAAAGAATTCTGTCTCAAAACTCTTAGAGTTTTGATTTAGTTGGAACTAGAAGAACTTGCTGAAATTAAAGTTAATCTAGTTTTCATTATTTTTTTAATGTTTTAAACTATTTAAACTTTTTGAAAATGTTTAAAAACAAGAGATTTTTATTAATTATATGGAGGTGATGTCAAGTATTACAAGTTCTTTGATTGGGATATATAATTCATTAGTATCATTTATCCCTCCTTGGGCGCAAAATTTTGTTAATCTTTTTGTTTTGGTTTTATTGATTGTTATTTATTCTATTTTTGTATGGAAGTTTTATACTTTTATTTCAAAAAAGAATGTTCTTGATCTAAATCTCAAACAATATAATAAATCTGAAAATGTCTTTTTTGAAAAATTGTTTGCAGGTATTTTGTATTTTTTTGAATATTTGCTTATTTCACCATTTTTAATTTTCTTATGGTTTATTGTATTAACTTTTTTCTTAATTGCATTAATAGAGAATATTGTGGATTTAAATACAATTCTTTTGGTGTCTGCTGCAATTATCGCTGCAATTAGAATGATTGCTTATCTTCCTGGTTATGGAGAAAAATTATCTCAAGATGTTGCAAAGATTTTTCCTTTAATGCTTTTAACTTCTGCAATTTTAACACCAAGTTTTTTTAATGAAAACTTTTTTAGTGTTTTTATTGGAAGATTGGCTGAACTACCTTCTTATTTTGTTCATGCATTTCAGTATCTTTTATTTATTTTAATCTTAGAATTTTTATTAAGATTCTTTGATTTTATTTTTTACTTGTTTGGTTTAGAAGATGAACCTGAAGAAGAATAATTATTTTATATAACCACCTTTTTGCATCTTCCAGAGCTTTTTATATTCTCCATTCTTTCTGATTAGTGCATTGTGTGTTCCTTGCTCAATGATTTCACCATTTTTCATAACAATGATTCTGTTTGCATTCATAATTGTTGAAAGTCTATGCGCAATTATTATTGATGTTCTTCCTTTTAATAAATATTGAAGTGCTTCTTGAATTGCGTGTTCTGTTTCTGAATCTAATGCAGAGGTTGCTTCATCTAAGATTAATATTTTTTTGTTTGCTAAAATTGCTCGAGCAATTGAAACTCTTTGTTTTTCCCCTCCTGAAAGTTTGACTCCTCTTTCACCCACAATTGTTTTTTCTTTTTGAGAAAGTTTATTAATCACTTTATCAAGTTGAGCATATTTTATTGCTTGCATAACTTCTTTTTTTGTTGCAGAAGGATTTGCAAATTTTACATTATTATAGATTGTATCATCAAATAAAATTGCTTCTTGTGGAACAATACTCATTTCACTTCTTAATGATTCTTGTTTAACTTCGGTTATCTTTTTATTATCTATTTTTATATCTCCTTTTTGAACATCATATAATCTATATAGAAGTTTTACTAATGTTGTTTTTCCACAACCAGAATGTCCCACAAAAGCTACTTTTTCATTTGGTTTTATTTTTAGATTAAAATTCTTTAAACTAAATGCCTTTCTTTTTCCATAATTAAATGATACATTTTTGAATTCTATTCCGCCTTTTTGAATTTTTATCTGTTCAGCATTTTTTTTGTCTTTAATATCATTTTCAATTTTTCCATATTCAAATAAATCTTGGAAATCAGCCATTGCTCTGTAAAAGCTTCTTAATCCCCAAACAAATCCAAATAAAGGCATTGTTATTTGACTATATGCTGTATAGATAAATGTTAAAGTACCAATTGTCATTTCCCCTGCTAAAAATTGTTGTAATGGAAAGTAGATTAGGAAAAATAAACTCACACCAATAATAAATAATTGTCCTGCATCAAACCAACGATAAAATCCATTGTAAATTAGGAATTTGTTATTTGTGTCTGTGGAAAGTGCTTTGTATTTTTTGTCAATTAATTTTTCTTTTCCAAAATATTTTATTGTATCTATGTTTGTGAAAATATCTGCTACATAAGCTTTTTCTGTATCTGTTGCAGCATTAAATTGTATTTTATATTTTTGTTGCTTTTGCTGGATTTTCCAACTATATGAAATGAAAATTATTGACATTATTACAACAACAATTGCTGTTTTTATACTAAAATAAGCTAAAGAAAATCCAACAATAATTAAATTAAATAGTAGTGGTGTGAAATGAAAGATTATTGCATCTGTCATTGTTTCTACTGCGTTTGAACCTCTTCCTAATCGTGAGATTAGAGAACCTGTTTTGTGTGTTGTGTGGAATTTTTGCGAGAGTTTTATTATATGTGAAAAATAGTGTGTTTTTAAATCTAAGATTAGTTTTGCATCTAATACATTTATAAAATGAATATATAACCATCTAAAAATAGTTCTGCCAACTGAGACACTTAGGTAGATTATTGCAATTATTGTTAGTGTTTGAATAAAAATATTTTGTGCAAGACTTCCATCTAAAAATAATGCTCCGTCATCAATAATTCTTTTAAATAAGAATTTATCAACTATTGCTAAAGCATTCATGAATAATGTGATAAAGATAAGTAGAGTAAATGTTTTTTTGTGTTTTTTTAGTAACTTCCAGTATTCATTAATGTTATACTTAAAATTAATTTTGTATTTTTCTTCTAAATCCATTATGAAATAAATTTATAAGGTCTTGATACTTTGTGGTTATATGAGTAATTTGGAAACAAGTTATTTAATAAATAACTCTAAAGAATGTGATATTTTATCACACTCTGATAATGAAAATAAAACAGATATTGAATAATGGTTTTTTGGGTTTTTAAGATTTTCTAACCTTTTTCTATTGCTGGATGTTTGTGGTCTGCTCCGAGTCTTTTTTTTAACATTTTAATATGTTCTTCTCTCTCTGATTGATAACCTTTTTCACTTGTTTTAATTTTATGAATCATTTTAGCAACATATTCTCCCCCAAGGAAATGAGGAGTAAGAACATAGTCTGCCCCTTTTTTATATAGTTCCAATGCATCATTTAAATGATGGGCTCTTACAATTATAATTGCTTTCTTATTAACCATTCTTATTGTTTCAATTAATATTTCATTTGTTTCATAGTCGGGGATAGTAGACACTGCTATTTCAATTTTGTTTAAAGGTAATTCATTTAGTAATTCAATATCTTCAATATCCCCATATAAACAAGGAATTCTAAATTTTTGCAAATTAGAAATTGTATCTGGGTTAAAATCAATAACTAAATATTTTTTCTTTATTTTTTTTAAAGAATTTAAAATACTAAAACCAATTCTATTGTATCCAAATAAAATCGCATCATAGTTTTTTATTTTTTTTGAATTATTTCTTTTCTTTTTTTCAGAAAAAGGGATAAATCTTGAAATTTTTGGATATAATTTTTTTGAATAAGTAATTGAATAGGTCGAGCCTGCAATTGTTATTAAAGCAATGACTGTTATTAAAGATAAAACCTCTTGGTTTAAATGTCCAACAGAAACACCTAACATTGCAAGGATGATTGAAAACTCACTTATTTGGGCAACTGTTAATCCTGACAAGAATCCAATTCTTTTTGTATAACCCATAATAGACATAATGCTTATGACAATCAAAGGATTACCAATTAAAATAAACAAAGAAAAAATTATTATTGGAATAAGATTAACAGAGATATCTCCGATAATCATTTGAGAACCAATAACAATAAAAAATAAAACAATAAAAAAATCTCTTAATGGCCTCATTTTTGCACTAATTTCATGAGCATAAGGAGTTATTGAAATTGCAATTCCTGCAAGCAATGCACCAATTTCTAAAGAGAAATTTAAGATTTCAAATAAACTTGCAAGTGCTAAACACCAACCAATTGAAAATAAAAATAAAAATTCTTGAGATTTTGCAACTACTTTTAATATCGAAGGAAGCAATTTCCAACTAAATAAAAACAAACCAAATAATACAAATATTCCAATTAAAATAGCTTTAAAAAATAAATTTTGGGCAAAGGCCTCTCCAGAAGTGGAAGAAATAATCATTAATATTGCAACTGCAATTAAATCTTGCACAATTAGAAAACCAATTGAAATTTTTCCATATAGGCTATCTACATCTCCTTTATCAGAGAGCAGTTTCATAATTATAATTGTACTACTAAAACTAAGGGCTATGGCAATATAGAGGGAAGAAATTATAGAAAATCCAAGGAGACTTGCAATTAAAAATCCAAAAATTGAAGTGAACATTACTTGCCCAATACCTGTTATAAGTGAAATTTTTCCAACTTCTTTAATAACTTTTGGATTTAAATGTAATCCCACAGTAAATAAAAGTAAGGCAACCCCAATTTGAGAAAAGGTTCCGAAAGTCGGTGATTCAGATAAGAGATTAAGAACATATGGTCCAACAATTATCCCAGTAAAAATATATCCAATTAAGAGAGGCTGTCTAAAAATTCTCATCAATCCAGCTATGATTACTGCAATAAGAATAATTAAACTAAGATTGGTAAATATGTTTGACATTTTTCTCTTTTAATATGTTAACAAAAAATCCTATAAAAATGTTTTGAAAAAATTTAAAATGAATTTTCTTTTTGTTTGGCTCATGGCAGATAAGAGAGTCTTTGTATTATGTAATCTTGAAGGGGTGGATAAGGTGTTAACTTTAGAGGAACTTACTGCAATCTCTCCAAACATTTTTTCTGTTAATGGAGAAAATTTGGGAGAATATGCAAGAATTAAGAAATTTCCTTTTTTTGAGGGATATATTTTAGTTACTGAAACAGGCAACAAAATTGATTTGAGTTTAGGTAGAAAGACTGAGAATAGAAGAATTTATCTTTGTGCTCCAATAGATTATTTATTTAAAGAAAATCCTGGATTAGTTTAGAACAACAACATTTTTAAACCAAAATTTAGTCAGTTTTATATGCCAAAAGTACGTATTAAATTAAATAGCACAGATATTGATATGTTAAATAATATTTGTGAGAATATAAGACAATTAGCAAAGAAGTCTGGGATTGTGATTAGTGGACCGATTCCTCTTCCAACTAAGAAACTTAAAGTGACTACTCGGAAGTCTCCATGTGGTGATGGTACTGCTACTTTTGATAGATATGAAATGCGTATTCATAAAAGATTGATTGACTTGCCTGCAAATGAAAGAGTTCTTCATCATATTATGAGAATGCAGATTCCTAAGAATGTTAATATTAAGATAGAAATGAAAGACTAATGTCTTTTATGGTATTCTCGTAGTCGCAGACACTCGAATATGAAAGATTAAAGTCTTTATTATATCCTAACCATAATAGAAACATGAATAACGAAAGATTAAATAATTTTAATATATATTTTTGAGTGCAATAGTTTTTATAAAGAGTTTTGATTTGAATTAATTTATGTTAAATAAAGATGGATTTGATGTTCAGCTGATTGGTTCTACAAATAATTTTGTGGATGTTTCTTTAAAAGATATTGAAGCTTCTGTTGAAGATTCTCTAGATAGAGATAGAATAATTCATGAAATGCAAAAGTTTTCTCAAAATTGCGCAAGAGTTTGTTATACTGAAAAAGATTTTAATGAGCTTTTAACTGAAGCACCGAATCAGAAACTTTTAGAGAGATTAATTAATTCTGGACACCATAGTGTTTTTGAACATATTAATTTTAATTTTAATTTTAGGGGTTTGCCTAAGATTTTGGCAATGGTCTTTAATAATGAAAAGCAATATGCAACTTCTGAAAAATCTGCAAGGTATACTCAAATGAGTGATGTTGAGGAACATCAAAAAGAACTTTATGATAAATGGATGGGTCTTTTAATCCCTGAAATTGATAGGGTTTATCCTGAAATGAGAGATTCAAATGCAAGAGAAGCAAATATTAAGAAATTAGCTCAAGAAAATGCTCGTTATATGACAAGTGTTTTTACTGCTACAAAAATGGTTCATACTGTTAATTGGAGGCAATTGAATTTTTTAATGAATAGATTTAAGGGTTTTGCTGAAGGTTCTGAAGAGAGAAATTGCTCTAATGAATTTGCGCAAAGATTAATTCCATATATGGAATTATTTAATAGAATGGTTTCTGGTTTAAAAGTTGAAGGAATGGATAATCAAACAGATCGGCATTTGTCTTTGTTTCAGCCAGCTGTTTCAGAGAATCATTTTGGTGAAAGTGTTTATTCTACTGATTATGACATAAGTTTTGCTGGTTTAGCTCAAGAGCATAGGCATAGAACAATTAACTATAATATTAATGGTGGTCTTGAATTAGGTGCTGACAAAGGTCTTTTTGTTCCACCTATTTTGGAGGGCAAGGATTATTTGGTTAGTGAATGGATGAAAGATGTTGAATCTGTTACAGCCTATGATTTTCCTCAAGCTCAATTAATCAATGTTACTGAAAGAGGTATGATTGAAGATTTTCGTTCTAAGACATTGTTAAGAAATTGTGGTCATGCTCAATGGGAAATTATGGATCAAACAAAAAAGACTTCTCAAGAGTATGGGGCTTTTCAAGATAAATATGGTGAGAATGCTTTGAAGCCAAAGTGTTTGCAAGGAATTAAATGTCCTTCAGCTTGTGTCTGGACTGGAAAAAAAGCTCTTGAGAGATTAGTTTAAATTTCTATTAAAATGAAAAAAGGATTTTCAATTGTTGTTGAGGGAACAGATGGTTCTGGAAAGCAAACTCAGGTTGGTTTACTTGAAAAGAGATTGATTTCTTCTGGAAGAGATGTTGAATCATTTAGTTTTCCTTGTTATGACACTCCAACTGGAAGAATGATTGGACAATGTTATTTGGGAAAAGATGTTGATTATTATGATTGGAAAGGGGATTCTGGTTGGTTTGGCAAGGCAGATGATGTTCATTGGAAAATTGCTTCAACACTTTATGCTCTTGATAGATTGGCTGCAAAACCTGAAATTGAAAATGCACTTGCTCAAGGAAAGTTTGTTTTATTAGATAGATATCGTCAATCAAACATGGGACATCAAGCTGGAAAGATTAGGGATTCTGCTGAGAGAGTTAAAGTTGTTGATTGGTTAGATAATTATGAGGTTAATGTCTTGGGTGTTCACAAAGAAGATGATGTTCTTTTTCTTTATACTCCGTGGCAAGTTGCACAAGAATTGAAAAAGAAGTTTTCTGGAGAAACAAGTGAAAAATTAGATATGCACGAAGTTGATATTGAACATATTCAAAGAGCTGAAAAAGCTTACTTAGAAGTTGCTGAAAGATTTGGATGGAAAGTCATTAAATGTGCTCCCGAAGGTGTGATGAGAACTCCTAAAGATATTCATGAAGAAGTTTGGAATTATGTTTCTGAAAGATTTTAGATATAATTTTATAAACCTCTTTTTATTTTTTAATTTATGAAAAGAATTAATTTAGTAATCTTTATAACTGCAATTATTTTGCTTTTAGTAGGGGGAATTTGGTATCAATATAATCAAGACATGGGAACAAGAGTTAAATTAGAGACAACAAAAGGGGACATAGTTATTAATTTATATTCTGATATGCCAATTACTACTGGAAATTTTGAAAAACTTGTTAAAGAGGGTTTTTATGACGGTGTTATTTTTCATAGAGTAATTGATGGTTTTATGATTCAGAGTGGTGATCCAACTGGAACTGGAAGTGGCGGTCCTGGTTATACAATTGAAGATGAATTTACTCATGCTGGGGGAAATAAAAATGACAGAGGGACAATTTCAATGGCAAATACTGGACAACCAAATTCAGGAGGTTCGCAATTTTTTATAAATCTTAAAAATAATGATTTTTTGGATTCTAAACATCCTGCTTTTGGAAAAGTTATTGAAGGAATGGATGTTGTTGATGCAATTGCAAAAGTTGAAACAAATGCAAATGATAAACCCTTGGAAGAAGTTAAGATAATCAAAGCAAGTATTTTGAATCAATGACAATATTTTTTGGCATTTTCAACTAATGCTAAAACTAAATCTTTATCTGGGTTATTTGAACAAAATAGTATACAAATTTGTTTTACTTCTTTTTCTAATTTTCTTGCTTTTGTTTTTTGCGAATTATTTAGAGAGACATGAGGATATCTTTTTTGAAAAGAAATCTCACCTATTTTGTTTATTATTTGAGGGTTTTGTAATGCATAGATAAAACTAAGAAATATATTTTGATAGTCTTGAAAAGCTTGAGAAGGTGTTTGAACTCCTGTTACCCCATGATACATTGAAAGTTTTAGTAATAACTGATTAATAAAGATTATTGTAATGGACTATAACTCTAAAGTAATGCAATAAGCTTTAAAATTCATTTTAGTTAAGTTTTTTATGAAAGTAAAATTAATGCAGTTTATTGAAGAGAATGAATTATCACCATTTAATAAAACAAAGACTTCTTTAAAATCATTAAAAACAATTTACAAAACTCGTGATGCAAAGGTTGTTCATAATAAATTGCTTCAAAAGATTGCACAGAATTTTGTATTTGCAGATACTTCTAATTTATTTAATTATTTTTATTTGGGTGTTGGGTTTGAATATTTGAAAAAAAGACAAGAATTTTTTAAATCAATTTCTAAATTTGAAAATAATTTTTTAAAGGAGCTTAATTTTCCAAGAGAAAATTGGTCTCCAAAGTATGATGTTTTAGTTGTTACAGAAGATTCAGATATTTTTAATGAATTAAAATCAAAAGGTTGTCCTTGCAAATTATTGGTTTCTGAAAATGATATAGTGAGTTTGCAAGAAATTGATTTAGTTCAAGTTTTAGAATGCAATGAGTTTGCCTTGGCTTTGGAGCAATTGCCTCAAGCTGTTTTTTTGAATTCAATTGATGAGGCTTATTTAGAGAGGTATTTGGAGATTTTGTCTTCGTGGAAAACTAATATTCAATTATTAAAAAATAATGATGTTTTAGAAGATATTCAAGATATTGTGAAAAAACTTTTTTCAATGTTTAATTTAATTTCTGAAGATGAGATTGTTGATTTAAGTTATGATGAAGTTGAAAAAAAGGTCGAGGAAATTAATGAAAAAATAAATGAGAAAATTAAACAATTGACAATTTCTGGTGAA
This sequence comes from Candidatus Woesearchaeota archaeon, assembly GCA_964603295.1. GTDB lineage: Archaea > Nanobdellota > Nanobdellia > Pacearchaeales > GW2011-AR1 > CAZRUG01. Next base: position 6,886 of record CAZRUG010000005.1, on the reverse strand, counting down.
TCTGTTGTTGCGCTTTTGAATAAAAAAGCAATTCCAGAGCAACTTAAACAAGTTATTGAAGAAGCTGTTTTTGAAAGTAAAATACCTAAGCAAGTTTTAAATTTAGAAATTCCTGTTTCAATTGATGAAGTTGAGTTAAATAAATACATTAAGGATTATAATTCAAATAAATTTTCTAAAGTTGCTGAAGAAATTAAAATGCATTCAAATGATTTAATGAAAATTCCTAATCAATTAGATAGTTTAAAAAATGAATTATTGTTTTTTGATTTTATTGCAGGTATTTCTAAATTTGTCGAAGGGGAAATGAAGTTTCCTTTAATTGAAGATGAATTGCAAATTTATATTTCAAAAAATTTATTAATTGATAATGCAGAACCTGTTTCTTTTCATTTAAATCAAGAGATTAAATGTTCTGTTTTAACTGGTGCAAATTCTGGAGGTAAGACAACTTTGATTGAACATGTGATTCAATTGATTTCTTTGTCGCAGATTGGTTTGCCTGTTTTTGGTAATGTTAAGATTCCTTTGTTTACAGATGTTTATTATTTTGCTAAGAATAAGGGTGCAATGAACAAAGGTGCTTTTGAGAATTTATTGAATCAAATGTCTGGAATTAATCCTGGTGAAAGGACCTTAATTTTAGCAGATGAAATTGAGGCTGTTACTGAACCAGGTGTTGCAGGAAATATTATTGCTGCTACTGCAAATTATTATATTCAAAAGAACTGCTTTTTAATTATTGCAACTCATTTGGGTCATGAGATTAAAAAAATACTTCCTAAAAGAACTCGAATTGATGGAATTGAAGCAAAAGGTCTGGATGAAAACTTTGAATTAATTGTTGACCATAATCCTGTTTTAGGCAGATTAGCAAATTCAACACCTGAATTAATTGTGGAAAAAATGGCAATGAATGAAAAGACAGATTATTTTGTTTTTCTTAATGAGTTTTTGAAAGATAATAATAAATTGTAATTGTGGAAAGTTTTAAATATTGTCTTTAAATCGGCTTTAAATGGAAAGAAATAGAAACCTTATGGAAAAGATTTTTATCAAACAACATGGCTTTTAGGAGCTACTTTAACTGCATACGGGGTATCAGTATTTTCGAGAGAAGTTTCTTTATATGATTTTATTTTAAGTGGAGCTGGAATTTTTATGACTGCATATTCTCAGACTAAATTAGAAGGTTTGCTCTCTAATTCTGATGATAAAGATAGGCAATAAATTTATAAAAGACTTATTCTTTAGGTTTTTATGGCAGAAAAAGACATTGGTAAAATAGAAAAAGGAGAATTTCAAGGAACAACAACAAATATTGTTATTGGAATAAGAGAATACAATGGCAAAGTTGGTGTTGATATCAGAGAGTTTGTTGAAAGTGAGAAGTATTCTGGACCAACAAAAAAAGGTTTGAGAATCCCTGCTGAAGCTTTTGCAAAGTTTAAGGAAATGATTAATTCGATTAATGACTCTGATTTAAAGGCTTCAGATGCTCCTGCAGAACCAAAAGATAATTCTAATGAAGAACTTCCAGATTATTAATTAGTAAAACTTTAAAAAGAATCTGAATTAAGGGGTTTTAATGACTTATTGTTCAAAAAGATTTTTTACTCAAAATCCTGATAAAGATTATTCTGATTTGTATTCTAATCTTATTGAATATTTTAATGACTTAGTAAAATTTGGGATTATAAAAAAGGATTTAGAGCAAAGAGAAGGTCCTAATCAATTAACTTGTTTTTATAGTGGAAAGGAGTTAGTTGTTTCTTTAGTTAGAAAAAATGGCGGTTCAAGAATTTGGCAAGTTAGAACAGATTTTTTAGGGAAAAAAGATTTGGTTGAAATGGTTTGCAAAGATATTGAGGAAAAGTTTAGTAAGATTTAAAAGATAAGCGAGTTTCTTGTTCTGATGGAAATTTATTTGGTTCCAAATAAGAAATATAATTATAGTTGTTTAGTGAGGGGTGTGCATAAAGAAGTTGCAAAATTGCAAGATGCTGGTTTAGTTGGAAGTGCTCAGGCAGTTTATTCTGATGAAGGTATGAAAGAATATTATTCTGGAAAAAAATTTTGTATTGAAATTACTAAAGGAATTAGTCGGGGAGAAAATCATACTGATATTTCTGAATTAGAGATTTCTTTAAAAGGTGAAAATGTTTTGGTTAAAAAAGTAGCTGATTCTATATTAGAAAAAAATAAGGGATTGCAACAACAAAAATTTTAAAAAGATAATTTATTTAGTTATAAAATGAAAAAGAGAGGTCAACAATATTTAACAATTGGAATTATTGTATTAATTTTAGTTATTGCTTTAGTAATTATGTTTTGGCCAAAAAGTGTTGATGCTGATGTTGAAACAGCAAAATGTATTGGAGAAAATTCTATTCTTTATACACAAATTGGTTGTCATCATTGTGAAGATCAAGAAGCAATGTTTGGAAATAATACAGAATACCTAAATATTTTTCTTTGTAATACTGATTGGTCTAAGTGTGGACATATTCAAGGAACTCCTGCTTGGGAAATTGAGGGAACAACTTATGCAGGGGTTATGTCTATTAAAGAATTAAAAGAATTAACTGGTTGTTAAAATGGAAGAAGTTTTTAGTTTAGCGAGGATTACAGCTTTGGCATTAGCTGATGCAGTGAATCCGTGTGCAATTGCTGTTTTAACAATGGTTATTGTTGCTGTTATGTCTTCGCAAGATCCAAAGAAAACAAAAAAAGTTTTTTATTCTGGAATGGCTTTTATTTCTTCTGTTTTTATTGGATATATTTTTTATGGAATTATAATGGTTTATTTGTTTAATTCTGTTAATGAATTTATTTCTGGTTATTCAAGTTATTTTTATAATGGCCTTGCTGTTTTAGCAATGATAATTGGTGGTTTGCAAATTAAGGATTATTTTGTTTATAAGCCAGGAGGAATTGCAACTGAAATGCCTTTGTGGATGCGACCTAAAGCAAAGAAAATTATTGGTGAAATAACTTCTCCAAAAGGAGCTTTTATTATTGGATTTTTAGTTACTGTGTTTTTGTTGCCTTGTACAATTGGTCCATATGTGATTGTTTCAGGTTTGTTGTCTGAAATTGGTTTAATTAAAGCATTGCCTTGGTTAATTTATTATAATGTTCTTTTTGTTTTGCCAATGGCTTTGATTGTTTTTGGAATTTATTTTGGTTTTAAAAAAGTTGAAGATGTTTCTGGTTGGAAAGAAAGAAATATTCGAAGATTGCATTTAATTGCAGGTATTTTGTTGTTTTTAGTTGGAGTTAGTTTACTTGGTGGTTGGATATAGTTTCCTTTTATCTCATAAATGCTTAAAAAGAGTCTCTTGTTTTTTCTTATATGATTATTGGAATAACTGGAACTTTAGGTGCTGGAAAAGGAAGTGTTGTAAAGTATCTTGTTGAAAAAGGGGGTTTTAAACATTTTTCAGTTCGTGCTTATTTAATTGAAGAGATTCAGCGAAGAGGTTTGCCTGTTAATAGAGATTCAATGGTTGAAGTTGCAAATGATTTAAGACAAAAAAATTCTTCAGATTATATTATTAGAGAATTAATAGATAAGGCTAAAGCAGTTGGGGGTGATGTGATTATTGAAAGTATTAGAACTGTTGGAGAAGCAGAGACAATTAAACAAAAAGGTGGTTATTTGATTGCTGTTGATGCAGATGCAAAAGTGCGTTACTCGCGTGTTTTAATTAGACAAAGTGAAACAGATAATATTTCTTATGAAGAATTTTTGGAAAATGAAGAAAGAGAATTTGAAAATGAAAATCCAAATAAGCAGAATTTATCTAAGTGTATTGAGATGTCTGATTATGTAATTAAAAATGATAAAGATTTTCAGGAGTTATATAAGAAGATTAAAGAAGTTTATGTTGATATTTTGGAAAAAGAAAAGGCAAAGCACGAGGCTATTCAGGCTAAGGAAGTTCAAAGAGATGATAATGTGGCCAAGGGCACTCAACTGATTGAGATGATGAGGCAGAGAGGAGTTATTCCTGCTGAAGAGGTTAAGAATAATGAGGTTTCTGGAAGAGAAAGTAGTGAATTGATTGAAAAAAAAGAAGATGCTGTTTTAGAAAACAAAGAAGAAAATGTTAAAGAGAGGGAGATAGAAGTTAAGAAAGAAGAAGTTCAAAGAGAAGAAATTAAAGAAGAGGTTATAGAAAAGAAAGTTTCTGGAAGACTTTTATGGGATGAATATTTTATGAAATTAACTGCATTAGTTGCTGAAAGAAGTTCTTGTTTAAGACATCATATTGGGGCAATTATTGTTAAGAATAAAAGAGTTTTAACAACTGGTTATAATGGTGCTACATCTGGAATGCCAAATTGTTGTGATATTGGATGTTTAAAGGATGAGCAAAATATTGCTTCTGGTTATGGACATGAAACTTGTAGGGCAATTCATGCAGAGCAAAATGCAATTATTCAGGCAGCAATTCATGGAGTAAATGTTTCTGGAGCTACAATGTATTGCACTCATACTCCTTGTGGTGTTTGCGCTAAGTTGATTGCAAATTCTGGAATTAAAGAAGTTGTGAGTTATCATGACTATTCTGATAAAGATGCAATGAAATTCTTGTATGAAGCTGGTGTTAAATTAAGAAAAGTTCCCCGCCCAGATAAGGAGATTAAATTTAAGGATTAGTACGAAGGCATAACATCATTATGTCCAAATTGAAACATTAAATCAATTTTGTTCTCGAGTTCTTTTGTTAAAACAGGTGTGTCACAAGCCCCATAGCAAGTGTCTAACCAAATTAAGAATTCTGCATTTGTTTGTTCTCTAAGATAATCTACAATAGTTGTTGCATATTGTTTTAATCCGTCTGCAAATTGAAGTAAAACTAATTTTGCTTTTTCTTTTTTAATATTCTCAGTAACCTTTTCTAATTGCAAGTCATATTGTTTTTGTATTTCTGAAATTGAATAATTTCTCATAGAATTAATTAGTTATTAGTATTTTTAAGAGCTTTGTTGAGATATTTTATAAACTCGGAACTCCTTGATATTTTATGAAAAAGAAGGTTGTTGTGAATGATTTAATGCAAAAGAATTATGTTTATTATTTAACTGAATCTACTGGAAAGAATTTTGATTCTGAATTTAATCCAGAGTTGACTCCTAAAGAGATGCTTGAAATAGGAATTTTTGGAGGGGTTTATATGAGAGATTGTTTGAAAGAATTTCCTAAATCTTGGTTTGCTAAAGCTAAGTTTGCTCCCAGAGATGTTAAGAAACATTTACCTGAGTTAAATTATTTTGAAATTAATGCTTCAATGCCTTTGTCTTATTGGAAAAAGAAAGGGTGGATTCATAAAGATGATCCTCGTGGGTGGTTTCAGTGGTATTGTCGTTATTATATGGGGCGGAGACATGAAGATGATTCTCGACAAATTAAGAGATGGAAAGCTTTTAAGAGACATCTTGCACAACTAAAAAAGAATTGCAGTAAAAAAGATTTTGAATGCAGAAAAAAACAAAGACAGGCTCTTTTGAATTGGGCTTATGATTCTAGAAAGATTTAGTTTTTTACTAAAATATTTGTATCTCCACTTATTTCTAATGAATCAAAATTTCCATTTAGTTTAAGTTTTTCATTTACTTTAATGTTTCCCTTAAATCCTTGAATTATTGTCTTCTCTTGATTTAAATTAAAGATTCTTTTTTCATTATCTAAACTAATTCTTCCAGAAGAAATTGAATTAATTTCTTTTATTTCGGGAGCATTAATTGTTTCAATATATTTGTATTGAACTGGTTCTTCAAAGTAAACTCTTATTTTTCTTGTGTCTTTTGAAGTTAATTCAACACCATTGATTATTACTGAATTTGCTCTTCCATTTAGTTCTGTAATTTGGTCTTTGTTAAAGTTTAAATCTCCTTCAAATTTTTTTATTGTAATATAATTATCTGAATATTCTGCAAAGGAGAATTTTTGATCTCTTACATAAAAAGAAGAGTTTGAATTTCCCTGTATTGATATTAACTCAAAATCTCCTTTTAGTTCAATATCAGGGAGGGGCATCAATTCAGCATTTAGGTTTATTGGTTTTTGTTCTTGAAAATTTTCTTTTACTGTATTTCCTGTTGTTGTGGTTCCATCAAAAGAAGTTAAAATAATTAGTGTGATAATTCCAAGAAATGCAACAAATACTGCTGCCTTATAGTGTTTTCTTGTTATTGGTTTTTTTTCTTTATAAGTTTCCATTTTTTTCTTGAAGTCTCCTCCTTTTTTTCATTATTGTTTTTTCAAGTTCCTGAGCAAATTTTTCTGGATGAGGAATGTTTTTTACTGATGTTGTGCTGTCTTCTGAAAATAGTCTAATGTTTACACTTCCAATGTTCATCATTCTTTGAGTTAGAGATTGGTCAATATCTAAATCACTTATAGCAAAGTAATCAATACTTTTAATTTTTTTGTTAATTAAACCATGACAATGAATAAGAGACATTGGGTTTATTTCATAAAAATCATTTAATCTATTTAGTTCAGTGTATTTTATTGTTAAAATGATAAATACAATTGCTAACCAAAATGCAACTGAATGAATTTCGTTTCCTTTGATATAGAAAATAATTAATATTAAAGCAATTACCAAAGCCATTAAATAAAATGGCCAGTATATTTTTCTTGAAGCTCTAACTTTGTAACTCTCTTTTGACATTAATAATATAAGAAAAATACTTATTATAAAGATTGCGTTGATTTTAAAAATCTTGGATTAGGCATTTTAAACATCCACAGATACTCCTTTTGCCTTTAATTCATCTATTATCTTGTAAGAGTCTTTGTTTAATTGATTACTTCTTAAATCCAATTTTCTTAATGATTGTAAATTTCCAATACTCTCTGGAACATAAGTTA
>CAZRUG010000004.1:20276-52047 GCA_964603295.1 Candidatus Woesearchaeota archaeon | reverse complement strand
AAGAAAAAAGTAGCAAAAATAAGAGATAAATTAATAAATAGATATTCTTTGAGTTAATTATGGATTTAGTTAAGTTTCAGAAAGAGCGAATGAATATCTCAGATGTTTTAGGGAAATCTAAACAAGGTGATGAAGTTGTTTTGGCTGGATGGGTTCATAATTCTCGTGATTTGTCAAAAATTAAATTTATTTTATTAAGAGATTCAACTGGTTTGGTTCAAGTTGTTGGTGTTAAAGGAGAAACTAATGCAGAGATTTTTGATAAAATGGATAAGGTTTCTCGAGAGAGTGTTGTTTATATTAAAGGAAAAGTTGTTGATTCAAAGCAAGCACCTGGGGGAAAAGAGGTTAATCCTTTAGAGCTTGAAGTTATTGCACCTGCAGATGAATTGCAAATTGATGTAACTGATTATTCAAAGACTGAGTTGCCAAAGAGATTGGATTATAGGTTTTTGGATTTGCATAGAAAAAGAATTCAAGCTATTTTTAGAATTCAATCAACAATTGCACAAGCTTTTAGAGAGTATTTTTTTAATAAAGGTTTTACAGAGATTTTTACTCCGTCGATAATTGGCTCTTCTTCTGAAGGAGGGACTGAATTGTTTAAAGCAAAGTATTTTGAGAAAGATGCTTTTTTAGCACAATCTCCTCAGTTATATAAACAAATGTTGGCTTGTTCAATGGAAAATGTTTTTTTAATTACTCCTGTTTGGAGAGCAGAAAAACATAATACTCCTCGGCATTTGAATGAAGCAAGGCAAATGGATATTGAAATGGCTTTTGCAAATTCAATGGTTGTAATGAAAGAACTTGAGAATGTTGTTAAGTATATTGTTGAAAAAGTTTTAGAGAAAAATAAAAATGATTTAGAGATTTTAGAAATTAAGGATTTGAAAGTTCCTAAAGCAAAGTATTTGACTTTTGTAGAAGTTGCTGATTTAATGAAAAAAGAAAAAATTGAAATGGGTGATGATGATTTAAGCGGGGATGCAGAAAAGAAGTTGGGTGAGTTGTTTCCAAATACAATTGTTTTTGTTTATGATTGGCCTTTGAAAGGTAAGCCGTTTTATATTATGCCTAAAGATGAAAAAGCTGATGCTGAATTAAGTGAAGGCTTTGATGCAATTTACCAAGGTATGGAAATTACTTCTGGTGGTCAGAGGATTCATATTCCTGAATTATTAGAAAAGAGATTAAAGGCAAATGGTTTGAAGCCAAAAGATTTTGAATCTTATATTGATAGTTTTAGATATGGTGCGCCTCCACATGCTGGTTGGAGTATTGGTTTAGAAAGATTAACAATGTTAATTCTTGGATTGCAAAACATTCGAGAGGCTGTGCTTTTTCCAAGAGATAGAGATCGACTTTCTCCGTAAGTCGCTTACAGATGCAAATTAAAATTTGCATAGAGATAGACTTTCTCCGTAAGTAATTTTATAAATAAAAATAGTTTTATTATTTTATGAAGATATTAGTTATTGGTGATTTTCATGGAAAGTTTCCTGAGAAGTTAAAAAAAGAAGCAAAGAAAGTTGATTTAGTTATTAGTCTTGGTGATTTTTCTCCATTTAGTTTAAAGAAAGAATTTTTTAAACATTGTTATAAAAAGAAGGGAGTTGAACTTTGGGAGGTTGTTGGTAAGCAGAAATATAAAAAATCAACCTTAAAAGATTTGAAAATTGGTGAGAAAATTGTAAATGAATTAAACAAATTGCCTGCACCAGTTGTATCTGTTTTAGGAAATTATGATCATCCTGCTGATGATGCAATGGATTATAAGAAATTTCGTTCTAAGACTGCTATGAATGTTCTTGGATTTAAAGATAAGTTCTTTAAAAAATTAATTCAAAGGTCTGAGAATATTTTCTATCTTGATTATAAGGCTTTTAGATTTAAGGATTTTGTTTTTATAGGTGCTAGAGGACATAGTTCTCCTGGGCATGTTAAGAGCAATGCTTATCGTAAACATAGAAAGATTTTAGACAGATTATTTAAAAAATATAAAAAAGAGAACATTATTTTTGTTACACACATTTCTCCTTATGAAACTAAATTAGATAAGATAACTGATAAAAATGCTCCTGCGATTGCTAGAGGTAAACATTATGGTTCAAAGATGTTTAAACGAATTATAAAAAAATGGCAACCTTTGTTAAATGTTTCTGGACATTTCCATGAAAATCAAGGGAAAGATAAAGTAGGAAATACACTCTTAGTTAATGCAGGCCCGGCTTTAGAAGGCAATGCTGTTATTCTAGATATTGATGATAAAAATTCCAAAAAGATTAAAGTGAATTTTATAAAATAGATTAATAATAACTTTCAAGTAGTTACAAATAGAAAAGTTTATATATTAATTTATTGTTTATATTTTATGAAAAATGATAAGGAAGTTGGTAGAATTATCTGTAGTGTAGCTCAAGATGCGCAGGAGCATTTTTCTAGAAGAGGATCTGCACCAAATATTCATTTTTTTGGTAGTTTAGCCAAATCTGTTTATACTGGAGAGGTTCTGAGTTCTGATATTTATGATTTAGATATTGAAGCAAATGTTAGAGATGAAACACAACTAAATGAGGTGTTTGATTTCTTTTATGGATTGCAGGAGAAGTATACTAGCGATTCTGTTCTTGTTGAAGCAAAAGCTGTGGGAGGAGCAATTAAACCAGAGAGACATGCTTCTAAGAGAAAACTTTTTTTGCATTTAATGCAAGGGTGTGTTGGAAAACCTTCTATAACTCCGCCTTATGTTAAACATAGCAAATATAAATATGGTGTTTCAATTGTTGGTGACCTGCCTTTTTCAGAGAGGGTTGAAAGACTTGGATTAACAGATATTTTAGTTGAGCCTGGAAGAAGAATTAGACAAATTAAAGGAGTTGCTAAGGGAGAAGAAGCTATAAATAGAATTTATAAAGATGGGAAAGAAATTGAAGTTCCTTGCGAGGTTTCCTCAACTTCCTTAGAAAATCTTGGTTATATTGCTAAGAATAATGCGGCGAATATTGTAACTGCCTTGCAACCTTATGTTTCTAAACCACATTTTGATAATTCTCCCCAAGTCTTTGAAGATTTTAGAGATATATTTTCAGACCATCCTTGGAAATTGCTTCCCTTAGAAATCAATGATTTGGTTAAGAAAGAGAGAAGAGGAGATAAAGTTGATGTTGATGGTTTAGATAATGAAGTTCTAAATTTCCTTGCATATAATGATCAAATGTTAAGAAATATAGTTGGAACTTGTTAAATTTTTTATCTTTTTTTCAAAAAATACCCTTAAAAATCTTTCCTCTTTTTGTATCTATCTTTTAATGCATAGAAATCTTTAAAAGCTATAAGAAGTCCTTGAGGTTATAAGTCATTGACTTTTATAGGGAAATTAAATCGGAGGTTATTGAAATGCCAGAAGACGAATATAATGAAGATGTGGTTGAAGAAGAAGACGAAGAAATGGAAGATGAAGATGAAGATTTAGATGATGAAGAAGACTCTGACGATGATTCTGATGACGAAGAAGAAGACGAAGAGGAAGAAGATGATGAATCTGAAGATGATCTAGATGATGAAGAAGATTCGGAAGAAGACGATGACGAAGACGATTCTGAAGAAGACGAAGAATAATCCAATTTTTTATTTTTATTTTTTATATAAATTTTATATTTTTAGAACCACAAAACTTTATTAATGAAACTTATTATGTATACTTATGGCATCTGAATTTATGTTTCATGAAGTAACTGAAAAGGAAAAGCAAGAGATTCAGAAAAGAGCTAAAGAAATTATGGATAGTTTTTCTAAAAAGCTTGAAGCAATTGATGAATCTAAATTAGAAGAACCTTTGATTGAGCATACTGATTTTGAAAGGCAAGAAGGCGATGTTGGGGGTTGTGATTTAGACAGAGAAATTATGTTTGAAAATGCACCAAATTCAAATAAAGATTTTATCTTAGGAGAGAAAAAATCATGGAAATGATTTTCTCCCAGATATTAAATAAACTTGGCATAGAGGAAAAGAAATGGTAGATGAAGGAAAATTTATTATTGCATCAGGACCTGTTATTATTGAAAATGGAAAGTTATTAGTCAATAAAGATAATAAAGATGATTTTTATAAACTTCCTGGTGGAACTGTTGAAAAAGGAGATAGTTTAGTTGATGCTTGTCATAGGGAAGTTAAAGAAGAGAATAATGCAGAAATAGAAATTATTTGTCCTTTGAATCCAATGATTATTTATAAAAATCCTCAAACAGAAAAAGAGATGACAATTGTTTTAATTCATTATTTATCTAAATTAAAAAATAAAGATAAAATTAAAGCTGTTCCACCTATTCAGGAAGTTAAATGGTTAGACATTGAAGAAATTAAAGAAGGCAAATATCTTGTTGCACCAAACATTAAATTTCTTATTGAAAAAGGAGATATAAAATGAACATAAAAAAACTTAGATATAGAATTGATTCAATTGATAAAAAGTTGATTAAATTACTTGAAAAGAGATTTGAATTATCAAAGAAAGTTGGAAAATATAAAAAAGAAAATAAAATGAAAGTTCAGGACAAAGAGAGAGAAAAAGAAATTCTTGATTCGCGTTTAAAGATGACAAAGATGAATGATAAATTTGTTAAGGGAGTTTTTGAATTAATTATGAAAGAATCTCGGAGGTTACAGAAATGAGAAATAAGTTTACTTTAACTGCTACTGGTAATGATGGATTTAGGCATAGATATGAAGTTAAGAAAGATAAATATTTTAAAAAAGCCTTTGAAAAATTTATGTTGTTTTTAGGTTTTGAAAAAAGTGTTAAAAAAATTTTTACAGATTCTTTTGAAGGAGAAGAAGAATTTGAACAAATTTATGTTAGTTTAGAACCTAAAGATATTCCAGATAAAGTTTTTGATTTTAGAAATGATATTTATGAGTGCGAAGTTTTTTTTGGAAATGAAAAAGTTATTTTTGTAATAAGAACTAAGGAACATAATAAAATTGCAGATTATTTGGAAGCACATAATTGGATAAGTGAAGAAGAAGCAAAAAATATTAAATTAGAATATAATAAATGGCTTAAGGAATTGCATAAAAATAGAAATAATGAAAAAGAAAATAAAATTTTAAAGGAAGAAATTAAAAAATGAAAACTCAACAAAGACTTAAAGAATGTTTGGAGAAAATTAAGCAAGAAGATAAAGTAATAAATGCTTTTTTAGAATTAAAAGATGAAAAAGAACTTTTAGAAAAAGCTAAAGAAATTGATGAAAAAATTGCTTCTGGAAAGGCAGGAAAATTAGCTGGAAAGATTATTGGAATTAAAGCAAATATTAATGTTAAAGGTTTGCATGCTTCTTGTGCTTCAAAAACTTTGGAAAATTATAAAGCTCCTTATGATGCAAGTGTTGTAAAGAAAATTAAGCAAGAAGATGGTTTAATTATTGGAATGTTAAATATGGATGAGTTTGCTTCTGGTTCTTCTGGAGAAACTTCTGCTTTTGGGCCAACAAAAAATCCAGTTAATAAAGAGTTGATTTCTGGTGGTTCTTCTTCTGGGCCTGCTGCTGCAGTTGCTGCTGGTTTTGTTGATATTGCCTTGGGAAGTGATACAGGTGGCTCAATAAGAAATCCTGCTTCACATTGTGGGGTGTTTGGATTAAAACCAAGTTACTCTGCGGTTTCTCGTTATGGTTTAATTGATTTAGCAATGAGCACAGATACAATTGGGCCTTTGGCAAAGAATTTGGATGATGTAGAGTTAATGTTTAATATAATTAAAGGAAAAGATTCTTGTGATGCAATTACTCAGAATTTAAAAGATATTAAATATAAGAGAGATTTAATTGTTGGTGTTTTAGATTTAGGTGAATTAAAAGTTGATAAAAGAATTTTGGATTTAATGAATAAAAAAATTGAAGAAGTTTGTAAAAAGAATAATTGGAAAACTCAGAAAGTTAAAATTGAAAACTTGGATTTGGCTATTGAAACTTATTATCCAATTGTTTATGTTGAGGCTTTTTCTGGAACAAGAAAACTTGATGGTCGAAGGTTTGGCAAAAAAATTGAAGATTCATGTGGACCTGAGTTTTTGAGGAGGATACTTGGAGGGTCTGAAATTACAAAAGCAGAATATGGGGGAAGATATTATTATAAGTCTTTGAAGATTAAGAGATTTATTGAAAAAGAATTTGAAAAAGCTTTTAAGAAAGTTGATGTGATTGTTTGTCCTACTGTGCCAATGTTGCCTCATAAAGTTGGTTCTGATATTTCTGTTGAACAAATGTATGCATATGATGCCTTGACTATTCCTTCGAGCTTAGCTGGAAATTGCTGTCTCTCTTTTCCAGTTGGGGATGTTCAAGGAGTTCCTGTTGGAATGCAATTAATGTGTGATAAATTAGAGGATAAAAAATTGTTGGGGATTTGTCAGAGGTTTTGATATGAAAACATATGTTGTTTCTGGAGGTCCTGGTGTTGGAAAAACATCTGTGATAAATGAATTAAAAAAGCAAGGATATAAAACAATTCCAGAAGCTGCAAGAGAATTGGCTTTAAGTGATGAAAGATTTATTGGAAAATCAATTTCTGAAATTGAACAAGATTCTTTTCAAGAAGCAATTTTTTTAAAATTAAAAGAGCAATGGAAAGAAATTCAAAAATCTAATTTTAATTTGGTTTTTTTAGATAGGGGCATTGGTGATTTAATTGCTTATGATTATATTCGAGGTGTTAAAGAAGTTAAAGGTGTTAGGGAATTTGCTAAAAAAATTAATTATAATAAAGTGTTTATTTTAGATACATTGCCAAATCATATAAATGATTTTTTAAGAACAGAAACTAAAGAAGAGGCTAAAGAAATTCATAATAAAATTATTGAAGTCTATGAAAAAGAACTTGGTTGTGAAGTTATTGTTATTCCCTTTATGACAATTAAGGAAAGGGTTGATTTTATTCTTGCAAATTTGGATTAGGAAGATTTTTAACTTTATTGCTTTTGAGATTTTGATGAAATCTATTGAATGTAAGAATTTTACATGTATTGGATTACTTGAAATTTTAGTTAATGAAAAAGCAAAAAAAGATTTTAAGTTTAGAAGGGTTCAAGTTGTAAAAGGATATTTTATGGAAATGAGAGAATTAATTGATAATTATTCAGAATCAAAAGCAATATTTATTGATGATATGGTTAATGGATATGTTGAAAAGATAAAGGATTATCTTGATATTGAAGATTTTCAAGAAAGTTCGTGTTATTCTGATTTAAGGAATTAAGTTAATTATTTAAAGTAGGTATTTTTTTGAATTAAATGAAAATTACTCGAGAACAAGCAAAAGAATTTTTAGAAGAAATTAAGCAAGAAGATAAAGTAATGATTTTATGTCATAATGATTTAGATGGTTTTGTTTCTGGAATTCTGGTTTATGATTATTTAGTTAAAAAAGGTGTGGGGGAAATTGAAATTGCTTCTGTTAAACTTGGAGAAACAGATCCTAAAAAAATATTTCAGAATTTAGATGCCCTTGATAAAATTATTTTTGTAGATGTTCCAACAGATGGGTTAAATGGTTTGTTAGATGCCTTAGAAGATAAAGAAGTTTTAATGATAGATCACCATAAACAAAATAAACCTTTTCCAGATTTTCCTTTAAATTATAATACTTTTGAGAAAGGTTATTTTCCTGCATCAAGAACAGTTTATGAATTAATTCAGGGAAGAGATTGGATGGCTTTAATTGGTGTTGTTGGAGATAGGGGAGATTTATATTCAGAAAATAAGGAATTTATTAAAGAACTTTTAAATGAATATGGTTTTAAATTAAATGATTTTTTTGAAAAAGTAATTAATAAATTAAATTATGTTTTGGCATATTTTGATAATGGAGATACAAAAGCTTTTTTTTCAATTCAAAAATTAAAGTCCTTGGAAGATGTTGATTCTTTAGAAGAATTTTATAAACCAATTCAAGAAGAATTAGAATTTTTTAAAAAAGATTTTAAAGAAAATGCTGATGTTTTTGGCAATGTTTATGTTTATTATTTTGAACCAAAATATAAAATTAAAAAAGCTTTGGTTGCAGATATTTCTCGTGGAAAAGAAGAGAATGTTTTTGTTTTTTTATCTCCTAGTTCAGATGAAGGAGTTATTAGTTTAAGTGGGCGTGGGGGCAATGAAAAGTTTTGTGCATTAGATATTTGTAAAGCAGGAATTAAAGATTGTGAGGGTGATACTGGGGGGCATCCGAGGGGGGTTGGAGGGGCTATTAGAAAGCAAGATTTAGAAAAGTTTAAAGAGAATATTAAAAAATTTGTACTTGGGAATGAATAAAAATCTTTAAAAGTAGATTTTTTTAATTGTTTTTATGGAGATTGGAAAAATTAATCTTGAATGGCTTGGTCATGCTGGTTTTTTAATCAAGAATTCGCGAGTGATTTATATTGATCCTTATAATATTAAGGATGGATTGCCAAAGGCAGATATTGTTTTGATTACTCATAGCCATTATGATCATTGTAGTATGGAGGATTTGCAAAAAATTGTGCAAGATGGAACAAGGATTTTTATTCCAGCAGATTGTCAAAGTAAGATTGTGCGGTTTGATTTAGATATTAGGATGACGATTCTTGAACCTGGACAGGAAATTAATTTAAATGAAGTGAGGATTTGTGCTTTTCCAGCATATAATCTTGATAAGAGTTTTCATCCAAAGCAAGAGGCGTGGATTGGTTATTTGATTAAAATGGATGATTTAATTATTTATCATGCTGGTGATACAGATAAGATTGAAGAAATGCAAAAGTTAACTGGATATAAACAACCTGGAAAAGAGTTTATTGCTTTGTTGCCTGTTGGAGGGAGGTTTACAATGAATGCTGAAGAAGCTGCTGAAGCTGCTAAAGTTATTAAACCAACAATTGCAATTCCAATGCATTATGGTTCTATTGTTGGTTCTAAAGAAGATGCTGAAGAATTCAAAGATATTTGTAAAGAAAGTGGAATTAATGTAAATGTCTTAGAGAAGATTAAATAAGAATTTCTTCAAGTTCTTTTGTGTTTTGAATATATCTTATTGGAACTTTAATTTTTTTAAAATAAGCTTCAGTTTCAAAAGGAAGTTTGCCTGTTTTTAGAAAAGGTGAATAAACTATGACCTGAAATTCATTTAATCTGGCTTTTATCTCTGGATGAATTTTTTGTGCAGCAGTCTCTACATATTTTTTCATGTCTTGAATTAATTTAAATAAATAACCTGCGTAATTTAATTCTCCGTCTGTTCCTAAACTAGAGCCCAAGTAAAGGATTTTATTTCCAAGCAATCCTTTAATTAAATCATGTTTAAACCAATCTCCTGAATCAATTATTTCATCAAATAAAGGTGTTCCATTAATTTCAATATTTATTGATTCTTCTAAATGTTTTACTCCAAATGTTGTATCTGATTTTGGAACAGCCCCAATAACTTTTGAACCATTGTTTTGTTTGTATAACTTTGCTATTTCTAAACTAACTCCTTTATCTGGAAGAAGTTCTATTTCTGCTCCTGAGCTTGCAAGTGTTTTTGCAATATCTTCTAACTCTGAGTATAGGCTCTCTCTCTCTTTATTCCCAAAAGTTCTTGATAATGAAATTCAATATCTCCTGGTCCAATTAAACTAATCCTCATCTTTTCCATAACATTAAAATACTTTTAGTTTATTTAAATTTTTATGAAAGATAATTATTTTAGAGATTTTTTAGTTAAAGCAAAAAAAACAACTTATGCTGGAGATGGAAAAACCCAGAAAAGACAAGATGGTTGTAATGAGTTAATTTTTGTTAAAGATAATCTGTTCTATAGAGATAGATACTTTGGAAGCAACCCCTTTATTGGGGAAGAAGTTGTTTTTTTGAAAAATAATCCCTTATGGGTTATGAATTATTGTGGAAGAAGTTTAAGTAAATTAAAATCAAAAATGGTTTATGGTTTTTTAAAAAAAGCTCTTTTAATGGTTGATGAAGATTTGCCTTTTAGAGGGCCTCAAGAATTTGTCGAAGGTGATTGGAGATATATTAATCAAGTTAAAGGAGATTTAAGATTTTTTAATGGTGTTGAGGAAATCTTACATAATGGCAAAAGAGTTTATGTTTGTAATTATCATGGAGGTTTTTTATAATGCCACAAGATTATTTTAATCAGAGAAAGAAAGCTTTGCTTAGCAAGGAAGATAAATCTTCAATTGGAGAGTGGGATAAGAAAATTAAAAAGCTTTGTGATAAAATAAATAAGTCTTCAAAATATTATACAACTTCTTCGTGTAGTGGAAGAATTTTGGTGATGGTTGATCAAGAAAAGAAATCTAAAGGTTTGTTTAAATTTGTTTCACATGATTTAGTTAAGTTTAATGATTTTATGAAAGAGTTTAATAATTTGGATAAGAAATTGAATCTTAAATTTAAGTCAGAACCAATGATTCTTCATGTTGCTTGTAAAGATTTGGATGCTGCAAAAGATTTAATGAAAGTTGCTTATGAAGTTGGATTTAAAAAAACTGGATTAATTGCACTTGATAAAAGGATTATTGTGGAAATAAATGGTTCTGAAAAAATTGAATTTCCTTTAACAAAGTCTGGAGATGTTTTAGTGAGTGAAGATTTTTTGAAAATTGTTTTAGATAAAGCAAATAATAATTTGAAAAAAAATTGGAAAAAGATTAAAGATTTTGAAGATTTAATATAGAAATTAATATAAATTTGTTTCTTTAGTTAATTTGATGTTATACACTAATTGTATTTTGAATCCTAGGGAAGAAAGAGAAGGACTTAGAATTTCTGTTATGTCGCGACATACTTTAAATGATGGGCAAACAAATGATCTTCGGATTGTGCCTTTTGTTTCTTATGATTTTTGGTTACAAAGATTAGCTCCTTCTGGAAAACTTGTTGGTGATTGGTATAAGAATAAATTAGGTTGGGAAGATTTTGAAAAATCGTATTTAGATTATCTAAGAACAGATTCTGTTGCGGATCTTGTTCATAGTTTGTTTGAAAGAGCTTTTGAAGAAAATTTAAGTTTGCTTTGTATTGAAAAATCTCCTGAGTTTTGTCATAGAAGATTGTTGGCAGAAGAGTGCCAAAGATATGATTCTAGATTAAAAATAGAGCATATTGGCTTCTAAATAACAATAATATTTAAATAGTAGAATTAGCTAATTATTTTATTATATTAATTTCCGTGGTTGGCGCTGCAGGAAATCAATAAAAGGGGTGACTCTTATTTTTCTTAACTATTAGTTGGAAGTATGCGAGATATTTAAATGTTTCGTATAAAATAGGGTAATAACTTGTTTAGCAAGTGAAAAATAGAAAAAAAGGAGGTCAAAACATGGCTTTAGATTTTGCAAAAGAAGCGATTGAAAATTCAGGCACACATAGTATTAACTTTGATGAGTTAAGGGCTGGAAAAGCAAATATCAAAGTTATTGGTTGTGGTGGTTGTGGATGTAATATGACTACCTGGCTTTTTAACAAAGGTATTAATGGTGCTACTGTTTATGCTGCAAATACAGATGCTTTGCACTTGAGTGTAACTAAGGCAGATGAGAAGATTCTTATTGGTAAGGAATTGACTAAGGGTCTTGGTGCTGGTGGTAAGCCTGCTGTTGGTCGAGAAGCTGCTAAAGAAGCAGTTGTTGATTTAAAGAAAGCAGTTGGTAGTGCTGATATGGTATTTGTGCTTGCTGGTCTTGGTGGTGGAACTGGTACTGGTGCGGCCCCAATTGCTGCACAGATTGCTAAAGAATCTGGTGCAGTTGTTATTGGTGTTGTTACTATGCCTTTTGAATCAGAAAAAGCAAGAATTGACAAAGCAGAATTTGGTTTACAAGAGTTAAGAGATGTAACAGATACTTGTATTGTGCTTGACAACAATCGTTTAGTTGATATTGCAGGACAGTTACCAATTGAACAAGCTTTTGCAGTAGCTAATGAACTTGTTTCTACAATGATTAAGGGAATTGTTGAGACTATTACATTGCCAAGTTTAATTAACTTGGATTATGCAGATGTTTCTTCAATTATGAAACAAGGCGGAGTTGCTGTTATTGGTATTGGTGAGGCAGACACGCAGAATCGTGTACAAGAGGCTGTACAGCAGGCTTTAACACATCCTCTACTTGACGTGGATTATAAAGGTGCTAATGGTGCTCTTATACACATTACTTGCGGACCTGACTTAAAACTTGAAGAGTTTGATATGGTTGGTAAAGCTGTTTCTGAAAACTTGAATCAAGACGCAAATGTGATTATTGGGGCGAGAATTAACAAGGAATTTACTGGTAAGGTAAGAGTTATCACGATTATGACTGGTGTTAAGTCACCTTATGTCCTTGGAAAAGAAGAAGAACAAACTTCTGTAGCTTCAAGAGAAATGTCTGATTTAGGAATCGAGATTTTTTAATTTTTTAAGCCCAGGAGCAATCCTGGGTTTTTTGTTTTTTATAGAATAAATTGAAGTGCTGATAAGCTAATTACTAAAATAATCATTAATGCAAAAAATATCCAAGCAATTGTTCTTTTTGAGTTTTCTTTATTATCCATAATTCTATTGATTTCATATTGGAGATAATAAATATTTAGAAAAATTGTTAATATTGTTGAGAGTTTTGTTTGAGAGCCTTTTTGTTTAAGTGCCTCATTGATTATGTTTTTTGATTTTATTGCTAAATAGATTCCAATTATTGTTGATATTGAACTTAAAATTGCAATTGATATTTTTGAGGTCAATAAAATTAAATCAAGTGTTGAAACTGTTGGTTGAAAATTATTAATTATTATTGTCTCTAAAATTAATGGAAGAATTGAAATTATTGTTAAAATAATTAAGATTAAATAAAATATTGAAAGTTTTTTACTAAGTTTTTGAGAAGATATTTGTGTAAATTCTGAAGATCTTTTAATATACCAAATTGCAGGATAAATGCCAATAGTTATTATTGATAAAAAAAGTAAAAGAATTACTGGTTTTTTTTGAGGAGGTTTTAATTGATTTGTATTTTTCTTACTAAGAGTTTCTTCAATCTCTTTTTTATTTGGAATTTTGTTTGAAACTTTTTTTAGCATTATACATCTATTGAAGGCATTTCCCTCATTTGTTTATTTCCGTATTTATCAAAGAATAATTTTGAATTAATATTTGGTTTTCTTTTTGGTTTTGCTCCTCTTATTTGTTTTTCATATCCTATTGGAAGTATTGCCTCAACATCTATTGTTGAAGGAATGCTTAGAGCTTCTTTTACAAGTGTTTCAACAAAGTGTCCTGTCCAGCAAGTTGATAATCCTTTTTCTTGTATTGATAATAAGAAATTTTGAATTGTTGCACCTACTTGTTGTCTTGCATAGATTCTTCCTCGTTCACCATATGCAGTCACTGTTTTAAGTGTGTCATTGCAAACTACTACAACATAATGTGCTTGAGCTACAAAAGGTTGTTGTGCTGCATCTACAAGTTTTTGTATTTTATCTTTGTCTTTAACTAAAATGAATTTTGGACTAAAAATATTTCCTGCCATTGGAGCAAATCTGCATGTGTCAATGCATTCAATTATGTCTCTCCAATCTGGTTTTTTATCTAAAAATTTGTGCACACTTTTTCTTTCTTGAATTGCTTGATTTAATTCCATGATTGTATTAAGGAAAGTTATTATAAAAATGTTTAGGAATAAAGTTGTAGCTGAATATTATATTCTATTGGTTTGTCTTTTGCCTCAATTATTAAAAGATATTTTCCTGGAGAAATATTTTCTTTGCAAATTTGAATTGAAGTAGTGTTTTCTCCTCCATTGTTATAATAATATTCTTTTTGATTTTCTGTTTTTTCCAATATTAAAATATCTGCTTTTTTATTTGAATTGAATTTTAGATTATAGTGGGAGTTTTTTAAAACAGTGAATTCTTGGATTAAACTTTGTCCTGGTTGTAGTGTTGATTTGTCTTCGATTATTTGTGTTGGATAAATTGATGGCAATAAAAAATAGATTGTGATTAAACCAATAAAAATTGAAACTGCAAGTGCGATTGAATTTATTGAGATGTTTGCTTTTGATATTTTTGATTTTTTTTCTTTGTATCTTGATATTGAAAGTGTTAGACCCACTGCTGAGATTAGAATTGAAAATGGCCAAATTAAAACTGTTGCTAATGAAATTAATCCAAGAATTAAGCTTACTGCATCAATCTCTTTTCTTTTCATTCTTTTGAAAATTGAATAGAGTTTAAAAAATCTGTGTTTTTGGAACGTCCCGGGCAGGACTGCTCGCAAGCTCACTCAAACTTTTTATAATTACTTTCAGGATAAAATTTCGTGAACATTGCTCGTCGAACCTAGGTTCTCGTAAAATTAATACGTCCCGGGCAGGACTCGAACCTACGACACCATGGTATCTGAAACCAAAGGATTTCTTCAAATCCAAAGTTGCAAGCAACTTGGTATTAACAGCCATGCGCTCTACCAACTGAGCTACCGGGACTTAAGAATTCGAGCTTTTTTTCCTATTTAAAGTTTATTCTTTATCTTTTAATCCTAAATCTTTAGGTTCTTGTTTTTTCTTTTTAATAATTCCTTTATAGACATTTCCGTGTTTTGAACCTTGGATTAATTGGATAATTGCTTCTCTTGCTTCAAATATTTCTTCTGGATTTCCAATAATTCCTATTTCATTGTTTTTAAGTTCTAATGCACAATTTGTTAATTGACTGATTTGTTCAAGTGCTTTGCCTTTTGTTCCAATGATTCTTCCTCGAACTACTTCAAGATTTTTTTTAGAAGTATAATCTTTTATGTTGAGTATTTCAAAAACTAAATCATCTTTTTTTATCTTTATTGCTCTTGGATATGCAAAACCTATGTCAAGTGCTTTTATTACTTGCTCTGCAATGAATTCATTTTCTCCTGTTCCTTTAATTGAAACTTCTTGACCTTTATTTGTTATTTTTACTTCTAAGACTTTTTCAAGTCGCTTTCTATTTTTTATTATTCTTGGTATTTTATCAACTAATAGTTTTATCATGTTTTAGAGAAATATTAATTAGTTAAAAGGTTTTTGTTAAAATTCTTCATCTTCTTGTTCAAGATAACCTTCTCTTTTTAGCCAAGCAATTTCATTGTTTCTGTATTTGTATAGGACATCTCCTTTTGTGTTGTCAAGTTCCCAGGGTTCAATTATTACAACATCTCCTGGTCTAAGCCATAGTTTTCGTTTTAATCTTCCTGGAACTCTTCCCATTCTGGATTTTCCATCTAAGCAAGAAATTCGCATTTTGTTCCCACCAAGTCTTTCATCAAGTATACCAATACATTCATTGCCTTTTGGAAGCTTTGCTCTTTTGATTTTTGGTTCTGCTGAAAAATCTGGTTTTTTGTACCCGCCTGCCATATAAAATTAAGATTGAGAGGGTTTATAAGTTTTGGGTGTTGGAAAATTATTTATATTGGTTTTTAATTATCTTCTCTACGATTAGTTTTAAATCTTTAAGATATTTTGCTTCTTTCATTCCTAGCGCTTTTAGAAATAATAGTTTGTCTAAAGAAATTATGATGTATTTGTCTTTTTCAATAGCATTTTGTACTAGATAATCATAATTAAATTTCATTATGCAGGTCCATAATTCAAATTCATAGATTAAAATTCCTTTATCTCCGTATAAGTCTACAAATTCTGGAGTTTCTTTGTAATTGGATGTATTTGCCCCTTTTAGATGTTTTATCCCCTTTTTATCTAAAATTTTTCTTAGTCTTTCATGATCTTTTTTATCTAAAACAAAATCTACGTCAAATCCAGATTTTCTTAATCCATAATATTCCATTGCCTTTCCACCAATTAAAAGAGGTTTTTTCTTTAATTTGAAATTTAATTTCTTTTCAACATCTGGGATTTCCATAATAACTATTAATCCATATTTTTTATTAACCTTTTGTTTTCAATTAATTTTATTAACTTCCTTCTTTTCTTTAAATTATGAAACCAGTATCAAGAGCTTATGAAAAGTTGAAGTTTGCTTTAGAGAAGTTTGATGTTGATTTAACTGATAAGGTATGTGCTGATTTTGGTTCTTCAACAGGAGGTTTTGTTCAAGTTATTTTGGAAGCTGGTTGTGCAAAGGTTTATTCTGTTGAGACTTCAAAGAATCGTTTGCATTTTGTTTTAAAAGATGATGATCGAGTTGTTGTTATGGATAAACAAAATGCAGTGCATGTTGAATTGCCAGAAAAAGTTGGTTTTATTTCAATTGATGTTGGTTGGACTCCTCAGAAACTTGTTTTACCTAATGCTGTTAAAAATTTAAAAGATAATGGATTGATTGTTACTTTAGTTAAACCGCATTATGAATCTGGAAAAAAGTTTGTTGAAGATTCTGAGATGAATGATATTCTTGAAAATGTTAAAGAGGATATTAAAGAATTTGTTAAAGTTATTGGAGTTGTTGAAAGTCCGATTGTTGGTTTGAAAGGAAAGAATAAGGAGTTTTTGTTTTTGTGTAAGAAAGTTTTATAAAATATTTTTTGAATTTAGTTTAATGAAATTATTTAGTTTGTTGAGAGTTGGGGATGAGGGCTTTGAATCTCAGTATTTTGAAATTTTAAAAACTCGTTGGTATGACTGTCTTGAAAGAGGAGATGTTTATTGTGCAGATATTGCTTGTTCCAAAACAATTCAAAATCTTGAAGATGCAAGAATTACTTCAAAGGGGTTATATTGTCCACAATGTTATGAGAACTTTGTTCAACGCCTTTTAAGTAGAGATTATTTTAATGGCAAAGATGAATTAATGAATATAGAATTTCATTTAAGGGTCTTAAGGGTTTTAGGCTAGAGTAAAACTAATGCAAATTTTATTCCCTGAATTTCACTGATTTCTTCTTCTGATATTAAACCAAGTTCAAGAGCTAATGCAACTGATTTTTCTCCAACAATATTAAATGTTGCATCTTCGATTTTCATGTCTTTCATTACTTCAATGATTTCTTGTTTAGAAGCAGGTTCTTGTTCTGGTTTTGATTTATAGAAGTTCTCTTTTACCCATAATTGCATTTGCTCTTGTTCAAAACATTGTTCAATTAATTCTGAATCACAAATTGCAACAACATCTCTGGTTTTGTTTGCTTTAATAATATTGTAGAACATGTTTAAAGAAATTTTAATGAGTTTTTAAGAATTTTGTTTATTATAATTATATTTATAAATTTTGAAATCTTAGTAAATTAATGAGTTTGTTTAAGAAGATGTGTAAAAATTTTCTTGGTTTTTGTTTATTTGCGAGTTTTTTTTTAAAGGGATGTGATATTTATACTCCTCCTCTTCCAGATTTTTCAAAAAAATCTATGGCTCTTCTTTCTTCTCAAAAATCTAAAGTTATTGCAAAACAAGTAAAAGATAAGAAGTTGGCGCTTGCTTTGATTGCTAAACATGATTATAATGGGGCAACAGAAGGAATGGAAACAATGTTTAAGAATGATTTTTTAGATATTCCAAATTATCAATTATATACTGAAAGAATAGAAAGTATGCCTCAGATTTTTTTGTATTGGAATGATTATGCAAAAATTAAGAAAATTGATACTTTAATTTTAGCATTTCATGGAAGAGAGAAAAGTTTAGATATTGATTATTTGGAGCAGATTGATTTTTCAAATCTTGAAAGATTATTTGAAAATTATGATATTTTGCTTGCTGAAGATGCCAGAGTTATTTTGTATTCTTGTGCAAGTGGGAAAGGAAAAGATAACATTGCTAATAGATTAGAAAAGATATTAAAAAGAAAAATTATTGCACCGAAATTTCCTTTAATGCCTGGAACAGATCTTTCTGGAAAAGTAAATGAATTTATTAGTGAAGATGGAAATGTTGGATTTAATGAAAAAGATTTTTGTTTGTATTCTTCAATTCAATTTAAGGGAGAAGAATATGAAAATTATATTGCATTAAAAGATTATAATGGAATAATTGATAAATCTTTTAATGAAGAATTCTTTAAAAAATAAAAAATAAAAAAAATTAATTAAAAGTTTTTCTTAGCTTCACCAGATTCAATTGCTTTTTCTGCTTTGTCTTTTGACATCATAGCACACATTGTTGTTCCACAATCAGGACATTTTCCTTTTGCCATGAAACCACCCTTTGCAGTTTGATTTACTACCGAGTCTTTCATTGTCTGACCCTTTTTTTTACACTTAACGCAATAAGCTTCTACCATTTATTTTGCCTCCAATTTAATTTACCCTATAAAATTACATGATTTGTTTGTTTTTAAGGCTTTGGATGTTAAACTTTGCTTCGAACTGGATGTGTTGCACCGCAAGCTAAACATTTTAGATAACTAATTCTATCTTTTTTAATTAATTCTGTGTCTGGTTTCCCACACTCTTTACATAAAACAAATTCTTTAATATATTGTTCAATTTTTGGGTTAATTTTTGCTGAAGAGATTTTTGTGTTTAAAACTAATCTGTCTCCTTCTTTATGGCCTGTTGTTGCAAGCTCTTTTATTAAAAATCTTTGAAAATGGTCTGAATCTCTTCGTAAATGATCTGCAATTTGAAAGAAGTTTGTTAAAATTGTTTTCTTTCCTTGAAAATGACCTTGTATTCCTGGAATTTCAAATCTTTCTCCAGAACCTTCTATTTGTTTTATCTTTCCATAGGCTTCTTCAAGTAATTTTTCATATTCAGTCATATAAATCAAAGAAAGAATGAGTTTTTAAGGGTTTTGAAGTTGAATTTTTGTAAATAAATTTTTATAAAGGATTTTTTTATTTTTTAATTATGGATTTAGAGAAAGAAGTTGTTGGAGAAATGAAAGGAATCTTGTTAAATTTATTTCCTTTTGCAATTGTTAAGGCTAATGGCGATTTTATAAGTATTTATAACTGTGATTGTCAAGGTTCTTTATATTCTTTAAGAGGAGAACTTGGAGAAATAAGTATTTCACAAAAAAGAGTTTTTGCTTATAGAAATTCTGCAGTTATTGGATTAAATAAATTCATTAAAA
The DNA here is from genome assembly GCA_964603295.1 of Candidatus Woesearchaeota archaeon. GTDB lineage: Archaea > Nanobdellota > Nanobdellia > Pacearchaeales > GW2011-AR1 > CAZRUG01. The sequence goes on along the minus strand of CAZRUG010000004.1, from coordinate 33,040 downwards.
ATCCTTATGTTAAAAGAAACTTTGGTTTTAAAAGAGTTGAAGTTGTTTAATTAGATTTATAAGTCTCTTTTAATTATTTAATCTATGAATATTAAGAATCTTTTAATTGGAACAGGTGTTTTTATTTTGGCTTTGTTTGTAGTCATTTATGGTTTTGCAACTTTTTATCTAAAACCAATGCATGAGGATTTTTGTGGAAAAAATCTTTATAGTGTTACAAATGAGCAAGATTGTATTTCTGCTGGTGGAGTGTGGAATCAAAGTTTGTCTGAAAAAGATACTCCAAAGACTTTTCCTTGTCAACAGCCAAGAGAATGTTATGAAGAATATGATAATGCTTCTGAACAAAGGTCATTATGGATTTTTGTTTTTTCAATTCCATTGGGAATCTTGTTAATTGTAGTTGGGGCGTATGTTTTTGGTTTAGAACATGTTGGAGCTGGTTTAATGGCTTCTGGTTTAGGAACTTTTATTTATGGTGCTGGAGGTTATTGGAGATATTCAGATGATTGGATTAAATTCTTAATTTCTTTAATTGGCTTGGTAGCAGTAATTTGGTTTGCTTATTGGCTTGAAAAAAAGTGGAAGAAATAATTTATTTGACTGAATATTTAATTAAGTAAGCTAAGAGTGTTATGAGATAAAGGTTATATTGAAATTTTAATTGCCTTATCCTAAATATCTTACTTTTCCAGGACGAGGTTCAAATACAATTCCTTCTGCAATGAATTTTTCAATTTCTTGATTAATTATTGTTGATGAAATATCTCTTAATTCCATAATAATTTTATCAACTTCAATTCCTCCGTCTTCTTCTGCATTTTTTATTGCTCTTAGAATTCTATCTTTAACTGCAACAATTTGTTCTTTGTTTAAGGGGTCTGCTGCTTCTTTGTTTTTTTCTTTTTCTATTTCAAGTTTTCTTACAACCAAATATCTTGGGTCTTGTTCTTTGATTATTTCAGGTGTAATGTAAATTTGATTATTCCAATATCTTAACATTCCAATTACTAAAACTGTTTGTCCTTGTGTAATGTTTTTGAATTTTTCTGAATCATCTCCAAAGACTTTTAATGAGATTTGGCCTGATGCATCATCTAAAGTTAGAAAGGTGTATTTTTTCTCTGGATTTTCACTATCAAATCTATCAATTATGTTTCCAATAAGATTTACTCTTGAGATTTGTTTATCTCCTAATTCAAGAAAATTGAACTTGTCTCCCATTACAATTGGTTTTCCTACAAGTAAGTCACCTATTCTTAATTTGTGTGCAATTTTTCTTTTATATTGGTCATCACTCATAAGATTGAAAGGAAATGTTCTTTTTTAAAGATTTGTGGGGTTTTGAAGTAATCTTTTAATTTCTTCAATAGTTTGATGAAGATTTTCATATTTTATGTGAAGAATATCTAATTCATTTAATAATGAATCGAATTTTTTATCAATTGATTCTTGGAATTCAGTGTTTGTGCTTCTTATTCCATCTGATTGTAAAAATCCTTGTCTAATAGGAACTTTGATTAGAAGGCCGTATGATTTTATTTTATCAAATATAAATTGTTCGAGGATTAAGTTTCTTGGAAATTTATTTGTGTAATATACATATCCATCTAAAATGCTTCTGTCACAAACTAAAACATCACATTTTTCCTTGAATTCAATCTCTTTTATGTATTGATTGTAGATTATCCATTCTTGAGATTCTTTTGTTGTTTGCTCATTAATTGGAAGTGGGCAATGTCGTGCAAGTTCACCAAGAAATTCTGCATGAATGTTTTGTTTTTTTAATTCAGCGACAAGTTCGTGAGTTAATGTTGTTTTTCCTGTGCCATGGGTTCCAATAAGTGCAATTTTTATTTTAGAATTCATTGTTTTATAATTGAGTTTTTATTTATAATGATTTATCTGGATTTATGAGGGGTCACATTCTTTGAATAAAACCTCTTCTGGGATTGAAAATTTCTCCAGAAGATTTTAGTTTTTCAATTGCATCTCCAAGTTCTGTTTCACTTATATTATCTTCAAGTTCTTTTTTGAGTTCTTCTATTGGAATCATTTTTCCTAATTTATCTTCAAGTTGTGCAATTGTATCTCGAACTAAGAAGATTTTGTTTCTTTGTGAACTTGAGAATCTACTACTTACTCTGTCAATATCAAATGTTTTTGACTCATAGTCATAACCAACTTGCATTAAGTAATATTTCATTATTTCAATTGCTGATTCAGCGTCTTTTTTTTCAACATGTTCACTTAATCTTAGTTTTGCTGCTGCTTCAGCCATTCTAACTAATGCTTGCAATTGACGTGCTGAAATTGGAATTGGTTTCATTGCTGCTTCAGAAGAAACTGGTTTATTTCTTAAATCAACATAAAAATCTTTTAATTCTTTCATTGCTTCTTCAGATAAAGCTGGCTTAATTCTTTGTTTTGCATAAGCTACATATTTTTTAAAAAGTTCTTTTGGAATTGTCATTGTTGCACCTTGGTTTTTGTGTTCACTTAAAACATGGTCTGCAATTTGAGTATCCTTTTCTTTATTTGGAATATCTCTTAAAGTAAAGATAATATCAAAACGATTAATTAGTGTTGGAGGTAAATCAATTTGTTGGGCAATTGATTGATAAGGGTCAAATCTTCCGAATTTTGGATTTGCTGCTGCTAAAACTGATGTTGCTGCTTTTAGTGAAGCTTGAACATTTGCTTTTGAAATTGTAACTGTTTGCTGTTCCATTGCTTCGTGCATTGCACTTCTATCTTGAGGATCCATTTTTTCTAATTCATCAATACAAACTAAACCTTTGTTTGCTAATACCATTGCACCTGCTTCTAAAGACCAACCTCTTAAATATTCATCTTTCACAACTGTTGCAGTTAAACCTGCTCCTGAAGTGGATTTACCAACAACATAACGACCCTTTGGAGATATTTCTGCCATAAAAGAAAGGGTTACTGACTTTGCTACACCTGGGTCACCAATTAATAATATATGGATATCTCCTCTGTTTTTTTGTCCACTTGCATATATTTTTTCTACACCTCCAAAAAGTTGAAAGACAAGGGATTTTTTGATCTCTTCATAACCCCAAACACTTGGTGAAACACTCATTGCAAGTTTTTCAAATATTTTTGGGTCTTGAGATAATTCTAAAATTTGTCGTTCATCTTCTTCATTTATATCTAATTCTTCAAATGTTTCTTCAAGAGGAATTATATTATTTACTTCAATTGCTAATTCAAAACGAGTTGATAAGCCACCTGTGCTTAAAGGAACTGGAACTTCTTTTAAAACTCCAATGACTTTAACTCTTGCACCAGGGGTTGTTTTTTCTTCCATTTTTGGCTCAACTAAATCTTCTTTTACAAAAACATTAATTCTTTTTGGTTGCTCTCCCCCTGTAAGAGATTCAGGAGATTCTTCAATAATTAATCTTTGTGTATCAACCATTGCTTTTTCAACTAATTTAAAACCCCCTCGTCTTCCACAAGAACAACGAGTTGGTTCTCTGAATTTTTTCTCTAATTGTAGAACAGAAATTATTGTTCCGCATGAAGGACATTCGAATTTTGCATTTACAACTTGTGGCCTAACATCAGATGCTTGCCTGATAATTCCTTCTATAACAATTAATTCATCTAAATGTTTTGAACGAATATTTCTTACTTTGATGTCACTACTTCCAGGAAGATTAAATAAACGAACCCGCGCATTTTTTACTAATCCTGATTCTTCAATTGCAATTTCAATTGTTCTAAGTGTGTCTTCTGGATTAGAGAGAATTTCTGAAGATAATCTATTTGAGAATTCTGCTAATTTCATAAAATCAAGGTAAATTACACTTTTTCCTTTTCTAAGTGATTCTCCAAGCTCTTTTTTATGAAAATCAAAAAAATTCTTTGCTTCAATAATTAGTTCTTCATTTTTTTCAGGAGTATTTCCTTCTTTAAATTCAGTTTCCATAAATAAACAAAAATTAGTTTATTTTTATAGATTTGTGTCCTTTCATTCTACTTTTTAATAGTGAAAAACTTATAAGTTTTAGGTGTTTAGTAAATAAATGATTGAGAAAATTCAAAATTCTTTTTTTGATATTTGTAATGAGAATTATTCTATTGAAGAGTGTGAATTGTTTGAAAAAGCAATTAATTTTGCTAAAGAAAAATTAAATGGAAAGTTTAGATTAACTGGAAATCCTGCTATTTATCATAATTTGAGAATTGGAATTATTTTAGCTGAAAATAAAATGTTTTCAGAAGTTGTGGTTGCAGGACTTTTGTATGATGTTGAGGGAGAGTGTGTGCCAAGTGAAATTTATGATTGTTTTAGCAAGGAGATTTCTGATTTGGTTTATGGGCAATTGCAATTAAAAGATATTAAATCTAAAAATAAGAATGTTTCTGCAGATGTTTTGCGGAAGATTTTTCTTGTAACTTTAAAAGATCCGAGAGTTATTTTAGTAAAACTTGCAGATAAACTTGATAATCTTGAGACAATTGATGTTTTTTCTAAAAATCAGAAAATGAAAATTGCAGAAGAAGTTTTAGATATTTATTCTCCTTTAGCTCTGAGGTTAGGTGCTGATAAAATTAAAAAACGTTTAGAAGATTTGGCTTTTAAAATTATTAATCCTCGAAAATATAAAGAAATTGAAGATTTTCTTAATCAATCTGGAGGAGAAAGAGAAGAATTTATTCAAAGCCTTATTGGAGAGATTAAGATTTTGTTAAAGAATCTTAATATTTTGGAGATTAAAGGTCGTGAAAAACAGATTTATAGTATTTATAAAAAAATTACTGAGAGAAAAGTTCCATTACATAAGCAAAAAGATCATTTTGCAGTTAGAATAATTGCTGCATCTGAAGAAGATTGTTATAATGTTTTGGGTGTTTTGCATAAACATTATGATTCGGTTCCAGGAACTTTAAAGGATTATATTGGAAATCCAAAACCAAATGGTTATCAATCTTTGCATACTGTTTTAGATTTAGATTTTGGTAAAAAAATTGAAGTTCAGATAAGGACAAAAAAGATGGATGATATTGCTGAAGAAGGTTTGGCTGCGCATTGGAATTATAAAAAGATTAAATCTGATTTTGGTTTTGAAAAAAAAGTTGGTTGGCTTAGATCAATTTTAGATTTAAAATTAGATAAGAAAAATAAAGATTTATTAAAAAGTGTTCAATTAAGTATTTTTGGAGATAGGATTTATTGTTATACTCCAAAAGGAAAGTCAATTGATTTGCCAAAAGGTGCAAGTGTTTTAGATTTTGCCTATCATATTCACCAAGAAATTGGAAACAAAGCTATAGGAGGAAGAGTTAATGGTAAATTTGTAAGTTTAAGGACTGAATTAAAACATGGCGATGTTGTAGAAATTATTACAAATAAATGTCAAAAACCAAGAAGAGATTGGATGAAGTTTGTTGTTTCTGCTCGTGCAAAAGCAATGTTAAAAAAAGAAATTAAAAAGCATGAAGGCATTCCTGTGACTTCGCGGTGTTCTTTGAAAAAACAAGATAAATCTACAACAGAATCTTTGGTTTATTCTGAAGAATTGCCAAACCACAATTTTGAATTAGCAAGGTGTTGTTATCCAGTTCCAAATAAAGAAATTGTTGGGGTGATTAAGTCTCATAAAAGAGTTCTTGTTCACTTAAAGAATTGCAAGAATTTAGATTCTAAAAAAGACCACATTGTTCCTGTTTTTTGGAAAGACATTTTTAATCGTCCTATTTATTTATTTGTTCAGGCTGTAGACAGACCTGGAGTATTGGCTGATTTTTTAAATAGAATTGTTAAAGAAGGTTTTGTTGTTAAAGAAGCAAGTGCAAAATTACTTGGAGGAGATCTTGTTGAGTCTAAATTTGTGATTGTTCCTCGTAAATTAGAAGAGATTGTGGATTTGATTAAAAAAATTGAAAAAGTCCAAGGTTTTAAAAAAGTTAGATTTGAATAATTATTTTAAAAAAGGAATTGTTATTGGATAATCCCATAGTTTGTCTTCAGAAGCTTTAACTGCTGCAATTATTGGAAATACAATGCCTAATACACTAAGAACAACAGCAAATATAATTCCAATTAGAATTAGCATAAGAATAATTGAAATTATCCAGTAAAGAATTAAACTTATCTGCCAATTTAATGCTTTTTTTGAATGTTGTTTTACATAATCATCTTTACTTATTAGCAAGATTACTAAAGGTCCAATGAAAGAAGTGAATAATCCAATGATATGTGATAATATTGAAAGAGTTCTTGATTCATTGCTTATTTTTTGTTTTTTAGAAACCATTTTATTTTTTATAATTCTTTAAAGCTGTTTTAACATTTTTCAAAAGCATGTCCATTGATTCTTCAAGTTGTTTTCTGTTTTTTGTTCCAGTACAAACAAGTTTTCCATTACTGAATAAAAGGAAAGTTGCATTTGGCTCAAGAAGTTTGTATACTAATCCTGGAAATTGTTCTGGTTCGTATTCTGTGTTTTCCATTTCTAATGCTAAAAAGTTTAAGTTGAGTTTTAGATTAATTGTTCCTGAAGCTACAATATTTTGGACTGTTATTTTTGGAACTGTTGTAATTGTTACATTTATTTTTTTAAGTTGTTTAATTACTTCTTGAATTACTTGCTTAACTTGTGCAACTGATTTTGTTCCAGTACAAACTAAATTTCCTGAAGAAAAAACTAGAACTGCTGATTTTGGTTCTTTGATTCTTAAAACTAAACCTGGAAAAGTTTCTGGATTATATTCTGTGTTTGGTTGTGTTCTTGCTAACTTTGTTAATGGAACTGGTTTTCCCAAAGAAGCAGTTGCAACAATATTCTGAATCTTGAAACTTGATTCTTTTTTACTTGTTTTTTTCTCAGCCATTGTTATTTATAAATAAAAAGGGTTTATAAAGGTTTTTTTGACTAATTCTTTTTGAATTTTCTTTCAATATATTCAATTAATTCACTTGCTTTGATTTCTTGTGTCGAAGGTCCGACTCTTATGTAAAATTCTTCATTGTCTGAGTTTTTTAAGAAAACTGGTTTTTTTGATTCAGAACATTCAACTTTCATAATTGATTTTCCTTTTATTAAAATTATTTCAAAGTCAATTAACGGAAGATACTTTTTTCCAATTTTTTCTTTTAACATATTTGTAAAATGTAAACTAAACTTATCATTGTTTTCAAACCTGTCTTTTTCAATTCCAAGAATTTCTCCATTGTCTTTTACCCCAATTAAAAGAGTTCCTCCTTGAGAATTTAGAAAACTTGTAATTGTTTTTAGGATTGCATGTTCTATTTTTTTATCAAATTCTTGAGTGTAGATATTTGTTCTAAGTGTTGATTTAAATTCTGTTGTTTGGTTTTCACCTTTTTTTATTAGTTTAATTATTTCTTCTGAATTGTCTGTTTTTTTAAATCTTGATTTGTTTGTTGATTTAAATTTAATAATTATTTTTTTAATTGGCTTGAAATTTGTTTTAAGATAAAAATATCCAAGTGAGACTGAAATTAATGAGCCAATTGTAACATAGATTAAGGTTTGCATTGAAAAATTGTAGACGCCAGCCCCAAGTTCTTGAGTTAATATTATTTTTAGTAAGTATTTTGAAATTTCAATTAGTGTTGCAATTGATAGAGTTAAACTAAATGGAAATAAAACAATTAGTAAAGAGTTCTTTTTTATTTGATTATCTTGATAAAGAAAAAATAAAATCATTAATCCAAATAAAGACATTCCAATTCCGAATACAATTGGAGCAATAATCCACTTAATTTTTGAAACTAAGAGTGTGATTATAACAAAAAATAATAAGAAAATTTCAAATTCTTTTGGAATCTTTATTAATTTATTTTTTAAATAAAGAGGAAGAAAAAGTAAGGCAAGTAAAAGTATATTTGCTGAAAGAATATGCCAGAGATTGTAATAAATTGCATTGAAGATTGAAAGAATTAATATTGATCTAATTGCAAGTAAAAGATAACTTGTATTAAAGACTTTTTTCATAATTTGTTAAGGAAAAATATGTTTAATTATTTTACTAATAGAAATATTTATAATCTTTGATTTTTTAAAATATATATGGATGAATATCGGGGTGTTATCCCATTAAAACCTTCTGAAAGAAAAAAATTTGGTGATGATTGGAAAAATTTTGATTTTGGAGAAAATTTTTATTTTACTAAATATGGTGTTTGGGCTAAAGGTCTAGAAAGTCCTGAATATAGAAAAGCTCTTCAGCAAGGAAGAGAATTATCCAGGGCTTATCGTCGATCTGGAGATAAAGAAAGTGCTAAAGAAGTTATGGAAGCACTTAAATCCTTGGAAGCTTTATCAAAAGAAAGTACAGGAATTTTCAACAAAAAAGCAGCTATTACTTGGAGTGTTTTAATTATTGCAATTTTTACAAGTGTTTTTTTATATTCTAATAAGATTGAAATTTCTTTAGCAACTTCTTTATTTATTGCTTTAATTTCTGGAACAATTTATTATATTAAAAAGAAAAAGATTTAATAATTTTTGTAAGGTTTGTTGCCTAATTTTTTGTATGCTCTGAACGAGAATAGTATCGTACAAACTTTTTAATGTTTTAATTAAGAACTGATGTTTTTTATTTGTTTTCATCTTTACTTAGAAACTTTTAAAAGTACTGCTATTTTTTGTCAGTTAATTAAATTAGTGAGGTTAAAATGGTTAAAAATTTAGATGCACAAAATATTGAAGAAGCAATGAATGAAGATTTGCCTTTGGTTGTTGACTTTTGGGCTCCTTGGTGTGGTCCATGTCAGATGATGGGTCCTGTTTTTGAAGATCTTAGTTCTGATTTTGATGGCAAAGCTGTTTTTGCAAAAGTTAATGTTGATGAAAATCAAGCATTGGCTGCAAAGTTTGGAGTTCAAGGAATTCCTACAATTATTGCTTTAAAAAAAGGTAAAGAAACTGGAAGATTTTCTGGATTTGCACAAAAAGATGTTTTGAAGCAAAAGATTGAAAGTATTTTATAAGAAAATGAAAAAGAAAGCAGAGAATTCTGTTTATGAGAAATCTTTAGAATTGCATGAGAAACTTCAGGGTAAAATTGAGGTTGTTTCAAAAACTGATGTAAAAACAAAGGAAGATTTATCTCTAATTTATACTCCTGGTGTTGCAGAGGTTTGTAGATTTATTAGTAAAAATAAATCAAAATTAAATGAGTTAACTTTGAAAAAAAATACTATTGCAATTGTAAGTGATGGTTCTGCTGTCTTGGGTTTGGGAAATATTGGTCCTGAAGCAGCTTTGCCTGTAATGGAAGGTAAATCAATTTTGTTTAAAAAATTTGGAAATATTAATGCAGTTCCATTGTGTATAAAAACTCAAGATTCAAAAGAAATAATTGATTTTGTTAAAAACATTGCACCAACTTTTGGAGGGATTAATTTAGAAGATATCTCTGCACCTCGTTGCTTTGAAATTGAAGATGCTTTACAAGATTTAGGAATTCCTGTTTTCCACGACGATCAGCATGGAACAGCAATTGTTGTTTTAGCTGCTTTAATTAATGCATTAAAATTAGCTGACAAAAAAATACAAGATTTGAAAATTGTAATTAATGGTGCTGGTGCTGCAGGTATTGCAATTGCTGAATTATTAAATTGTTATAAAGAATCTTTAAATGAGTGTATTAGGCCAAAGGAAATTCTTGTTTGTGATTCAAAAGGAATTATTTCTAATGAAAGAAAAGACATTGCTGAAAACAAATATAAAAAAGGTTTGTTAGAGTGGACAAATAAGAAAAATGTTCATGGAAATTTAAAAGATGCAATTAAAGGTGCTGATGTTTTTATTGGAGTTAGTAAGGCAAAAGTGTTAACTGGAGAAATGGTTTCTTTAATGAATGAAAAACCAATTGTTTTTGCAATGGCAAATCCTGATCCAGAAATTTTAGTTGAAGAAGCTTATGAACATGGGGCTTTTATTGTTGGAACTGGTAGAAGTGATTTTCCCAATCAAATAAATAATGTTTTGGCTTTTCCAGGAATTTTCAAAGGTGCTTTGGAAGTTGGTGCTAAAAAAATAACAAATGATATGAAGTTTGAATCTGCAAAAGCAATTGCTAACTCAGTTAAGAATTTGAATAAAGAAAATATTTTGCCTTTACCATTAGATAAAAAAGTTTATGAAAATGTTGCAGACTCAATTAAAAAAGTTTATTTAAAAAATGATTGATTTTGCTTGTAAAAGATTTGATATTGAAGAAATTATAAAATGTGGTTTTGGTTTAACTAAATCAGAATTTGTTTTATTAAAATATTTTTTAAATAATTGTTCAAAAGAATTTGATTCAAAAACTTTATCTAAAAAAATGGAGTTTGATTTAACAACAATTCAAAAAGCTTTAAAGAAATTCTCAGAACTTGGTTTAGTTAAAAGATCTCAGAGAAATCTTGGTTCAGGAGGTTATGTTTATGTTTATACTTGTATTTCAAAAAAATATGTTCGTGAAAAACTAAAAGAAATAATTTTTAAATGGTCAAAGAATGCTGAAAAAGAAGTTGATTTTTGGTGATTATCCATACTGATAATTTCTCTTTTGATTTTTGAAATCTTCAACTATTTCATTAATATCTGCGATTTCTGAAAGAGGTTTGTCTGGTCGTAATGCTGTGAATCTTGGAAATCTTAATGCCCAACCAGATTCATAATTTGGTGATTTTTGAATTTCTTGATAAGTTACTGCAACAACTAATTTTGGTTTTATTGAAACTGTTTTTCCTTTTTCTTTTATAATTAGGGGAAGTAATTTTTTTGTTAGTTCTTCATAAGTTATGTTTTCTTCAGAAGCAGATTCTTTTTCTTTTACTCCTGTTGAAACTTTTCCAACTTCTAAATATTCTCCTTTCTTTTTACCCTTGCAAGAGATTATAAAACTTGAAAGCCAACCTGAGCGTTTTCCTGTTCCATATTCTGCACCTGTTATTACTAAATCTAAATCTCTTTCTTCTGGCTTTAATTTTAACATATGTCCTACACGACGACCAGGTTGATATTTAGCATCAAGATTTTTCATCATTATACCTTCTTGATTTTCTTTAAGTGCTGATTTATAGAATTCAGTTGCTTTTTTTTCATCAGAAATTATTATTTGTTTTGAAGGAATTATTTTATAAGGATGTTTTTTAACAACTTTTCTTAGGATTTTTGTTCTTTCTTTAAATGGTTTGTTCATTAAAGATTCTCCATTGTAATATAGAATATCAAAAACATTTATTTCAACAGGAAGTTTGTCAAGAATTTCTTGTATTTTATGTTTTCTTCGAATTCTTTGTGAAATGTGTTGAAACTCCCGGTATTCTTTTGTTTTCTTATCATAACCAACTGCTTCTGAATCAATTATAAAAGATTCTCCTTTTACATATTTTTTTACATATTCTTGAACTTCTGGAAATTGTTTTGTTACATTTTCTAATCTTCTAGTGTAAAGAGTTACATTATCTTTGTCTTTGTGAATTATTAATCTAAATCCGTCGTATTTGTATTCAACTGCGCATGGTTTTCCTACTGCCTTGAATCCATCTGCAATTGTTGTTACTTTTTGTGCAAGCATTGCTTTTATTGGTCTGCCTATTTGAATATGCAAGTTTTCTAATTTTTTTAATTGCTTTTTTGCAGCAAGTTCAAAGACAAGTGCAATGTCATTTGATCTATCAATTGCTTTTTGTATTTTTTTTGCAATTTCTTGTTTGTCTTTGTCTGAGAAAAATGCTTTTGCAATGGAATCTCTGATTGTGCTTTCTTGAACACCAATTCTTAAATCTCCTATTAATGTTCGTGAAATATATTTTGCTTCTAAAGGTTTTGCAGAAGTCATTAATTCTGTTATTAGTGCTACTTTTTTATTTACTGTTCCTGAACCTTCAAGACTTGGAAGTTTTCTTAAATTATCTAAAACTTTTTCTGCTGTTAGTGGGCTTGAACCAAGTGTTGATTGTGATTTTGTTTTTGTAAGCTTTTCTGAAACCAATCCCAAATCTCCAAGGGTTTTCCATTCTTTGACAATTTTTTCTTTTTCAATTCCAATTGCTTTTGCAAGTGATTTAATAACTAATTGGTCACTTATTCCAATTCTTCGCTCATCATATTCAGGATAAACTCTTCCTAATAATAAATATAAAATATCTTTTTCTTCTGATTTAACTTTTTTAAGAAAATCTGAAAGAATATCTATTTTTTCTAAACGTTTTGTTGTTGATGATAAATCTTCATAAAGTTGTGCTAGAATTTGGTATTTCATTTTTTTTGATTATGCAATTTAATTAAACCATAAATTGAAGAAATAATAAATGCTCCTTGAAGAATTATAAAAATTGTGTCTTGTATGTAAATGCTGTAAATTTCTAAGCAGATTCCACCAATTATTAAAAGAGGGTATGTGTATTTTTTGCTAATTGATTTTTTCATTGAAATCATAAAAGTTCCAGATATAATTGAAACTAGTCCGACAATTGCAATAAGATAATAAATATTCACCATTTTTACTTAAGAAGTTTAAGGTGTTTTTAATGGTTTTGATTAGGCTCAAAGAGATTGAGAATTCTTTGGTTTGATTTTTATCTCCAAGGAGTTTTCTTTTAAATCTAATTCATCTGTTTTTCTTTTTTGATAAATATCATAAATCTTTGCAATTCCAAATCCAGTAATTGTTGGAAGTACTAAAAAATAACTTATTGTTTCAAGATATTCCATAATTTTATATGTTTTTGAAGTTTAAATTAATTATTGTGTTTATTCATTTTT
>CAZRUG010000004.1:0-20176 GCA_964603295.1 Candidatus Woesearchaeota archaeon | reverse complement strand
TTTTATATGTTTTTGAAGTTTAAATTAATTATTGTGTTTATTCATTTTTCCATAATCCATGAATATTACAATACATTCTTGCTGAAATTGGTTTAAAACAAAATTCTGCTTCAGGGTATTCTGTTTTTTCTGGGTCTAAAAAGATTTTTGCTTTTGTTCTATCTTCTGCTGTTGCTTCAATCCATTCAATATAATGTTCTGTTTTCATTGGATGCCAGATATTGCCAACCTTGACTTTATTACCTTTAATTACGGGTGCATGTTTTTCTGCATATTCTCCTTCTGAATTTTCTTTTTGTAAAATCATTGGTTGATTGCAACAAACTAACTCGCCTTTGCCAGAATGTAAAACTTCAACAATATTTCCGCAAACTTCACATTTGTAAATTTCGTGTTTAGATGTCATGATTAATTAAAGAAAGAGTTTTATTTAAGGTTTTTGCTATGTGTTATGGAATTGAGGATAGTCTTCGATGTGTTTTTTCGAGAAGCTTCCACTAAACATCATTTGCAAGGAATTTATTATCTTAGAAACAAATATTTTATGGTGATAATTATTTTACTAAAAAATGGGAAATATAAATTTCTCAATTAAATTAAATATAACTAAAATTCCTCGCACTTAATTTGATAATATGCTTTTGGATGGTCACAAGAAGGGCATTCTTCTGGAGGTTCTTTTCCTTCATGAATATAACCACATTCTCTACAAACCCAAATTTTTGATTCAGATTTTTTGAAAATTGTTCCTTCTTCAAGTTCTTTTAATAATTTTAAATATCTTTCTTCATGGTGTTGTTCTGCTTTTGCAATTGATTTTAATCTATGTGCAATTTTTTTTAATCCTTCTTCTTCTGCAACTTTTGCAAATTCTGGATACATTTCAGTGTGTTCATAATTTTCTCCTTCTGCAGCTGCTTTTAGATTTTCTTTTGTATTTCCATAAACTGTTGGGGCTAATCCTTCAACAACAAATTCTTCTTCTTTTGTCCCAAGGTTTTTCTTTAATTCTTGAATGTGTTCAAATAATCTTTTAGCATGAACTTTTTCTTGCTCAGCTGTTTCTAAAAAAATTCCAGAAATTTGTTCATAACCTTCTTTTTTTGCAACCTTTGCATAATAAGTATAACGATTTCGTGCTTGTGATTCTCCAATAAAAGCTTTGATTAAATTTTTTAGTGTCTTTTCCATATTAATAATTAGTGAAGAGAGTTTAAAAGTTTTGTTGTTATTTTTTATTAATAAACATATATCCAAGACTTGCAATTCCTGCTAATATAAAAGTGATTATAAATGGATAAAAGTTTATATAAAATATTAGTGCTAAGATTGGAAGTATGATGAATCTTGTTAAGTGAAAAGTCATGTGTTCAAATACAATAAATCTAAAAAAGTCTCTTTTTTCTTCAAGTTGATAGACTTGTGCTGTCCAAGGAATGATGACTAATTTATTTGTGAATTTTTTGTAAGTTTCTATAAAAATTAATCTTAGTTGTGTGCTTGCAAAAATTCTTAATATCCATGCTATAAAATGAATAAGGGTAAAAATTTTAATTATTTTTTTTCTTTTTTTTCTTTTTGAAATTTTGCCTGCAATATATAATCCCATCAAGGAAATTGCTGTTGTTAAAGAAACAATTAATCCTGTTTTTGTGTATGTAACTAAAATAATAATTAAATAAATTGGCCAGATTGTAATTTCAATTATTGATTCAATTGCATATCCTGCAAAACTTATTAAATCTTTTTTTTCTTGTTTTGATTTTATATCTAAAATAATGTTTTTTAGTGTGAAATTTTTTGGTGTGTAATTTTCTTTAGTTAATAATAATGGCAAAGAACTAATAATAATGAAAAAACTACCTGTGAAAATCAAAAGAGTTATTGATTTTGTTGCAAGTAAACCCCCGATGAAGGGTGCAATTGTCAGGGTCAGTAAACTTAGAATGTGTGTGATTGAAATTTCTTTTCCTCTTTTTCCTTTGTCTGAATTTAAAAAGAAAAAAGTGTGATGGCCATACCAATAAAAAATTCTATGCAAGGCATCAAATAAGGGGGCAACATAAAATAAGATTGGATATTTTGTTATAAAATTTAAACTTAGAAAAAATAAAATTACAAATGGTGTTGATAAAAGCATAGAATGTTTAGAACCTATTTTTGAAATTATTTTTGTACATAATTGAGAGAAAATTAAAAAGAAAAATGAAATAAGTGCATAGAATAATATAATTGAATAAATTGTATAGCCTATTTTATATAAATAAATTGGAATAAAAATACTTATTAATGCAATTCCAAAGCTAATTAAAATAATTGAAAGATAAAATTGATTAAGTTCTTTATTTTTTAAATTAAGATGCATTCTTACTCTTTTTAATATATCCATAAAAAGAGATTGTAAGCATTGTTTTTAAAATTAGAGTTTAGAAATTTGGAATATATTTTAATTCTTGCTTGGATTTGTTTTTTCTAAAATATTCTTTAAAGTCTTTATCTAAGCCATATTCTGAAGCAACAACTAATGCTGTTTGTCTGTTTCCCCATTTTTTTATAATAGGGCCTCTTAAAATTGATAGGGGGTTTTTAGTAGTGTCTAAAATTTTTTCAAGTCTTTGTTTTACTTGTTGTTGTCTTAATGCTGCTCCAGCAGAGATTAAAGCTGATTCAGTAAAGATGATTGAGAAAACTGGATCAGAATAAGTTAAACTCAATAGTCCGAGATTTAATGTATAATATCCAACTGGCAAAGGAGCCATTCTAAATGTTTTGTAAATTTCTTTTAATGGATTCATCTAAGAATTATTTTCCTCGTCTGTTTCCAGCTCTTACACTTGGACGAGATTTGTTCATTGGGTTTTTACTTCTTAAACCTCTTGATTTTTTTGCAGCAGATGTTAAACCTCTTTGTGCTCTTGTTTGGTTTTGTTTTTTTGTAACCCAACTTAAATTTTTGTCATTTGCAATTTCTTTTTTATTTGGGTCAACACAAATAACTTCGTAAAAATAATGTTTTCCATCTTTACCAATTAAGTATGAATTTAAAACTGTTAAATTTGGATGTTTTTTTTCAACTCTTTGTTCAGCAATCCACTTGTAAGACATTTTTAGATTTTTTCGAGTGTGCATTCTTTTTGTTCTTCTTCCTGCATTTGGTCGAGATCTTTTATGCCCGCCCCTTTTTAATCTTATTCTAATTATTGAAAATCCTTTTTTGTCTTTGTAACCAAGGGTTCTTGCTCTGTCAAGCCTTAATGGTTTGTCTACTTTTGTTTGTGCTGGAGATTTTCTCCATTCAATCATTCTTTCTCTAAGTGTGATTTTATCTGGTTTTTTCCAAGCTTGCTTTAAGTAGTAATATAATCCTTTAACAGATTTTTTTTGTTCTTTGTTTTCTGTTTTTTTTGTTTCAGCCATGAATATTTTAGATAAAATTGGTTTTTAAAGCTTGTGGGATAGAAATCTCTATGAGCCTGCACGGATTTGAACCGTGGACCTCTGCCTTACTGATATTTAATTATCAGAGCAGCGCTCTAACCAGACTGAGCTACAGGCTCCTGAATTTTGTAACTCAGTCTTCCAGACTGGCAGAACATAAATGTTCTACCTGTACCAAGTAAACTTGACACAGAGCTACAGGCTCTAACTAATACAAAAGAGAATTGAATTTTAATTTATAAAAGTTCTGTTATTCACTTGCATCCATTTCTAGAACTAATTTTCCTTTTTCTAAGCTGTATTCTGTAATTGGCATACTTAATGGAATAATCTTGAAATAAGCTTTGTTTTTTGAAATTGCTTTTACTTCAATGCTGTTTTCATTTTGAATAATTGAAACATCATCAAAAGAGCTTACACCAGGAATATTTAGCTCATAAAGTATTTTATCTGCAAGTCTTTTCATCTGTGTTGAAGGCTCTTCTTTTTTCATTAAAGAAATCTTTTTTTGTTTATCTTTTGCAAATGTTTTAATTAATTTTCTTGATTCTTTTTTTTCTTTTTTTGGAATTAATCCCATGCCTTCAAACAACTCATTGAATTGCCCAAATGATTGAACTCTTATATCTGCACCTTTACCATTTAGTCCAGAAATCTTTATATTCATCCCACTTTTTTCAATTTTTTTTGGTGTGTTTTGGGTTTTGTTTTCTTGGGGTTTTTGTTTTTCTAAATTAGTTATTTGTTTTTCTAAATTTTTTACAAGAGAATTAAAAATCATATTAAGTCCTGCTGGAAGTTGTGGTTGATTGTTTGATGGTGTAAAGTCGTTTTTTCCTAATATTCCCCAGTCATTTGATTTTTCTTTTAGGTTTCCCCCACAAAATGGACAAAAGTTATAACTATCTTTGAGTTTTTTTCCACATCGTTTACATTCTTTTTTGCTAAACATTTGCATATTTTAATCTCTGGATATTAGATTATTTTAAGAGATTTATATTATTATATTGTTAGAGAACTTTATAAGTTTTGGGGTATATCACAACAATTAATTTAAATGCTTGTTGTTTTGTTTTTGAATGCCAAAAAGTGCAGAAGCCTTTGCAAGAAAATATAGAAGGGAATTAAAAGATATTGGTCCTAGGGAACCTCATATAAGATATAATGTTGAAATGTCTGAAGAATATTGCGGAGAAGATAAAATGGCAATATATAATTTTTTAATTATTGATACTTCCCAAAGAAGAAAAGATATTTTTGAGTTAATAAGAAATGAATTGATTCGTAATGGATTGCCTTTAGAAATTGCTCAAAAAAGAAAAGGAATGTCTGTTGGAAATAGAGAATTGGCTGCAGATTTTTATTCTATTCTCTCGCCTTTTTCATTTAGTTCAAATGCTTTTGCTGGTTTAAATGTAAATTTAGTAAGAGACCCAAATTTAAGAGAAAGAGAATCCAGATTTCATTCATTGGATGATTATGTAGATAGGTTGCTTAGTTAATTTTTTATAGTCTTTAGTTCTTGATTTTATATGAAAAAGTTTTATGTTACAACACCAATTTATTATCCAAATGATGTTCCTCATTTAGGTCATGCATATACAACAATTATTGCTGATGTTCTTGCAAGATGGAATAAGATTAAAGGTAAGAAAGTTTTTTTCTTAACTGGAACAGATGAGCATGGAAAGAAAATTCAAGAAACTGCTGAATCTAAAGGAAAAACACCAAAAGAATTTGTTGATGAGTTAATTCCAAAATATAAAGAAGATTGGAAAAAATTAAATATTGATTATAATCGTTTTATTCGGACAACTGATGAAGACCATGAAAAAGTTGTTCAAGAAGTTCTTCAAAAGGTTTATGATAAAGGAGATATTTATCTTGGGGAATATGAAGGTTATTATTGTGTTGGTTGTGAGGCTTATTTAACTGAAAAAGATTTAGAAGATAGTTGTTGTCCAATTCATAAAAAGAAAGTTGATAAAATGAAGGAGAAAAGTTATTTTTTTAAATTATCAAAATATCAAGATGAACTTTTGAAATTATATGACTCTGGTTTTATTGTTCCTTTTTATAGAACTAAGGAAATTGTTAATAGGGTTAAGGAAGGTTTGAATGATTTAAGTATTTCAAGAACAAGTTTTGATTGGGGAATTAAATTGCCGTTTGATGAAAAGCATATTGCTTATGTTTGGTTTGATGCTTTATTGAATTATTATTCTGCTACTCGTGAAAAAGGTAATGAGAATTTTTGGCCTGCTGATGTTCATTTAATTGGTAAAGATATTTTTTGGTTTCATGCTGTTTATTGGCCTGCTATGTTAATGTCTGCTGGAATTGATTTGCCTAAGACCTTGGCTGTTCATGGTTTTTGGACAATTGATGGGCATAAAATGTCAAAGAGTTTAGGTAATGTTGTTGGTATTGATAAACTTGTTTCAATTGCAGGAGTTGATTCTGCACGTTACTTTTTGTTGCGAAATGCTCCTTTTGGAGATGATGGAAATTTTTCAGAGCAAGAATTAATTGATAGGCACAATGGAGAGCTTGTGAATAAATTAGGAAATCTTGTTTCTCGTGTTGCTGGGTTGTGTGAGAAGTATGGATTTAAGAAAAATGAATCTTGGAAATCTCCTTTGCCCAAAGATAAAATGATTGAAGAGATAAATCAATTAATTAGTAATTTTGAATTTGATAAATCATTAAATAAAATTTTCGAGGTGGTCGACATTCTTAATGGTTATGCACAAGCTGAAAAACCTTGGGAAATTCATGAAGAAGATTTTAAGAAGGCAGTATTATACAATCTTGTTGAGGGGATAAGATTTGTTGCAGATTTGCTTTTGCCTTTTATTCCAGAATCAGCTGAAAAAATTAAAAAGCAGTTTAGTGGAGATAAAATTAAAAAAGGTGAGTATTTATTTAAGAGGATTGAATAGAATATAAATTTTTATAAATGATTTCTAATTGTAAAACTTATGATTAAATCAAATGAATGGTTGATACTTCTTGTTGGTTTATTTTTGTCAACATTTGTTGTTATTCTGTTTGGAGCGACTACTGAAGATTTTAG
Organism: Candidatus Woesearchaeota archaeon; assembly: GCA_964603295.1. GTDB lineage: Archaea > Nanobdellota > Nanobdellia > Pacearchaeales > GW2011-AR1 > CAZRUG01. Next base: position 13,662 of record CAZRUG010000004.1, on the reverse strand, counting down.
TGGGTTTGATGTTATTTTATTTTCTTTTTTTATTCTAGTGGGAGTTATTTGGGTTATCTATAAAAGAACAAATGAGATTAAAGAAGAGCTTATAAAATTAAATAAAGAAAATAAAAGACTACACGAAAAGCTTAAAATACATGAACAACTTATTGATATTAAAGCAGATATAAAGAGGTTAAAAAATGATCCTATTGATTTTGTTCTTGACTTATTAAAAATAATAATTCTCTCTGTAGGAGCTTTTTTAATTATCCGTGCTTTAATTCAAGTAATTTAATAACATAAATTCTTATAAATGATTTTTTCTTTTGTTCTTTATGAATAGAGATATTTTGGAAAGGGAGTTGCCTCTTCCAGACATTGTTTATATTACTAGAAAAGGAGATAGAATTACAAAAGAACAATATGGACAAGAAAGAATTAAAAAATTAAGTAAAACCTTTGTCTCATATGGGAGATTATAGAAAATGAAACCAGAAATTGAATATCCAGATTTTGCAAAACTTGATTTAAGAGTTGGCAAGATTAAAGAAGTTGAAGAAATTGAAGGTGCTGATAAGCTTTGGAAGTTAAAAGTTGATTTGAGTGATGAAATTGGAGAGAGAACAATTTGTGCAGGAATTAAGCAGTATTATTCTAAAAAAGAACTTGTTGATAAAAAAATTGTTGTGATTGTAAATCTTGCTCCTCGTAAAATGCGTGGTGTTGAATCTCAAGGAATGCTTTTAGCTTCTTCTGACAAAGAATATGAAAAAGTTATTTTAGTTAATCCAGATAAAGATTCTGAAGTTGGTTGGAGTGTAAATTAAGCCCTTAATTTAGAAATTATTTATACTGATTATTGTCTTTGATTATATATTCAGTTTTTTCCAAAAGCTTTTGCGATTTTTTCAAAAATAGATTCTTTGTCTGTGTCTGAGTCATAGGGGATTCCGGTGATTCTTGATGCAATTTCTTTGTATGCTCGAGAGGCTTTGCTTTTTGGATAAACATGGATTATTGCATCTTTTGAATTCAATGCTTTTGAAATATAAACATCTTCGGGAACCATTCCCAATATTGGAATTTCAAGCATTTCTTTTACAATCTCTGGTTGCATCTCAATTTGATTTTTCTTTACTCTTGTAACTATTACTCCCTTGATTTTTTTATTTTCTTGTTCTGCTGTTTTAATTGTTTTTAATGCATCTGTAATTGCAGGCATTTCTGGATTTGTCACAATTATTAATTCATCTGCCATATTTATTGAAGCCATTGCTTCTTTACCTAAACCTGCTGCACAATCCACAATAACATATTCAGAGAGTTCAATTAGTTGTTTTTTTATGTCAGAAAGTTTATCATGATTAATTCTTTTTGATTCATTAATTGATAATGATGCTGGCATTATTTTTATTCCAGAAGGATGTTCATAAATTGCTTCAAAAAGTTCTGCTTCTTTTCTTAGAACATGATTTAAACTAATTGGGACTTCTGGAGAATTTAGGTGAAGACCAATGTTTGGTGTTGATAAGTTTCCGTCAATGATTAGAACATCTACACCTAAATAGTTCATAGCAGCCCCTAAGTTTATTGCAGTGGTTGTTTTTCCTACACCTCCTTTACCTGAGGTAATAACGATTACTTTTGACATTTTATCTCTTTTAGAGAATCTCTATTTAGATGTAAGAAAGTGCTTAGTAGAACTTATAAACTTTTCCAATTTGTCAGCATACTCTTTTAGCTTCTCAAGATTAATAACAACCTCTTCACCCTTGTATTTGACTTTGAGTGCAACATTTTTTCTAAATTCGCCAACTCTTTCACATCTTAGTTCTCTTATTTTTTTAAACATCTCTTGTAATTCTAAGATTTCAAGAAAGTTTTCATCTTTTTTCATTAATTTTTTTGCAACATTTATTTTTCCAACAGGGCTTTGAGGAATTTCTGATATTTTTTTCTTAGAATAAGCATTTTCAAGTAAAGCTTCAATACTTGTGTCAATCATTTTTTGCCATCTTGAAATCAAATTAAGAATTACATCACATGTTTTTGTATATTTCAAACTAACATAAAGTAAATGATCTGCGCTAATTTTTTCCTGAATTATGTCTTCCATTATTTCCTCTAAATAAAACTAATTCTTATAAGTCAGGAAGGGTTTTTATATTTAACTGTTAAGTAGGAAAAGTTAACTTAGTTCCATAATTGCTTCAGCTAAATCACCTGTTTTTTCAAGAGCTTCTTTTGCTTGTTTTTTAGAGCATCCTGTTTTTTTAATTACTGTTTTAATATCTTCTTCTGAGATTCCAACTTCTGCAGATTCTTCTCTTATTTCTCCAGAAATTTGAAAAGTTTCTTGTCCTTGCATTTTGATTTTTTGCACAGAAGCAGGTTCAATAATTATCTTGTTTCCGTCTGTTTTTTCAATAATAACTTTTTCAGTGTCTACTTCTTGTTGAGAAATTCCCAATTGTTTCATCATGCCTTGCATTTTTTTTGGATTCATGCCGCCTGGAAACATTTTAGATAAAGAAAGGAAGTAAAACTCTGAAAGCCATAATTAAAATTACAAATAAGATTATATGACTTGGTTTTAAATTTATTTTACTATCGTATTCTTCGTTGTATCTTACAAGTCCACCAAATGCACCTGGAAGATTTACTCCTTCGCCTGCCATGTTTAATAGAAATATGAAGAGTATAAAAATGTTTTCTTATAAAAAAGTTTATAATTAGGGTTTTGTTGGGTTTGTTATGGATTTAAAAAATATAAAAAATTGGGGTCCTGAAGTTGAAGCACCGATTGTTGAGGAATGGAAAAATTCAAACCAATTTAAATTCAATTCAAAAACAAAGAAAAAAATCTATTCAATTGATACTCCGCCACCATATATTAATGCACCCATTCATATTGGGCATGCAACAACTTATGCTTATCAAGATTTTTTTGCTCGTTATTGGCGGATGAAGGGTTTTGAAGTTTTGTTTCCTCTTGGTTTGGATAGAAATGGATTGCCTATAGAGGTTGGTGCTGAAAAGAAATTTAAAGTTTCCCCATTTAAGGTTAGTAGAAAAGAATTTTTAGATTGTTGCAAAAAACTTTTAGAAGAAACTTCTTTGGCATCTACAGATAGTTTTGCTAAACTCGGAATTTCATTTAATTCTTATGAAAAGACTGATGAAATTGGAAGTGTTTATTTTACTGATGATGATTCTTATAGGGCTTTAACTCAAAAGACTTTTATTGATTTGTTTAAGAAAGGTTTGGTTTATGAAGATGTTAGAATAAATAATTGGGATACAAAATTGCAGACAACAATTGCAGATTCAGAAATTGACTATGTTGAGAAAGAAACTTGGTTTAATGATGTTAAGTGGAGGGTTAAGGAAACTGGCGAAGAAATTGTTATTGGAACAACACGACCTGAATTAATTTGTACATGTGGAATGGTTATTTATAATCCTGAAGATAAAAGATACAAGCATCTCAAAGGAAAAACTGCAATTAGTCCTTTGTTTGAAAAAGAAATTCCAATTAAAGCTCATCCTTTTGCACAAATTGACAAGAGGACTGGTTTAGTTATGATGTGCTCTGCAGGAGACTTAACAGATATTCATTTTTTTAGAGAACAAAAATTAGAACCTGTTATTGCAATTGATATTAGGGGAAAAATGAATGAAAATGCTGGTTTTCTGGAAGGTTTGAAGGTTAAGGAAGCAAGAGAGAAGATTCTTGAAGAATTAAAGAAAAAAGATTTATTGGTTAAACAAGAAAAAGTTATGCATAGAACTCCCATCTCAGAAAGATCAAAAACAGAGATTGAATTTATTGAAATGCCAGAATATTATCTTAAGCAACTAGAATTTAAAGATGATTTGAAAAAGCTTTCTTCTGAAATTGATTTTCATCCTCCTGAAGCTAGGAAAATTTTAAATGACTGGATTGATTCAATTTCAATTGATTGGCCACTTTCTCGAAGAAGATTTTATTCAACTGAAGTTCCTTTGTGGTGTGCTGAAAATTCTAAAGGAGAAAAACTTTATGCTGTTCCGCCTGCAGAAAAATATTATCGTCCTTGGGAACAAGATGTTCCTAAGAATTCAGAAGTTTGGAGTGAAGGTAAGAAATTAGGAATGATTGAAGATTTTTCTGATTTAGATTGGAATGGAGATATTAGGGTTTTTGATACTTGGTTTGATTCCTCAATTTCTTATTTAAATGTTTTAGGTTATGCCTCTGATAAAAGTATTTTTGATAAAGCTTATCCAATGAGTTTAAGGCCTCAAGGCAAAGAAATTGTTCGAACTTGGTTGTATTATTCTATTTTAAGGGGCTATCTGGAGACAGATAAAATGCCTTTTGAAAATGTTTGGATTCACCAACATATTTTAGATGACAATGGAATTAAAATGTCAAAGAGTCTTGGGAATGTTATTAATCCACAAGATTTAATTAAAGATTATGGTGCTGAAGCTTTTAGGCTCTGGGCTGCAACAGAAGGAGATTTGGCTAAAACAGATTTAAGATGTTCTAAAGATAGGATTAAAGCAGAATTAAAAACTTTGAATAAATTACTAAATGTCTCTAAATTTGTTATGATGTTTGATAGACCAGATTTTGATAAAAAGAAATTAACTAATTTAGATAAATTATTTATTGATTTTATTGAACAATTAACTGATGAAGCTGATGCTAGTTACAAAGTTTATGATTTTTATCGTCCAATGACTAATCTAAGGTATTTTCTTTGGGAAATTTTCGCATCACATTATATTGAATTAATTAAGGCAAGAGCTTATAATCAAGAAGATAATTTTAGTAAAGAACAAAGTGATTCTGCAAAATATACATTGCATTTTATTCTTGAAAGGTTTTTACATTTAGTTTATCCAGTAATTCCACAAGCAACAAGTTTGATTGCAAATGAAAAAGGAATTGATTTGCTAAAAGCTGAATTTCCAAAATCAAGTAAGATTAATTCTGATTTAAGTTTAGTTAAAAAAATTTCTGATTTTAATAGTTTGGTTTGGAAAACAAAAAAAGAAAAAGGAATTAGTCTAAGAGATGAAATTTCTGGAATTGATATTCCTGAAGACTTAGTTGATTTTAAAGAGGATTTGGTTTCTTGTCATAAACTTGTTTAATCAAACACAATAATTTTTATAAATATTGATTCTCTTTATTTTTATGCGTGATGAAGATTATGTTCCTGTTAATTTGCTTGATAATCCTTTAGAGAAATTTTCTACAATCTTGTCTTTTGATTCTGAGTGGGGAAGAGTTACTAATGAAGATGTTTCTGTTCTTGAAGGAATGTTGATGGCGTTTAAGGGTGATGCAGAATATTTTTATGTAAATAATTGTCAAAGAGTTTTGTGCAGGTATGGGGGGTCTGTGGTTTAGATGTTTTGTCTTGGATTAGAAACTTTTTTAAAAGATTTTTCTTGAGGTGATTTATGAAAACAAGAGAATGTTTGGATATTAATGGGGATGTTAGGGGATTAGTTTTAATTTTGCAGAAATTAGGTAGGGAAAGAGTTTTAGTTGTTAATGGGAATCAAAATTATCGTGGAGTTTATACTGGATTAGATTTGCAAAATGGAATTGTTTATGTTGGGGCAGAAAGTGTTCCTTGGAGAGATGTTCATTATTTGATTTATTCTAAGAAATTTTGAATATAAATTTTTATAAATGGGATTTGAATTTTTAAGGTATGTATAATGGATCTAAAAATGGAACAATCTATGATAGATTTAAATTTTTAGTAAGTGATGAGCGATCAGAAGAAGAGATATTTGGTTTTTTAAGAAATGTTATTTCTAGGCACAATAATGACTTGGCAGAAATATCGATTGGAACTAATGGAGGTAATAAAGAAATTGAAGGCATTTTACTTTTTGATAATGAGGATTTTAAACATTTTTATTTAAGAACAAAAGGGCTTGAAGATGAGCATTTTTCAGAGGGCAAAGTTCTCCCAGGAGCAAGGGGTTGTGATTATCTTTTACCAATTCTTTATCAATCTGAAGATTTAAGGAAAATTAGAATTGTTCAATCTATTTTTAAACAACCTTAATCTTATAAACCCCTGAATATTTCTTTTTTTATGGCAATTAATAAACAAGAATTAGAAGAAATGATTAAGCAGTTGGAAAACTATAGAGGAAGGCATACTGAGTTGATAACTGTTTATATTTCAGCAGGTTATGATCCAAATTCAGTTCAAAAACAATTGGAAGCAGAAAAATCAACTGCAAAAAATATTAAATCAACTTCAACTCGGAAAAATGTTACAGAAGCTTTGGAAAAAATTGTTAGATTTTTGAAAGATTTTAAGAAAACACCTGATAATGGGCTTGCAATTTTTAGTGGAAATATTTCCGAAGTTGAAGGCCAAGATGATATTCAGTTGTTTGCAATTGAACCTCCAGAACCATTAAATGTTCGTTTGTATCGTTGTGATAAAGAATTTGTTTTAGAACCTCTTAGAGAACAGACTAGTGTTGATGAAGTTTATGGATTAATTGTTATGGATAGAAAAGAAGCTACTATTGGAATGCTCGAGGGTAAAAGGGTTTATATGATTCAAAAATTAACTTCTGGTGTTCCTTCAAAGGTTCGGGCCGGAGGTCAGTCTTCACAGAGATTTCATAGAATTACAGAAGGTTTAACTAAAGATTTTTATAAGAGAATTGCTGAAGAAGCAAAAGCTGCTTTTTTTGAAGATCCGAGATTAAAAGGAATTTTAATTGGAGGACCTGTTCCAACAAAAGATGAATTTGTTGAAGGTGAATATTTAACAACTCAATTACAAGAAAAAGTTTTGGGTAGAATTGATTTAGGTGATACTTCTGAATCTGGTTTAAATGAGTTGGTTGAAAAATCAGATGAAATATTGGCAAATCAAGAAATTATTTATGAGAAAAATTTATTAGATAAATTTTTTGAAACACTTGGACAAAATCCAGGAATGGCTGTTTATCAAGAAGAAAATGTAAGAAAAGCTTTGCAATATGGGGCTGTTGATGTTTTGATTTTCTCTAAAAAAGCAGATAAATCTCTTGTTAAAGAATTAAAGACAAAGGCTGAAGAAATTGGATCCACAATTGAAGTTGTTTCTACAGAAACTGATGAAGGTCAGCAGTTTTTGAATGTAACTCAAAAAGGTATTGGTGCTTTGTTAAGATTTAAATTAGATTAATTCTTACATTTAAATGTCCACTTCATTGCTCCAAAAAAACTAATTGGTAACCCAACTAAGATTCCTGAGATTGCTGCAATGTTTGCAATTAAATAACCATTCCCATAAAGTGTGTGAATTAAAGTACTCAAAGATACATTTGCAATTAATGCAAGAGTGTGAATAGTAATGTGTTTTGGAAATTGTTTATTTATACATTCATTGTTTGCGTGAAATGTGAAATTTCTATTCATTGTGAAATTGTAAATTACTGCTAAAACAATCGACGCTGAACGCGCTATTATGAATAAAACTCCAAATGAATAAATTATATTAAATAGAACTAAGTCTATTAGAGCAGTTGTTCCTCCAACAAAACAGAACTTTGAAAATCGTTTAATCATAAATCTTGATATAAATTTTTAGTTATAAGATTTTTGTTTACTTGGAAAGATTGCATTCATTGTTAAATATGTTATATAAATAAGGGCAAAAATTATTACAAACCACATTATTGGATAAAAAGGAATTATTAAATCAATGCTTGTATGATAAATCCAATTTACATTTTGTTGAATATTTGTAAAAACTCTTGCTAAAAAGAAAATGGAGATTACTTGTATATAACTGATTGTTAAAGAAGATTTTTTGTTGGGTTTAATATTCTTTAGAGCATAAATTGAAATTGGAATTGTAAATAAATGTTGAAGTGTTATAATTTTTGGGAGAATATTTCCTTGAACAAAAAAGTAATCTACTATTCCTAAAAGTGAATTTCTGAGGATTAAATAAGAAAAAAATCAAATATCCAGACCAAATGCAGGATAAATAAAATATTTAATTGGCTTTTTACAAGTCTTGCATTTTCTTTTAATATTCCTAAACCAATTAAAATTAATCCTGGATAACAAAACCAAAGAATATGTGGGGTTGAGAATAAATTATTGCATTAATTATTGCAAAGATTCCCTAAAACAAAAATAGTTTTCCAATTAAAACCCTTTTTGTCCCATTTTTCATAGATTAATCATGGATTTTAATTTAAATGTTTATGTATAAAATTTTTAAACTAACTTGGACTAAATATCTTATGGTAAAAGAAGGAATATCTTCAAAGACAATTGATGAGATTGATGATGCAAAAGAAAAAGAAAATATGAGGCTTTTGGAAGCTGTGTTTTTTGTTTCTGGTAGGTTTTTGAATATGCAAGAAATTATTTCTTTAACTGATTTAAATCCTATTGTTATTGGTGAATTAATTTCAAAACTTAAGGAAAAATATGATTCTGAAGAATATGCAATTGAGATTGTTGAGAAAAATAATATGTGGAAAATGGATGTGAAGCAAGAGTATATGTGGGTTGTGAATAAACTTGCAACTGGTTCTGCTGAATTTTCAAAGGCAGAGCAAGAGACTTTGGCGATTATTGCATATAAGCAACCAATTAAGCAATCTGTTATAATTAAGATTCGTGGAAATAAGTCTTATGACCATATTAAGAAATTTGATGAATTGGGTTTGATTAAAAGAAAAAAAATGGGGCATACAAATGAGATTACTTTAAGTGATGAGTTTTATGATTATTTTAATGTAAATGAGGGTGGAAATCCCTTTAAAGAATAACTTTAAAAGAGCTTGAGTCTGGTGATATTTATGGATATTTTACCGATTATTTATCTAGGGTATATGTTTGTATCAATTTATTTTCTTAGTTTGTTCCTTCTTCTTTATTTTAGAAATAGAAAAGAGATTTTTAGTTATCCTAAGCCTAAGAGAGAATATAGTGTTTCAGTTGTTGTTCCTGCTTATAATGAAGAAAAGACAATTAGAGATACTGTTGAGCAATTAGTTAAAAGTGATTATCCTGGATTAAAGGAAATTATAGTTGTAGATGATGGTTCTAAAGATAATACATTTAGAATTGCAAAAGAATTAGAAAAAGAATATAAGATTGTCAGAGCATATACTAAAGAAAATGAAGGAAGTAAGGCAGGAGCTTTAAATTTTGGTTTAAAAAAAGTTAGTTCTGAAATATTTGGTGTTGTTGATGCAGATTCTTATCCTGAAAAAGATGCGATTGGTAAGATGATAGGTTTTTTTGATGATCCTCAAACAGGCGCAGTAACTTGTGTTTTTGTTCCAAGAAATAAAAATAAATTTATTGAAAAACTTCAAGCTATTGAATATAATATGATTGCTTTTACTAGAAAATTATTAGATTATGTAGATGCTATTTATGTTACTCCAGGTCCTTTAGCATTGTATAGAAAATCTGTTTTAGATAAAATGAATGGATTTGATATGAATAATATGACTGAAGATATTGAGGCAACTTGGCATTTGGCTTTTGAAGGTTATCAGAGAAGAATGTGTTTGGCTACAAGAGCAACAACAACTGTTCCAGATAAATTAAAAGTATGGTATAAGCAAAGAAGAAGATGGAATATTGGAGGGTTGCAATGTATCAATAAATATAAAAGATATCTTGGCAGAAGAGGAATGCTTGGATTTTTTATTTTGCCTTTTTTTGTATTACAATTATTTTTAGGTTTAGTTGGATTAAGTATCTTTTTTTATTTAACCATTTCTCGTTTTATTACAAATTATATTTTTGTTCAATATTCTGTTGCAGTTGGAACTCCTTTAGTTACAATGAATCAATTTATGATTACTCCGAGTTTTTTAAATTATTTAGGAGTTATATTGTTTTTTGCAGGAGTTGCATTCACATTAATAGCACTTTATATTTTAAAAGAAAGTGTTTTGGCAAAGCAAAACTTTTTTAATATGGTTTTCTATTTTATCTTTTACTTAGCAATATACCCTTTTATTATGATATCAGCTTTGTATTATTTTTTTAAGGGAGGAGCTAATTGGAGATAAAATGGCAAAATCGCAAAAATTAATGTTCTTGTATGCGTTGATTATAACTTTAGTTGTATTTAATATTGGAATTTTTTTTGGTTATGCTCTTGAGTCAAGTAGAATTAGTAATATTCAAGATATGTATGAGCAATCTAATATTGAGTTGTTAGACCAACAGGCACAAGAATATGCTTTTGATGTTGTGGGTGATTTGAATTGTAGTTTAATGGTTCAAGGAAATATTGACTTTGCAAATAGAATTTATGAACAAGCCTTGAAGATTGAAAAATATGAAAGAGCAAGTCGTTTGAATCAAGATATTGTTGAAGAACATAAAAAATATGATTTGCTTAGGGCTTTGCTTTGGATGAATAGTATTAAGACTAAAGAAGCTTGTGGAGATAATTTTCATACAATTGTTTATGTTTACAAATATGATGAACCTTCTTTAGAGGAAAAAGCAAAACAAAGATTTTTTTCAAATTTACTTGGAGAAATAAAAGAAGAATATAGAGATAATGTAATTTTAATTCCTATTGCAGGAGATAATGATTTACTTTCAATTGAATTGCTCTTGGATAAATATGGTGTTGAAGAACTTCCCTCAATTATTATTGACGAAGAGCATGTTTTAACAGAGATTAATAATTTTGAAGATATTGAGACTTATTTAAAATGAAATTGTCAATAGTTGTTCCTGCTTACAATGAAGAACAAAGAATTATAATGTTGTTTTTGAATGTTCAAAAGAAGAGAATTTTAATGCAGTTTATTTTGGAAAATAACTCTTTCACAATATAAATCCTTAAAAAGATTGGGCTCTTTTTTTTGGCATGGAAGAATGTTCTGTTTGTGGTATTACTAGAAATCGTGCAAGAATTTATGATGCAATTTCTTCAAAAGGTATTGTAAGTGCTTGTGAAGCTTGTGCAAATGAAAATGATTGGATGATTGTTAAAAGGCCGACTAATTTGCAAGTTACTGCTTCAAAGGCAGATGGTGTGAGTTTTAGAAAGTCTGTTCAAAATTTTGAGAAAATGCAATCTGAAAAAAGAAAAGGAGATACTACCCAAGAAGATGTTACTTTAAAAGATTTGATTAATAAGAATTTTCAAAGAAAGTTGCCTAAGGAAACTAAGAAGAGAGACGATCTGGCCACTAATTTTCACTGGATAATTATGCGTGCTCGTAGGTCAATGAAAATTACTTCTGAACAATTAGCAAAAGCAATTAATGAACCTGAGATGGCGATTAAAATGGCTGAAAAAGGAATTGTTCCTGAAAATGATTATCGTTTAATAAATAAGTTAGAGGCTTTTTTGAAGATTAGAATTTTAAAGGATAGGTCAAAGGCAGTGATTCCTGTTGATGATTCAGATTTTGATGAAAAGGCAGAGGTTTTTTCAAAAGATGATGCTGAGTTTGATCCTGTTAGTACAAAGATGGTTAAAATTTCAGATATAAAAAGATTAATTAATTTGAAAGGTAGAAAGAAATATGAGATTGAAGAATCTCCTTTTAAGTTTAATGATATCCGCTATACTGGGGTTGAAGAGGAAAGTTCTTCTGAAGAAGATTATTATGAGAAAAATTCTGATGAAGAAAAAAGAAGACAAGAGCGATTAGATACAATTAAAAGAGAAATTGATAAACAAGCACCAAACAAAGAAAAAACAAATTATAAGGATAAAAAGGAATTATCTCGGGATGAAATGAATAAACTTATTTTTGGAAAATAAATAAAAACCTTTATAAAGCAAAATTGTTCTTTTTTATCATGGAAATGAATATTCTAAAACAAGAAAAAAATGATATTGAAGTCGAAGTAGATAATGTAACTATTGTTGAAGTTTTGAGGAATTATCTTCATAGAGATTCTTCTGTTGAATTTGCTGCTTGGAGAAGAGAGCATCCAACAAAAAACCCTGTTTTAAAGATTATGACTAAAGGCAAGGATGCAAAAAAAGCTTTGAAAGATGCTGTTGCTCTTGTTGTAAAAGAATTGGATTCTCTTAATTCTGATTTTTCTAAATTGAAATAGTATAGAAATACTTATTAATAAAAATTTCTTTGATTTTTTGTGGTATATAATAAAAAAGATGGAGATCCTTTGGATTTCTTAGAAGAATATATTGATAAATTAGGTTATCGAACTTTAGATGCTTTAATGAAAAATGACCCCTCCTTGTATAATGAATTAAAATCTCTTGGATATCTTGAAGATGCAAATTTAGTTATTTCTAGTTATTGGAGGGATTTTGGCAGTTTTTCTTCTTTAGGAGGGAATGATACTTCTAAGAAGCCAAGTATGTTGGAAGGAGGGTCTGCATTAAATAAAAGAGTGCTAAGAGATAAAGAGAAGAGCAATGGAAAGGTCAGAAATATTTGTATTGAGGATTATCTTGCTGAGCAAGAGCAAAAGAGAGATTTTGGAAAAAAGTATTTAACAGATTCAGAAAGAGATTTGTTTGAGAAATTAATGGGGGAAGGAAGTCATGCAACAAAAAAACCAATACCGAAATAATTATTCAAGTCCTTTGGATTATTATTTAAAACATCCAGAATTGCATAGTTTGTCAAGATTTGAATTAAGTCAGGAAGATTCTGGTTTGTATAGAAGTCTTGTTAGAAATGGTGAAATAGATGAGGCAATTCCTCAGAAAGAAAATCCTGGAAGAAAACCTCCGAATAGAAATCTTGTTAAATTAGTTAGATGTTTAATTAGAAATGGTGTTCCAAGAACAGAGATTGCAATGAATGCAGGAATTTCTGTTTCTGCTGTCAACAATTATTACAGATTAGATTTAAGTAAATTACAATAATCTTATTAAAGAAACACACTATTTATTTTTATGAAAAATAAAAAAATTCAGAGAATTTCAACAGGAAGTTTTGATTTAAATAAATTCTTAGATGGAGGGTATGAAAAAGGAATTATTACAATGATTGCTGGTCCACCTGGTTGTGGAAAGACTAATCTTGGGATTTTGGTTGCATGCAGTCAAGCAAAAAAAGGAAATAAAGTTATGTTTGTTGATACTGAAGGAGGATTTTCTGTGGAGAGAGTTAAGCAAATTGTTGGAGAAGGTTATGAAGAATTTTTGAAAAATGTTTTATTAATTGAGCCAGGAAATTTTTTAGATCAATGCAATGTTTTGTCTGATTTGTCTTCAAAGATTAAGAAAGAACATATTAGTTTAGTTGTAATTGATGGAATGGCAATGCTTTATCGCCTTGAATTGGGTGGTGCTGTTAAGGAGAAAGATGATGAAAAAATAAGAAATATTAATCGAGATGTTGCTGGACAAATGAAGAATCTTTCTGAATTGGCTCGAAGAGAGGAATTGCCAATTGTTATAACTAATCAAGTTTATTCTGGTTTTTTGTCTAAAGAAGATTTGCAAAATGGTGTTGAAAGATGCACAAATATTGTTGGTGGTGATTTAATGAAATATTGGAGTAAGTGTATTATTGAGTTAAAGAATAATCATGGAAAGAGAAGTGCTTTTTTATTAAAGCATAGAAGTTTGCCTGAAAAAGAAATGGGTTTTGTGATTAAAGATAAGGGTGTTTTTAAGAAAGGACTTTTTTAAGCCATCTTATCGGTGCTTGTAAACTTTGCATAAAGAA
>CAZRUG010000003.1:60227-63229 GCA_964603295.1 Candidatus Woesearchaeota archaeon | reverse complement strand
TATAAATATGAAACAGTTCAAGTTGATTGTAAACCTTGGCAACCTCAAACAGGAGGAGATAATTGTGGATTATGTAATAATCAACCAGGTGGAGTTCCGTGTACAGAATATCAATGTAAAAGCTTGGGTCAAGCATGTGAATTAGAAAACAAGGGAACAAATGAAGAAATCTGTGTTTGGATTGAACCAAATGATGCAGCATATCCTATTATAGAACCGTGGGATGATGCTTTAGCAAGTGATGATTATGAATACACTCCAGATGGAGCAATTTCACCTCCAGATAGAGGAGTAATTATTGAATACCAAGATTCAAGAGATAATTGTATTCCTCCTTTTACACCATTTTCATTTGGAATTACAACTGATGAACCTTCTCAATGTAAAATAGATTATAAACAGCAAAGAGGATTTGAGAATATGTCTTATTATTTTGGAGGCAAAAACACATATGCTTACAACCACACTCAAACAATGGCTTTGCCTGGTCCTGATTCATTAAAATCTCAAAACATTACTTTGGAAAATGGTGGTGAATTCCAAGTTTATGTAAAATGTCAAGATGCAAATGGTAACTCAAACACAGCAAATTTTGTATTCAGGTATTGTGTCGATGACAGCCCAGACACAACACCTCCATTAGTTCAAAGAACTAATCCAGTTAATGAAGCACCAATAAGATACAACCAAAGCACATTAGAAACTTCAATTTACTTAAATGAACCAGCAGAGTGTAAATGGAGTCACTTAAATCAAAATTATGAAGAAATGACTGAAAAATTTGAATGTGTCTTGAACCCAATACAAATGAGTGCAGATATGTTATATGAATGTAAAACAACATTAAATGGAATCAAGGACAAAAAAGAAAATACATTCTATTTCAGATGTATTGACAAACCAGGAGCTGAAGAAGGAGACAGAAACCAAATGTCTCAACCATATATTTACAAAATTATGGGAACACAACCTTTAGTTATTGATTCTGCAGAGCCAAATGGAACAACAGTTAAAGATTCAACAGAAAGTGTAAAAGTAACTTTAGAAGTTGAAACAAATGCTGGATACAAAGAAGGAGATTCAACTTGTTCTTACAGTACAACAGGTGAGGAAGATGATTATGTTGCGTTCTTATACCCAGAGGGCTCAAGTTCGCACACTCATGCACAGGACTTATGGTTAGTTGAAGGAGATTATGAATACTACATAAAATGTACTGACTTGGGTGGAAACACAGACACAACACAAATACAATTTACAATTGACTCTGACTCTGAAGCACCAGAAGTTGTAAGAGCCTACAATGAAGGAGAATACCTAAAAATTATAACAAATGAAAATGCAACTTGTGTCTATGATACAAACAACTGCAACTACTTATTTGAAGACGGCTTGCCAATGACTGCATTTGGTGAAACAGGTCATTATACAGATTGGGAAACAAACAAAAACTTTTACATAAAATGTCAAGACAGCTTTGGAAGCCAACCACTTCCAGATGAATGTAGTATTGTTGTAAGACCTTTACAATATTAATTAAATTTATAAGACATAATTTCTTTAAACATCTATGAAAAGAGGGCAAACTAAATTATCTTTTGGAATGATTTTTTCAATAATATTGATTGTTATTTTCTTGGCTTTTGGTTTTTATGTGATTGCTAAATTCTTAGGTTTTATGGATACAACAAAGGTGCTTTCTTTTCAAAATGATTTTCAAAATGACATAGACAAGGCATGGAAAGCAACTCAGGCATCAACACCTGTGACATATCAAATTCCTTCTGGAATGGAATATATTTGCATTGCTGATTTAGAATCTCCTGCTGAAGGAGAATGGAATAATTTATATCGTGAATTAAGGGGCGACCCAGATGACAAAGTTTATTTTTATCCTCGAGATTCAGCAGATCAAAGTTCAGTTGAAATTAGACATATTGATTTAGAAAAAACATTGGAGAATAATAATCCCTATTGTATCAAAGTTTCTCGAGGAAAAGCGAGCATGATTTTAAAAAAAGATATTGGTGATGCATTAGTCACAATTCAAGAAAGATGAACAAAAAAGGATTTGAAGTTTCATTTGCATGGCTTTTTGCAATCATCGTCGGAGCTTTTATTTTATTTTTAACAATTTATGGAGTAACAAAATTAATTTCTCTTGAAAGAACTTCAATGGATGCTGAATTAGGAAAACAAATAGGGGTTTTATTAAATCCTTTAGAGACAGGATTTGAATCAGGTTCAACAACTTCATTTACAGTGCCTTCTGAAACAAGAATAAGAAACAGGTGTTCTGTTGCTGGCAACTTTGGAATGCAAACACTACCAATATCACAAAAAAACTTTGGCGAGTGGACAGACACAAGAATAGATGCTTCATTTCCAAACAAATACATTTTCTCTGAAGATATTGTGGATGGAAAGAAATTCTTCTTATTTTCAAAACAATTTAATTTTCCATTTAAAGTCGCAGACTTGGTTTATTTAAGTTCAGCAAATACAAAATATTGTTTTAAGGATGCACCAGAAGAGATAAAAGAAGATTTAGAATTATTGTCTCAAGATAATATCTTAATTGATAATTGTACTGGGAATAGAAATGAAATCAAAGTTTGTTTTAATGAAGAAGGTTGTGATATTTATGTAAATTATCAACAAGAATATGTGGATAAAGAATCAGGAAGAAATTATTTTATTCTTCCAAGTTTAGGCATATTGGGAAAACAAGAAACAGGTTTAATGTATGCTGCAATTTTTACAGACAAAGATTTATATGATTGTCAATTAAAAAGAATTATGAAAAGAGTTGAACAGCTTTGTGAGATTTACAAAGACAAAAAAGAATTTATTTCAAGAGTTAATTGTAATTCAAATGTTAATCTTGGTTCATTAGAAGCTGCTGCAAATAGATTTAGTGAGTCTTCTGACTTGGTTTCAATGCAAAATCTTGTTGAAGATATAGATGATAAAAACAGAGGTTGTGTATTATGGTAAAACAA
>CAZRUG010000003.1:41290-60127 GCA_964603295.1 Candidatus Woesearchaeota archaeon | reverse complement strand
AGATTTTGGAAGCTTCGCTTTTGTCTTCGAAAAAAGCTCAGATGAAAATTCAGCAGATGGCTTTTATGTTAATTGCAGTTACAATATTTTTTATTTTAGTTGGAATGTTTTTTTTAGTTTTCAAGGTTCAAGATATAAAACAATCTGTAACAAATATTGAAGAGCAAAATGCGCGAGGTTTGGCTATGAAAATTGCAAATTCTCCAGAGATGTCGTGTGGAAGAACATTTTTAGGAGAGCAAATATCAAATTGTATAGATGGAGATAAATTAATGATGTTAAAGAAAAATATTGATGAATATAAATTTGATTCAGTAAATACTTTTTGGGGCAAGGAAACAAATATTGAAGTTTTGCGATTATATCCTAAAGAAGAAAATGTTGAATGCACAATAGAAACTTATCCAGATTGCAATAGAATTAATCTTTTAGGAGAGCAAATTAATAATTCATATGAGAATTTTGTGCTATTGTGTTGGAAAAAGGCTTCTGAAGGAGGTTATTATGACCAGTGTGATATTGCAAAAATTATGATAGATTACAAAAAATGGGATGCAGATATTTAAATAAAAAGGGCAAGGGCATGAAATGCAAGGTTTCGCCAGCTTGGGCTTTATCAAAAAAAGCCCAAGAAGAAATAATTGGATTTGCAATAATAATTGTAATTGTGGCTGTAATAGCATTAATTTTCTTAGGAATTTCATTAAATAAGCCTCAGGAAGATTTTGTAGAAAGCTATGAAGCAGAGAGTTTTTTACAAGTTATGTTGAGTTATACAAGTGATTGTTCAAGTTCTCGAACAGATAATATGCAGATAAGGGAATTAATTGGAAGTTGTGCAGATAACAATGTTTGTGTTGATGGAAGGCAGAGTTGTGAGGTTTTAGAGCAAACAATTAAGGGAATTTTGGATAAAACTTGGCCTGTGGGAGAAAATCGTCCAAATGCAGGATATAAAATGACAATTATTGAAGATAATGAAGAAATTCTTAAAATAGAAAAAGGAAATAAAACATCAAGTTATAAGGGAAGTTCTGGTTTAGAAGGATTTGATATTGAATTTGTAGTGTATTCTCAAACTAGAGCTTAAAATGAATTGTCAATGTGTCAATAACAATAGTTGGTCTTAAACGCTTTCTTTTTTTAGATTTTTCAGAAATAAGTTCTATAAATCCAAGTCTTTCTAAAAGCTTAACATCATCACTTACTGATTTAAAATCTCTGCTCAGTATTTTAGCAAGTGCATAAATTGATTCTGGTTTTTCATTTTTAATTACATTAAGTAATCTTGCTTTTTCTTTTGAAAGAACTTTTCTAATCATTGCAAGACCTTCAAAATCATATTTGCTTTTTTGTTTGGTTCTTCTAAAGAGTTTAAAACTGCCTTCAGATTCTTCAATTGTTAATTCTCTTACTTTCTTTTTTGCCATTTTTTAGCCCAATTTTAATATATGTTATTTTCAACAATATATATTTATTATATATTTTATACATATATAAATTTTTCGCCCATATATATCAAAGAATTAATTAGTTACCATTGATTAATTTATTTTAGATGTGTAATTATAATATAATGATACCACAACCTTTATAAATAAACCCTCTAAAACAGGGGTTTTTCGAGGATAAACAAAAACCTATAAGCGTAAGCTTTTTAAAGGAAAATTAGTTTATGTGATTATAACCAACAGGTTATATCTAATGGGGAATAAAATGAGAAAAATAAAAAAATCATGCTCATCAAATGTCGTAGTTTTACCCTATGGCTACTGCATTGATGCTGGTTGTCATAGACAACTCATATTCAGAGAGTTGAAAGGAGGTTTATTAAATTAGAAAATGAGATTAAATTTTAAAAAAATCTCAGCAATCGTAACAAGTGCATTAATGGTTGGTATGACTGCTGGTGTTGCAGCTGCTGCAAGTTACCCTGCTCCATTTGTTGAAGATGGTGTTGGTAATGTAGCTATTGTTTATGGTAGTGATGCAGCAACTACAGATAGGACTGCAGCAACAAACATTAATGAAGACTTAGGAGATTCTGTTACTGGTGGATCTGTTACTATTGAAGGTGATTCAATTCAACTTAAAAGAAGTACTGATGAATTTAACCTTGGTGATAATGTAACTGATTTTTACTCTACTCTTAACAATGATGAACTTTCATTAGTTCTTGCTAGTAAAGAGTATCTTAATGACCAAAATGATAATTTTGAATATGACCAAAAATTAAGTTTGGCAAGTAATATGCAAATGACTCATTTTAGAGATAGAGAGTACGAAAGTTACACACCGACTGTAGGTATTCAATTAGCTAAAGACGATCTTATCCTTAACTACACTTTGGACTTTACTCCAAATGCTGCAGAAGGAGGAGATGCTAGTTTTAGTGAGATGGAAAATACTTTTATAGAGATTCTTGGAAAAGAATACTATATTTCAAGTGTAGATGTTAGTGGAGATGACACTGATATTACCTTACTTGATTCAGCAAATAGTGCTGTTTTAAATGAAGGTGAAAGTACAACTATGAATGTTGGAGGAGATTCCTATGATGTTGGATTAACATTTATCGGTGATAATACTGTTAAATTTAATGTTGACGGTACTCCTACAACTGCCTTGAGTGCTGGAGATACTTACAAACTTGCAGATGATTCTTATATAGCTGTTCAGGAAATTCTTGTTCAAGATTATGCTGGGGGAACTAAACAAGTTGAATTTAGTATTGGTTCTGGAAAGATAAAGCTTGTAGATGGTGATGAAGTTGAAATCAATAATGAGGCTATAAGCCAGATTGATGAATATGACGGTTACAAATTAAATGCTGTTATCACAAATTCATCTACAGATATTGAAGAAATTAGGCTTGACTGGTTAGCTGATGATGACATGTTCTTGACATCTGAAAGTGATTTAGTGATGCCTGGATTTGAATCTGTAAAATTCACAATGGGTGAATTTACTTCTCCGAGCAAAGAAAAAACAACTTTCGGAACTGGAGATCCAATAAGTGTTACAACAGATGTTGAAGATGGAGAAGTCTCAATTGACTTATTCTATCTAAATGGAGATGAAGATGCTTTTGCAGCAGGAAATCTTGGAGCAGATTCTGCTCAACATTTGATAACTAACTCTACAGGTGATGGAACAAGCTCAATAGTAGATCTTAATTTAGAGAATGAAACATATTTTGTTGCATCTTGGATTTCTAGTAGAGATGCAGAATCATATGTTTATGAATTAAGTAACATCAAGGATAACAGTGGTAAAAATGAAACTACTTTGACAAATCTTGCTGATGGTTCAACTGTTGTATTCAGTGATGTAGATGATAATGAAGATGTTGGCAGATTAAGATTAACTCTTACTGCTGCTAATGAAGAAGGTGAAAATGCAACTGTAAAGGTTGAGCCTGTAAGTGGTGGTTCTGTTTATACAGATAGAGTTTATACTGCTGAAGGATTGCAATTTAAATTGCCTTGGATAAATTCAACAAATGTGGATCTTTATACTGGAGATGAAACAACTCAATACACTGCTACAACTGCATGTGATGAATTACACACTCTAGAAGATGGAGAAATCTATATGGGAAATGTCCAATATAATTCTTCAGTTGATGATACTGCAACAAATACAACATGTGGTTTAACTTCGTGGGATATGAACTTTACTGAGGAGGATATTGATGGAAACATTGCTAGTGGAAGTTCTTTCCAAATTACTCTTAGTGTAGATTCTGATGATGGTATTGAAGCTGATGATCTTTCTGGTGCTACTGCACAACAAATTGGTAGAACTGGAGATGATTATGTAGCATATGTTGAATCAGATCTTGCAACAAGAATTGATTGGGCAAAAGATACTAGTGGTCTTGATGAAATGCAGATTATTTATGCTGGAAGCGGATCATCTGTACCAGTTTATATTGCTGAAGCATCTGCAACTACAGACGGATCTACTAATGTTGGTGGTAAAGTTGTGATGGATACAGAAACATCTGCTTACAAGGACAAAAATGTTATTGTTGTAGGTGGAAGTTGTATTAACTCAGCTGCTGCTTCACTTGTTGGTGGTGCTTATTGTACTGAAGAATGGACTTCTGCTACTGAAATCGGAGCTGGACAGTTCTTGATTAAAGGTTATGCAGATTCTACAATAACTAGTAAACATGCAATGCTTGTTGCTGGTTATGCTGCTGCAGATACAACTGCTGCTGTAAATTACTTGATGAACAACGAAGTTGACACAAGTAAGACATACGAAGGTACAACAACTACTGCGACTGCTGTGGAAGTAACTACTGATTAAATTTCCTTATTTTATTTTTTTATTTTTCTTTTATTTTTTACATTCTAGCGATAGCTTTATTAAACTCATAAACTAAAAAAGAACATGAAAAAAATAACTTCAAAAAAAGAGCAAGAGAAAAAACAAAAAAGAAATCAATTAATTATTGGTGTTGTTTTGGTTGCAATAATGTTTTTTAGTGTTTTTGGCTATGGTTTTGCAGTTAAGGATGAAGACACAAGTTTAAAAAAAGTAGAATACAATGGATATGAATTTATTCGCATAAATAATCTTTGGATAACAGAAACAGAAAATTATTATCTTTCTTTTCTTTATTCTCCAGAGGAAACTCCTGATATTGCAATAGATGTTAATAATATTCAAAGATATGCTCAAGAAGTTGTTTATATTGATTCTGTAAATGAATTAGCAAGAGCAGAGATTGAAAGAAATATTAATCCGCGTTATAATAATCGTATTGCTCTTAGAATTCAAGAAGCTTGTTTAAATGGAACAGAGTGTCTTGGAGATTTGCCAATAAAAGATTGTAACAATAATCTAATTGTTATTAAAGAATCTAATTCAACAAATATTACAACTAAAGGAAGATGTGTATTTATAGAAGGGCCTGAAAAAGAATTAACTAAAGTCACTGATGAATTTCTATATAGAATCTTTAATATAAAGGAATAATTTAAAAAACTAAAAAACAATAAAAGAATATGGAAGAAAAGAAACCTAAAAAGAAAGAAAGTAAAAAAGCTTCTAAAAAGACAGATAAAAAAGAAGCAAAGAAAGACAAAGAAGAAGTTTGTGAAACATTTGAAGTTGAAAAACAAGGTGAAGAAAAACCTGTGCGTGTTTGTGAAATGCAAGAAAAAAAACATTCTTCTGAAGAAGGTTTAAAGAAAAATGAAGAAATCTTAAAATATTTTTTAATTGGTTTAGGAATTTTTACAATAGCTACAATTTTAACAGCTGTATTTATTTATCAAGCAAAATCATTTGAATATAGGGGAGTAAGTTTTGATAGAGATGTAGATGGAGAAATTACATTTTATCATACTTCATTTCCCTTAGTTAAAGACGGTAAGAATCTTATCTATAATATTTGGATTAGGAATTTGCCAAGTAAACTAGAGAATAATTTTCCTTTTGAAGGAGAACTTAATGTAAAAAGTTTGATTGTAATGAATTATACTGATGAAATTATGCACTGTGGAGGAAAAGGAACAATTGCATTAGCAAATATGATTAATATGTATGATATCTTAAACATTAAAACAGTTAGAGATATAAATGCAACTTGTGATCCAAGATATACTTATATAAATTTTAAAAAAGGTAATGAAACAAAAATTGTGCAAACAGGAGATTCTTGTTATGAATTTATTATTTCTGATTGTGAAGTGATTGAAGTAACTGAAAGATTTATTATAGAAGAACTTGTTAAAATAAATGAACAATTAAATTAATTTTTTCTTTTTTTATAAATATAAATTAAAACAACTAAAATTGATATTGCTGAAATAAAGTAAGTTATTAATGAAAGATTTTCTTGCAAAAATAAAGAGTTTTCTCCAAGGAAAAAACCAAATAAGATTAAAATAAAAGACCAGATTCCTGCTCCAAGAGAGGTATAGATTAAGAATTTTGTGAAGTTCATTTTACTAAATCCTGCTGGCAAAGATATTAATTGCCTTATTCCTGGAATTAATCTTCCTATAAAGGTTGTTATTTCTCCATGTTTTGAAAAATATTTATCTGATTTGTCAAGGTTTTTTTGATTTAAAAGAAATATTTTGCCATATTTTGAAACAAGTGATTCAACTATGCTCCTTCCTAAAAAAAGTGCGAGAGAGTAGTTTATTATGGCTCCTGCAAGGCTTCCTAAAACAGCTATTAAGAAAATTAAAAAGAAATTCATTTGTCCTTGAGAAGCTAATGCTCCTGCTGGAATTAAGATTATTTCGCTTGGAAAAGGAATAAAAGAACTTTCAATAAACATTCCTAAAAAGATTCCAAAGTAATTAAATTTTGCAATTATTTCTAAAACAAAGTTTGTTAATGTTGTTATCATTTTAAATTATAAATATATTTTAAATCAGAGTAAATAGGAATAGATTTTATTTTATATATTTTCACATGAGCAAACCAGATTAATACTACAAAAAGCGTGCTTATTGCATACCAAAATATTTCATGAGTTAGGACAAAATATGAAGGTGTTTTTGCTAAAATAAAGATTAAGAAAAGTATTCTTAAAATATTTAAAATTAGTAATGAAATTACTGATGTAAACAAAATTTTTATTCTTTTTTGAATATCCTTTGTTGAAAGATTTAGAAAAACTAAAAGATAATATGCAGAGACTGCTATGCAAGAATTTATTATTTGAATTTTTGGAAGAGTTGTTGAAAGAATTGTATTTCCTTGAATTGTGATGTTCTCTATAAAGAAAGAAAGAATAAAATAAACTGGATAAATTGTTAGTGGAAGAAAGATTTTGTAAAAAATTGGAATTGCAAAACCTAAAAGAATTAGGACATAGTATCTATAAAATAAAGATAAAAAGTTTTCTTTAAATGACATAAATTAAAAAAATAAAAAAGATTTATTAAGCTTGTCTTTTTGATGCAAGGATTTTAATAAGTACAACAATGATTGCAATTACTACAATCACATTTGCTACAACAACTGCCCAAAATACCCATCCTTTTTCACTAAGGCCACTAAATAATGAGCTTGAAGCTTGGATTTCTATATCAGTTGGTTTTGTTAAAACACTTCCATCATTTGAAGTTGCTACAATATCAAATGATTGTTCTCCTTCTGCATCATCTTCTACATTAAAAGTGAATGTTACAACTTCTGAAGCACCAGCATCTAAAACAATTGTTTCTTTGTCTTGTTCAATTAATTCAGCCCAGGTTGAATATCCTTGTGCTATAATTGAAAATGTCTGAGTTTCAGAGCCTGTGTTAACAATTGTTGATTTTATTACTAATTCTTCACCCACTTCTCCACCTTCAGAGATTGTTGGTGAGATTGTTGCTTTTGGAATAACTTGGCAGTTTCCTTTAACCTCTACAGGGAAAAGGTATTGAGTTTCTTCATCATTATCTGCTTCAAATAAATCATAATCTTCGTCTCTTACTTCAACATAAACTTTGTAAACACCTTCTTGAAGATTTGTTGGAACTGTAAAATCTACACTTACTTCCTCGTCATCATATGCATCAATTTCATCAAATTCAAATTCTTCATTTAATTCTAAGTCTTGACTTACAATTCTTATTAAAACATCATCTTGATCTGAATCTCCAATATTCCAGATTTCTGCTGAAATTGTTTCAGTCATTCCACAAGCAACTGAAGTTGGAACTTTAATATTACTTGCAATAACTAAATCTTCTACTTCAATAGTAATATCTTGTGAAGTTGAAACACAAGTGTCATTTTCATGATAATCTGTTTCATCATCATCTACAACACCAACTACTTTAGCATATAAAACATAATCTCCATCCTTGAATTCATCAATATCTTCATCTAAAGTGAAAGTTACTCTAACTTCTGTATCTTCTCTCTTATCTAAGTTTGAGATAGATTCTTCATCTTCAACATACCATTCATTAGTTTCTCTATTGTATAATCCCCAGATTAAATCCATGTCTTCAATTTCTTCTAATTTTCTATTTTCAATATTAAATGTAACTTGAATTTCATCTAAAGGATACCAAACATCTTCTTCATCCCCAATTCCATTAATTACTTCAATATCATCAATTTCTAATTCAAGAGAACTATCTGCATTACTAAATTCACAGAATTTTGAATCAACGTTTACTGTTCCTGTTGCATTTGCTTGACTTGAAGTAGCTTTGATTGTGATTCTTGGTGTTCCTAAAACATTTTCTAATTCATCTCTATCAATTGTTAAAGTAACATTTTCAGTTGCTCCAGCAGCTAATGAAGTAATTGTTGTTTTTTCAAGATTCATTGTCTTAATTTCATCTGAATTTGCTGAAGTTGTTAATTCAATTCCAGAAATTGGAACATTGCCTGTATTTTTAACTATGACTTTTGTTGTGTTTTCATCATTTTCCATTGTAAGTGGATCTGCTGTAACTGAAAGTGAAGGTGTTTGATTGATTTGAAGATTTATTGTAAAAACTTCAGACCCCATTAAAGCACGTGTGTCAGAAGAATTTGTTGAATTTTGTTCTTTTCCGTCAAAAGTTAAAGTTGGGTTATAATTTCCATAAGTAGCATCTTGAGGAACATTTATATTTACAGTAACAGTCCCATTTGTTCCTGCGTTAATTGAAGTTGGGGTTGTAACAGTTATATCACTTGCAGAAAGTGGTCCAAGATTTGCTTTTTGAACATCAATCTCATAAAAGTTCCAATTAGAATCTGCTTCAATATTAAAAGTAAATTGTTTAGTAGTTCCAGAATCTATTGAAATTGAAGTAGTCTCTGGAATGAGAGTAACAGCAGCACTAACTGCACTAACCATGAACATAATTGCTAAAATACTTGCAATCATTAATGTGAAATTTTTAGTTTTCATTTTGTGTTGTAATCCCAGAGTTACATGGGTTTATAAAGTTTTCTATTCTTTAACAATTATGTTAAAATAATAATAAGTTGTGAGAGGTAAAATTTAAATACACATTTTTCCTTAATTTATCAACGACAAATGCCAATCAAATCTCAGGAAAATTCTTTAGCTGCATGGTCTTTTTTAATTGGTGTTGTGCTTGCAATTATTATTGGATTATCAACTTCTATGATTTCTGTTCCGTTTTTGACAACTTATAGTGCGCAAATTTATGCTATATTAGTAATACTTGGTTTGCTGGTTGGTTTTTCAATTAATGTTTCTGGAAGAAAGGATTCTGAAACTTTCTTAATTATTAGTGCTATATTAGTAATAGTAAGTAGATTTGGGATGGAAAGTGTGCGTGGTTCTTTGATTGGAATTGGGATTGGTAATGCAGTTTCTTCAACTTTTGCTGCACTTTTAGCATTATTTGTGCCTGCAACTATTATTGTAGCAATTAAGTCTTTATTTAATCTAACTCAGATTTAGAAACTCTTTTAAACGAATAATTAATTAATTCTAAATGGAATTAGAATATGGCAGAGTTTATGATCTACATTATATTAATAGGAATAAAAAAGAAGTTACTATTAAAGGAATTTATGTTGGAGCTCATTCAAAAAAAAAGAATGATTCACAATAAAACAATTTTATTTAGAAATAAAAATAACCAATTAGTCAATGGAAGATTCTCAGAATATTTTCTTCAAAAGAATA
Organism: Candidatus Woesearchaeota archaeon; assembly: GCA_964603295.1. GTDB lineage: Archaea > Nanobdellota > Nanobdellia > Pacearchaeales > GW2011-AR1 > CAZRUG01. The sequence continues at coordinate 50,505 of CAZRUG010000003.1, read as the reverse complement.
ATCTTGCAGTAAAATTTGCTAAAAGAGAGAAAATTCCTGAATTTACAGAATGGTATGCTGAGAAACTGCTTAGAGAAAGAGGATTATAATTCAGAAATATTAATCATTTGATTCTCATTTAAATCTAATCTTGGACAAGCAGTATTCACCCAGGATTGAATTTGAGGAAAGTTTTCAAATTCTTGTTGGTTTAAATTATTTGTTAAAAAAAAGTAAATATCTTTGTCTTTAATCTTATTTTTTAACTTAATTGCCTTGTCAATTCTTTGTTGTCCAGATTTAGTTGAAATTACAATTCCAGCTTTTTTTGAATTAAGGAATTTAACTTGAGCTACTTTTTGCTTTTTCTTTAAATCTTCAACTTGTTTTTCAGATATTTTTTCAAGCTTATGATTATAGAGATAAACAGGCAAACTAGATTCATAAGCTAAAGAAACTCCATGAAACTTTCCATCAGAAATTAAAAGAATTGTTTGAGTTTCTTTAGGAAACTTTGGTTTAGAGCAACCTAAGACTTGTGAAAAAAAAGTAATTTTGAAATTATTTGATTCTAAATGTTTTTTAACTTGCTTTGCTATATTAATATACTGAGAAGAATAAACTAATGCTAATTGTTTAGGTAAATCATTTATTTTAAGATTTTCTAAATTAAATTCTTTTTTTGACTTTGTTAATATAAATGTCTTTTTCATGAAATTCTAAAAGAAATCTAATTTAAAACTTTATCTAATAATAATCTAATCTTTCTCTTTTCTTTGGTTCTGCTTTTTCAGGATTTTTTTCAATTCTTGCAAAAGAAGGAGTTACAATAATTATATCTGGTTGTTCATTACTGAATCCTTTAATATCTCCTTCAAGAGCATCTGTTGTTTTTTTGATTTTTGAAATTACTCTTTTTAATTCAAGAGAGTCTTTTTGTCTTAATCTTTTTACATCAACAACTGCAATTGTATACCCCTCTCTTAAAGCATTTAAAACATCTGTTACATCGTCGTATTGTTTTAATGTGAAAAGTCTTACAATTACTTTGTTTCTTTTTTCTTCAGGAACTTCTACGTCGATTTCCAAATATTCATTATTAAATGTCTCGTCATCAGAAGCCTGTGAACGCATTGCTCTTTTTAATTTATCGAATACCATGTTAAATTTATAGACTCGAGATTTATAAAGATTTCGTCACTTTTAGGACATTATTTCTTAGACTCAAGATTTTGTTTTCTTATTTGGTCAAGTTTGTCTCTTAATTGATCTTCTTGTTTTTCAATTGACTCAACTCTTAATTTTAAAGTTTTTTGTTTTTCTTTAAGATCTTTTTTAGCTTCGTCTTTATTTGTTTTAATCATAAGATTTCCTGCGATCTTAAAAACTTCCTCAGAAGAAGATTCAAGTTCTTTTAGGGCAGAATTTGTTTCAGAAAGTTCAAGTTCAAAACTTTGTTTTTGAAGAATAAGATTTTGTAATCCTTGCTCTAACATTTGCATTTCCTGAATATTTTGATTCATTTTAAATTGCTTTAACTTTTTTAGTTACTGTTCGGGGTTTGAAAAAAATCTTCCCCCCGCATTCAGGGCAAACAAATCTTTTGTCAAGCTCTTCGCTTTTGATTTTATTTCCACATTTGAAACACTTATATGTTGCCATTTTAATCTAAATAATATGTATTTGAAGCGAATTTTTTTTCACATTTAGGACATTCCCAAATTCCTTTTGCAGTTCTTTTTACACCAACTTTATTACAAAAAGGACATTTTTGTTTTTTTCTTTGTTTTTCTTCAACTTTTGTTAATCTGGTTCTAACTCTCTTTCCAAGTCTTGCTCCAAACCTTCCTGCTGATTTTGTTTTTTTTAATTTTGTTGGCATTTTATGTTAAAATGGGGCTACCTTACTTCCAATCCCGCTCGGTTTTTAATAATTTCCCTTCGGAAATTTAATCTCGCGAAGTTGCTCGGGATTTGAGTTCAAATCCGCAAGATTATTGAGTTTTAACAACTCAGAGGGATTTTCAATCCCTTCAAATGGGGCTACCCGGATTTGAACCGGGGTCGTCAAGTCCCAAACCTGAAAGGCTAACCAGGCTACCCCATAGCCCCATGATTGTATAATTATAAAGGCGCGAGGGAATTTATAAAGCTATTTCTTTTTCTTAGCTTTTTCCTGCTTAGCAGCTTCAGCGTCTTTTTCTTGCTTCATTAATTTATCTTGTTGAGATTTAAGTTTTGAAAAATATTCTTGTAATTCTTTTTTCTTTTCTTCAAGAGTTTCTGTTTTTTCTTCTTGAATTTCTTTATCATATTTTCCTTCTTGAATTTCTTGGCAAACTTCTTTAGCTGGTTTGCTTTCAATTAAAATTCCCAAACTTGTGCAACTTCCAGCAATACTTAATACTCCTTTTTTAAGATTATTTGCTAAAAGATTTGGCATTTTTGTTTTTGCAATTGAAATTACTTGTTCAATTGAAAGATTTCCAAATTGATATTTTGCTTGTTGTCCAGATGCTTTTTCAATTTCTAATTCTTTTTTAATTAATTCTGAAACAGGTGGTGAGAAAACATGAACTTGTATTTCTTTTGTATTTACATCAATCTCTAATTCAACTGGAACTTTCATTCCTTTGAAATCTTTTGTTGCTTCATTTACTTGTTGAATAACATTATTGATTGGAATTCCAGCTGGCCCAAGCTTTTGGCTAAGTGCTGGTCCTGGTTTCATGCTTCCACCTTCTGCTAAAAGTTTTACTTGCATTATTCTTCTCCTTCTTCTCTTCGGATAACTCTAACATTATCTATTTTAATTGTAACTGGTAATGGAACAACTGCTCCAAGTAATGTTACTACTACTTCTCCTTTTTGTTTGTCTATTCTTAAAACTTTCCCTTTTTCTTTCTTAAAAGGTTCTGAAATAATTTCAACAATATCTCCTTCTTTAATAGAGATTGTTTCTAAAGAAGGTTGAATCATACTCTTTATTTCTTCAAAACTAATTGTTTTTCCAATAATTCCTTTAACATATGGAAGATTGAAAACTGCTTCTTCTGCAGAATCCCTGTCTTCAGCTTCTAAAAGAATATACCCTCTTAATCCATGAGGCCGTGAAATAGAATAAACATTAATTGATTTTTTTTCTACTCTTGTTGCAATTAAATCCACTGCATTCTCTTCTTTATTTGTTGTAACTTTAATAATAAATATCATTTTAGCTCCGTCTACTCCTTAACTTTAAAGAAGTAGTTGTTAATATTTAAGGATTTGGGTTTATAAAGATTGTGATTAAAAAAATGGTTGAAAGATTTTCATAAAAAGAGAAATAGCAAAACCTCCAAACCCAATTATTCCAATTCCAGCTCCTGCGATTTTTGAAGTCATTTCAACTTCTTTTCTCGAAGGTTTTCTAAGCACATGCCATACTCTTTTTGATTGAACTAAAAAGGACTTTATTTTTTGCATAGTTAGAATAAATTGTCTTAATTTAAAAATGTTGGGTTATTCAAAAAACTCAATCCCTAATTCATCTTCAATTTCTTCGTGCTTTGTTCTTCCAAAAGTGTCTGAAGCTCCAAGGATTTGAGAAGATTTAACTCCAGTTACAATTAATAATACTCTGATTGATTTATCCATATCTTCGGAGAGTTTTGCTCCCCAAATTAGTTTTGCGTCTGGGCTGAGTTTTTCTCCAACAGCTTCGATAATTGTTTTACATTCATCTAAACTCATATCAGGGCCTCCGACAATATTTACTAAAGAACCTGTTGCACCAGAAATATCTACATCTAATAAAGGATTTTGAATTGCTTTTTCAACTGCATCAATTGATCTGTTTTCAGTGTCAGACTCTCCCATTCCAATCATTGACACTCCTCCATTTACCATTACTGCTTTAATATCTGCAAAATCTAAATTTACTAATCCAGAAGTTGTTACTAATTCTGTTACTCCTTTTACTGCATTTGTTAAAATTTCATCAGCAATCTTAAAAGCTGTGTGAAGAGGTAATTCAGGAGCTAAATCTAAAAGCTTATCATTTGGAATTACAATTAAAGTATCAACTGTTTCTTCCATTCTTTCTAACCCTTCCATTGCATTTTCAATTCTTTTATGTCCTTCAATTGTAAATGGCATTGTTACAACACCAATTGTTAAAGCTCCTTGTTTTTTTGCTAAGTTTGCAATTACTGGTGCAGCACCAGTACCTGTTCCACCTCCTAAACCACATGTTATAAAAATCATGTCAGAGCCGTGAATTTTTTTCTTAATATCTGACTCAGATTCTTTAGCTGCTTCTTGGCCTACTCTGGGATTTGAACCAGCTCCCAAACCTTGAGTTAATTCCTTACCAATTAGAATTTTTTGATCCGCATTTGCATAAAGTAAATCCTGAGCATCTGTATTTACAGCAATCAACTCTCCACCCTTAATTCCAATCTCACGCATTCTTGAAAGAGAATTATTACCTCCGCCACCAATACCAATAACTTTAATTTTTGCTGTTTGTTTTTTTAATAATTCTGCAAGCTCTCTGTCAATTTCTTGAATTTCTGGAGAAACATCTGAACGAAGATGCTCATAATCATCGGTTGGATTGAATGCCATAACAAAAAAAGAAGTCTGTGATTTATAAGGATTTATGTAATAAAATGAATAGGAATTTTATTTAGATTCTTTAGTTTCAATTTCTTTTATCTCAACATCTAAATCTAAAATTTCTTTAAATTTATCTTGAAACATTTGCACAAATTGCATTAATTGTTTTTCAAGTTTGAAAATTACTTTTTTGTCTAAAACTTCAAAATCAAATTGTCTTCTAAAAAAGAAATCATTTAATGCCTTTATTTTATCATTTAAGTCTTCAACTTTTTTTAAAACTTCAATTTCATAAATTAATTCTTTTCCTGCTAAGGGGTTGTTAAAATCAACTAAAACTCTTCCCCCAGAAGAAGAAAGTATTTTTCCTGGTCTGCCATCAAAGTTTAGTGTGTAGCCTTGGACAGGATTTATATTATGTTCTTTGAAAAATTTAAGAGGTATCATTTGAATTAATTTTGATTCTCTTTTTCCAAATGCTTGTTCAGGCGAAAGTTCAAGTTGGTATTTTCCAAAATCTTTTCCAATTAAAAAATCATCAATTGATTTTAAGAACATTCCTTTTCCTAATGCAAATTGAAAGGGTTTTGCTTTAATTCCTTGTTCTGCAAGACCTGTTTTTTTTAATTCTTCTTCAATTGTTGAATCAAAAACTTCACCTGTTTCCTTAACTCTTCCAGTAAAATTTATTTCAATGAAATCATTTTCTTTTAATGCCATGATAGAATTATAAAGAGATTCTTTTTAAAGTTTATTGGTTAAATCTCTTTTAACCTTTTTCTCAACTAGTTCTGCAAGTTTTTTTGCAGGTTCATAAACTTTACAAGTAGAGCAATCAAAATCTCCGCAAACAGTTTCATTTAAATGACAAATTGCACCATATTCTGAGGGTGCGGTTGGCCAATCAAAATTAGCATTTCCTCCCCAAGTGTAGAATGGGCAATCTCTTTTGTACTCACTATTTTTCATGTAAAAAATATTTTCTTTTCATTAATAAATATTTATGTGGTTAAGTAAACACTTTAACTAAAACTTTATAAATACAATAAAATTTTATAGTTTATGGTAGATGTTTTAAAAATTATTGAGGCAACTCAGGCAAAACCCGGGACAAATATTATGATTGAGGGTGAACCTTATACTGTTAGAAAAATGGATGTTTCTAAAACAGGTAAACACGGGCATGCTAAATGTAGAATTGAAGCTGTTGGGGTTTTTAGAGATAATAAAAAAGTATTTGTAGTTCCAGGTCATGAAAAATTTGATGTTCCTGTTTTAAGTAAAAATAAAGGACAAGTTCTTTCTATTGCCGAAGATAAGGCAAGTGTTATGGATTTAGAAAGCTTTGAAACAATTGAAATGGATATTCCTGAAGAACTTAAAGGTCAATTAGAAGAAAATGGTAATGTTGAGTATTGGGTAATTGGCGAACAAATGATGATTAAAAGGAAATTGTAAAATGACTAATTCTAGGAAAGAAAGTAATAGACAGAATATTTAGGTAAAGATGATGAAGGGAATTTGATTTATCAAATTTATTCTTTAGGAGCTGGAGAGAGCAGAGAAACTCACAAACTTTAAAAACCATCTTTTTCTCAGAATATTAATTAATTACTATAATATATAAAATGGCTACAAAAATTCCAGAAGCACAAAATAGAATGTTTAAGAATATCTTTGTTTGTAAAAATTGCCAAACTAAACAAAGGAAAGATCCGCAAAAAGTTTTGAAAGGCAAGGCAAAATGCAGAGATTGTAAAAAAACTGCATTTAGGCCAGTAAAAAAGAAATAGGTGAAAATGAGTTTTATAGTATATGATTTAGCTTTCTTAGTAGTGTTTGTTTTATTAGTTTCACTCTTTCTTTATAGAGGTAAAAAAAATCTTGGTAAAGAAGGTTTAATGCTTTTGTATAGGGCTCAATGGGGAGTTAAGTTAATTAATTATATTGGAGGGAAATATAAGAAAACTCTTTCTGTTTTGAGTTATGTTTCAATTACACTTGGTTATTTGTTGATGGCTGGAATGGTTTATTTATTTGGAAAGATTATCTGGATTTATGTTTTTCAACCAGCTGTTGTGCGTGCTGTAAAGATTCCTCCAATTATGCCTTTAATTCCGTATTTACCTCAGGCTTTTAAATTGGATTTTTTGCCTCCGTTTTATTTTACATACTGGATTTTGATTATTGCAATAATTGCTATTACACATGAATTTGCCCATGGAATTTTTATGAAAAGATATAATGTAAATATTAAGTCAACTGGATTTGGTTTTTTCCCTTTCTTTTTTCCAGTGTTTTTAGCTGCTTTTGTAGAACAAGAAGAAAAGAGTTTTTCTAAGGCAAGCAAGTTTAAACAAATGGCAATTTTGTCTGCAGGAACTTTTGCAAATGTCCTGACTGCATTGTTTTTCTTTGTTGTGACTTTGATGTTTTTTTCAGTAGCATTTTCTCCAGCAGGAGTCACTTTTGATACTTATGCTTACAATATTATTGAAGTTGGTTCCATTACAATGATAAATAATATTTCCTTAGAAAATCCAAATTATGAAAGACTTGAAATTTTTGCTCAAGATGGACTTAATAAAATAAAAACAGCAGACCAAGATTATGTTATTAGTAAATCTATGTTAGAAAAGCAAAAGAAAACGCAAGAGGAATTAATTACTGTTTATTATGATTCTCCTGCAGTAAATGCAAATTTAAGTGGAGTTATTCAAGGGATTAATGGAAAAGAAATCACAAGTAAAGAAGAATTTGCAGAGGAATTTTATAAATATTCTCCTGGAGAAGAAATAACTCTTAATATTTTTAATGGAGAAGATAATTTTAATCAAGACATTATTTTAAAAGAAAATCCTGTAGATAATTCTAAGCCTTGGTTAGGGTTTCAGTTTTTACAAAGAAATTCTTCAAATGGAATTGTCGGAAGTGTGTTAAATTGGTTTACTTCTTTTAAGGAACCAAATATTTATTACGAGCCTGTTTATGGGGAGTGGAGTGAATTTATTTACAATCTTTTATGGTGGATTATTTTAATTAGTTTAAGTGTTGCATTAGTTAATATGTTGCCTGTTGGAATCTTTGATGGAGGCAGGTTTTTCCATTTAACAATTTGGGGATTGACAAAAAATAGAAAAATTGCAGACAAGGTTTTTGTAGCAGTAACATGGTTGTTTTTGTTTGCTGTTTTCTTGCTTATGTTTTTTTGGGTTAAAAGCTTTATTTAGATAATTTTAAAACTGATTTCTTATTGATTGAATTATGATTCCAGATAAGATTAAGAAACTTTTGAAAAAACAACATTATGAAATTGTTGGAAATCATTCAGCTGTGCAGACTTGTCGCTGGACTAAGAAAAGTATTCGCGGCGAAGGTGTTTGTTATAAGGAAAAGTTTTATGGAATTAAAGCGCACTTATGTTGTCAAATGACTCCTGCTGTGATGTGGTGTCCAAATCAGTGTGTGCATTGCTGGCGTGCAATTGAAAATACAATTGGAGATTCTCTTGATTTAGAAAAAGTTAATTCTCCTTCTGAGATTATTGATGGATGTATTCAAGCACAAAGAAAACTTCTTAGGGGGTTTAAGATTTTGCCAGAGACTGCGCATAAAACAGTTAGTAAAGCAGACATGAAAAAATGGAAAGAAGCTCAAGAACCAATGCAATTTGCAATTAGTTTAAGTGGGGAGCCAACAATTTATCCTTATATTGGGGGGTTGATTGAAGAATTGAGAAATAGAGGCAAGACTTCTTTTTTAGTAACTAATGGCTTATATCCTGAAAAGTTGCAAGAGTTAAAAGATAAAAATCAGTTGCCAACGCAGTTGTATATTTCTGTTAATACTTCTAATAAAAAACTTTATGATAAATTTCATAGAAGTAATAAAAAAGATGCTTGGGAACTTTTGAATAAGAGTTTAAAGATAATGTCTTCTTTGAAAACAAGAACTGTTTTTAGAATGAATCTTGTTCGAGGCCTGAATATGAAAGATGAATTTGTTTCTGAATTTGCTGAAATGATTTTTAAAGCAAAGCCAATGTTTATTGAAGTAAAAGGTTTTATGAGTGTTGGTTTTGCTCGAGATAGATTAGGTTATGATCAAATGCCGACGCATAAAGAAATGAGGGATTTTTGTAAAAAACTCGAAGAAGAACTTCAAAGGCTTGGAGAAGATTATAAAATCTTAGATGAACAAGAAGCTTCGAGAGTTTTGGTTTTAGGGAAAGATAAGAATGAATTGAAGATTAAGGGGATTTGATTAAAGAAGATAATTATTATTAACTAAAGTAAACTCTCAAAATTATAATTGCTATCAATGAAAGAAGCCAAATAAAAAAATTTCTCAAAAATTCTTTAAAATCCTTATTTATAATTGCTTGTCCACTAAGTAAGATTAAGAATCCTCCCAAAACAAAAAGAATGAATTTATCCATTAAGGTAAAATCAATATACTCACTAAGACTTTCAACACCCCAAAACCAATTAAAACCGCCCCAAATATAAATAAAAATTCTCCAAAAAAATCTCGCATATCCCTTTTTACAAATCAATGATTCCTTCTTTATGCGAGCAACTGTGTTGGCGAGCATCTATGAGGGAATCTAAAACTTACAAATCAATGATTCCTTCTTT
>CAZRUG010000003.1:0-41190 GCA_964603295.1 Candidatus Woesearchaeota archaeon | reverse complement strand
GTTGGCGAGCATCTATGAGGGAATCTAAAACTTACAAATCAATGATTCCTTCTTTATGCGAGCAACTGTGTTGGCGAGTATCCGCAATGTAATGAGGACTTTCAAAATTTTATATTTTGATTTATGCGAGCAACTGTGTTGGCGAGCATCTATGAGGGAATCTAAAACTTACAAATCAATGATTCCTTCTTTTGTTAAAGCTGCGAATCTTACACCAACAGGCAAGTTAATTAAAGCTGAAACTAAAGCCATGTGTTCTTTTCCGTCGCCAGAAGCAATTGATAATGCAACTTCCATTCCTTGAATTTGAGGTTTTAATTTTTCTTTAAATTCTTGTTGAAGATCTTTGATTTTTTTGCCCAAGTCAATTTTAATAAATTCAAATGGCTTTTCGTGTTTGAAATCTTTTGCAAAATCATCGCCTAAAAGAATTATTTTATCCCATTCTCCGTGCTTCATTAAACCAGATACCTGGCCCCAAGTGCCTTTTCCAGAAGATAAAAGTGCTATAAGTTCCATATTCAAAAACAACAAGAGAAGTTTTTAAGGATTTATATTCTAAAGACTAATTAACAGGTTCCAAAACAAGTTAATTCAAGTTTTTCAGTTAAATCAGAAGCATCTTCATCATCTTCATCAAAAAGACAATATTCTTCTAAACATTCTCTTGAACAATAAGTTCCTTCAATAGAAAGATTGTCTGTCCAAAGAGTTGCATAAGCAACACCATTTAATCCTCTTGCACAATTATCACAAGCTGCTTCAGTTATTATTGTTTTAATTGGAAATATTAGAGGTATTTTATATCCATCTTCATCTCTTCCTTGAAATGCCATTTAAGAGAATCAAATACATATTTTTTAAGGATTATTGTGATAATTGAATCAATGCATTGTTGCATAAGCGGGTGCTAACAAAAAGGTTTTAAGGGTTTATTTCTTCAAGACCTTAATGAAAAAAGAAGAAATGTTCAAAATAATAAGGGATTTATCTTTTGATACTAATAAAATTGTGTATAAAGAAGGTGATTTACAAGTTTATCTTTTTAGACCTTCCAAATTATCAAAGAGATTTGAAGGTTATGATGTTAAAAAGAATTTTCAAATTTGGCTCAAAGAAGGAGAGAGAACATTTAAGCCAAATCATCTAAGGGTTATGATAGATCTTAATTTGAGAATAAGGAGCAGACCAGATCTCAAAGAAAAATTACTTTTAGCGTTTGACAATATTTATTATGGAAGTGATCCGGAAACAGAACTAAAATCTCTTTCTAATGAAGAATTTGAACATTTTTTGAATCCTTTAATTGTTATTGGAATTCTGGCTCAGTTGTTTCATATTGGGCAAGAATATGGTTATAATAGAGAAAGTAAATTTGATCCCCCAAATTTATTTTTGCAAGGATGGATAAGAGAATTTATAGATGGCCCTAAAGAAATAGATAATCTTTGTATGAGTGTAGCAAGAGGGCAACCACCAAAAGCAAAATATGTCAAGTTGGAGAATAAGAAAAATAAAAAACACAAGAAAGATCTTAAACCTCTTTGGTATATAGAAAATCACAATAAAATTTAAAAACTTAGTAATCTAAAAAAAATTATGGAAGACAAAAAAACTTTGGAAGGAAAGTTTGAACCTGCTTTTGAGGTTGTTGAGGACAATTTGGTTTCTATGAAGTGTAGATGTGCTTGTGCTACACCAGGAGCATGCCCCCCACCAAAATGTTATTCAACTGATAGCCCATCAGCAGAGTATGCGCAAAGAGAGGTTGATTCTGAATATAAAATATAAAGTTAGGAATCAACATGAAAATAGATGAAAAACCTTATTTAGATAGAGGTATATTGAAGTTAACTTCTTCGGGTTCTATTTTTTATGATTTGACTTCAAAAAGGCATACAATTTGCAATAAAGATCTTACAGATATTTTAATTAGAACTGATGGAAAAAGAACAATTAAGGATATTGCTGAAGATATTGGAGTGGGAAGAAATGACACTTTAGAAAGGGTGGTAAGTGTGATAGAAAAACTTAATGAAAAAAATCTTGTAAAAACCTCAGTTAAAGATAGAAAAAGTAACCTGAGGATTATAGATAAAGATAAGTCTAGATATCCTTTAGATTCTGTGTTTCTTGAAGCAACGAAAAAATGCAATCTTAATTGTGTTCATTGTTATAATCCACAAAAGAGTATGCAAGAATTAGAGACAGAGGAAATATACAAAGCAATTTCAGATATTCAAAGTTTAGGTGCACTAAAAGTTCGTATTACTGGTGGTGAACCTTTTATGAGAAAGGACTTATTAGATATTATAGACAATATACACTCTTCGATGATTGATTTTAGTATTTTTACAAATGGGACATTAATAGAAAAAGAACACATAAAAGAATTATCTTTTTATAACCCTGAATTCATAGCAGTAAGTGTGGATTCTATAAATGCCAATGAATATAAATCAATAAGAAATTCTGATAATAAGAGAGTATTGAACACTTTAGAAGAGATGTTAAATGAAGGAATAAGAACTAGAGCAAATATCGTTCTGTTTAGAGGGGTAAATGACTCTTATCAATCAATAAAAGATACATTAGAGTATCTCAAAAATTTAGGAATGGAGAAAGATGATATCTCTTTTGATGAGGTTGTTCCAGAAGGCAGAGGGAGTAAGATCCCCCTCTATAATTCAGAAGAGAAAGTAGAAATAATGAGTAGGATATCTGAACTGTATAAAGAAGTTTTTGGTGCAGATTTATTAATTAAAACTCCTGAAGGTCAAAAAAGAAGAATAGATAGTTATTGTGGATTGGGAGAGAGTTTCTTTTATCTAGGAAGTGAGGGCTCCGTATCTCTTTGTCCAATGTTAAATTTTGAAGAATATATTATGGGGAATGTGCATCAGGGAGCATTAAATGATATCTGGGAGAATTCTTCATTACTTAACTATTTCAGAAGAAAAGGACATATAGAAGATTCAGAATGCGAAAACTGTCAAGTATTAGATATTTGTGCAGGCGGATGTAAAGCAAAATCCCTATTTTTTAATGGTTCTATCAATGCTCCTGATCCATGGATGTGTTCTTATTTTTTCAAAGATTAAATTTCTTGAATTTCTTTTTCATGAGCCGCCGCAAGGTTGTACGCCTCTTTTAAAAACGATGAAAAATCTTTTCTGTTTTTGTATAGATTTAAAATAATTTCATTAATACTTTTATTATTTATTTTTAATTTATTATATTCTTCATAAGTTCTATGATCATATTCAAAAATTTTTTGAATTTTTTTATCATTTAAAACTACTGGAACAATTAATTCACTTAAATGCCAGATTAAACTCGGAGGTTCAAAATCTTTAATTTTTGTTTCAGGAAAAATTTCCTTCCATTTTTCAAAATATAAAAAGTGAAAAATCTCGTGTATAGAAATAGCAATCATATCCTTGATTGAAAAATTCCAATATACAGAAAACTTTTTTCTTTCTAAATCATAAGGGTTTATTGGGCTTAATGAAATTAAAATATTTATTTTATTAACTTTAATTGTATCTAATTCTAAAATTTTTTTAAATTCAGAAACAATCTTATCTATGGTTTTTTCAAATTCTCTTTTATAATCTGTTAACTTATTTTGTAAATCTTTTTTATGTTCCTCTCTAAAACAAGTCACAAATTCATGAACCTTTTGTTTTGAATCTCCTTTATTTAATTCAGGATAACAATCTTTAATATATTTGCTCCAATCCCAATCTTCTTCATCAGGATTTAAGAAATGATGTATTTGTTTGCTATCATATTCAATTGGTGCTAACCTAAAGTTAAGCCTAATCATAATTATAAGTATCTGATAATCTTTTTATCTTTTTCTATTTGAATTAACCTTTAAACTCTTCAAAAATAATTTCTGGCTCTTCACAAGCCAAAGTTTTCTGTCCTTTTTGCAATCTCTTTTTTATAATCTCAATATATTTTTTATCTAACTCTATTCCTATAGAGTTTCTGCCATAGTATTTAGCTACTGCGGAAGTTGTTCCAGAGCCAACAAATGGATCTAAAACAGTATCTCCTTCATCTGTGCAAGCTAAAATTATTCTTTTTAATAATTCAAATGGTTTTTGTGTTGGATGTGCTCCTGCCCATTTTTCCTTTTTCGGAGTTAAGGGAATACTCCAAACATTTCTCGTTTGTTTTCCCTTTGGATTAATAGGATCTTCTATTTGTTTACTCCATTCATAGTTAAATTTCCACTTTTTTCCATCTCCATTTTTAGAAGCCCAAATTAAATGCTCTGTGCTTTCTGTAAAAAATCTACAAGTAATATTCGGTTGAGCATTAGGTTTAAACCAAACAATGCTATTATTTATTTTAGCGTCTGGATGAAATTCTTGGATAATAAATCCGAGGGTATAAATATTATGAAAACTTCCAGAAATCCATAAGCTTCCTCCATGCTTTAATATCCTGAAACATTCTGCGATCCATTCTCTACAAAACTTGAAATAATCATCCCTTGTAAACATATCCCAATCTTCTTGCATTGTTACATGTTTGCTATATTTCCATGCCAAACCCTTTTTCTTGGACATGTTATAGGGAGGATCAGCAAATACTAAATCTACAGATTCATTAGGAATTTTTTTCAATACTTTAAGGGCGTCCCCTCTTATTATTTTGTGAGTAGTTTTCATTTCTTTTTCTCCCTATTATTTTTACGAGGTTTATTCCAGTAAGGTGATTTACATTTTGGGCAAATAGTTGGTTTTTCTTTTTCCCTTGGTATCCATTGATGTCCACATCTCTCACACTTATATGCTGTTACCTCAATTTTAAGTTCTGCCATAATGATCTAATAACTTTCTCCTTTATAAATTTACCTATAAGGTTATACCTTCTAACCGAAAAGTTTATATATTTCTACTTACTTAATAGGTTATACCCGCAAGGTATTTATGGGTAGAGGGTGTGTGAACACCCTCCAAGATTCCACGATCAAATGAAATCCAAGGATATAATTCAACAGAAGTATAAAAATGTAACCTGTCCTAAATGTAACTCTAAAAATATAAAGAAGAATGCTAAGAGAAAAACGAAGCATAGAGGAATAATACAAAGGTATCAATGTAAAGAATGTTTGTATAGGTTTGTTCTTGATGATGGATTTTACAGAATGAGAAATCATGAGAAGAAAATAACTCTTTGCATGGACTTGCATTATAATGGAATGAGTTTTAGAAAAATCCAAGAACATCTAAAAGTATTTTATCCGAAGAATTGCCATTTTTCTACTGCATATCGTTGGATTATAAAATATTCAATGATAATAAGCAATCTAACAGACAACTTACAAATAAAATCTGGAATTGAATTACAAAGTGATGAAATGGAATATCATAGAAGGATAAGTAAACACCAAAAGGGCAGAGAGCAGAATTGGTTTATTGATGTGATGGATACAACAACTCGTTTTATGGTTTCTTCTGGATATCTGAGAAGCAGAACAATAGACAGCATGGTTAAAGTTTTGAAAAGAGGGAAGTTCGCAACAAGAGAACAAGTCAAAATTATAACAACAGATGGATTGAAAGGTTATCCAAGAATGTTGAAGAAAAGTTTTGGACTTAAAACACATTGGAATCATAAAAGTCCAATCATTCACAATGTTGTTATAGCTTCTGAAAGAGGGTTTAATCATCCAATAGAAAGATTGCATAATAGCATCAGAGAAAGAACCAAAGTCATGAGAGGATTTCATGGTTGTATGGGATCTGCTTCTGCAATAATGAAAGGATATGAAATTTATTATAACTTTATAAGAAAACATCAAGGAATAGGTTGTTGTCCTTATGAGTTAGCTATTCCTGAATTAGAATTAGGAGTAAACAGGTGGTTAGATTTAATTAAGATGAGTAAAATATAATAATCAAGAAATAGAAAATTCTATAAAGCACACATCCTCTTAAAATTAATAGGAATATTGGATAAAATAAAACTTAGTTTAGGGTTATCTTATAATAGGCACAGTCACAAATATGACACTGATAGATTGAGAGAGGGAGAAGCTAAAATGATCTCAAAAGATGAACTTGTGAAAAATGAAAAAGGTAGGATAGTTTATTGTAAGAAAGATAAAAGAGGATCTTGGAAGTGTAAAAGAACTCCTATTAAGTTAAACAATAAAAAATGGCAATAAACAAAAAGGGACAAGCCCATTTTCATGGACATTACACAGGCAATATTCCCTTTGGAATTTGGTGGTTAATAGTAGGAATAGCGTGTATTGCTCTGGGTTCCCTAATACCTGGCTTAGGTGTTTTAACTTTTATTGGTTGGGTTCTAATAATTCTCTTAATTGGTTTTGTGATTATTGCTATTATACACGATTATAGTTAGGAAATCACTTCATTTCTGGCTTGCCGGCTTCTTGTAGTTTTTGATTTAAAGCATTTCTTTTTGTTTGGGTTTTTGCAGGTTGAACATAGTAAAAATCAAATAGTTGTTCTAATACATTCAGAATCCACTCAGTTTCTCCCTCTTCGACATCAACAATCTCCCCCGTATTTGTTGATTTTATCGGATGTGCTGCAAAATTACCAATATTTCTTATAGAATCTATAGCTTCACTCAAATAAGAGGGTAGGGTCTTCATAACTTCATCAATTTCTTTGCTTAAATTTTCTTTAACTATTCCTCGTTCATGTAGCATATTTTGTAAGCATCTTCTTCCAAGAGCTGCTGATGCTTTTTGACTTAAATGTTCAACCAAGCAAGCTTCTTTGTAGTCTTTTGCTATTTCTTCTGGGACTTCCGCGGGGCAAGGTGGTCTTGTCGCACCCTTTGGATGTACCATAATTTCTCCGAAAAAGATAATATTCTCTCCACAATTAGTGCAACGGCATAATTTAAGAATTTTATTATGATCATCAGAACCGTTTGTGACATTCCAAAAAGTTAGATTATGTCTATTATGATCAGTTGATTTTTCAAATCTATTGGGAGTTTTACAGTGAGGACATGTGTCCCTACTTCCTTCTTCTATTGCCATATTAAATCAGAAAATCACGAGTTTATATCTTTTGTGGCTTCTTTTAATTTAGCACCCGTTAATGCAACAATACATTGAATCAGGCTCTGTTGAAAATCTATTAATAAATAAGATTTAGATTGTGTGCTATTCCCTTACACATTATTTCTACTCTCATACCCTCAATTCTTTTTGCTCGAACATTTCCACCATACTTCCTTTTTATTGCAGAAAATCCTGATTCTACATTACTTCTTTTATTATATTCCTCTTGTCTCCAGTTTTTCATTTGAATTTTTCTAAAATATCCTCGACGAGCATTCTTTTTTATTGGAATGAAGGTTTGGATTTCTTTCCAATAACACCATTCATAAAGCCATTCAGCAGAATATCCTTTATCTGCACAGAATACTTTTACGTCGCTGACTCTTTTTAATAAATATTTTATATCTTGCATATCATAGCGAGGAGTTGTTCTAATTCTCATTACTAAAAACTTTTTTGTTTTCAAATCTAACAAAGCTGAAAGCTTTACATAATTTTTTGGATTAATTCCATCAATTCTTTTCAAATAATGAAAACTTGGATTTGTTTTATTAAAACCTGTTCCATCTGAAGCAACATTTCCCGACGATAAACCTGCAGTTAGATTTAATAATTTTTGCCAAAGATTAAGAGGTATTCTTTTTCTGCTCTTACATAATGCAGAATAAGTTGGAACTTTAATTCCAAACAAATTTAGAAATTTTTCAACCCTTCTTAAAGAAAGTTGGCATATCTGCATTACTAATAAAGCTGTTAAATGATGTTTTAATTTATACTTTTTAGGCCCAAATCTATGCAGATATTCCCTTTGATTTAATTGTTTGAGCAATTGCCCAAGGTTTTTAAGTAACTGATTCCTCTTTTTCATTGTAGTTTCACCTCGGAACTACATAGTTTTCAGGGATTAACTATTTTTCCCTGAAGACTTTTTCAACAAAGCCATTGAATCAAAAAACTTTATAAACCCAAATTAGCTCAGAATCTTAAGTCAATTACTACATCCAGAATAATTCGCTTTCTGAGTTATTGTGGCACCTGTAGAAGACTATAGAGAAAATGGCTGAACTTAAAGAACAAATTCAAGAAGTATTAAAAGAACTTAGAGCAAACTCTAAAGAAAGAAAATTTGACCAAACAGTTGATTTTGGAGTGAATTTGCAAAAATATAGTTTTAAGAAAAATCCAATTAATACAGTTATTAATGTTCCTTATGTTATTAAGGATAAAAAGATTTGTGCGTTTCTTGAAGTAAATAATGAAAATATTGATACAATAACTCCTGCTGAATTTAAAAAATATGGAACTAATAAAAAAGAAGTTAAGAAACTTGTTGAAAAATATGATTTTTTTATTGCTCAGGCAAGTGTAATGCCAAAGGTTGCTTCAACATTTGGTAAGGTTTTAGGTCCTGCTGGAAAAATGCCTTCTCCGCAAATGGGAATTATTATGAATGCAGATGATAAAACAATTAATGAATTAAAAGAAAAAATTAACAAAAGTTTAAAGATTAGAGTTAAAGAAGCAAGTATCAAGGTTCCTGTTGGAAAACAATCAATGAAAGATGAAGAGATTATTGAAAATATTTTAGCTGTTTATACTGCTGTTTTAAATTCTCTTCCAAGAAATAAAGTTAATGTAAAAAACATTCAAATTAAATTTACAATGAGCAAGCCTCATAAAATTAAAATAGAATAATGGGAAATAAAACAGTTGCAAATATTCCTGAATATAAAAAAAAGCTTGTTGGAGAACTTGCAGATTTGTCAAATAATAAAAAAACAATTTTAATGACTTCTATTGATAGTATTCCTGCTTCACAATATCAAGAAATTGTTAAAAAACTTCGAGGAAAAGCAATTGTTAAAGTTCCAAAAAAGAATCTTGCAATTAGAGCCTTTAAGGATACAAAAAATCAAGATTTAGAAAAATTAGAAACTTCAGTTAAAGAAAATAGTAACTTTGCTATCTTGTTTTCAGATTTAGATGCTTTTGAGTTAGCTGGTGAATTATTGAAAAATAAAACACCTGCAAAAGCTAAGCCAGGTCAAGAAGCTCCAGAAGACATTGAAATTCCAGCAGGACCAACTGATTTAGTTCCTGGACCAGCAATTTCTGAATTAGGTGCTTTAGGAATTCAGATTCAAATTGAAAAAGGAAAAATTCATATTAAGGAACCAAAAGTTGTTGCAAAGCAAGGAGAGAAAATTTCACAAGGTGCTGCAGATATAATGAGTAAATTAGATATTAAGCCATTTTCAATTGGTTTTACACCAATCTTAGCTTATGATAATGATTCAAAAACACTTTATTTAGAGATTAAAATTAATAGAGAAGAAGCTCTTAATGACTTACTTTATTTGTATCAAAAAGCACTTCCATTTGCAATGAATATTGGTTATGTTACTGGAGAAACAGCTAGGTTGATGATTGGTAAAGCTGCTGGTGAAGAAAGAAGATTAATTAAAGTTATAACTGGTGAACCAGAAGAGCCTGTTGCAGTGCAAGAAGATGCAAAAGAAGAAGCACCTGCTAAGGAAGATAAAAAGGAGGAGCCAAAGGCAGATGCTGGTGCTGGTTTGGCTAGTTTATTTGGTTAAAATGAAAATTCAAACTCCATTAAATACACAAGGAGGTCAAAAATAAATGGAATACATATATGCAGCGCTTTTGCTACACAAGTTAGGAAAAGACGTTAATGAAGAGAATGTAAAGAGTGTTGTTGCAGCTACTGGTGCTGATGTGGATGACTCAAAAGTCAAATCATTAGTTGCTAGTTTAAAAGACGTAGATATTGAGAGCGAATTAGCTAATGCAAGTTTAGCAGCTCCTGTTGCTAGTGCTTCTGCTCCTGCAGGTGGCGCAGCTGAGGCTAAGAAAGAAGAAGCTCCAAAAGAAGAAAAGAAAGAAGCTGCAGCTGAAGGATTGTCTGCTCTGTTTGGATAATTTTTATTTTATTAATTATACATCAGACAGTCCGAGCTCTTTCTAATCAGAGTTCTATAGAAAATTATTTAATTGAGGATTCTATATAGGGATATGGAAAAACATGAAATATATGCTGCAATTGCAGGAGTTTGTTTTATTGCAATCTTATTTTCCCCTAGTGATTCAAGAGTATGGGGTTATTTCTTAATTTTAGGTTTGCTATTTCTCTTGGCATGGTTTATGAAAAGGAAAAAGTGATAACAAAACTTTATAATAAAATATAATTTTTATCTTCTATGACATGGTCTCTTTATGAAAATGAAAAATTTCTTGAACCGCTTTGTTTTTCAAATGGTAAGACACAAGAAAAAGTTGTTCAGGAAGTTCTTGAAGAAATTGAAAAAGGTGAGAAAGTAATTTTTATTAGGGGAATTTGTGGAACAGGTAAAAGTGCAATTGCTTTGAATATTGCAAGAAAATTAGGCAAAACTTCTATAGTAGTTCCAATAAAAAATCTGCAAATGCAATATAAAAAAGATTATGAAACAAACAAATATGTTCTAAAAGATAATGGAGAAAAATTAAAAATTAGTGTTATAACTGGAAGAAATAATCACGAGTGTCAATTTTTAAAAGACAGAAAATCTGCAATTCCTGTGATAAAGCGAGAAATTGATTCAAGTTTGCATGATATTTTTTCAGGAAAGAAAAAAGAAGTTGAGGATATGATTCAAAAAAATATTTCTGCAGATAATCCAAATATTCCTTGTAAGATTGAAATAAAAGAAAAAAACTGGGATAGAATAAAAAAATATATTCAACAAAATAAAAAAGTTAATCTTAGAGATTTCTCTTCAATAAAAGATGTTAAAAGAATGTCTATTGCAGTTGTATGTCCGTATTGGTCTCCAGTTCTTCCAGAAAAGTATGACATAAACTTTGAAGGTTCAAAAAGAAAAGAATATGAAGGGGTTGGAGATTCAAAATGTATCTTTCATCAAAGAAAATCAGGTTGTAAATTTTATGAACAATTTAATTCTTATATTAATTCAGATGTAATAATTTTTAATGCATTGAAATATAAATATGAAACTGGTTTAGGAAGAAAACCTCAAACAGAGGTTGAAATTATTGACGAATGTGATGAATTTTTAGATAGTTATGCAAACCAAAGAAATTTGAATGTTGAAAGATTATTGAATTCAATTATTCAAACAATTGTTGAAGACGATCAAAAAATTGGGTTATTGAAAGAAATGATTGAGATAATTAAACAAATTAAAAATAATGAAAGAATTAGTAATTCTGTTAATAATGGAGAAATTATTCCTTTGAAAGAAACAGGAATTTATGATTTGTTTTCCTTGTTTATTAAAAATTATGATTTAATTAATGAGATTGATGAAGAAAGTTATTTGTTTGAGGTTTATGAAATTGTGAGGACATTTGATGAATTTTTGAATGAAACTTATGTTACTTTTGGTAAAAAAGAAAATAATTTAATTGCAAGTTTAGTTACAACAAATCTTGAAAAAAAGTTTAAAGAAATGGTCGAAAGAAATAAGGTGGTTGTTTTAATGTCTGGAACATTGCATTCAGAAAATGTTTTAAAAGAAATTTTTGGATTAGATAGTTTTAAGATTATTGAAGCTGAAGTTGAAAAGCAAGGAAGAATTGATATTAAAAAAACTGGGTTAGAAATTGATTGTAAATATTCTAATTTTTCCTCTGGAAAACATTCAAGAGAAGATTATCTTAAAGCATTAAGCAAATGTATTAAAGATGCACCAAGACCAACACTTGTTCATGTTAATGCCTTTATTGATTTGCCTTCTGAAGATGAGTTGAGAGAATATGATATTGATAATTTAATTAGTAGAGAAAAGTTAAGGGAGTTGCAAAGTGATGATAAGACTGGGAAAATTGTAAAGAGATTTAAAAAAGGTCAGACAGATATTTTATTCTCTACAAAGGCTTCTCGAGGGATTGACTTTCCAGGAGAGCAATGTAATTCAATTGTTTTTACAAAGTATCCAAATCCAAATGTGCAAGATGCTTTTTGGAAGATTTTAATGAAAACTCAACCAAATCATTATTGGAATTTTTATAGAGATAAGGCAAAAAGAGAATTATGGCAAAAAGTTTATCGAGGATTGCGTTCGAAAAATGATCATGTTTATGTTTTAAGTCCTGATTCAAGGGTTTTGGACAATTTCATTCCAGATGTAATCCCCAGTTAAATGGGAATAATTATCTGTTAAAAAATTAAGTGCGACACTATAGGCATTTGCTAAATCTCTTTCAGAACTAATTGATGATTTTTCATATTTTTCAATTAGTTCTTTCATATATCTACTTACTTCTCCAAAAGTACTTAATGGAGTTAGCCCCCTAATCTTAATGTATCTTCCAAGGTGATTCTCTTTCCCCCACTCATTCCACAAAGAAGTTTTTTATCTGTTTCAGAAATGGATTCACCCAAGGTAAATGGATATATTGGAAAACTTCCTCTGCTTTCAGCCTCACCATTTGATAGTCTCCTTGATACAGGATCTATTAAAGCCATAGACTCAAAGAAGATTTATTCTTTTTAAATATTATTGTGATTGAGATTAACTTAAATCAACTCTGACTGGATTTTTTTGAACTTCTCCAGAAGAATCATTAACTTTATATTCTAAGATAAATCCTTTTTGGTCTGATAAAGGAGCTGTTGTTTTTTCAATCCAAAGTTTTAAATCAACATTCCAAATACCTTGTGAAAAAGTTGTTTCTACTACTTCAACATTATAATCTGGTTGAAGATCTACGACCCAATCTTGATTTGTATCTAAAGCTAATTGCTCTGCTTCTGCCTTATTTAGATTCGTATTAAAAGGTATGTTTGGGTTTGAATTTTCTAAGGGATTAAACAATAAAAAAACTGCGAGAATGATTAAGATAATTAGAATTCCTCCTAAAACAAAATAATTTTTATTTTTCATGATTAAAGAATGAAAAGCTTGTATAAAAAGTTTTTGTAGAGAGTTAAGTTTAAAAGTAAAAGAATAATCAATAAATTAATGCCTCCGTCGCATAGTGGTATTGCACCGGACTTGAGAGAAGTGAACTTCTCACTTGAACATCATAGATATCCAAGAAATCCGGGCCCTCTGGGCTCCCAGGTTCGATTCCTGGCGGGGGCGTGGCTTCTGCAAGGCCATGTCATAGTCCTAACTTAACATAGGTGTTTATTATTAACTTAAAGAATTTTCAAAGTTTTCTAATCAAATTTAAAAGCATCAATAAGAACTTTCCACCAAGGTTTTTTTAATTTAACTGGAATTTCATTGTCTTTTTCATCAATAATATTATATTTGATTATGGGTTTTTCCTTAAGGACAGGGGCTTTAACTGCCATTTCTTCTTGAGCTTTTTGTGCTGCTGCATCTACTGCTGCTCGTGAATATCCTTGATTAATTAAAGACCACTTCAAAGAATGAACAGTATAACCTTTTTTCAAATTTTTTTTAAAATATTCAATTAAATTTCTTCTAGTATCTATAACCATAAAATAATAAGAGAATTTCTATTTAAAAAATTAGTTATTGAATTTAATTGGTTTTATTTTTTGATAAATCTTTAATGCTTGATTAAGTCTTGCGCGAGATTCTGCATAAATTGTTATAATTGGCTCACCTTTTTTTATTTCATTACCCTCTTTTGCATAAAGATATAAACCAGAAAATTTATCTGCAGGACAACCAGCAGTTCTTGCTAAGATTGTTATGTCTTTATTTTCTATGTTTTTGATTTTAACTTTTTTACTTGCATAAATTGTTTTTTTAAATTGTTTATTTATTGTTTTTTGTAAAGAATTAATCTTTTGTATAGAGCCGTTTTGGGCAATAATTATTTCTTTAAATTTTTCAAATGCTTGCCCAGATTCTAAAAGATGTTTTGCAAGTTTTTCTGGTTGTTTTTTTCCAACTAATTTAAAAATTTGAGAACAAAGAAAAATTGATTTTTCTTGCAAATCTTTTGGTCCTTGTTTTTTTGGGTCTAAAATTGATATAACATCAATTAGTTCTAAGGCAGGTCCAATACCATTTCCAATTGGTTCATTGCCTTTTGTTAAAACAACTTTCATTTTTCTATTAAAATGTTTTGCTAATTTTTTGAATTTCTTTTTTAATCTTAATGCCTTTTTTTTATTCATTTTAGCTTCATCTCCAAAAGGAATATCAATTAAAATGTGGTTACTTCCAGCAGAAAGTTTTTTTGACATTATTGATGCCAAAAGTTGTGCTTCTGGATCTAAGCTAATTGTTTTTTCAACTTGAATTATTCGAGAATCTGCAGGAACTAATCCTAATGCGCCTCCCCAAATCATACATGCTTTTGTTTTCTTAACAATTTTTTTTAATTCTTTTACAGAAAAACCTATTTCTGCAATTGTTTCAATTACATCTGCTGTTCCAGCGGGGCTTGTTATAGCTCTTGAGGAATTTTTAGGAATAATTAAACCTGCTGCTGCACAAATAGAAACTACTAAGGGAGTTGTCCTGTTTCCAGGAACACCTCCAATAGAATGTTTATCTACAATAATTTTATTTTTTAAATTTAATTTATGGCCTGTTTCTAAAAGTGATTCAATAAGAAAAATTGTTTCCTTAGTTGTCATTCCTTTATCATACATTGCAGATACAAATAAAGCAATCTCTGCTTCAGAAAGCTCATTGTTTGTTATGTCTTCAATAATTTCACGGATTTGTTTTTTCTTAAGTTTTTTTCCTTTTAATTTTCTCTTAATTAAATTTAAACTCTCTGGATTAGGAGCAATAGCAATATCTAAAATTTGATTTTTTCTTAGATTCAATCTTTCCTTAATCTCAATTGATAATCCAATTTCATCTTTTTTTATTAAACTTCCAACAGTATCAATTATTGTTGAAAATTCTTGATTTTTTTTAGAAGTTGTTTTAATTGATATTCTGTCCTGAGCATGAACTCCAAGTTTTTCAGCTGTTACGTCGTTGAGCATAGCTACAGGAACGCCTGCAGACCATTTAAAGAAACGTGCTTTTAATCTCATGTTAACATACTTTTTCAAAGTTTGTGGTTATAGTGGGAGCATTTTTATTGTGTTGTCTATAAAGTTCTAAAATAATTAATAAATAAGCTATTATTAAAGGACCGATTATTATTCCTAAAATACCAAACATGAATAAACCTCCAATCATTCCAATTAAAATTACTGATGAAGGTAGATTAGTTCTTCTTGAAACAAATAAAGGTCTTAAGAGATTATCTATTGAGGTTGAAACTAAACCAAAAATTAAAATTCCTATTGCTGCAAAAGTATTTCCTGCTACAACCAAGTATATTATAACTGGTAGCCAAACAATTGTTGTTCCAAGAACTGGAAAAACTCCTGCAAGACATGCAAGTAATGTTAGTAATAATGTATTTGGGACTCTAAAAATTAAAAAACCAATACCAACCAAAAGACCCTGTAATATACCAATAATAATCTGCCCATAAATAACTGCAATTGTTATTCCTTTTGAGGAATTAAATAATTTATCTTCTATTTGTTTTGGAAATGGAAGAAAACTTCTAACATATTCAGTAATTTTCTCATTATCTCTCATTGCATAAAAAAAAGTGAAAAAAACTACAGCAAAATGCAAAAATATTTGAGGAAATTTTGAGATTATATCTGTAAGTGAGTTTTGAAGAAGGTTCGTTGTTTTAGATAAAAAGGATTTCATAATTGATCCAACTTCTGAAGAAAATTGTTCTGATGCAAAAAATGAAGGAAATATTGATTTAAGAAAACTCACAAAATCAATTTGTTGAGCTGCTTGATAAAATCTAAAAGATTGCTCTACTGCAGTTGGTGTAAAAAACCAAATTGGTAAAAGAATTGCTAAAATTAAAATAAAAGAGATTATTGCTGCTGCAAAGTTTTTTGATTTTACAATCTCAGTTAATTTTCTGTAAGAAGGTATAAAAACAAATGCGAGAATTAAACCTGCGGCAATTGAAAGTAAAAGAGGCTTTAGTAAAAAGAATGTTAGGACTAATAAAATTGCAACGATAAAAACAGTCATAACTCTTTTGAAATATGTCTCTTCCATATTTAAATAAGATTCCAGAAATTTATAAAGGTTTGTAGTGAAAAAATTTATAAGCAAAGTTTTCATAAAAGTTCTATGAATTTTATAAAAAATGTTTTTGATAAAAAAATTGGCGAGGCTGAACACTTGCAATTTCAAAAATTTAGTAAAGGAGAATTTCGAGACAGAGCTTTGATTGAAATTAAAAAAGCAGGAAATGGAAAATATACAATTAAGACTTCTGCTGAATTTGGAAATGAATTGGTTAAAATTTGTGCTAAAGAACTTGGAGAGAAAAGTGCAAAAGTTACTGGAGCAATTGTTTCAACATTAGATTTAGATGTAAAGTATAAAGAAAAAAAACAATTTCAAGGTGTGAAAAGATATATTATTGATGATGAAATGACTGGAAATTCTATTTTAAAATTAGTTGAAGAAAATCCAAAAGTTTTTTTTGGTTTGAGTTTTAAGGGAGATGATTTTGAATTAAAAATTAAACCCAAAGCTCCAAAATCTGGAAAGCCTGGAAAAGGTGATGAAGAACCTAAAGCAGACTTTTGTTCTTTGAAAACAACTAATGCAGAAATTGCAAAAGAGTTTATTTTTGAAGCAAGTGATTTTAAGCAAGCAAAAGTAAAGCATGTGTTTTTGATTGAAAGAATGGTTATGCCAGAAGGAGAGAATGATTATGCAAAGATTAGGGAGCTTGCAAAAAGAAAAGGTAAAATAATTAGAAAAGCAGATATTGATGGGGTTGCAAAAACAACTGAAATTGAATTTGAAGCTTAATTTTTTAAAATGAATTTAAAAATTGTTGAATGCGAAGAATGTGGATATACGATTTTATTAGAAGGTGAATTCTTTAGATATTGCAGAACCTATGCAGAACTTGAAAAAACAATGGGTAATTTAATTAAGTCAAAGTATGTTCAAGATGCTACAGGGTTTATGTGATTTTTGCACCAACAAGTTTATAAACCAATTTTTTCTCAATATTTTATTCCAGGGTAAGATAAAATGCAATCCGCACTGTTAAGTATAAAAAATGCCAGTAAGAAAATCACCAAGAAAAGGAAGCCTTCAATTTTGGCCGAGAAAGAGAGCGAGAAAATTCTTGCCTAGAGCTAACTGGAATTTTATTTCTTCAAAAAATACTGATTCAAAATCACTAAAAGGTTTTATTGGATATAAGGCAGGAATGTTAACTGCCCAGGTTAAAGACAACACACCTGATTCTCTTACAAAAGATAAACAAATTACTTTTCCAGTTACTGTCCTTGAATGTCCTCAAATGAAGATTTTTTCAGTTAGATTTTATAAAAATAATAAAGTTGCTAAAGATGTTTTAATTGAAAACTTAGAAAAGGAATTAAAGAAAAAAGTTAAGATTCCAAAAAAACAAGCTACAAAATTGGATTCTCTTAAGATTGAAGAATATGATGATTTAAGAGTGATTGCTTATTCAATTGTTAAAAAAACAGGAATTAAGAAAAAACCTGATTTAAGTGAATTAGATATTCCTGGTTCAAATATTGAAGAAAAATTTAATTGGATTAAAGAAAATGCAAACAAAGAGTTCTCTATTGCAGATAGTTTTGAAACAGGTCAATTAGTTGATGTAAAAGGTTTGACTAAAGGAAAGGGTTTCCAAGGACCTGTTAAAAGGTTTGGAATCAAACTTAAAGACCATAAATCAGAAAAAGGAAGAAGAAGACCTGGTTCACTTGGCCCATGGCATCCAGCAAGAGTTATTTTTAGAGTTCCAATGGCTGGGCAATTAGGAATGTTTACAAGAACACACTACAACCACAAAATCATTGCAATTGGAAAAGCTTCTGAATTTGCTCAAGCAGAAAAATTAAAATCTATTAAAAATTACGGAGATGTTAAAACAGATTTTATTATTTTAAGAGGTTCTGTCCAAGGTTCTGCAAAAAGACAATTAATGATTACTGCGCCTATAAGGGAAAGTAAAAAACAAGTAAAGAAAAGTTTTGAATTATTGGAGTTACGATGAAAGCAAAAGTTTATGATTTAACTGGGAAAGAAAAAACAAGTATTGATTTAGGTAAATGTTTTTCTGTTGAATTAAGAGAAGATGTTATTGCTAAAATTTTAGAAGCAAAAAAACAGCACCAATCTTATGGAGCATCACCTGTTGCAGGAATGCAATCTTCAGCAGCAGGAAAAATTGTTCATAGAAGAGGTGTTTGGAAATCTCAATATAAAAGAGGTATTTCAAGAATTCCACGAAAAATAATGTCAAGAAGAGGTTCTCAATTTAATTGGGTTGGTGCATTTGTTCCTCAAGCAATTGGGGGTAGAAAAGCTCATCCACCAAAAGCAATTAAAAATTGGGAAAAAACAATAAATAAAAAAGAAATGAAACTTGCAACTTGCTCTGCATTAAGTGCAACTGTAAATCCAAAAGAGATTGCAAAAAGATATTCAAGATTAGAAGAAAAAGACATTAAAGTTCCATTAGTAATTGAATCAAAAGATAATATTAAAGTTAAAGAACTTTTAAGTGTAATTAAACAAATCCTTGGGGACAAAGTTTATGAAGTTGCATTAAGAACAAGAAAAGTTCGTGCAGGAATTGGAAAACTTCGAGGAAGAAAATACAAAAGTACTGCTGGTTTGCTTTTAGTTATTGGAAAACAAGAAAAAATCAAAACAAAAGCATTTGAAGTTAAAAATACAAATGAATTAAGTATTGTTGATTTAGCTAAGGGTGGTCCTGGGAGATTAACTGTTTATACTGAAAAAGCAATTCAAGAATTAAATGAAAAATATGATAAAAAATCCAAATGAAACCAATAGTAACTGAAAAAGCAATTATGAGAATTGAAGCAAATAATAGTTTAACTTTTCAAACCTCAAAAAAAATGACAAAGCCAGAAATTAAAAAAGAAGTTGAAGAAATGTTTAATGTTAAAGTTAAAAAAATAAGAACACAGGTTAAAGATAATAAAAGATATGCATATGTTCAATTAAAACCAGAAAATTTAGCTATTGATGTGGCTACAAAATTAGGGGTAATGTAAATGGCAAAACGAATTATTCAGCAAAGGCGTGGAAGAGGAACAAGCACTTATAGAGTTAGCAAGAAAGCATTTAGATATAAAATTGGTTATCCTCAAAAAGCAGAAGGTGAAGGAACAGTTATAAAATTAATTAATTCAGCTGCACACACTTGTCCATTAGCAAAAATAAAATATAGTGAAGGAACTTTTTTTATTCCTGCATTTAAGGGAATGTATGAAGGACAAAAAATTCAATTAAATTCAGAAAAGGCAGAAAAAGGAAATATTATGAAGGTTGGAGATATTCCATTAAAAATAAAATTATACAATATTGAAGCAAGAGTTGGTGATGGTGGAAAATACATGAGAAGTGCAGGAAATTCTGCAATGATTAGTAGAAAAACAAAAGACAAGGTTTTTATTGTGTTCCCATCTAAAAAAGAAAAAGCACTTAATCCAAATTGCAGAGCAACTATTGGTGTTGTTGCGGGACATGGAAGATTAGACAAACCTGTTGCAAAAGCAGGTAAAAAATATCATATTAAAAAATCAAAAAGTAAATTATGGCCTCGAACATCGCCAATAAAAATGAATGCAATTGATCATCCATTTGGTTCAGGTAGAGGTAAAAATCCAAAGAGTAAGATTGCAAAGAGAAATGCTTCTCCAGGTAGAAAGGTTGGATTGTTAAGGCCAAAAAGAACTGGTAAGAGAAAATAAAATGGCGGACGAAATATACAAGAAAAAAGAATTTAGGTTCAAAGGAAAGACGCTCGAGGAATTAAAAAAACTTGATGTTAGAGAATTTGCAAAATTAGTTAGAGCTAGAGAAAGAAGAACTATTTTAAGAAATTTTCAAAAGATTGAAAATTTTATTAGTAGAGCAAATAAAAAACTTTCAAAGAATAAGCAAATTAAAACACATATTAGAGATATTATAATTGTTCCTCAAATGGTTGGAATGAAAATTAGTGTTTACAATGGAAATACATTTATTCCTCTTGAAATAACTGGAGAAATGATGGGCCATAGACTTGGTGAATTTTCTTCAACAAGAAATAGAATTAAACATACAAAGGCTGGAGTTGGTGCAACTAAGGGCTCTAAAGCAAAGAGTAAAAAATAATGGCAGGAACAAATACTGAAAAACCAAGTGGAAGAGCAGAACAAAAAAAGCAAGCACCAGTTAAAACTCAGAAAAAAGCTGTAGAAAATAAAGCTCCTGTAAAAACAGAAGAGAAAAAAGAAACAAAACCTGTTGAAGAAAAAATTGAAGATAAAAAACCTAATGAAACTAAAACAGAAGAAAAACCTGCCAAACCACAAAAGAAAGTTAAAAAAGATTTAGTAGTTGTTAATGCGAGAAGTGTTCCAGTTTCAACAAAATATGCAATTGCAATTTGTAGATTTATTAAAAACAAAACACCTGATAAAGCTGTTGAAGAATTAGAACAAGTTGTTGTTTTAAAAAAATCAATTCCAATGAGGGGAGAAATCCCTCATAGAAAAGGACCTTCAAAAGCAGGCTCTGGTTCAGGAAGATTTCCTCAAAAAGCTGCAAAAGAATTCATTAACTTAGTAAAAAGTTTAAAATCAAATGCAGAGAACCATGATTTAGAAGAACCAGTAATTGTTGAAGCAATTGCAAACTTTGCTCATCGTCCGTGGGGGAGGGGAGGAAAATTAAAGAAAAGAACACATATTGCTTTAAAGGCAAAATCAAGAAATAAATTAAAGAAAAAGACAGAGAAAAAAACAACAAAAAAGATTGTTAAAAACCCAAATAAGGAGAGTAAAAAATAATGGTTGAAGAAAGAAATACAGTAAAGTTCAAAAAAGACGAATTTGAAATTAGGGAATATATCAAACAAAAACTTGGAAAAGGAAAAGTTAGTAAAGTTAGAATTGAATATATTCCAATTGGAGAAAAAGTAATTGTGAGTACTCCAAGTCCAGGATTAGTTATTGGAAGAAAAGGAGAAAGAATTGAGGAATTAACTCAAACACTTAAAACAAAATTCAAAATGGAAAACCCGCATATTGAAATTGATGAAATTAAAATTCCTGAATTTGATGCACAAATTATGGCAGATGAAATTGCTGTTACATTGGAAAGATTAGGTCCATTGAAATTCAAAGTTATTGCATATAGGACCCTTCAAAAAATTATCAAAGCAGGTGCTCTTGGAGTTGAAATTAGATTAAATGGTAAACTTCCAAGTTCAAGAGCAAGACCGTGGAGATTTGCTCAGGGTTATTTGAAGAAAACAGGAGACAATGCAAATGTTGTTGAAAGAGCGCAAGCAAGAGCTGAAACAAAACCAGGAACAGTTGGAATTAAAGTGAGCATATTAAAGCCAGATGCAAAATTATTAGATAGAATAAATATTAATGAAGAAATGCTTTTGAAATTAAGAGAAAATACAGAAAATATTGGTGAAGATGAAAAACCAAAGAAAAAAATTGCTAAAAAGAAAACTGGAGGAAAGAAATAATGGCTATATTAAAAAATGATGCAATTAGAAAAATGAATCAAAAAGAAAGAGACAAAAAAATAAAGGATTTGAAATTTGAATTAGTAAAAGCTCAAGCAAATAAACAAGGTAGTGGAACAAAAATTAAAGAGATTAAGAGAACAATTGCAAGATTATTAACAATCACTAACTTAGAAAATAAATCTAAGGAGATAAAAAACTAATAATGGAAATTTGTCCAAAATGTGGATTGCCAGAACAGGCATGTGTTTGTGAACAAATTGTAAAAAGCTCACAAAAGATAAACATAAGTAAGGACAAAAAAAGATACGGAAAAACCGTAACTATATTGTCAGGTTTTGACAATAGTGTAGACACAAAACAGCTTACAAAAGACCTAAAAAATAAGCTTGCTTGTGGAGGAACATTTAAAGACGGAACAATTGTCCTCCAAGGAGATCAGGCAGAAAAAGTAAAAAAAGCTCTTGTCAAATTAGGTTTTGACGAGGAATCAATAAATTAAGAAAATGGTAAAACAAGAAAAACAAAATGCAAAAGAAAAGAAACCAACAGCAGATGCTCTAAAAAATTGTGGAGATAAAAACTGCCATATTCATGGAACCCTTAAATCAAGAGGTAGAATCTTTAAAGGGATTGTGACGCGGAAATTTCCAAAGAGAATAACAATTGAATTTGAAAGAATGATTTATATTAGAAAATATGAGAGATATGCAAAAAAGAAAATGAAGATTCATGCAAGACTTCCAGAATGTATGGAGAAATTGGTGAATAAAGGAGATTATATTAAAATTCAAGAATGTAGGCCTTTGAGTAAAATCATTCATTTTGTAGTTATTGAAAAATTAAAAGATAGTTCAGAATTAACAGGAGGCAAAAAATGAAGGCAGTAAGTTCAAGACCTACAAGAGGATTAAATATTGGAACATTATTAATTGCAACAGACAATAGTGGTGCTAAAATGGTAAAAATTGTTTCAGTTAAAAAAGGAAAAGGAAAGAAAAATAGACAAATGGCTGCAAAAGTAGGAGATTGGGTAAAAGTAAGTATTAAGAAAGGTGTTCCAGATATGAAAGGAAAGGTTTTTGATGCAGTTGTTGTAAGACAAAGAAGACCTTGGAGAAGATTAACTGGTGAAAGAGTTGCTTTTGAAGATAATGCTGTTGCAATCTTAAAGGATGATAAAGGAAATCCAAAAGGAACTCAGATTAAAGGTCCAATTGCAAGGGAGGTTTTAGAAAGATGGCCATCTGTGGCTAAAACTGCTAAAATAGTATATTAAAATGAAAAAAGAATTTAGTAAAGAGTGGAAAGCAAGTAAACAGCCTCGAAAACAGAGGAAATATGTAGCAAAAGCTCCACTTCACATTAAAAGAAGAATGTTAAGTGTAAATCTTTCAAAAGATCTTAGGGCAAAACAAGGGATAAGAAATATTGAGGTTCGAAAAGATGACAAAGTTAAAATTATGAGGGGAAAATTTAAGGGCAAAACAGGAAAGGTTTTAGAAGTTTTAACTAAAATGTCAAAAGTGATTATTAAAGGAATTAATGTAAAGAAACAAGATGGTTCTCAAGCAAATGTTAAAATGAGGCCTTCAAATCTTCAGATTATTGAATTAAATTTAGAAGATAAAAAAAGATTAAAAGCAAGTTCAAAAACAAATAAAACAGAAACACCTAAAAAAGAAGTTAAAGATGTAAAAGAAAATAAAACTCAGAAAAAAACTGTTAAAAAAACAAATAAGGAAAATAAAAAATGAGTCATCAAAAAAGACAAACAATGCCAAAAAATTGGCCAGTAAGAAAAAAGGGTTCAACTTTTGTAGTTAAACCTATCTCTGGAGAAGTTCCATTATTAGTTTTACTTAGAGATGGATTAAAAATTGTTCAAAACAGAAAAGAGGCTAAGAAAGCAATTCATGCAGGAAATATTTTAGTTAATAATAAAAAAATCAAAGAAGAAAGATTAGGTTTAAATTTATTTGATACAATTAAGATTGTTCCTTCAAAAAAAGCATATAAATTAACTTTAGATGAAAACAAAAAATATTCATTAGAAGAAATAAAATTTGCTGATGCAAATAAAAAAGTTTCAAAAGTTGTTGATAAAAAAATATTGAGGGGAAAAAATGTACAATTAAATTTAATAGATGGAAGAAACTTTATTTCAGATACAAAATGCAAAATTAATGATTCGGTTTTAATTGACTTAGATAAGAAAAAGATTGAAAAGTGTTTAGAATTTAAAGAAAAAGCAAATGTCTTGGTTTTTGCAGGAAAGCATGCAGGAAAAAAAGGAGTAGTTAATAAAATAAAACTTGAAAGAAAAATGGCTTCAGTTACAACAAAAGATAAAGAAAAATTAAATGTTTTAATTAAACAAATAATTGTTATAGAATAATGGAAAACGAAAATATTATGCACAAAATAAAAATTGAGAAAGTTGTTCTTAGTGTAAGTGGGCTTGGAGAAGAACTTGAAAAAGGATATAAATTATTAGAATTTATTACTGGTAAAAAACCTTCGAAAACATCTTCGAGGAAAAGAATCCCCGCATTTGGAATTAGACCTGGTTTAGAAAACGGAGCTGTTGTTACATTAAGAAAAGATTATGAAGAATTATTAAAAAGATTTTTTGTTGCAATTGATGGAATCTTAAAGAAAAAACAAGTAAGTGAAAATAATTTTTCATTTGGAATTAAAGAGTATATTGAAATTCCTGGAATTGAATATCAAAGAGATATTGGGATTAGGGGCTTTGATGTTACAATTGTATTTAAAAGAGCTGGAAGAAGAGTTAAGTTAAGGAAAGTTAAGAGGGGTAGGGTTCCTAAAAGACAAATAATCAAAAAAGAAGAAATAATTAAATTTATGGAGGATAACTTCAGCGTGAGGTTTATTTAAAATGACGGCAAGTGATTGGAGAAAAATGTTTAACCAACTTGACAGCAAACCTGCAGTTAAAGAAAAGTTTTTGAAACATTGTAAACCAAAAGAAAGAAAAACTGGAATTGCAAGTCAGAGATGTGAGAGATGTAAGAGATTTGGTGCACACATAAATTCATATGGATTAAATTTATGCCGACACTGTTTCAGAGAAATAGCTGAGGAAATCGGATTTAAAAAATATAATTAGGAGGAATATAATAAAATGTCACACGATGTAGTTGCAGATGCTTTGAATATGGTAAGAAATGCGCAAAGAGCAAGAAAAGATACTGTTAAGGTTAAAAGGATTTCTAATCTTTTAATTGAAATTCTTAAAATCATGAAACAAAAAGGTGCAATAAAAAAATACAAGATCAATGCAAAAGAAAAATCAATTGAAATTGTTATTGATAATTTAGCAGAATGTAAGGCAATCAAGCCAAGATTTACTTGTAATGTTGATCAAATTGAAAAATATCGAAGAAGATATCTTCCAGCAAGAAACCTTGGAACAATGATTATCTCTACAAACAAGGGCTTACTTACTCATGAAGAGGCAATTGAAGAAAAGATTGGAGGATGCTTAATTGCATATTTTTACTAAAATGAAAAAACCACTTTACCAAGAAGTTGAAATTCCTGAAGGCGTTGAAGTTAATTTAAATGATGCAAAAATAAGTGTAAAAGGAAAAGAGGGAGAAATCCAAAGAGAGTTTAAAATTGGTAAACTTAATTTGAAAAAAGAGGGAAATAAAATTATTATTGGTTATGAAAAATCAACAAAAAATGAGAAAAAATTAATGAATACAATTGCGTCCCACATTCGAAATATGATTCAAGGTGTTCAAGAAAAATTTGAATATCAATTAAAGGTTTGTTCAGGACACTTTCCAATGACTGTGAAAGTTGAAGGAGACAAAGCAATTATTAAAAACTTTTTTGGAGAAAAGATTGACAGAGTTGCTCAAATTCCAAAAGGTGCTGAAATTGAAGTTAAAAAAGATAGAATTACAATTAAATCAATTAATAAAGAGATTGCAGGACAAGCAGCGGCAAATTTTGAGGCAGCTACTGTTTTAAAGAAAAAGGACAGAAGAATTTTTCAAGATGGAATTTATATTGTAAATAAAGCAGGAAGGGAAATTTAAATGAATTCAAAGAAAAAACCAAATTTTTTAAGAAGAGCTTGGGATAGGCATTCAAAACTTGGAAAGAAAAGAAAGAAAATTCAGAAGTGGAAAAAACCAACTGGGAGAGATAATAAAATGAGAGAAAAGAGAAGAGGTTATCCTGCAACAGTTAGTATTGGATATTCTGCAGCAAAAACAGAGAGAAATTTAGTTGAAGGAAAAAAACCAATTTTAATTTCAAACCTTAATGACTTAGAAAAAGTTAGAGAAGAAAATATAGCAATAATTGCAAGTGTTGGTAAAAAGAAAAAATTAGAAATTATGGAACAAGCTTCAAAAAAGAAAATCAAAATTTATAAAATAAACCCTGAAAAATTTATTAAAAATAATAAGAAAGGAGAAAAGAAATGAATTTAGGAAAGAAAAAATCATTAGCTGCAAGAGCATTGCAAGTTGGTAAAGATAGAATTGCTTTTGTTCAAGAAAGAATTGAAGATATTAAGGAAGCAATTACAAAACAAGATATTAAAGATTTAAATAAGGATGGTGCAATTGTTGTTAAAGAAGTTAGTGGAAGAAAAAAAGTTGAAGGGCGAAGAAACAGAAGAGGCCCAGGAAAGATTAAAAAGAAAGTTAAGAAAAGAAAAGAAGAGTATGTTATTATGACTCGGAAATTGAGATTTTATACAGAACAAATGTACAAACAAGGAAAAATTTCAAGAGAAGAAAAAATTGATATTAGAAAGAAAATTAGAAATAAAAAATTTAAAAGCAAAGCAAATTTAAAACAATACATACAGGAGCTTAAAAAATGAGAAAAAAATTAAATCAAAACATAGAAATTTTTAACTCATTTGTATTTCAAAATAAATTAAGGGAGAAATCCAAATGAAAACAGTAAGAAAACGTAGAAAAGAAAATAAAACAGATTATGGAAAGAGATTAAAATTATTGAAAAGTGAAAAACCAAGATTAGTTTTTAGGCTTTCAAATAAATATGCTTTTGCACAATATGTTATAAGTGAGGAAGCAAAAGACAAAATTGTATTTGGTATTAATTCAAAACATCTTTTAAAATATGGTTGGCCTGAAAAAATGAAAGGAAGTTTGAAATCAATTCCAGCTTGTTACTTGACAGGATATTTAATCGGTAAACAGATTATTTCAAAAAAATTAGAAGAACCAATAATTGATTTTGGAATGAAACAAACACTTCATAAAACAAAAGTATTTGCCTTTCTTAAAGGTGTTATTGACTCTGGAATAAAGATTAATTGTAAAGAAGAAGTATTTCCAGAAGAAGAAAGAATTAATGGAGAATCTTTAAAGGGTAAAGTGTCTATTGAAGAAATTAAAACTAAAATAGGAAAATAAAATGACAGAAGATAGGAAAAAAACAGCAAAGGCATATAAAACAGTTAATGAAGATGCTGAGAAAGTAAGTGAAGAAATGATTTCTGAAGCAGAAGGTACTGCAAAAGAAATGGATGAATCAGAAAAACAAAAAGCAATTGATGTTGCTGAAGAAAAAGATAAAGAAGAAACTGGAAAAGAAAGAAGAGATAAAAAAAGAAGGGAAGAAGTTAAAGTTGATGCTTCATGGGAACCAAAAACAAAATTAGGAAGAGACGTAAAAGATGCAAAAATTACAAATATTGATACTATTTTAGATAAAAATCAAAAAATCTTAGAAGAACAAATTGTTGATTTGCTTATTGATGTTGAAACAGATTTAATTGCAATTGGACAATCAAAAGGTAAGTTTGGTGGGGGTAAAAGAAGAGCATGGAGACAAACTCAAAGAAAAACAAAGGAGGGGAATGTTCCTGTTTTTTCTGCAATGGCTGTTGTTGGAGATAAACAAGGACATATTGGAATTGCAGTTGGAAGAGCAAAAGAAACATTGCCTGCAAGAGATAAAGCAATTAGAAAGGCAAAATTAAATGTTTTCAATGTCAAAAGAGGTTGTTCTGCATTTGATTGTGCTTGTAGTGAAAAACATACAATTCCTTTTGAAGTTGAAGGTAAATCTGGAAGTGTTAGAGTAAAATTAATTCCTGCACCACAAGGAACTGGTTTAGTTGCTGGAGATAATATTAAACCAATTTTAAAACTTGCAGGAATAGAAGATGTTTATAGTAAAACTTTTGGAAAACAAAGAACAACATTCAATTTAGTTAAAGCATGTGTTGATGCACTTAAAAAAACAAATAAAAAATGATTGCAGTAATAAGAATTCGGGGACAAGTAGGTTTAAATTCAGATGTAGATGAAACTTTGAAAAGATTAAAGATTCATAGAAAATATGCTACAACTGTTTTTGTAAACCCAACTGAAGTTGACAAGGGTATGATAAACAAAGTAAAAGATTTTGTTGCATTTGGAAAAATCAATGAAGAAACTTTTAAAAAATTAGTAGAAACTCGAGGACAATTAATAGATAAAACAAAAAAAACAGATTTGAAAAAAGTTGCAGAAGATTTGTTAAAGGGAAAATCATATTCTGAAGTAAACTTAAAACCTTTTTTTAGATTACATCCACCTCGAAAAGGGATTGACACAAAAAAACACTTTGGTGTTGGAAAAGGAGTTTTAGGAAATAACAAAGATAAAATAAATAATTTAATTGAGAGGATGTTGTAAATGGTATTAGTAAAATCAAAAAAGAAAAAAAAGAAAATTGGAATGTATGGTCGTAATATGGGAACACATGGTGGTGGTGCTCGTAAAAAAAGAAAAGGTTCTGGACATAGGGGCGGGGTTGGTAATGCTGGAACTGGTAAAAGGGCTGACCAGAAAAAAACATTAGTTCAAAAAAAGTATGGTGGAAAATATTTTGGTAAAAAAGGAATCACAAGTATTGGAACTGAAAGAAATAAAATAAAAAGAATTAATCTTAAACAAATTGCAGATAATCTTTCTGGATTAATAGAAAAAGGTATTGTGAAAAAAAATCAAAAAGGTTATGTATTGAATTTAAAAGATTATGTAATTCTTGGACAGGGAGAAGTTAAAGATGTTTTTATTATTAATGCAAAAAGTTTTTCAAAATCTGCACAAGACAAGGTTAAGAAAGCAGGTGGGGAGATTATCGTTAAAGAGAAAAAGTCAATTGAAACTCCTTTAGTAGAAAATCCTAAAAAAGACAAGAAAAAATAGTTCTATTTTAATACAACAATTTATTTAAAGACTAAATTCTAAAAAACATTAATGGCTCATAAAGGTCTAAAATTTATTAAAAACCTTGTTGCAGGAGTTTGTATTGCAACAGGTATTTATGCTGGTGTTGGAACAGTGCACCAATATGGCCCAGCACTTTATCAAGAATATATTAATTCTCAAACACAATCTTATCAAAAATCTTCTAAAACAAAAAATGAAAACCCCTTGAGGAGGAAGAAAACTCCTAGTGAAATAGAAGAAATTTTGGTTAATGGGAAAAAAATTGAAAATTCTGAAAGCAATCGTTTTCTATATTCCCCAGAAATTGAATTAGATGAAAAAACAAAAATTTTGTCTGGAATGGCCTTGGAAAATATTGATTTTGTTGGAGAATATGACATCTCATTTAAGCACCCCATAAAGTATGATGTGGGAGATATTTTAGTTGCAGGGATTAGTGATAAAACCCCTAAAGGATTTTTAAAAGAAGTTAAAAAAGTATCTAATACAAATAAAAAGGTTTGGACAAAAAACTCAAACTTGGAGGATGCTATTGAAAATGCAGATTTCTTAATGGAAATTTCTCCTCCTTCTGGAAAATATAATTGGGAAGTTGGTGATGAAATTGTTCAAGAAGTTCATAAATACAATTCATTGAATGTTTCAAATAGTGTGAAGCATTGGCAATCCAAAAAAAGAGGAGATGATTTAACAGGAAAGATTGAGATTAATTCAAAATGGGATTTACATGCAAATAATTACTTGGGTTGCAAAATTGAGGATAACCAATTAAAGAGGCTTGTGAATATTTCTCAAATAAAACTGAGTTGTGAAGGAAAATTGCAAACCATAGGAAGAACTAATTTCTCAGATAAAAGAAATATTGCTAATTATAATTTTTCTCCATTTGTAATTCCTCTTGGAAGTTTTCCAATTGTTATTGTTCCAGAATTAAATGTATTTTTAAATAAACAAGGAAGAGTTTCTAAGTCAGAAGCAAGTGCTAATTCAAATATAAATTTTTCTTCAAGAATAGATTATTCTAATGGAAATTGGAAATTAAAGAAGGAAATAAAAAAAGATTTTAAACATGATTTAGATATACGTCCAGAGGAGATGGGATTTAGTTTTGATATAATTCCTGAACTAAGTTTCTCTCTTTATGGTATTGTAGGACCTTATGTCAATGGTTCAGTTGGTTTAGAAATCTCTGCAGAAGACAAAGGTGAAAGGGGAAGTCTTTCTAAGAATTTAGAAAGCCTTATTGGAATTAAATCAAATGTTTTTTCAGATGAAATTCCTTCTTATGAAAGACAAATATTTTCTGATTCAGAAGTAATCTTTGGATGGGGAGGGAAGAGATTAGAAAAGTTATTTTATAGGACAATAACAAATTCAGGTGAGCCAAGATCATTATATAGGATTAATGAGGATGGTCGTGGAAAAAAATGTGTATTTGGTCCAGAAAAATGGCCCATCCCAATATATTCTGTTTCTCCAAAAGGAAAATATTTTAGTGTAACTCAGAGGGGGAATCAAATTAAAATATTTTACAATAAAGAATCTCCAGAAGTAAGAAAAATTTTGTCTGAAAATATATTCAGATTTACTTGGAGAGGAGATAACGAGGAAGAAATTCTTACACTAAAATCAATTGGAAATAAATATCCTCCAAAATTCTCTTTAGAAGAAACAAATTTAATAAATGGTGAAATAAAAAGAATTAAAGAAAATCTAGGAATGTCCTCCTTTTTTAGAGGGCCAGAAGATTATGTTGTCCTTAAGGATGAAGAAAGAGGTGTTGATGTATTAACTCCCGAAAACAAAATAAAAAATATCTTAGGCAGGGGTGAAATACGGCAGATAATTCCCTCTTCAAGAAAAGGAGTATATTATACATTAATACAAAAAATAAATAATTCAAAAGCACGGGTGAATGTTGTTTATTCTAGTTTTGATGGATCAAGGAGAAATGTATTGTTAGAGAAGATTATTGGGAAAGAAAGCATCAATCTTATTCCTCAAGTATTTGGAGAATTTCAAGATAGAAATATTTTAATGGGTAATATGCAAAAGATTCAAATTAGTGATCCACGAGGACAAACAATTCGTGACCTAAGTGAAGATTTAGATTTGGGTCTTGTTGGGGAAGCAAAAATTTCTCCAAAAGGCGATAAAATTGCATTTATTATGGGAGATTCAAAAGAGATAAATAAATTAACTGATTTTGATATTTATGTCTATGATTTAAATAAGGGTAATTTATCAAATCTAACAAATACACCAAAAGATGCAGAAATAGATATGACTTGGTCGCCAAACTAAAAAGCTTTAAATAAGCAATTCTCAATAATATATCATGAATTATCAGCAAATATTTAGCTTTATACCAGAGGTTCGAAAACCAGAAGAGAAGAAAGTTGATTTTAATACAAAGTTAAAATGGACTCTTGTTATTCTTGGTTTGTTCTTTGTTTTAATTAATATTCCTTTGTTTGGTTTGTCAGAAAGTGCTTTAGAAAGATTTGAATTCTTAGCAACTATCTTGGGAACTGACTTTGGAAGTATTATTGCTCTAGGCATTGGTCCTATTGTAATGGCTTCAATTATTTTGCAGTTACTTGCTGGAGCAGGAATTATTAATATTGATACTTCTACTGTTGAGGGAAAAAGATTATTTCAAGGAATGCAAAAGATTTTAATTTTCTTTTTTATTATCTTTGAAGCTTTTGTTTATGTTTTAATGGGTGGTTTTCAAGCAACACCAGAATTAGGAAATTTGGGGCCAGCAATATTAATTATTCAATTAATACTTGGTGGTTTTGCAATTTATTATATGAATGAGGTTTCTGATAAATGGGGATTTGGTTCTGGAGTTAGTTTATTTATTGCAGCA
Source organism: Candidatus Woesearchaeota archaeon (assembly GCA_964603295.1). Lineage (GTDB taxonomy): Archaea > Nanobdellota > Nanobdellia > Pacearchaeales > GW2011-AR1 > CAZRUG01. The sequence continues at coordinate 9,467 of CAZRUG010000003.1, read as the reverse complement.
GGAGTTAGTTTAAGTTTATTTACAAGTGCTTTTCAATTTGTTAATCAGCAAGGAAGAAATTGTCTTCTTGATTTTACTGGAACATCTTGTCCAGGTAAGGTTTTAGTTTTAGTTCAATCTCTTGTAAATAAATATCCAATTGAATTTCTTTCAGCATTTGGTGCTCTTGTTGCAACAATTGTTGTTTTCTTATTAGTTGTATGGGCTCAATCTTTGAAAGCAGAAATTCCTTTATCTCATGGAAGAGTTAGGGGTTATGGAATTAAATGGCCTTTGTCTTTCTTTTATACAGGAGTTATTCCAGTTATTTTAAGTGCTGCTTTAATTGCTCAAATAACAATGTTTGGAGGAATTATTGACAATGCTGCAACAATGTGTGCTCAACAAGGAGATTGTTCTGGTTTTAATGGTATTGCTTCTTATATTGATATTTTTGGAGATTTTAATGAAGGCCAGGCTGTTTCAGGTTTTGCATTTTGGATTAGTTCTTCAAATATTTTAGAAATTTTAATTAGAGGAGGATTTCAAATGAAATATCTTTTACAAGGATTAATACATACATTATTTTTTGTATTACTTAGTACAATGTTTGCTTTTATTTGGATGAAAACTTCTGGGTCAGATGCAAAAAGCCAAGCTCAAAAAATATCTGCATCAGGTTTACATATTGCAGGTTTTAGACAAGACACAAGAGTATTAGAAACTATTTTAAACAGATATATAACTCCTTTAACAATTATGGGAGGTATTGCAATTGGTTTATTGGCTTCTGTTACAAACTTGATTGGTGCATTAGTTTCAGGAACTTCTATGTTATTAGTTATAATGATTATGTTCCAATTTTACCAAAATATTGTGCAACAACACCAAAGTGATATGAATCCTGCAATGAGGAAATTCATGGGTGCTTAAATTTAAAAACAAAAAAAGAGTTAATATAAAATGGATCAAAAAGGTATGACAAAATTTATTGGATTTATGTTCTTTATATCTTTGATATCAATGGGAATTGTTTTTTTATGGAATCATCTTCCAATCATTAAAAATACAGCACATGCAATCTTAAATCCAACTGCAGGGGCATTAATGGATTGGAATATTACTTTTGGTTTTATTATAATTTTATTTATTGTTGCTGTTCTTTCAAATCTTGCACAAAAATATGGAACAGATCAAGAAACATTAAAAGAGTTAAAGAAAGAGCAAAAAGAAATTCAGAAAGAAATGAAAAAATATCAAAAAGAACCAGACAAAGTATTAGAATTTAATAAAAAACAAATGGAGCTTGTTGGAAAAATATTTTCTGTTTCAATGAAAGGTTCTGTTTATACAATTATTCCATTTATTTTATTGTTTAGATGGTTTATGGATTATTTTGCTGCAATTCCTGATTTTAGGTTCTTTGGATTTTTTACTTGGTTCTGGGCTTATCTTTTAGGAATATTAATCTTAAGCAGTATTGTGAGGAAACTTTTAAAAGTAGCTTAATTCTTGATTGGATATGGAAATTAATGAAAAACAACAAGAAATGATGTTTAAATTTCAGATGTATGAACAAGAGATTCAACAGATTAATCAACAGCTTCAGGCGATTGAACAAGCAATTCAAGATATGAAATCAATTGACCAGGGGTTAGAGGAGATTAAAGGTTCTGAGGGAAAAGAGATTCTTGCTCCAGTTGGAAGAGGAATTTTTGTAAAAGCAAAAGTTCTTTCAGAAGATTTAACTGTTGATGTTGGAAACAAAACTTTTGTAAAGAAAAATGTTGAAGATACAAAAAACATTATTACAGACCAAATTGAAAGATTAGAAGAAATTCAAGAGCAACTTCATTCAAGATTAGAAGAAATTAATTCTGAATTAACAAGAATAATTATGGAATCTCAAAACTCTGGTGATTCTGGTTGTTCCTGTGAAGAATGTAATTGTGAAGATTCTAAAGAAAGTTGTGGTTGTTGTTAAATCTTTTTCATAAACTTAACAAATTCATTATATTTCATTAAACCATTCTCAGTTACAATACCTGTTATATATTTTTTATCAATAAATTCAAATGCAGGGTTTTGTATTTTGATTTTTTTAGGTGCTTTGTCCCAAACCTCATTTAATTCTCTATTTTCAATTGGAACATCTTTATGAGTAAATTTCCAAGAATCTGCAATAATATAAACAGGAATCTTTTCTTGTTTTGCTAATCTTGAAATAACCTCGCTGCCAATCTTATTTATTGCTCCTTTTTTTAATAATGCATCTGCACCAAGAAAAACTTTTGTGACTTTTTTTGTTTTGTTTTCTTTAGAAAAAGCAATTCCAATTGCAGAATCAACAAACATTGTTACTTTAATATTTGCTCTTAAAAGTTCTTTTGCAGTTTTTCTTCCTTGAAACAAGGGCCGAGTTTCTGTATTATAAACTTCAAATTTTTTTCCTTTTTTATAAGAATAGATTAATGAATTAATTACATTTGTTGAATGACAATGTGTAAAAACCACATCATTTGATTTAATTAATTTGTAAACTGATTTATTTATTTTTTCTTGTGCTAAATCAAAGTGCTTAATGATTTCATTTTTTGAATAAATTTCTGCTAAATTTAAAACATTTTCCATCATTGGTTCTGTTGGTCTTAATGACAAAAGTTTTTGTTTTGTTTTTTTAGAAGGAAATAAAAAATATGCTCTAAGAGCAGCAATTGCAATATTTCTTGCACCCTGAATTTTAACTTTTTTAATTGCATTTGCAATTTTATTAAATTCTCTCCTCTTTTTTAGAATATTCATATTAAATTAAAGAAAAAATATCTTATAAAATCTTTGTTTTTTAGAAAGTTTTAAAAACAAATTTTATTATCAATTCATGTTAAATCAAAAGGAGGTTTTTCAAATAATTTATAAAGATTATTTGCCAATAAATATAAATGTTAGAATCAATAGTAAATCCAAGGAGAGCTGAAAAAGGCCCTTGGAAAATGTTTTTTGTAGGAATAGTGTATGCTTCGCTATCCCTCTTATTAGTGCACTGGTTTTTTTCAAAAGATTACACTCTTTCAGAAGCTTCTGGAATGACTGTTGTTGCATTTTGTATTATGTTTTCATTACCATTTATGTATTATATTATCAAAATTGAAGAAAAAGAAGATGAAACTGTTGAGGGAGTTTTTGGGGTGTGGCGTGCACACAGCGACGCTATTTATGCTTTAATGTGGCTTTTTATGGGGTTTATTGTTGCATTTTCTTTTTGGAATATTGTTTTAAAAGATCCTAATTTATTGAATTTTCAAGTTAAAACTTATTGCCAGATTAATAATCCAGGAAATATAGAAAAATGTGTTGAAACATACTCATATATGCAAAATAGCGCTGAAACAGCTTGGGCTTCTGCTAAAACAGATAGACTTTTTTCAATTATTGAAAACAATGTTTATGTTATGATTTTTACTTTGATTTTTTCACTTATTTTTGGGGCAGGAGCGATTTTTATTTTAATTTGGAATGCAAGTGTGATTGCTGCTGCAATGGGTATTTTTGCGGAATATAATGTTACTGAAATTCCTTTAGCATTAACAAGATATATGATTCATGGTGTGCCTGAAATTGCAGCATATTTCATAACTGCTTTAGCTGGAGGGATATTTGGAGTAGGTATTTTAAGAAATGGTTTTAGAAATCCAAGAATATTTAAGGTTATTGAAAATGTAATTATTTTGCTTTTTATGGCAATTATAATCCTAATTCTTGCAGCAGTTATTGAAGTTTATGTGACTCCAATCTTATTCTAAAAATTTAAATACCTATTAAAGGTAAATAAATTATGGATATGTTATTGTTAATTCCTTTTTTAGTTAGTTTCTTAGTAGTAATTTTCTTAATTCCAAATTGGATTGAAAAAATGAAAAAAGCAGGTTTTTCTGGAAAAGACATGCATAAACTTGATAAAAAAGAGGTTGCTGAAGCAGGAGGAATTTCTGTTTTACTTGGATTTATTTTAGGAGTTTTTAGTTATATCTATATTCAAACCTTTCAATTTAATGTTTCTGGACCTCAAAGAGAAATATTTGCTTTAGTCTCAGCAGTTTTAATTGCAGGTTTTATTGGTTTTGTTGATGATATTCTTGGATGGAAAATTGGTTTAAATAAAAAAATTAGGATTTCATTATTAATTTTAGCTGCAATTCCTTTAATGGTTATTAATGCAGGTGTTTCTACAATGTCTGGAATTGAATTTGGAATACTCTTCCCATTATTATTAATTCCTCTTGGAATAATTGGTGCAACAACAACATTTAATTTTCTTGCTGGATATAATGGGTTAGAAACAAGTCAGGGAATAATTTTATTATCAGCACTATCTCTTGTAACTTATCTTACTGGTGATGCTTGGTTATCGGTTATAGGATTATCAATGGTTTTTGCATTACTTGGTTTTTATGTTTTTAACAAATGTCCTGCAAGAGTTTTTCCAGGGGATGTATTAACCTATCCTGTTGGAGCTTTGATTGCAATTATGGCTATTTTAGGAAATATTGAAAAAATTGCAATCTTCTTTTTTATTCCATATATAATTGAGTTTATTCTTAAATCAAGAGGTAAATTAAAAAAAGAAAGTTTTGCAAAACTTAATTCAGATGGAAGTTTAGAAATGCCTTATAAAAAAATATATGGATTAGAACATTTAAGTATTAAAATTTTGAAAAAATTTAAATCAAAAGTTTATGAAAAAGATGTGGTTCTTTTGATTAATTTATTTCAAATTATAATTATTGGTCTGGGATTCTTATTATTTCCAGTAAGATAAGTTTTAAAAAACAAGTTTGTGTTTAAAGAAGATGAAGAAAAATGAATTTAAAAAGAGTATAGAAAAAAGTTGGAAATTTATTAATCAAAAAAAAGTTCTTAATACATTGGTTATAGTTTTGCTTTTAACTTCAATTATTCTTGGAACTTATATTAGAACCCAAAATTTAGATTTATTAAAAGATCAAACAACAGAAGAGTATATTCCTCTTGCATTAGACCCGTTTTATTTTTTAAGATTAGCTGAAACAATTCAAGAACAAGGAAGCTTAGAAGGGGTTGATGAAATGAGATATCCTTCAGCACAACTTAGATTTGGATTAGAGATCTTGCCTGAAAGTGTTGTTTATATTCATAAATTTGTTTCTTTTTTTAATTCAAATTTAAGTCTTCAATATATTGATGTTTTACAGCCAGTAATCTTTTTTATTTTGAGTTTAATTTCTTTTTTCTTTTTAACTTTTAAATTAACTAAGTCAAAAATTACTGCTTTAATTGCAAGTATTTTCTTAATATTTATTCCATCTTATTTATATAGAACAATGGCGGGTTTTTCAGATCATGAATCAATTGGTATGTTTGGATTTTTCTTAGCACTTTTAATTTATACTTATTCGTTAGATTATTTAAACAAAAAGAAATATTATTATGCTATTATTGGAGGATTCTTAACTGGTTTAGCTACTGCATTTACTTTAATGGCATGGGGAGGAGTTGTTAAATTTTTATTTTTAATTATTCCTGTTAGCTTTTTTGCAATTTATTTACTTAAATTAAAAAAAGAAAATTTTAACAAAGGATTTAATTATTTAATTTTTTATTTTGTTTGGAATTTATCCTGGTTCTTATTTGCCTTAATGAGAGGTTACTCTTTAGAGACTTTAATAAACCAGTATTTCTTATTTTCAATTGGAATTATTAATAGTTTTGTTCTTGGATTTTTAATTGTTGATTTGATTTTTATGAAATATTTGGATAAAATAAAAATTATTAAAGGTAAAGAGAAATATAGAATTCTTTATTCAATTAGTTTTATTGCTGTTTTGGGATTATTATTTATAATTATAACTGGAAATTTTTCTTCAACAATAGGAGGGGTTCTTGAGCAAATTATTAATCCTTTTGCACAAGGAAGAACTGGAGTAACTGTTGCAGAAAATAAACAACCTTTTTTAACAGATTGGATTTCTCAAATTGGAAGTGTTTTCTTTTGGGTTTTTTTTGTTGGTCTTTTAATTTTAGGAATTGAAATAGGAAAAAAAATTAAAAAACAAAAAATTATTTTTGGTTTAGTTTGGATTTTATTAATTACAGGTGTTTTATTTAGTAGAATTTCTTCAGCATCAATTTTAAATGGAACAAATTTTTTAAGTAGAGCATTTTATTTATTAAGTATTTTTGTATTTGTAGGGTATGTTATTTGGCTTTATTTTAATAAAAAATTAAAAATTAGAAAAGAATTGGTAATTTTATTTGTTTGGACATTAATTAGTTTAATTGCAACAAAAAGTGCAATTAGATTATTGTTCTTGGTTACACCATTAACATGTATAATTGCTGGTTATGGTATTGTAAAATCAATTGAATATACAAAGGGGAAAAAAGATGAATTGACAAAAGTTTTTGTTATTTTATTAGCAATATTAGTTGTTACAGGGGGGTTAGTTGGTTTGAAAAATTTTGCAACAAATTCATATTATCAAGCTCAGGGAACAGGACCTTCTGCAGGAGCACAATGGCAAAATGCAATGCAATGGGTTAGAGACAATACAGATAAAGGAGATATTTTTGTGCATTGGTGGGATTATGGTTATTGGTTACAATATCTTGGTGAACGACCAACTATCACCGATGGGGGGCATCCAATAGGTTTCTGGGATCATTTAATTGGAAGATATATTTTAACAACTCCAAATCCAAATACTGCTTTAAGTTTTATGAAAACGCATAATGTTTCATATTTATTAATTGATCCAACAGATTTGGGAAAATATGCTGCTTATAGTTCAATTGCAAGTGATGATAGCAATGTTGATAGATTAGATTCAATCCCAGTTTTATCTTTAGATGAATCTCAAACAAAAGAAACAAGTGAAAAATTAGTAAGAGTTTATACTGGAGGTTATTATACTAATGAAGATTTAATTTATCAAGGAGAAAAGGGACAAATATTCTTGCCTTCACAAAAAACTGCTTTAATTGGAGTTATATTAGAGTCTCAAACACAGAAAGGAACAATTGACCAACCTGAGGCAGTATTTGTTTATAATAATCAACAAACTAGAATTCCAATTAGATATTTGTATTATGGAGAAGAGATGTATGATTTTGGCAAAGGTTTAAATGCAACAATTAGGGTTGTTCCAAGAGTAATTTTCTCAAATTCTGGAACTAGTATTAATAAATTTGGTTCAATTGCTTATTTATCTCCAAAAGTTTCACAAGGATTATTTGCAAAGCTATATTTAATGAATGATCCATTTAATGAATATCCTTCGTTAGACTTGGCTCATTCAGAAGATGACCCTCTTGTTAAACAATTAAAAATGTTTAATTCAGACCTTAATACAGATTTTGTTGTCTATAATGGATTTAGAGGACCAATAAAAGTTTGGAAAGTTAATTATCCTGAAGAAATTGTTGCTAATGAAGAATTTTTAAGAACAAATGGAAATTATGCTGAATTTGATAATTTAACTTTTACAAAATAAATCTTTTTAAATTAAGTTTTGTTCTAAATCAGATGGTAAATAAAAAACATTCTGAAATTGCAATTGTGATTGGAACTAAGGCTGAATTGATTAAATGTATGCCTGTAATGAGAGAATTACAAAAAAGAGGATATGATTATTGGTTTATCCATACTGGGCAACATCCATTAAAAAATGCAAGTAAAGAATTTAATGTTAAAGAGCCAGATTATATTATTAGGGAAGAGCCTAAACAAACAAGTAAATATTGGTCAAAAATAAAATTAAAAACTTTTTTTGAATGTTGGAGTATTCTTTTTGATATTAGGAAACTGATAAGGGAATTGAAACCAAAGTATGTTATTTATCATGGAGACACTATGAGTACTGCAATGGCTGCTGGAGCTTCAAGCAAAATTCTAAATTGGAAGAAGGGTTGGGAAAATGTTCATTTAGAAGCTGGTTTAGAAAGTGGTTCTTTATTTGAACCTATGCCAGAAGAATTTACTAGACAAATTGTAAGCAGATTTACTGATTTACTTTTTGCAGTTTCAGAATTAAGTGAGAAAAATTTAAGAAAAAGAATAAATTTTGCAAAAGGAGAAATAATTAATATTGGTAATACAATTATAGATACAACAGATATTCAAATTAAAAAATCTAAAAAAAGTAAAATAAAAGTTCCTAAAGAAGATTTCTTTTTAATAAATATTCATAGATATGAAAATCTAAAAAGCAGAAAGAGAATGAAAAAGATTATTGAAATTATAAGTTCTTCTAAGATTAAAGGAATATGGCCATTACATGAAAACACTGAAAAATATCTTAAGGAATATGGTTTAATTGAAGAAGTTAAAAATCTCCAAAATATTGAAATAGTTCCATTAATGAAACATCATGATTTTATTTTTCTTATGTCAAAAAGCAAATATATTATAGCAGACGGAGGAAGTATTCAGGAAGAAAGTTTAATTTTAAAAAAACCCTATCTAATTATGAGAAAACATACTGAACGACAAGAAGGATTGATAACAGGGATTAATTTTTTAACAAAATTAAATGTTGAAGAAACAAAAAAAATTATTAAAGATATTGAAGAAAATAAAATAAAAATAAAAGATTTTAAAAATCCTTATGGCGAAGTAGGTGTAAGTAAAAAGGTTGTTGAGAGGTTGTTGAGATGAGGCTTCAAAGAACAAAACAGATAATAGCTTATAATATAAACCCTATATTTTCTTTTTTTAATAGATCTATCTTAGAATTAGAAAGAATCTTTGTTAAAAAAAATTTAAAGGGACCAAAATCAAATTTAGAGTTTGCATTAATTGTTGGATGTCCAAGGGGTGGAACAACACTTTTACAAACAATTTTATCGACACATAATAAAATTATTAGTCCTTTACAGGAAACAGATTTTTCAGATAAAAAAATTAGGCAGACCTTGAGAAGAAGGTTCGAGATTAAAAGTAATTTTAAAGATATTGGAGAAATATTAAAAGAAGGGTCAAAAAAAGGATATATTTTATTAAAAAGGCCAACTGCAATATTTTATTTAAAAGAATTATTGGAAAAATTTCCAAATATGAAAATTATCTATATTGAGAGAAATGCTGGAGACAATGTTTTATCTTTAATGAAAAGTCATCATTTTAGATGGTCATTTAATTTTGCATTGCAGCAATGGAAGGCAATTAGGAATATAAAAACAAAGACACCAAAGAAAAATTTTATTGAAACAAAATATGAAGAGTTGGTTGAAAATCCAGAAGAAGGGATAAATAGAATCCTTAATTATTTATCCTTAGAAAAAATGCAAGGAAAAGAGATAATTGAATTTTATAAAAAGATTGATAAATCTAATCTGCCTGTAAAAAATGCAAAAGAACCAATTACAAAAAAACAAATTGGGAAATGGGAAAAAGAATTAAATGAAAATCAAAAGAGAAAAATAAAAAAGGTTGTTGAGAGGTTGTTGAAATGAGG
>CAZRUG010000002.1:50075-63234 GCA_964603295.1 Candidatus Woesearchaeota archaeon | reverse complement strand
AAAATGAAAATTTATGATTGTTTTCCTTTTTTTAATGAAAATAATTTGCTTGAATTAAGGTTAGAAATCTTAAATGATTATGTTGACTACTTTGTAATTGTTGAATCTAATCAAACCCATGCAGGAGTTTCTAAAGAATTTAATTTAGATTTTTCTAGAGTTTCCAAATATAAGGATAAAATAATATATATTAAAGTAAAAAATTTTCCTAAACTAAATTTTATTGATAGATTATTTATTTTTCTCGATAAAAAAACAAAGGGGAAATCTGGAATTATTACCGGAAATCTTAAAATAGGTAAATGGAAATTGGAAAACTTTCAAAGAGACCAAATCAAAAGAGGCTTGAAAAATGCAAAAGAAGAAGATATTATTATTATTTCTGATTTAGATGAAATCCCTAACCCCTCTAAGTTTGAAGAGTTAAAAGAAAAAGTTATAAAATATAATAAGATTGAATTTAAACAAAGATTATTTTATTATTTTTTAAATGGATATGTTGGAGAAAATTGGTTTGGAAGTCGTGCTTGCAGTTTTCAAAATCTAAAAAAAATATTTTTGGGGTCTCCACAAAATGTCAGATCAAGAAAAATGAAGCATCTAAAAAAAATGCTTAAAATAAAAGAAAAGGGTGTTTTTAAAATTGAAGAAGGTGGCTGGCATTTCTCCCATATTGGGGATGGAAATATAGATAAATTAATTGATAAAATAATTTCTGGCCCAGAAGGATTTAGGTGTAAGACTAATCTCAATGATAGAGAAAAAATTTTAGAGAAAATTAGGAAGGGAGAGGATTTATTTAATAGGGAGGGTTTTAAAATAAGGTATCTTTCACCCAATGATAAAAGGTTACCCAGCCAAGTTAAAAAAAATAAATTTAAAAAAATAATTTTTAAAAATGGTTCTTAAAAAAGCAGAAATTCGTTATTTTTCCCACTAAAAGAGAAAATTTTAGATATGGGGTGTAATACAAATCCCTTTATACATAAAGAACTAATTAAAAGATATGGTCAGAAAAATGTTTTTGGAATAGATCTTCACACAAACAACATTAAAGATCTAAAAAATATTTTTGTTGGAGACGCAAATAATTTATCTAAAATCTTTAAAGACAAAAAAGTTGATTCTATTTTTGCAGGAGAAATTATTGAGCATTTAGATAATCCTTTAATTTTTTTAGATAGTTGTTTTAAACAATTAAATAATGAGGGAATTTTAGTTATTACTACCTCAAATATTACATCCTTTAAGTATTGCCTATCTTCAATTATAAAAACAAACAATGCATCCAAGGAGCCCGAACATATTTACGCATGGGATTTAATTTTATTAGAAAGATTAATTAGAAAAGCTGGTTTTTCTGTCTTAGAAAAAGGATATATTAAATCAAGGGGTGGTGTAGGGATATTAATTCCTTTTGAAAGGCTTTCTTAGCACATTTACATAATTACCCAAAAACAAACTAATTATTTTTCCCAAAAACTAAAAACAATAAATAAACCACTTTACTAATTACTGTTGCAATTGTTACTCCATAAACAGCATATCCAAAACCTTTGGGAAGAAATGTCAAAATAAAAATATAATTTAGAATTATGTTTATTATAGTTGAAATTACTAAAAAAATAGCTACTTTATTTTGTTTGTTTTGGGAAATTAAAAAGGAAGAGTAAATAGATATTAGTGGAAGAATTACTATTAATAATGAAAAAATTTTCAATAAGTTAATTGAAAAAGAATATTCATTTCCATAAACAAAATTAATTAATAAGGGTGCTAAAAGATAAACTAAAATAAAAAGTGGAATAGAAATTAAGAAAGTTAATTTAAGTGATTTATTAAAACCTTTTTTTAATTGATCTGATTTTAATCTACTAAATAAAGGAAATAAAGCTCCTGAAAAAGCAATTAAAGGAATTAGGGATGTTACTAAGCTATATGCAGCTCGATAAAAACCAATATATTCTGAACTTACATACCTACCTAAAATAAAAATGTCAATTTGACCAAAAAATACAGAAGAAACAGCCATTGCAGAAAGAGCAAGCACAAATTGGTTAATTGTTTTTTTTTCTTGTTTAGTCAAATCTTTTTTATTTGATTTAAGAAAATCAAGATTTTTTTTAGCTGAAATAAATATAAAAATTCCTGCAATAAAATAAGCAAAAGCCAATAAAATAAAAATAAATGCAATTAAAATCTCTTGGCTTAAAAAACTAATTGAAATTAATACAAAAAAAGGAACAAGAAATAATCTAAATAATTGTACAATAGATTCCTTATAAAAAACTTTCCGAAAATCATTTACTGCTTGGAAAATTCCCGCAATAAAATTTGTTAATCCAAGGATAATTAAATACAATGCACCTGTGATAAGGGCTAAATAAATTTCAGGCTTGTTATAATAAAAATTAGAAATTAATTTTGCAAAAACAACCAAAAGAGTAGCTACAAATAAAGATAGTCCTATTTTAAATTTAAGGAGATAAAGAAAATACGACTTAGATTTTTCCTTATTTTCTGAAGAAGAAATAAATTTTACAAGTGTTTGACTTAAACCAAGATTAGAAAAAACAACAAAAATCATAATTGTTGATAAAGCTAATGAATAAAGACCAAATAGTTCTGGCTTTAAGAGTCTGGCTAAAAAAATTACAAAAATTAAAGAACCCCCTTTTTCTACCAAAGTTGTTAAAAAACTAAATAAATAATTCTTAACAGCCAGACCAGTATTTCCTGAAAAATCTCTTTGTTTTATTCTTCGAAAAATATCTTTTAGATCATTTTTTTCTTGAGCAATTTCTTTTTTAATATCCATCAATCTAGATAATCTCCTATGAATTTAAGCTTTTTGAATTTTCGCATATCATGAATTAACGAGAGCTTATCCATTCTTCTTTTATAAAAAACAACATTATGAATTAAATCTAGAATTAAATGAAACCCAAAACCAATAAAAATAAAAAATATTGATTCAAAATAAAGTCCAATAATAAATAAAATTATGAGCACTTCTAAGCTATGTAAAAAGAAAATTCCTCCATAGAATTCTTCTCTTTTTTCTTTAGGCAAAAGCCTGAATTTGTCTTGTTTTAATTTAAAAAATTTATATGCATTTTTTAGATTAAAATCTTTTTTCTTGTACATATAATAAATGTAATGATCAAAATCAATTAAAACAGAAGAGAACCAAATTAATAAAAGATTTATTGTGTTTATTTCTGGAAGTAAAAAATAAAGGATAATTGTAAATAAAGCTCCGTAAAGAATATGTTTGTTGACATTCATTTTAATCTTGGATTTTTTTAATAATTTCTGTAAATGCTGGCCGAGTAATAAGAATTCCTGCTGTGATTCCAATTATTGTTGTTATTGCAAATCCTTTAAGCAAACCTGCACCTGCCCAGAGAAGAGGTAATAAAGCAACAACTGCAGTGAAATAAGCTCCAATAATGACTGCAAAGGCGCGTTTTAATCTTTGTTTAATATTCATTTCTTTTTCTTTACTTGCTTCATCTAGAATAATTATTTGTTGATCAATTCCAGTACCAATTGTGGCTAATATTCCTGCAATACTTGGCAAATCTAAATTCCATTCAATAAATGAGGCAATCCCCAAGATAATAATAACTTCTGAAAAACTTGTTAAAACTAATGCTAATGAAGATTTTATATTTCTATATCTTACAAAAATTAATATTGCGACTGCTAAAAGAGTAACTAATCCTGCAATGAGAATTGTTTTAATAAATTCTTTTCCAATCAAAGGTGAGATTGTGTCTAATTTTACTATTTCAAGCTTATATGGAAGACTTCCAGTAATAAGTAGTGCTTGGAGCTTTGACATTTCTTTTTCTGCATTGTCATAAGCATCTGCTTGAGTTGGTCCTGAACCAGAACCTGAGATTGAAATTTGTGTTGTTTCCATTCCTTTTAATCCAGAACTAATTCTTAATGAATCAACTTTTTTTTCATCTAAGTATAAATCAAGTGGTTTTTCTAAATAATCTCCTTGGGCAGTATAGTTTATTGCTAAGGTTGAAGTTACTTCTGCATGTTTTTTTGCAGCTTCTTCACTTAAATAAATTGCAAATCTAAAATTACAAAAGTGATTGTCTGCTGATTGTTGTTTACAAGAAGTTATTCCTGATTGTGTTCCTGAACGTGCTACAGAAACAATATCTCTTGCTCCACCTTCAAAGATTGTTTGATTTCCAATTTTTGCTTCAAAAACTCCTTGTTTAGAAATTAAATCTTCTAAATCATTTGGTGTTGCTCCAGCAATTTCAATTAACATAAAATTATTTCCAGACAAATCTGAAACAGGCATTATTTGCATATCTGTTAATCCGAATTCATTTAATCTATTTTGAGTTACATCAACTAGTTCATTAACTTGTTGCTTTGTTAGAGAGACATTTTCTGCACGAACTAATGCTCTTGCGCCTCCTGCTAAATCTAAACCAAGTTTTAAGTCTGTTGTGGGAATTTCAGAAACAGTTATTTCTGGAGCATGGTCTGTGAATAAAATTGCTTCAAATTCTTCTGTTTGAATTATTGTTTTAATATTTTGTCCAGAAATATATTTTGATTGCATTAAATTAGTGAAATCTTGCACATTTTTTACTTGTTGATTATCTATTGAAATTATAACCATTCCTTTCCTTAAACCTTGTTCAAATGCAGTTGAATTTTGTTCTACACTTGTGATTAAAACTCCTTCTTTGAAAGCATTAATATCTCCAGAAGAAACAAATATAGAAGCTATTGAAGCTAATAAAATAAAAATCAAAAGCCATATTCTAAAACCAAGTTTCATTTCTTTGCCTCCACATACCATTTAATTAAAGAAGCATTTGTTATCCATGTATTAAAAATGTCAAAACCTAAACCAATTATTAAAATTGTAAATATTTGTGCTAAAGAATTTGAAAAAGAATAAACAAAGATTAATGCACAAGAAATTGCAATTAAAGAAGTTATGGACATCATAATTCCTGTTTGAAAAGCACCAAAAAGCCTTTGGTTTGGAGAACCTTTTTTTCTTTTAACCATTCTATTTGTAAGTAAAATATCTGTGTCAACTGAATAACCAATTAACATTAAAAATGCAATTATTCCTGCTGTTGAAATCCTCATTCCAATAAGATTAACAACAACTAATGTCATTAAAATGTCTGCAAAAGCAGCAATTATAACTGCTGAACTTGGAACAATTGTTCTAAAAAGTAAAAAAACAACAAATGCCATAAAAATAAATGCTATTAAAATTGCAAGTAACAATTGTTTGTAAAAGTTTTCACTTAATATTGAGCCAGTGAACTCTATGCTACTATTTTCTTGTGTTAATTCATATCCGAGATATTCTTCTATTTGAGAGGCTGCAACATCTGGTTCTGAATGAGTTTCTATAATTATTGCTTTTTGTTCATTAGTAATTAAATCATAAACTTTTCTTGCATTAAAATCTTCAAGTTTACCTTCAAGAGCAATTTGCATTTCATTAATATCAATTGATTTATCATTAATTGTGATTGAAGTTCCACCTGTTAAAGAAACATCTTTGTAAATAAAATCTTGGTTTTGGGAATAAAAATAGCCCATATAAACTAAAGACAAGATTACTAATAATAAGGGGATGATTAGTAATTTTTTATAGTTTTTGTCATAGAGCTTTTCAAATGAGGATTTGTTGTTTTCTGTCATTGTTATATAGATGAAAAAGTGCTTTTAAAGTTTATGCGGAGGAAAGGATTCGAACCCTCGCAGGCACTAAGCCACTGGAGCCTTAATCCAGCCCGTTTGACCACTCCGGCACCTCCGCACATATTTTATTGGAGTTAGAAGTATTTTTAAAACCTATCGAATATAAACTTTTAAGCTCGAGTAGCTCAGTCTGGATTAGAGCACTTCCCTCCTAAGGAAGGGGTCGCAGGTTCAAATCCTGTCTCGAGCATTAGTAAGGTTTATTAAATAAATTCAAAGAGAATTTTTATGGAAATTATTGATTTTGATGTTCTTGAAAATTTACCTGAAATTGAAAGAATGGGAGATTTAGCATTTAATCAAAGTTTTTATTCTATGCAAGAACTCGCAAGGAGATTAGGGAGAGGTTTTATTTTAGAGAAGTATTGGGCAAATATTGCAAGAGAAAAGGAATTAAATTTAGGATTTCAAATCTCTTATGCTTTTTCTAAAGAATCAACATATCTTTGGCTTTTAGGAGTTATTCCAGAATTTAGAGAAAAAGGCATTGCTTCAAAATTAATTGATAAACAAATACAAAATTCAATGTTAGAGGGTCATAAAAAAATTGTTCTTAAAACTCATAAAGGCTGTCCTGAAGCAATTAGACTTTATGAAAAAAAAGGTTTTATTCACTTTGATACAGAAAAAGATTATTGGGAAAAAGGAAAACATGCTCTTTGGTATAGAAAAGAAATTTAATGGCAAAAGATTTAAAACTAATAATCTAATATTATTTACATGCGTGGGTAGTTCAGTGGTTAGAATAACTGGCTTCCATATTTTGATTCTGAAGAAACCAGTTGACCCGGGTTCGAATCCCGGCTCGCGCATTTTGAATAAAAAGTGATGAGAACACGAGGGTTCGACGAGAAAATTCACAAAAATTAATTTGTGAGTTTACGAATGAAAAATAAATGTCTAAGTGGGTTTTTGAGCACTGGCTCGCGCATATCAAAAGTTTTATAAATCAATAATTGTCTTTATTCTTGAGACAGCCATAGCAGTTTGGTCACACCTGTTCTCTTTCCGAACACAGAAGTTAAGCTTTCTGCGTTGATGGTTGTAGTGCCTTTTCGGTGCAAACCCATCAAGCTGTCTTATTTAATTTTATAAATAATAAATTCTTTAATCTTTTATGAAAAAGAAAATTTCTAAAAAACAAGCAAAAGAACAAATTGAAAAATTTTTTATAGGAATTGAAGATAAATCTCAAAAAGAAGTTCTTAAAATAAAGAGGCTTGCTATGAGTTTTAATATTCCTTTAAAAGAAGAAAAAAAGAAATTTTGTAAAAAGTGTTTTTTTCCATACCAAGGAAATGAAAAAATAAGAATTAAAAGAAAACAAAAATCAATTACTTGTAATAATTGTGGAAATGTTTCTCGATGGCAAATTAACTCTTCTTAAATTCTCCAACTAATTCAATTAAGTCTGCTTGACCAATAAACATTGACTTGCAACACATTCTTTGAAGACCCATTTCTTGCATTACTTTTGCAGGTTCTTCTCCACTTTCAACTCGTTTCTTGTAGTCTTGCCATAAATGAGCAATTGGTTTGCCACATGAAAAACATCTAACTGGAATTATCATAATAATATGCCAAAAGAATAGTTTTTAAAACTTGCGGCTTATGGATTTTTGATAAAACCGTTTATGCGCTAAAGGATGAATTGATTATACAAATATTTTTAAACTATATTTAGCTTAAGTCCTCAGTTATAAAATTGGTGTTAAAATGACAAAAAAATGTATTTATTGTAAATCTGAAATTGCTGACGAGAGTGTAATTGATTTTTGTGAAAGATGTGGTGTGGGTGTTTGGGGGGAGAAAATGTTTAGGGCAATTGTTCAAAACATGGAAGATGCTCGAGAAAGAGGGGACTTGTGCCACCAAAGACAAATTAGTGCTCAAAAAGACTAAAGAGATAGTTTTTTAAATAGAATATTTCTGGGTTATGTATGGTAAAAAGAAAGCCTGTTAGAACTAGAGGAAAATTTTCATTTAGTAGATACTTTCAAAAATTAAATAAAGGGGATTTTGTTTCAATTGTTAGAGAAAGGGCATTTAGAATTAACTTTCCAGAAAGCCTTCAAGGAAGAACTGGAATTGTTGAGGGAAAACAAGGGCGAGCTTATATTATTAAATTAAATGGGGTAAAAAAAGACAAGAAATATTTAATTGCTCCAATTCACTTAAGGAAAATACAAGTAGAAAAAAAATGATAAAAGAAAACACTCCAATAAGTATGGCAGAAGCATTAGAATATGCAAAAGATGATAAAGACTTAAAAGGATTTGTAAAAAACTTTACAAAAATAACTCCTGAGCAAGCAAAAGAAATGAGGCAAGAAATTGAAGGTCTTGAAATTTTAAAAATCAGAGAAAAGCAAGTTGCAAAAATCATAAATATGCTGCCTGAAGACAAAGAAGAATTAAATAATCTGCTTACAGATGCAAGCTTAGACGAAGATGAATCAAATAAGATACTTGAAGTTATTAAAAAATATAAATAAAGAAAATGAAAAAGGAAGAAACAGCAATTATACTAGATTACTTAAAGAATGGTTATCCCTTAGAGGGAAAGAGAATGCCTGTAGCTCAAGCTATTGGTAAAACTAATTTAACTCTTCTAGAACTAGTGCCTAGGAGAGGAATTGATTTAGAGATTGGAGAAGAAGTCTATATTGGAGAAGGGAAAAGAGATAAAATTTATTTTATTTCAGGAAGGCTGAAAAGAGAAAAACTCACTGAAGCTGGAAAAAACCAACTCCAAGAAATAATTAGCCAAGCTGTTAAAGATAAAGAATCAGAATTTATTGATTTCTTTAACAAAGCAGAAGCAATTAACAAAAGAATGCACCAAATAGAACTTCTCCCAGGATTTGGTAAAAAACATATGCAAGAGATTTTAAAACAAAGAAAAGAAAAAGTTTTTGAATCTTTTGAGGATATGAAGAAAAGAATACCAAATTTACCTGATCCAGAAAAGGCAATAGAGAAAAGAATATTAAAGGAATTAACTGAGTTTGAAAGATATAACTTATTTGTAAGATAAAATGACAGAACAAAAAATGCAAAACAATGAGAAAGCGTATAGAGAGAGAATAGTTAGAATTCTCTCTAAAGATATTGAGGGTGGGCAGAGTTTATACTCTGGGTTAAAACAAATTAAAGGGGTTTCTTGGACACTTTCAAATGCAATTTGTCTTAAATTAAATTTAGATAAGAAAAAACTTATTGGTTCTCTTACTCCAGAAGAAATTCAAAAGATTGAAGATTTTATGAAAAATCCTGATTTCCCAGCATATTTACTAAATAGAAGAGAAGATTTTGAAACAGGAGAAGATCAACATTTAACTGGAAATAATTTAGATTTAAAAAAAGAATTTGATATTAAAAGATTGAAAAAGATAAAAAGTTACAGAGGGTTTAGACACATGTCTGGATTGCCTTCTCGTGGACAAAGAACAAAAGCTAATTTTAGAAAGAATAAACAAAAAGGTGTTGGAATTAAAAAGAAAGGCGGAAATAAATAATGAAAAAGAAACATAAGACATATTCAAGACCAAAAAGGCCGTTTGATAAGGCACGACTTGAAGAAGAAGCAAAGATTAAAAGAGAGTTTGGATTAAAAAATAAAAAAGAAATTTGGAAAGCAGAATCAAGAGTAAAGTCAATTAGAGAAAAAGCTAAAAAACTTATTAGAGCAAACCCAGAAGAACAAAAAGCACTATTTGATAGATTAAATAAAATTGGTTTAAATGTAAATTCAATTGCAGATGTTCTTGGGTTAGGAAGAAGAGATTATCTTAATAGAAGATTGCAAACAATTATTTTAAAGAAAAAAATTGCAAATACTCCAAGTCATGCAAGGCAATTAATTGTTCATAAAAAAATTCTTGTTAATGAAAAAACTATAGATAGTCCATCTTATATTGTTCCTATTGCATTAGAAAATAAAATAACTTTAAAAGTTAAAAAACCTGAGAAAAAAGAGAAACCTAAAAAAGAAGAAACTGCTCAAGAAAATAACGGAGAATTACAAGAAGAAAAAGTTGAAGCAAAGGAGAGTAAAGAATAATGGCTGAAGAGAAAAAACTAAAAGAAGAAAAAAAGGAAGAAGTAAAAGTAGATAAAAAAGAAGAAGTTAAGAAAAAGAAAAAAGATACTGAGGCTGTTTTGAATATTTATACTTCATATAATAATACAATTGCTCATGCAACAGATATGTCTGGAAGAACTTTAAAAAAAGTTTCTGGGGGCATGGTTACTAAACACGGAAGATTAAAAGGAAGTCCCACAATTGCTATGTTTATTGCAAAAAGAATTGCAGAAGTATTAAAAGAACAGGGTGTGAATCAGCTTTATGTTAAAATTAGAGCAAAGACAGGGAACCCTGGACCAGGGCCTGGAACAAATGCAATTATTAAAAGTCTTTCAAGAGAAGGTTTCAAAGTAATTAATATTTTAGATGTAACAAGGGTTCCACGTGGTGGGCCTAAAAAACAAGGAGGTAGAAGAGGAAGAAGGCCTTAAGCAAAACCTTTTAAAATAAAAACTCAAATAATTAATATGGAAATTATAGAAAAAACAAAAGACCAGCTTATTTTTAGAGCAGAAACAGATATCTCATTAGTTAATGCTGTTAGAAGATATTTTAATAAAGTTCCGGTTATTGCAATTGAGGAAGTTGAAATTTCTAAAAATGATTCTCCTCTTTACGACGAGACTATTGCACATAGAATGGGTTTAATTCCAATAAAAACAAAGAAAAGCGTTAAAGAAAAGGATGTTTTTAATGTTGAATTAAATGTAAAAAAAGAGGGGTTTGTTGAATCTGGGGAAATTAAAGGAGATTCTGAAGTTGTTTTTGACAAAGTTCCAATAACTTATTTAGCAAAAGGGCAGGAATTAAAATTAAAGGCTGAAACAAAGGTTGGGGTTGGGGAAGAACATGCAAAATTTACTCCAGGTTTAATGTTTCATAGAGAAATTTTTAATATTAAATTAGATAAAGATTGTCCAAAGGAAATTGTTGATATGTGCCCAAAAAGAGTTTTTGAAGATAAAAATGGTTCTGTTTCAGTTAAAGATTCTTCTAAGTGTGATTCTTGTGATGCTTGTGTTGAATATTGTAAAAGACAAGGAAAAGGTCAAGTTAATATTACTCCAACAAAAGAACTTTTGATTACAATTGAAAGTTTTGGTCAAATGGATGTTAAAGATATTTTTTCAAAAGCATCAGATGTTTTAAAAAAAGATTTAGAGAATTTTTCTAAGAAATTAAAATAATTGTAAAGTTTTTTAAGGGTTATTCTATGTAATTATATAACTTAATTAGTTTGTTGAGTTGTCGGGCCCACTAAAGCTCGACCTTGTGACTGAATTGTTCAGGCACAAGAGCGGTCAAGCAATCAATTTGTTCAACCTATGCTCGTCGACGCAGTCACAATGCATAAACAGAGTTGACCGCAAATTCAATTTAGAAGCGGAGTTGCCGGAGCGGTCAAACGGGACAGCCTCAAGAGCTGTTGACTTAGTGTCTACGAAGGTTCGAATCCTTTACTCCGCATATGAAAATAAAAGAGGGTTTGATTGAATTTATGAGAAACATTTTATTAATAAGTTTAATTATTTTATTCTTTTATTTAAGTGAGATTAATTTTATGAAAGAGAAAATCCTTTTATTAATAGCAACAGGAATGTTCTTTTCATTATATTTGCCGATTTACTTAAAAGAAAAGAAATATAAAAAGAACAGAATTCATAAAATTAGGAGAAGAGAATCTTTTTTAAAAAGTGTGTTTGTGGGTTTATTAGCAGGTTTTCATTATTTATTCTTTATTGGAACTTATAATCATAAAAAATATAATACACAGGTCTTTTACCCAGAATCCCTTGAGTGTTGGATGGGAAATTTATCTCAAGCAATAATTTTTATCATTTATATAAATTTCACAAGATTTATGTTTCCTTTGATTTCTTATTACACAATAATTTTTCTTCTTATTCCTTTGGGAATTAATTTTTATAGCCTCAAAAAATAAAATAAAAACCTTTAAATACCCAAATCATTTTGGTTTTTCATAACCTGCGAGTTAAAAGCGTAAGCGGGAAGTTAACACTTCTCGTAAATTTAAAATGATTAAATCTAAAACCAAAATAGATAAACAATTGAAAAAGAAGACAAATAATTCTTTAGTTGAAACTATTATTAATGCTAAGAAGAAAGATGCTTGGGTTGAAGTTGCTGGTTTGCTTTCTGGTTCAAGAAGAAAAAGAATGAGTCCTAATTTAAATGAAATTAATGAATTCTCTAAGGAGAAGGATGTTGTGGTTGTTCCTGGAAAAGTTCTTTCACAGGGAGATATTAATAAAAAAATTAAAGTTGTTGCAATTGGTTTTTCTGAAAGAGCAAAAGAAAAGTTGTTAAAAGCTGGTTGTGAGGTATCTTTAATTAATCAAGAAATTAAATTAAATCCTGAGGCAAAAGGGATTAAGGTCATGAAAAAATGAAAATCATAGATGGAAAAGGTGCAACAATGGGAAGACTTGCTACTTATGTTGCAAAAGAAGCTTTGAAAGGGCACGAGATTGTGGTATTAAATTGTAATGATGTAATTGTTACAGGAAATAAAACAAATATCAAAGATGAATTTAATGAAAGAAGAAATCTTGGGGGAAATAGTTTAAAGGGTCCAAAACATCCAAAAATAAGTTATCATGTTGTTAAAAGAGCTATTAGAGGTATGTTACCAGATCATCGAACAGGTAGAGGTAGAGAGGCATTTAAGAGAATAAAATGTTATAATAATATTCCAAAAGAATTTGAAGGCAAGGAAATGTTACAAGTAGGAAAGGATAAAAAGATTAAATATATTTCAGTTAAGGAGATGTTAAAATAAAATGGTTGGAATTGAAAATAAATATAAAAAAATAGTAACTTCTGGTAAAAGAAAGGCTGCTATTGCAAGAGCAACAATTATTGCTGGTTCTGGAATAGTTAAAATTAATAATAAAGATTATGAGAATATGCATGAATTTGATAAATTAAAAATTGAGGAAGTTATTAGAATTGCGCAAAAAATTTTAGGAAAAAATGAATTTGATGTAAATGTTTTTGTTAAAGGTGGTGGAGAAAAAGGACAAGTTGATGCAGTTAGAGTTGCAATTGCAAGAGCAATTATTAAATTTACTCAATCAGAAGAATTAGAAAAAGCTTATCTTGATTATGATAGAAATATGCTTGTTGCTGATGTAAGAAGAAAAGAAGCTTACAAACCAGGTGATTCTAAAGCAAGAGCAAATCGTCAAACAAGTTATCGTTAAATGAGATTTGTACAGATTCAAAATAAATTTTGCATAGAGCAAATCGTCAAACAAGTTATCGTTAAATGAGATTTGTACAGATT
>CAZRUG010000002.1:6124-49975 GCA_964603295.1 Candidatus Woesearchaeota archaeon | reverse complement strand
TTTGCATAGAGCAAATCGTCAAACAAGTTATCGTTAAATGAGATTTGTACAGATTCAAAATAAATTTTGCATAGAGCAAATCGTCAAACAAGTTATCGTTAAATGAGATTTGTACAGATTTAAATTGCGAGTTTTTACTTTTTAATTGAAGCTAATACAAAAGGGTAATAAATAAAATCTTTTTTGTTAAAATCATAAAGTTTTCTCCACCCATAGAGATTATGAAACCCTCTTTTTTATTTTTTATAGCTTCTTTAAAAGTTATTGAAAGGGCTTTAATTAACCAAAAAGGTCTTTCCATTATTATAACTCCTTGATAAAAGGAAAAGAATAAAAAATTAGTGATATCTTTTTCTAACAAAGTTCCTTTAAAAAAACTTTTTTCTTTGATATACTCTTCCTCGTTAAGATAATTTTTCTTCCTAAATTTTTTATCAAATTCAGAGACAATAAAATAATCCCTTTCTTTGACAAATTCATAAGTAATTAAATGAGTAATAAGAAAAAGTAGGGGATTAAAAACTATGTTAGAAAAAATACAATTAAAATTAAGTAAAATAAAAAATTCTGCTCTAAAAATGAGGCAAAGTTATAAAAAATCTTAAACAATTGTGCTAATAAAAATATTAGGATTAAAAAGAAGAGTGAGGTGTTAGAGAATAATCCAAATGCAAAAATTTTCCTTATACTTTTGAAAAACACTTTAAAAATAATCCTCTTTTTAACCCTATAAAAAATACAAAACATTAATTTGAATAAATTTCTAGAGAAATTGAATATAATTTATTCTAAAAAAGTTCTTCTTTGAGGCATTTCAGAAATTTTTGAAGGGGGAGCCCACCTGAAGATAGTATGTGCAATACGGTCTGCAAGATTTACAATTTTATATTTTTTGTCTAAATCAGGGCCTGTTGTTAAAAGAATTCTATTTCTCTCTATTGAAAAAGATTCAGAAATATAGTCTCTTAAATATAATTCTTGATCTCTCTTCCAAATTCCATCAAAAAAGATATAAAGATTGTTTATATTTTCTTGATTAAAAACCTTATATAATAAGCTTCCAGTAATAATTCCAGGAAATCTTCTTTGAGAAATTCTTGAATAATCATCTTCTTCTGCAGATAAAAAAGTATATCCCCTATTTCCAACCTGACTAAATACCTTCCAACAACCACTTTTTGATTTTGGTCTGTTTTTATTTGCTAAAACTCTTAAGGGCAGGGCATCAGATTCAAATTGGGAAGAAACTGCTACAAAATATTCTGGAAAACGCCCATGATTAGACTCATCAATTCCAATAATTAAGTCTTTTGTCATAAAATTAAAAAGTTTTAGCTTTTAAAAAAATATGTGTCTTCAAAACTATGTTTTTTTTATTCCTAATTTTTCTAATTTGTTTTGGACTTGATTAAACAAGGTTGCAGAGATAATTGGTTTGTGTGTACCTTGGTAAATTTCATTATTAAATCTTATTTTTCCAATATAAGTGAAGTTTGTTAATATTTTTTTTAAACCATTTACAGAAAGATTGTGTTTTTTTGAGAGTTTTCTTAGGCTTAGATTTGTTGTTAAAAATTCTTCAAAGATTTCTTCTATTTCTCTAAAATTTTGTGCAGGAGTAAGTTTGCCATTAACAAGATTGTATCCAAATGCTGGGCGAGACATTGCATTTCCTTGAGATGCTTTTTTTATCATTCCTTTTTTCTGAGGATATCCAATTAATTGTGCATATTTTCTATAAGGTTTAATTAATTCTGGATTTATTTTTTCTTCTAAATATTTATCTAAATCTTCTGGATTATTTGGTGCAAAAACCCAGCAAACATTACAAAGAGCTAAGCCAAATCTTTCTTTATTTAATTCAGATTCATATCCGCATTTTGAACATTTTGATTTATTTGTCATTTTATAAGGAATCAATTGGGCTTTTTATTTTTTTCAGTTCTTCTGTTGATACATGGGTATAAATTTGAGTTGTTGATAAATCAGAGTGTCCTAAAAGTTCTTGGATTTTTCTTATATCTGTTCCGTTTTCTAATAAATGTGTTGCAAAGCTGTGTCTTAATGTATGTGGGTGAACAGATTTATTTATGCCTGCCCTTTTTGTTGCTTTTTGCACAATTTTTTGAATGTTTCTTGTGGACATTTTTCCTTTTTGACCTGAAAATAAATACTCTTGATTAAACTCTTTTTGATTGTTTACTTGTTTAAACAGCTGTTTGAACAGGAAATCTGGTATGTTAAAAATTCTATCTTTTTTCCCTTTTCCCCCCCGAACATAACCAATTTTTTCATTAAATTCCAAATCAGTTACTTTAAGATTTACTAATTCAGAAACACGCATCCCACATGCATAAAGTAATGAAATCATTAATTTGGATTTTCTTGTATCTAAAACTTCAAAAATTTTTTTAACTTCATCTTTTGTTAAAACAGAGGGAATTTTCTTTTCTCTTTTTGGTCTTTTAATTTTAATTGTTGGATCATTTCCCAAAATACTTGTGTAGGCATATCTTATTGCAGCTAAAAAAAGAATTGTTGTTGTTGCAGATTGCTCTGATAAATTATCTGCAAGGTAAAACTTTACATCTGATTCTGTTATTTGTTCTGGTTGTTTTTTTGAATATTCTAAAAGTGCTTTGTTTGCTTGAACATAGTTTCGCACAGTATAATTTGAATTTTTAGAAATCTTTAATTCTACACGCAGTTTATCAAGAAATTCTTCAGGAGTCATTTTAAAATAATTGTTTCCAATAATGGTGTTTAAACAGTTGTTTATTGTCTTTGAAAAGAATTGTTTTTATCCCAATTTTCTCAGCAGGTTTTGTATTCCATTCCTGGTTATCAATAAAAAGTGCTTGATTGGGTTTTATATTTAATTTTTTTAGAGTTAATTTATAGATTTCTGAATTTGGTTTTCTCATTTTTATCTTTGGATCACAAGAAACAATAACTTTGTCAAAGATGTTGTACGAACTTTTTGGCATTAATGCCTCTTGAGAAAGATACCATTGATCAGAAAGAATTGCAGTTTTATAACCTAATTTTTTTAATTTTTTTACTTGTTTAAACAGCTGTTTATTTTCTTTAAAATGAGATTGATAGGACTTAATGTATAATTGTTTTAATTTTTTTTCAGATACTTTTAAATTGTTTGAAAGTTTTTTAATTGCTTCTTTTTTTGGGATTTCTGCAGTTATTGATTTTGCATAAGCTGTATCTATTGCATCAATATATTGGTCAATGTTTATGTTTAATTTTTTAGAAATTGTTTCATGAACACCTATTTTTTTATTTTTATATAAAGCTAAAACACCACCAACATCAAAGATAATTGCCTGAATATCACAATTTTTCATATAAATATTGTGCGAACTATGTTTAAATACTTATTGGAAATAATTATAAAGAGTAAAATCTTTAGTTTTCTATGAGGTGGAGAGTATTACTTGCTTGTTTTATAATTGTTTTTAGTGTTGCTTTTATTGGAAGTTTATTTACTGGAGATTCTGCAGATGGTAATTGGTATAAAAGTATTCAACCAGAATTAGCTCCACCTAATTATGTCTTTTCAATTGTTTGGAATATTTTATTTGTTTTAATTGCAATATCTCTTTACTTTGTTTGGGTAGGTATTGAAGATTCAAACAGGATTTTGGCTTTGAATTTTTTTGGATTTAATTTAATTTTAAATGTGCTTTGGAGTTATTTTTATTTTTATTTACAAAATCCCTTTGTGGCGCTAATAGAAATTTTCTTTTTATGGATTACAATTATTGCAATGACTTATTATTCATTTAAAGTTAATAAAAAAGCAGGCTATATGTTAATACCATATTTACTATGGGTTAGTTTTGCAATTTTACTTAACTGGCAAACTGTTTTTTAGTTTTGTTTGTTTAGGTTAGCTTAGTAGACAATATAAAAAAGCTTGCCTAAATTTTGTTTTATAACAAGAAAAATAGATGGTTCGGACAATGTATCTTGTGCGAAGTTTTTACACATAAATTGAGTTTGGATATAAAATAAGAGAAAAAGTGTGTTTTTGTGGTAAATTTTTGGTTAATTGTTTTTAGTTCTGGGGCGATTTTGTTCATTTAGGTTAAGAAAGTGAATGTTGTGTAATTAATTTATTCCCTTCCCAGAAGAATGCTCATTGTGTGTGCAAACTTGTGAGGTAATTTTGATTCATTAAAAGGAGGAAATATCTCTGTTTCTAATTTTCCTTCTTGAAGTAGTTTTCTTTCTTTCTTATTTAATTCATGTCTCCACCTTGTTCTAAATTGTTCTCCTTTAACAAAATCTCTATATTCAGCAACAATTTCATTATTTGGAAACAAAGGATGATCCCCAACATAAGCAACTTGTGTTTGATAACCTAAAATTGCTTCTTGAAAACTAAAATCTCTAACATAATCTATAAATCTTTGATATAAGTCTTTTAACATAAAATGAATTGGTTTTTAATAATTATAAATATTTTGGTGATTTTTGTTAATTAGTTTAGTTTTTAGGAGTTTTTGTTAATTTAGGTTAAGAAAGTTAACACTAACAAAAGATAAATTTATACTCTTATAATTTAAATGTTAAAAAATTGAAGAGCACCAATAATGAGGAAATAAAGTCCTACAAAATATCTTAAAAACTTTGGAAAAACAAGAACAAGAAATCCAAAAAGAATTGAAATCACTCCTGTACCTTTACAATTTTTTCTATAATAAGAATCTTTTAAGCTTTTAATCTTTAAAAAATTTTTATTCAAAACTATCTTTTAAGTAGTCTGAAGTAAAATAAATGATGATTAGACTAAGGATTGTAATAAGTGTTGATGTTAAAATACTAAGTGTTGAAGAATTATCTATTTGAGTAAAAAATTGTACTGCTGCTAAAGATAAATCAAAAATTGTTTGTCTCCAAGTAAAAGCAATTGTGAATCCAAGAGTCACAATTATAATCATTCTTAATTGCCTTCTAAATTCTTTTCTAAATTTCTTTTCTTTTAAGAAAACTCTCTTTAACCTCTTTTTCATAAGAGCAATAAATAAAAGAAGTTTATAAAAATTTACGCAAATTTTTGATTAATTATTTTAGTTTTTAGGCTGGTTTGTTCATTTAGGTTAAGAAAGTGAATAAAATAAAAAAATTTGTTGTTTAAACAGGTGTTTGAAGTGTTTTATTTACTTTTATCGTCGGAAAAGAATAAAAAATATTTCTTATATAAGTTGTTTTAAACAGGTGTTTATATTTGTTTTTAGTTGTTTAAGGGTGTTTGGACACGGTGTTTATTTAGTAAAAAGGTGTTTGGACAGGTATTTTTTTAGTTATTTTTTCAAAAAAATTTTAATTGTTTAATTTAAATTAAAAACTAATAAAATTAAAATTGTCGTCGAAAATAACAAAACATTTTTAAAGCATAAATCCTACCTAATAATATGTTTTGGTTTTTTGGTGGAAAAAAAGAGGTAGAAAAAATAAGAAGCGAAACAAAACAAAGTTTTGATTCTGTAAAAAAAGATATTAGTTCTGTTAGTGGGTGGATTAAACACCTTGATTCTGAAAAAAATATGCAAAAAAGAGATATTGAAGACCTCAAAGAAGATTTATCGACGATTAAAGAAGAAATAGAAAATTTAAAAAATATTTTTTCAATGATGAATGAATTTAAACAAACACCAAAACAACAAACAACGCACAGGGTGTCCAACAAACAGACAGGTGTTTATGCTGTTCAAACAGGTGTCCAAACAGGTGTCCAAACACCAAATTTAGAACAATTTTCAGTTACTGAAAGAGCAATTATTTGGATACTTCTTAATTCAGATATGAAATTAAGTTATGAAGATCTTGCAGCTATGTTAGGAAAGGAAAAAAGCACTATAAGAGGCCAAATTAATAGTATAAAACAGAAAAGTGAGAGCCTTATAAGTGAGAGTATTGAAAAAAATGGTAAAAAAAGAGTACAAATACCTGAAGAAATCAAAGAAAAACTACTAAAAAAGTCGAAAGTGAGAGTTAGTAAAGAGAAAAAATCAAAAAAACCTAAGAAAAATACATAAAAAAGAAGCCAATAGTGAGTGTTTATATAAATTTAATAAAAAGTGAGAGTAAAAATAAATAAAAAATGTGTGTAAAAAAGAGTTTAATAAACAATAAATTCAAAAAATAGGGTAAATTACAAAAGATCTTTTAATATTTTGTCGTCGATAAAAAAGATATTAAAAGATGAGTAAAAGTGTATGGATGGTTTAAAGAGAAAAAAGAAAAAGTAAATATAGGGTTAAAGAAGATAAGAAATTGGTTAAAGATAATTATTCGTTTTAGCGAATAGCATATTAAAGATCTCTTAGTTGTAAAATTGTTGGCAATGAGACAACTTTTTTTAAATTTTCAGAAACTTTTAATTGAATATTTTTATTGTTTATTTTAATTTTCTCAACGGGAATTCCTTTTTTTATTAGTCTTCCCACATAATCTCTAATTGAACTTTGTGTTAAACCAATTTTATTAGAAATTGTTGCATAATCAGAATAACCACATTCTTCTTCTATTTGATAAAGGGTTGAAAAAACTAAAAACTCTTGGTCTGTTAGTCTCTTAAATTTAAGCCTAATTTCTTTCTTTATATTATCAAGAGATTCAAGAATATTTGCAGCATTATTAATTGTCTGGGGTGAAGTAAAATTTTGTTTAAATTCTGTTTTAATAAATGGATTTACTAAAAAACCACTATTTTGGGTGTGTTGGTTTGTCTGTTGGTTTGTCTGTCTGTCTGTTGGAACCCCTTTATTTCCTGTGGAAATACCTAAATTTTGGTCATTTAAAGGCTTAAAAAAAGTATTATTTGTCGAAGAATGTGTCGAATCTGTCTTATTTATCTGTCTATGTGTCGAAGAATGTGTCGAAGTATTGTGCGAACTTTTTTCAATTAATTTATCTATTTTTTCATTTAAATTATTAAATTGACTTTCAAAATTATTTAAAGAAGAGTTAATTAATTCTATTTCTTTTTTAAAAGTATTTATTTCATAATACAAATAATCAATATCTTGTTTAACTCTATTAAAAGACTCTTTTATTGGATCCATTATTAATAAAAATTAAAGACCTATAAAAAGATTCATATTCTAAATTATAATTGTTTAGACTTATAGGTTGTATAAACTTGGTCTGAAAGTTTCCATCTAGATCTTCTAATATAAGGAATTCCTTCTGGATTTTTCTTTATTTCTATAACAAATTTTTTTTCTTTTAATTCTAATAGTAGTTTTTTTACAAATTCCTCATCTCGAGCAATTTCTTGTGCAATATGTGCTGTAAAAAGGGGCTTTGGAGAAGATGAATACAATAAGGCCAATATTTGTTCAGAAATTTTATCCTTCTTTTGTTTTGAAATTCTCATAAACATATTAAGAAAAAATGATTTATATAACTATCTTGAAAGAAATAATTAAAATTAAATATAAAATTATATAATTTAAATCATAGATTATTGACTGTATATAAAATACTGGCTTCTTTATATGAAGGGTACATGGATTGTAGACTATAGAAATCTTTAAAAATAAATTGAAACTGAATTTAATATGAAATTAATGGGTTTTAATTTTAAGAAGATTAGTGCAGAGAAATATACTGATAAAGCTGAAAAAATTAATGTTAATACAAATATTAAGATTGATAAAATTGAAAAAGTTAATTCTGATTTTTTAAAAACAAAAGAAGAAATTATAGCTGTTCATTTTACACATACAATGGATTATGAACCAAAATTTGCAAAAATTGAATTTGGTGGTGTGGCTATTTTATCAATTGAACCTAAAAAAGCAAAATCAATTTTAAATGATTGGAAAGAAGAAAAAATTGATCCTGATTTTAGACTAAGTATTTCAAATCTTGTTTTTAAAAAATCAGGTGTTAAAGCATTACAACTTGAAGAAGAATTAAATCTTCCTTTCCATATTCCAATGCCTGAAATCAAAAAAGGCGAAAAAAAGTAATAATTCTGAGTTTGAATTTTTTTTAGAAAATTTTGATTAACTTTTAGCCCACTAAAAATGAATTTAACATCGCGATTAAACAACCCGAAGGGCTCGAGCGGAATGCAATGACCTCGAGAGTTCAAAATCTTTGATTTTGAATTTGGGAAAATCCTTCAAGGATTTTCTGTTTAAACCTTGTTCAACGACCTGAAGAAAATCTTTGATTTTCTGAAAGCCTGCAAGGCGTGGTGCGAAACGAAGTGAAGCAAGTTTCTAATTCTCTGTCATTAATATTTCTAAAATCTCTCTTAGTTTTTGGTGGGTCGAGCGATTTGCTTTTTCAGTAACTTTTTATCAATTAGAAAAAGCAGGTCGCGAGCAAAGAGCCATCCCATTAAATTTGAGGTGCGCGTCCTTCTTTGCTTCTTTCTTTCTAAGAAAGAAGATGAAATAATCTTTTTGGGGAGAAATTTCTGCCTTCCGAAAGTTTTAAATAAGCCTTCAAATTAAATATAATAAGGTAACAGGTATTGCCTTAAGTCTTCGGACATACCGCAAGCGTGTCCCCGGTTATTACTTTGGTAATACCGGATTTTATTCAAATGGTAAAAAGAATTTCTATTTATATTGATGGTGCTAACTTTGTTTATGGTTTAAAATCTTTAAGCCCAAAATATTCAGATTATCATTTTGACTTTGAAAATTTTATTAAAAAAATTGTTGGAGAAAATGATTTGATTGATATTCTTTATTATAATGCTTCTTTGAAACATGCAATTAATCCTAGAAGATTTAAGGAACAGCAAAAACTTCTCGCGAGACTAAAGAAGATAACAAAATGTAAAGTCATTTTATGTAAGAGACAAAAGAGATTTAACAAAGATGACGAAGAATATTATACAATTAAAGGTGATGACATTAATTTAGCTTTAGATATGTTAAATGATGCGTGGGAAAATAAATATGATAAAGCAATTTTAATTTCTGGAGATGGAGATTTCGCACCTTTACTAAAATATGTAAAAAATAAAAATAAAAAAGTTGAAGTAATTTCTTTTGATGAGTTAGCTTCAAGAAATCTGCTTAATGAAGCTGACAAATTTACGTTCATTAACAAGAAAACCGCAAATAAGTTTTTTTATAGAGACAAGAAGAAAATTAATCATAAACAATAACTCTAGTTCTTACATTTGGATGAGACATAAAAGTAAATTTATAATGGTCCTCCCATGCACTTCCATTTCCTGATTGTCCAGGACAATAATCATGTCTGTAATTATACATCCATACCCAGCCCCAAGGAGAAAACATAGTATATCGGTTTCCAGCCCCAGTCATCCAACTATGGTCTTCTCCGCCACTTTGTCTTGTCCATCCATAAGTTCCAGAATGTCTATTATTAGACATAGAAGATTGCTCCATAAAGATATGCTCATCAATTATTCTTACTTGGTCATTTCTATGAGTTTCATGTTGCATTACTAATCTAATATCGCAACCATCCTCATCACCACATAAATCTTGAAGATTTTTATCTACACACTCGTAAGTTGTTGTATCAGAATTATAAACCTCAAAGGTTATTGATTGTCTTCCAGAAGAAGATGCTAAATCCTCCAAAGCATCTTGCAAACTTACAATTTCTCCAGCAAATTTTCAACATTAATTTCTCCTGCAGAGTGCCCCATTACAGGGGATTTCCTGCTTGCATATTAGATTGATAGGCATAAACTCCAACACCCAAAGCCAACAAAATACCAACAGCTATTAAAGAATAAAGCCATTTGTTTGTCATAGTTATTTCAAATTTGATTGCCATTTTTTCACTTCTTTTTATCTTAAAATTTTTAAGAAACCCTCATTTATAGACTTTTTGTTATGTGTTTACTATCCATTACTGATAGATAGCCAAAAGAGGTTTTATAGTTAATCTGTTTGGTATAGATTAACAATAGTTAGTAAATACACAAATGTTGCACTGCCAGAAGAACTAATTTCTGAGATTGATTTAGTTGTTAAGAAAAGTGGTTTGGGCTACACTTCGATAGGAGAAATTGTAAAAGAAGCTGTGCGAAGATTTTTGAAAGAACTATCTGAATATAAGCAAATTAAGAAATAGAAAAAATTTGCTTAATTTTTCTTAGAGGAAAAGCTTTTGTTTGAGCTGCGGAAAAAAGATTATTTCTATTAAATTTTAAAACTGAAATTTTTGACTATTTGTCCGAAGGACAGGCGCGCACCTTGTAACTTGGGGGGTGAGCAACTTCGTGGTAGGCAGAAACTAAAACTAAAAATGTGCAGTGTGAAGTTGTGAGTTGGTCGGGGATGGCTGAGAGAGATTTTAGAAATATTAATGACAGAGAATTAGAAACTTCGTTTAACATCTACACTTACTTTAGCTGAAAAATATTTAAATATAAAGGGTTTAACTAAATTATACTCTTGTAATATGGATATTAAGATTTAAATCAAATCTTCTTCAGAAACAATTACAAAATCTCCAATAGCAATTATTGAGTTATAAGGAATTAATAGTTCTTGTTCACTTGTTCTTTCTAAATTAAGGTTTTTAGTATAAGGGGTTGAATCTTTTACAATAATATTAATTATTTCTCCAGATCTTGTTTCAAAAGTCAAATCTTTTACAAATCCAAGTCGCTTTCCCTCTTTTGTTACAATCATCTTACTTAGTATAGATGAAAAAATGTTTTTATCTTGCATAATAAATAAGACATAAAGAAATTTATAAACTTTTCTATGAAAAATATGTGGTTTTCAAAGGAAATTGGATGTTTTTAAGATTTAAATTAATATTTATAAATAAAAGTAGATGAAAGAGTTTTTAATGTTGAAATAATATTTAATTAAAGAAATATAAAGAAATTTTTTGATTATATAATTAATTTGGGTCATATCTAAGAATTGGCCCCCTGTCCCCTTGATTTCGTATGGAAACATTTAAAAATAAATTTTAGGTTTTTCTTTTTCTTTTTTTATTTATAAAAATTTATATATTATATTATATATATTATATAAAATAATAATAAATAATAATAAATAATAATAAATAATAGTAACAATAGTAAATATTTTATTTTTAGTTAAATAAGTTTTAATTCTTTTTAATTCTTTTTAATTCTTTTTAGTTCTTTTTAGTTCTTTTTAGTTAAATAGTAACTAAAAAATAAAATAATTTTAAATTATTTAACTAAAATTTTAGTATTGAAATTACTTCTTTATAATAATTATCTCTATTTTCCATAATATTTCAATAATATTCATTTCAATAAGATTTCAATCTTGAAATTACTTCTTGATAATAATTATTTCTATTTTCCATAAGAAATAAAGGTGTTTTTCTTTTTTAGTAGTTATAACTATTTATATAATAATTTTGATTTTTCCACTCGAAATAAACCTACATGCCTTAAATTTCCAGACGAAATCAAGCTGTGAGTGAGTTATAATATGGAAACAATATCAACTGAATTAGATGAGATTTTTAATAATTTTGGAAAAGAAAGTTTGTTTAAGGAAAAGGTTATTTTGCAATCTAATTATAAACCAAGTGAAATTCCTTTTAGAGATGAACAGATTAAACAAGTTGCTTCTATTTTAGCACCTGTTTTGCGTGGTGATAGAACAAGTAATCTTTTTCTTTATGGAAAGACTGGAACTGGAAAAACACTTTCTATTGATTTTGTTAGAAGTCATTTATTAAAGAGAGTGAAGCCTGATTCTGATTTTACTTTAAGAATTGAGTATTTGAATTGTAAGTTGAAAAAGATTGCTGATACAGAATATAGGATTTTGGCTGAATTAGTTCATAAAATGGGTGGAGAAGTTCCCTCAACTGGTTTACCAACTCAATCTGTTTATGATAAATTTGTTGATTTAGTTGATTCAAAAAAACAATTAGTTATTTTGATTTTAGATGAGATTGATCAGGCTGTAAAAAAAATTTCAAGTGATTTTTTATATAATTTAACAAGATTAAATGCTGAATTAAGTAAAAGTCAGATTAGTGTTGTTGGAATTAGTAATAGTTTGACTTTTTTGGATGAATTAGACCCACGGGTTAGAAGTTCTTTATCTGAAGAAGAGATTGTTTTTCCACCATATAATGCATTGCAGTTGCAAGATATTTTATTAAAACGTTCTGTTAATGCTTTTAGAGAAAATGTTCTTCAAGAAGGTGTAATTGCAAAATGTGCTGCTTATGCTGCAAGAGAGCATGGTGATGCAAGAAGGGCTTTGGATTTGTTGCGTGTTGCAGGAGAATTAGCTGAAAGAACTGGCTCTGATAAGGTTTTGTTACAACATATTGATGATGCAAACTCTAAAATTGAAAAAGATAAGATTCTTGATGTTGTGAGAACAGAACCAAAACAATTCCAATTTGTATTACATTCAATTATTTCATTGTGTGAAAAGAATAAAGAAAATAATTCTATTTTTACTGGCGATGTTTATAATTATTATTCAGAGGTTTGTAAAAGAAATAAGTTTGAGGTTTTAACTCAAAGGCGTGTTAGTGATATTGTTCAGGAATTTGATATGCTTGGAATAATTAATGTAAGAGTTATTTCAAAAGGCAGGGGAGGAAGGATGCGTGAGATAAGGTTAGCTGTTAGTAATGATATAACTCAAAAAATTAAAGAAATTGTTAATGAAAATTTGAATTATAATTAATTTAATAGGGAATTAAATAAAGGTTAGTGTCTTTATTAAGGTATGAATAAAATGAATCGTGAAATTATAAATTATTGTTTGCAAAAAGGCCTACTTGTTGATAATGAGGTTGTTAACTTGCTTAGTGAAACAAGTGATATTGAATCTGTTAAAATTGTTATAGAAAAAATTCGTTCATATACTAAACAAAAAATTATAACTAAAAGTATTTTAAATAAAAATAAACAACAGGTTTCTGATGCAATTTCTTCTTTACCAGATGATTTACAAGAAAA
Organism: Candidatus Woesearchaeota archaeon; assembly: GCA_964603295.1. GTDB lineage: Archaea > Nanobdellota > Nanobdellia > Pacearchaeales > GW2011-AR1 > CAZRUG01. The sequence continues at coordinate 37,029 of CAZRUG010000002.1, read as the reverse complement.
ATTACAAGGATTAAAAATTAAATTAGGAATTAGTATTGAAATTAGTAAAGATGATTGTTTAGAAGAATCTGATTTTGAGTCTAATAATCAAGAAAAGGAACTTATTAAAGAAAATAAAGTAAAAATTTTATCAAATCCTATTTTTCCAAATAAAAAACTTGAAGTTGCTGATTTTGTTAAATATTTTAGAAATAGATTTAATGATATGAAAGGTGTTTTGCTTGAACATTCTGAGTTAAATAATTTGACATCTATTGATAAAATTAATGGAAATAAAAAAGGAATTTCAATTATTGGGTTGGTTTCAGATAAGCAAGTTACTAAAAATAAAAATATAATTATTGAAGTTGAAGATTTAACAGGTAAAACAAAGGTTTTAATTAATCAAAATAAACCTGATTTAATTGAAAAAGCAGAAGATATTGTTTTGGATTCTGTTATTGGATTTAAGGTTTCTGGTTCAAAAGAAATTTTATTTGCAAATGACATTGTTTTTCCAGATATTGTTTTACCTGAAAAGAAAAATTCTTTAATTGATGAATCTGCTTTATTTATTGGTGATTTGCATTTTGGAAGCACTCGTTTTATGGAAAAGAATTTTTTGAAATTTGTTGATTATTTAAATGGAAAAGTTCCTGGAACAGAGCAAGAAGTTAGTAAAATTAAGTATCTTTTTATTGTTGGTGATTTAGTTGCAGGTGTTGGAAATTATCCTAATCAAGAAGATGAATTAATTATCAGTGATTTAGAAGAGCAATTTGCTAAAGCTGCTGAGTTACTTGCTAAAATTCCTAAACATATTCAAATTATTATTTCTCCAGGTAATCATGATGGTATTAGAATTATGGAACCACAACCAATGTTTGATGAAAAGTTTGCATGGGCTTTGTATGATTTACCTAATGTTACAATTACAACTAATCCTTCTGAAGTAAATGTTGGGGCTGTTTCTGGTTTTGATGGTTTTAATATTTTAATGTATCATGGTTATTCTTATTTTTATTATTGTAATACTAATAGTAAGTTAATTTTAGAAAAAGCACAAAACAATCCAGAGAAAGTTATGCAATTTTTATTAAAATTTAGGCATTTGGCTCCAAGCCATGCTTCAACACAATATTTTCCAGGAGATAATGACATTCATTTTATTAAAAATCCTCCAGATATTTTAGTTTCAGGTCATATGCATAAAAGTTCTGTAAGTTATTATAATAATATTTTAATTATTTCTGTATCTACTTGGGAAGAAATGTCTGATTATATGGAGAAGGTTGGAGCTAAACCAGATTTTTGCAAAGTTCCAATGTTTAATTTAAAAACACGGGCTGTGAAAATTTTAGATTTTGAATAGTTGTAATTTAGTATATTAATAGTTAAAAAGGCAAAGAGGTTTTTTTGAAAATGGAATTAAAAGAAATTGAAAAAAATAATGAATGTTTTTTAGAAGGTAAGGGAAAATTAAAAATTGGAATTGATATTGATGATGTTTTGGTTGATACTTCAAATGAATTTATGAATTTTTATAATAAAAAAGGTTTGAATTTAAAATTAGAAGAAATTAGGAGTTTTTATTTTTGGGATGGAATGAGTAAAGAAAAAATAACTGAGATGTTCTTTGAATTTAATAACTCTTTTGGATTTAAAAAAATAGAATTTATTGATTTTGCTAAAGAAGGAGTTTATTCTTTAAAAGATAAAGGCAATATTTGGTTTATTACTTCTCGCCCAATTAGAATAAAAGAAGAAACAATTAGTTTTATTTGTGAAAATTTTAATAAAGATAATTTTGAAGATATTTTGTTTTCTGGAAAATCTCACCCACAAGGAAAGACAAAAGGTGATTTGTGTGTTGAACTTAATTTAGATATTTTTATTGAAGATAGAGTAAAATATGCTCTTGATTGCGCTGAAAAAGGTGTTAAGGTTTTGTTAATGAATAAGCCTTGGAATCAACATTGTCCTGAACATGAAAATATAATTAGGGTTAATGATTGGAATGAGGTTTTGGAAAAAATAAAGGAGATTGAAGAAGAATTAGTTTGTGAAAATAATGTTGTCAATCAAGTTAAGGATTTTGTAAAAGAATGTTTTAATAGACCTGAAGCAAATTATAAACAAAGTTATGATCATCATTTTATTCCAATGGTTGATTATTCTAAAAAATTAGCTGATGAATTTGAATTGAATGAAGAACAGAAAGAAGTCATTGAAATTGCTGCTTGGTTGCATGATATTGGAAGTATTTTGTATGGAAGAAAAGACCATCATATAACTGGTGCCAATGTTGCAGAGGAAAAATTAAAGGAGTTAGATTATCCTCAAGAAAAAATTAAATTAATTAAGAAATGTATTTTAAATCATAGAGGTTCTGTGAATAATTCTCGAAAGAGTATTGAAGAACAAATTATTGCTGAAGCAGATGTTTTATCTAATTTTGATAATATTGCAGGAATTTTTCAGGCAGCGTATTTTTGGGAGAGTTTAGATCAAAAAGAAGCTCAAATTTCTGTTAGAGAAAAATTAAAGAGGAAGTATAATCAATTATATTTTAAAAAATCTAGAGAATTGGTTAAACCCAAATTTGAAGCTGCGATGTTGTTGTTAGGAGGTTTTGAATAATGCCTTACACTGAAAACACTGAAAAATATTTTAAGAATTTGAGAGAAGAAGTTGATAAAGTTTATACAATGGCTAATGAAGCTAAGAAAACAGGTTATGATATTGATGAAAAAGTTGAGATTCCTCTTGCAATGACAATGGCTGAAAAAGTTGTGGGCTTGATTTCTGTTGTTTATCCTCAGCTTTTGGGTTCTGGTGTTGCTGAAAGGATTTTGGATTTAGAAGAGCAATTTGGTAAACTTGATCCAACTGTGCCATTTATGATTGCTGAAGAAGTTGCAAAGCAAAAGTTTTGTGAATTTGAGAGTATGCATGATGCAATTGATTGTGGTATTCGGGTTGGTTTTGCTTATCAGACAATTGCTGTTGTTGCTTCACCTATTGAAGGTTATACTGAATTAAAAATTGAAAAAACATTTGATGGAAAAGAATATTTTAAGGTTTATTTTTCAGGACCGATTAGAAGTGCTGGAACAACTGCAGGTTGTATTGCATTAATGATTATAGATCATTTAAGAGAAACTTTTGGATATGCAAAATATGATCCAACAGAGGATGAAATTAAGAGATATGTTACTGAAAATTTAGATTATCATGAGCGTGTTACAAATTTACAGTATTTACCTTTGGAAAAAGAAATGGAATTTTTAGCAAGACATTTGCCAATTCAAATTGCTGGAGAGCCAACTGAAAAAATAGAAGTTTCAAATTATAAGAATTTAGATAGAGTTGAAACAAATAAAATTCGGGGGGGAATGTGTTTGATTTTTTCAGAAGCTTTGGCGCAAAAAGCTGCAAAAGGATTTAGGTTATATAATGTTGCAAAAAATAATGGTGTTAAAATGACTGGGTTTGATTGGTTAAAAGATTATTTAGATTTGCATGAAAAATTAACTTCTTCTGGAAGTAAAAAAAAGAAAGGTGATGGGGTTCCAACTTATATTAAGGATTTGGTTGCAGGTCGGCCTGTTTTTGGACACCCGTCTCGTTCAGGTGCTTTTAGATTTAGATATGGTAGGGCAAGAAATTCTGGGTTTTCAGCTTCAGCAATACATCCAGCAACAATGGCAATTACAGATAATTTTATTGCAACAGGAACTCAATTAAAAATTGAAAAACCAACAAAAGGAACAGCAGTTACTTCTTGCAATTATATGGATGGACCAATTGTTAAATTAAATAATGGTAGTGTTAAAAAAATTAATTCAATGCAAGAAGCAAGTGAAATCTATAAAGATGTTTTTGAAATAATTTATATTGGAGATATTTTATTTCCTTTTAGTGATGTTGCAAATAGAAATTCTTCTTTATTAAAACCTGGTTATGTTGAAGAATGGTGGAAATTAGATTTAGAAAAAAAAGACAAGGAATTTTCTAAGGGCATTGATGAATTTAGTGTTGATTTAGATAGTGCAATTCAAATTTCTAAAAAATATGAATTGCCTCTACATCCAAGTTATATTTATTTTTGGACTCAAATTTCTAAAGAACAATTTAGTGATTTAATTAATTGGGTGTCTGTTTCTTTTATTAGAAACGGAAAGTTGGTTTTTCCTTTTAATTCTCAAGAACAAGTTAAATATGAAAGTTCAAAAAGAGCTTTAGAGTTAATTGGAATTGAGCATGAAGTTACTATTGAAAATGTTGTTTTAAGTAAAAAAAATACTCAAGCTTTTTTTATTAATCTTGGTTTGGATTTATCTGCATTAGAAACAGAGGAGGTAAGGGTTGGAGAAATTTTAAATAAAGATAATTTTGAATTTAAGGATTTTAGTGTTGAAGAAAAGATTATTGAAGGGGAAAAAGAAATTATTAAGAATATTGAAAAAACAGATTCTGTTTTAGATGTCATAAATCGGAATTCTGAGTTTGTTATTAAGGATAAAGCAGGAACTTTTATTGGTGCAAGAATGGGTAGGCCTGAAAAAGCAAAGTTAAGAAAATTAGTTGGAAGCCCAAATGTTTTATTTCCTGTAGGTAATGAAGGAGGAAGATTAAGAAGCATGCAAGCTGCTTGTGAGGTTGGAAAAGTTAAAAGTAGTTATCCAATTAATTTTTGTGAAGATTGTAAATTAGAAACAATTTATCCTTATTGTGAGAAATGTAAAAAAAGAGCAAAAAAAATGTATTATTTTCCTGATACTCAAGAAAAGTCTTTTGAAAAAAAAGAAGGAGAAAGAAATGGTTTAATTTCTATTAGAAAAGATTTAGATATTAATTATTATTTTAATCAAGCAATTAGCCATCTTGGTTTAAGTAAAAATGAAGTTCCTTTATTGATTAAGGGTGTGAGGGGAATGAGTTCTGAAGGGAGTGTTATGGAGAATTTAGCTAAAGGAATTTTAAGAGCAAAGAATAATCTTCAGGTCAATAAAGATGGAACTATTCGTTATGATGGTGTTGAGTTGCCTATTACTCATTTTAGGCCTTGTGAAGTTGGAGCAAGTGTTGAAAAATTAAAATCAATTGGTTATTTTTTTGATGTTTTTGGAAATGAATTAGTTTCAGAGGAACAAATGCTTGAGTTAATGCCTCATGATGTTTTATTACCATGCCCAAAAGATACTTTAGATGAAAAAGCAGATGATGTTTTTGTTAATGTTGCAAAATTTGTTGATGAAGAACTTGAGAAATTTTATGGTTTACCTAAACATTATAATATTAAAAATAGAGATGATTTAATTGGTGCCTTAGGTGTTTTTATGGCTCCACATAATTGTGCTGGTGTTGTTTGCAGGTTTATTGGTTTTTCAAATACTCTTGGAATTATGGCAAGTCCGTATATGCATGCTGCTGTTAGAAGAGATTGTGATGGTGATGAAGCTGCAATTATGTTACTTGGAGATGTTCTTTTGAATTTTTCTAAAAAGTTTTTACCTGCTCATAGAGGTGGAACTCAGGATGCGCCTTTGGTTTTAAATGCAAAAATAAATGCTGGTGAAGTTGATGATCAGATTTTGGATTTGGAAATTACTCCTGAAGGGCATTATCCTCTTGAATTATATGAAAAAGCAGAGCAAGGTTTGCATTCTTCTGAAGTTAAGGAAGTTAGAATTGTTAAAGATGTTTTAAAAGATCATGAAGATCCTTTTGTAAATATTGGTTATACTCATGAAGCAAGTGATTTTAATGAAACTGTTGTTTGTTCTTCTTATAAAAAGTTGGGAACAATGCAAGAAAAGATTGCTGCACAAATGAGGCTTGTTGAAAAACTTCGTGCTGCTGATGAATCAGATACTGCGCGATTGATGATTGATAGACATTTTATGAGAGATATGCGTGGTAATTTGAGAAAGTTTTCAATGCAAGGTTTTAGGTGTGTTGCTTGTAATGAGATTATGAGAAGACCCCCCTTAACAGGTGTTTGTCCTAAGTGTAAAGGAAAAATTATTTTTACAATTCATGAGGGGGGTATTAAGAAATATTTAGAACCTGCTTTGGATTTAGCAAAAAAATATAATTTGTCTTCATATATGCAACAAAATCTTGAATTAGTTAAAAGATATATTGAAAGTATTTTTGGAAAAGAACTTGAAAAGCAAGAAGCTTTAGGGAGATGGTTTTAAAACAAATACCAAATAATTGTTGGAATCATTAAGCAACCCATCATGTTTGTTCGTTTGACTTTTTGTTTTATTGAATAAATTCCTAATGCTGTTGAAACTATAAATAATAAAAATCCTTTAAATCCAGAGATTAAGAAAATTGTTGTTGTTAAAATCAATAAAGTAGTTATTGATAGTTTTGTGTAATTGATTTTTGAAATTTGTTTTGTGATGTTTTTTGCAATAAATTGTGTTAAAAAGAAAACTAAAAAACCATTTATTAAAACAATTAAAGATATTTTGAAAATTATTTCTTTGTCTATGTTTTGAGTGAGTTGTGAAATTGCATATGCTGAACCTGTTCGTGTTTTTGATATTAAGTAAATTGTTATAAAAGAAAATGCCATTACAAAAGTGTTTGTGAATCCAATTAATATGAGGAATCCTTTGTTATCTGTTTTTGAGATTGAGTTACCTATAATTGCTGCTTGTCCTGCTCCAAGTCCTGGAAGAAAACTACATAATGGAGATGCAAGCATTGCTCCAAAAAAAGGTTTGATTGAATTTATTTTTGGTTTAATTAATTCTTGTTTTGGAATTGTTGTTTTGTTTTTAATTCCAATTATTAATGCAGAGCTTCCAAAAAGACCTGTTAAAAGTGGAAGAAGTGGTTGATTAATTGTTAAGTTGTTTAAAGTTATATATCCAAGGATTCCTGAAAGTAAAATAATTGTTATTGCTTTGATTTTGTATTTTTCTAAAGAGTTAATATAAAGAATTGATAAAATTAAAAGTCCTGGAATTAGGGTTTCAATTATATTGTAGTTGTTATCAAGAATTGTTTTTATTGAAAGTGCTGGAATAATAATTAGTGTGAAAATTAAAATTGCTGCTAAGCTTCCGTAAGTTGTTAGAATAATTGCTTCATAGCCTTTGCCTTGTTGTAAAAGTTGGTGGCCTGGAAGAACACTTAGTTCTGTGTCTGTGTCTGGACAACCAAGAAATACTGAGGGAATAAAATCAATAAATGTATGTGTGATTGAAAGACTGATTATAAAAGTTATTAAGATAATTGGATTTGTTGTTGTAAGGTGGGTTGCTGAAATAGATAAAAGAAATATTGCAATTAAATTAATATGTATTCCAGGAATTAAGCCAGTGATTGTTCCTGCAAAAATTCCAATAAATAATGCTAAGAGAATTTCTAGCAACACAGCCAAAAAAGAAATTTAATATTAAATATTTTACTACAACAATCTTTATATAATCTAAATATTGTAAATTTTTAGAGGTGGTGGTTTGAAATCACCTAAGATTTCTAAATGTTAAAATGCCAATTGATATGAGAACACGAAAACTTGCACAACTTGCTGTTAAAAGATGTGTGAATGTGAAAGCAGGAGACAGAGTTATAATTTCTGGAGGAGAAGAAGCAATTCCATTTATGGTTGAATTGTATAAGGCTGTTGTTTTATTAAAAGCTCATCCAATTGTTAGATTTAATTTACCAAATGTTTCTGATTTTTTTTATAAACATGCAACTCAAGAACAAATTGAAAGATTTCCTGAAGAGTTTATGGATACTTTGAAAAAAGCAAATAAATATATTGGAATTTATACAGATGAAAACACTCGAATGTTAAGTAATTGTGATCCTAGGAAAATGGCTTTGCGTTCAAGGGTTACTAAACCAATTAGCACATATATTTGTGATAGTGAGCATGATGTTATGAAAAGAACAACAATTGCTTATCCGTGCCAGGCTCATGCTCAAGAAGCTGATATGTCTTTAGATGAATATGAAAAATTTGTTTATGATGCGTGTTTGCAAGATTGGAATAAAATTTCAAAACAAATGAATTTAATTTTAAAGAAATTTAAGAATGGAAAAAATGTTCATCTTCTTGGAGAAAATGTTGATTTGAAATTTAAGATTAGAAATGAATTGGCAACAACTGATTTAGATGGAGATAATATGCCAATGGGAGAGGTTTTTATGGCACCAATTAGAGATTCTTTAAATGGTTGGATTAAATTTGAATATCCTGCAATTGAAAATGGGAATGAAGTTACTGATATTTATTTAAAGTTTGAAAATGGAAAAGTTATTGATTTTGATGCAACAAAAAACAGGGATTTTTTAAAACAAATGTTAGAGATTGATGAAAATGCATCTTATGTTGGAGAGTTTGGAATTGGCTGTAATCCTAATATAACTAAGTTTACAAAGAATTTATTGTTTGATGAAAAAATTGGGGGCACAATTCACTTGGCTTTAGGAAATGCGTATAAAATTAATGGTGGGGGAAATGATTCTGCAATTCATTGGGATATTGTTAAGGATATGAGTAAGGCACAAATTATTTTAGATGGCAAGGTTGTTCAAGATAAGGGTAAGTGGAAGATTCGTGGTGTTGATTTATAGAAATCTTTAATAATGTTTTATTTTTAGTTTGAATATGGTAAAGAAGAATTTAAGTGTTGATGAAAGGTTTGAGTTAGTAAAGAGAAATACTTCTGAAATTTTAGTTGAAGATGAGTTAAAAAAACTTTTAGAAGAGAAAAAGCAACCTGTTGTTTATTGGGGAACTGCTCCGACTGGTGCGCCTCATATTGGTTATATGTTGCCAATGTTAAAAGTTGCTGATTTGCTTAAGGCTGGTTTTAAAGTTAAGATTTTGTTAGCAGATATTCATGCTGCATTAGATAATGTTGATTGGAATGTCTTAGATGATAGATATAAATATTATGAAAAGATTATTCCTCTTTTGATTCAGAGTGTTGGGGTTGATACAAAAAATTTGGAATTTGTTAAAGGAAGTAGTTTTCAATTAGAGCAATATTATTTTTTAGATGTTTTAAAGTTGACAACTTTTAATTCAGTTAGAGATGCAACTCGTGCTGCCTCAGAGGTTGTTAAAAATGTTGAAGGAGATAGTGCAAAACTTTCTGGTTTAATTTATCCTTTAATGCAAGGACTTGATGAAGAATATCTTAAAGCAGATGCTCAGCTTGGTGGAACAGATCAAAGAAAGATTTTTGTTTTAGCGAGAGAGAATAATCCAAAGGTTGGTTATAAATCAAGAATTGAAATAATGCATGTTTTAATTCCTGGTTTGATTGGAAAGAAAATGTCTTCATCAGATAATAAAACTAAAATTGATTTATTAGATTCTCCAGAGGTTATTAAGAAAAAAATTAAGGGGGCTGTTTGTGAAGAAGGAAATATTGACAATGGATTATTACCTTTTGTTAAACACGTGTTAATGATTATTAAACAAGACAAGGGAGAAAAGTTTGTCATTAAAAGAGATGAAAAGTTTGGAGGGAATTTAGAGTATGGAAATTATGAAGATTTGGAAAAAGATTTTGCTGAAAAGAAAGTTCATCCATTAGACTTAAAGAATGCTGTTTCTGAAGAGATTATTGAAATATTAAAACCAATTGATAAACAAAGAGATAAATTACAAGTTCTTTGGGATAAGGCCTATGGGAATGGATAGAAAATGTCTAGATTAATAAAAACAATTCAATGGGTTGGTATAGTCCCTTCTATTTTATTCATTTTGTTTTCTGTTTTTATTTGGTTCATTACTGGATTCAATGAAATTTTTTTTTATATTGGTTTATTAGTTTTGCTTCTCCTTATTTATGGAGCCACACAAATTTTTGCTTATGAAATTTTTTCTCATGGAGAAAATAAACTTCCTCTTAATAAAGAAATATTATCTCTTGAAAAAGAAGAGATTTCAATGCAATGGACACTCATTAATACAATTGGTCTAGGATTTTTGATTCCAGGTTTGTTCGAATTTCCAAATAATAAGTATTTTCTTTTAATTGGAGTTGGTTTTTTAGCCTTGGGAAATTTATGGTACAATTTGTTGTACCTTCCAAGACAAAGGTTCTTGTTAAGGAAAGAACACCCTGATTTAAGAAAATACTAAGAAGTTTATAAGAAAGATATGGATAAGTTATTAATTACTAGATAATTTTTAATTCTTAAATTTAGAAAATTGGAATTATAAATAAAAATTTATAAGTTTGTTTTATTTTGTTTTGTAAATGAAAAGGCAGACAAGAAAAGAGAGTGATGCAAAGAGTTTTCCTGAGCCAAAGAAATTTTGGCATTTGATTGGTCCGAGTTTTTTGATTCTTGCAACAGGTATTGGTTCAGGTGAGATTATCTTATGGCCTTATCTTGCTTCAAATTATGGTTTGGGTTTGGCTTGGTTAGCTGTTGTTGGAATTACTTTTCAGTATTTTATTAATATGGAAATTGAAAGATATTCTTTAGTTAAAGGAGAGAGTGTTTTTGTTGGTCTTGGAAGAATAAGTAGAGTAATTACTTTTTGGTTGATTTTATCAACTTTTTTGACTTTTGCAATTCCTGGAACAGCTTCTGCCTCAGCTCAATTAATTGGGGAAGCAATTGGGGTTGTTGATTTTAGATGGATTGGAATTTTGTTTTTGTTATTAATAGGTTTTATTACAAGTTTTGGTAAAACAGTTTATTCTACTTTAGAGAAATTTATGAAGTATGGTTTAATTGGTTTATTTTTAGGAATTTTATCTTTTGTGATTTATGTTAGTTCAAGTTCTGATTGGGTTGCATTAGGTAATGGTTTGGTTGGAATTGGAGAAGGTTATAAATTTATTCCTCCTGGTGTGGCTTTAGTTGTTTTGCTTGGAGCTTTTGCTTATTCTGGTTCAGGAGGTAATTTGAATCTTGCTCAATCTTCTTATGTTTTAGAAAAAGATTATGGAATGGGCGCTTATGCTCCAAAGATTAAGGGTTTGATTAGAAAGAAAACCTTGAAAGAAGAAAAAAAAGAAACTTTGACAGGTGATTTTTTTGAAATAAATGATAGAAATGTAAGAAATTTTAAGATTTGGTGGAAGAGAATTTCTTTAGAGCATTTTATTGTGTTTTGGTTTTTTGGTTTATTTATGCTTTTGCTTTTTATGTTATTAGCTTATGTAACAATCTATGGTAATGGTTCTGAAGAAGGAATTAGTTTTGCAATTAATCAGGGAGTTGCTATTGGACAAACATTTTTTCCTTGGCTTGGAGTTGCGTTTTTGTTTTTAATTGGTTTGTTTTTATTTCAAAGTCAGTTAGGAATTTATGATTCTGCTTCAAGAATTATTGCAGAGAATTATGCTGTTTGGAATATTAATAAAACTTCTAAAAAAGTTGATTTATCTAAATTTTATCATTTAATTATTTGGGGACAAATTGGTTTGGGTATTTTGTTTTTTGCATTTGGTTTTTATGAACCTAAAACTTTGATAATTACGTCTGCTGTTTTAAATTCATTTGGAATGTTCTTGCATATTGGGTTTGTTAATTATATGAATCATAAAGTTTTAAGAAAAGAATTTCAAGCTCCTTTGTGGAGAAAAATTTTAATGTTAATTATATTCTTGGTTTTTGGAGCCTTCTTTTTTATAGTAATGAAAAGTTATTTGTTTTAAGGTTAGCTTCCGCCACCTCCACCCCCGCCTCCACCGCCACCTCCAGAAGCATAGCCATAGTCACTTTGTTGTCTTGCGTTTTTCTCTGCATTCCAATCTTCATATGCGCTATATTCAAATACACCTGGGTCCATTTCTAAACTTTCTTGGTATTCTGAAGCACCAAATGAAAGGTAATTTACCTTGCCGGTTTCTTCATTAATTGTTATATATGTTTCTTGAGTCGATATCTCTGATTTAATGTGTGTTCTTTTTTTTGCTAATTCTAATCTTTCTTTAGTAGATTTTATTTTAGAAATTTTTTTAAGTGATTTTTTAATATATCAGCCACCAATTCTTCATATTCTCTTTTTTTTATATAGTCATATTGGTATTCAAAGCTTAGGTTTTCTCTATAGTCTCCAGGAAGGTCAGCACTTATTTCTTTTTCAATTAAAACTAGATAATGCAATGGAACTTGTTCAAGGATTTCTTTATAAGCTTCATCCATAATTGTCTTAACCTTTGTTTCTAAGTCTTCTACCATATAAAAGTAATAATGTTCTCTTATATAAACTCCCTTGTATTTATTGAATTAATTAAGAAATTCTTTAGATATAAGTTATATTCAAATGGATAGACTTATAAAGGATTGAGTTGTAGTTTTGTTTATGGATTTGTTGGAAAGTGATAAGTTGAAGATAAGAATTTTGAGGATTTTGTCTAGGGAAAAACAGGGAGTTTCTTTAAATGGTTTGAAGAAGAAGATTAATGCTACTAATTTTAGATCTGTTAAAAGAAATTGTGATTTTCTTGAGGTTGTGGGTTTGATTAGCATGGAGAGTTTAATGAAAATTGAGAGAAAGAAAATTAATGAGCAGAATTATCGTTTGATTAAATTAACTGAAGCAGGGAAGAAGATTATTGATAGTGTGGGAAAGAAGTTGTGGTGAAGATTGAGGAGAATTAAATTTTGATTTCAGAAATTCCCACTACAAGTTCGGGACTCGAAACTCGACCCGAAAACCCGCTCGTTGTGAAGCGCGGAATTACCAACGATACTCTGAAATCAAAATTTTTATTATTATTAAATATTTGCGGGAATTTGGATGCGAGAACTTTCTTTTTAAGAAAACATATCTTCTATCTCACGCTCTAAAGCGACTTCTTTCAAAAGCCTTTCCTGAACATATTGAGTATATTCCTCTGGAGCAAATCGCTTTGCAAATAGTGCTGGAGCTGACCATGAAAAATTCCTTGCTATGTTTTCTATTTCTCTTTCGCACTCTTCTCTAAAGTAATTCAATTCTACACTTGCCCATTCTTCTTCCCCTTTTGTTGCAATAGCAATTGCTCTATAAAAATTTGAATCTGGGTTCCCAATGTCTCTTTGCATCTTTTCTCTAATCGGAAGTTCTTCTTTAGGTCAATTATACTCAGAGAAATAATTGTTTATTTTTTCTTTTGTTTGTCTTAGCGCATTCATTAAACTTACATCCACAACCATATTTGTTTATAGATAAATCCTTTATAGCTTTAATTGTGGTTGAAAATATATATTATTTTGTCTTAAATTCTACAACATCTAAGTCTTTTAATTTATGATTTAATCCAACAATTTGTCCGGAGAATTTTGAAGAAGGTCCCCAGATTTTTGTTTGTTTAATTTTTTTAGAAAAACCTTTTAGAATTTTTTCAGCAACATCTTTAACTGTAGAGTCTTGATTTAAAATAACTGGTTTGTTTGATTTTTTTTCTTTTTCAGGTTCTTTAGTATAAATTCTTATTTTATCAAATGTTTCAAATAGTTTATTTTCTAATTCTTTTAATTCTTGGATTTCAATTTTTTTATCAATTAGTTTTTTATTTAATATTTTTTCAAAATTCATTATTAGATAATTCATTTTTTTGCTTTTCATTTTTGCATTTAGTTTTCTTAATTCCTTTTCAGATAAGTGTGTTTTATCATTGTAGAGGATTATTTGTTTTGTTGTTGCTTTTTCTAAAAGAGGTTTTAGATTTTCTAATTCTTCTAAAGAATTAATTAAAAGAATTATTGCATCTGCTGAATTTGTTAGGCCCTTATCATAATAATCTGATTCTGGGGCTGGATTTTCAATAAGTTGCATTTCAACTGTTTCAATTGTTGTCATACCTATGGTGGGTTCTTGAGTTGAGAATTTTATTTCAGATATTTTTGGTTCTGCATTTGTTAAGATTGATAATAAAGTTGATTTTCCAGAATTGGTTTTTCCTAAAATAACTACTTGATGGCCTTGTTTTTTAATTCCAACCTGAGTTGTTTTACCTGATTTCTTTTTTTTAGTAATTTCTGATTCTAATTTTTTGTAGCGAGTTCTTAATTGGGCTCTTAATTTTTCTGCACCTTTATGTCCTGGCATGTGAGAAATCATTTTTTTTAATGCAGTTAATTTTTCTTCTAAAGAATCTGCTTCATAATAATCTCTTTCTGCTTGGACATAGTCTTGGTCATTAATATTGATTGGCATAACTTCTTTAAACCAAACCTGCTTTTAATTTTTATGGATAATGAAATATATAAGAAAATAGTTTCTAAGAAAGAGTTTTCTAATTTAAGAAAAAAAGATGTTGAAATTGCTTGGCAACATTTTGAAAAAAGACAAACAAGTGATGAAGATAAAATTAAATTAACTCGTGATTTACTTAGAAAAGTTTTTTCTGCTTTTAGTTCTGATAAATTATTAAATGCAAAAAATAAGGATCCTGAATGGATTTTGAAAAAACATATTTCTACTAGGGAGAGGTTTGAATTTTATGAAGAATTGTATTCTAAATTATTAAATGAATTTGAAAATAAATTAACGATTTTTGATTTAGGTGCTGGTGTAAATGGATTTAGTTTTAATTATATTAAGGAATCAAAAAAAGATATAGATTATATTGCAATCGAGGCTGTTGGACAATTATCTGAATTAATGAATTATTATTTTAAGACAAGAGGTTTTGAAGAAGCTCATGCTTTACATTATAGTTTGTTTGAGTTAGAGAAAATTAAAAAATTCTTAAAACAAGTAAAAGAGGATAAAGTTGTTTTTTTGTTTAAGGTAATTGATTCTTTGGAAATGTTAGAAAGAGATTATTCTAAGAAATTAATTAATGAAATTTTTGATTGCGATGTGAATAGAATTGTTGTTAGTTTTGCAACAGAGAGTTTAATTGCAAGAAAAAAGTTTGGTGTTAAAAGAACTTGGATTAAGAATTTTCTTAAGGATAATTTTAGTGTTGTTGATGAATTTCAATTAGGTTCAGAGGAGTATATTGTTTTTGAAAAATAAAGAAATCTTTATAAAGAAGTTTTTTTTAATGTTTTTATGAAAAGAGGAATGAGTGTAATTACATTGATTTTAATCTTATTGTTAACTCTATCTTTTGTTTCTGCTGGTTGGTTTGATTGGTTTACTTCAACAGGTAATGTTGTTGCTGAAGATAATCTATTAGTTAAATTAGATTTTGATTCTGAATCATATAATGTCAAAGATTTTGATGGAACAAATGACTATTTTGATTTAGGTTTAGATGCTCTGCCTTCTGGACAAGGAACTCTTTCTACATGGGTTTATGTTGATGAGGATGAAGATTATAGTGGATATATTTGGATAACAACTAATGGGCAATGTGCAACATCTTATGATTATTTAGTTTATAAGTCAGATAGATTAATTGGCTATTATAGAGATAAAAATGGAAACAAAGAAACTATTTCTTCTGAGGGAGAAATAAAAAAAGGAGAATGGAATCAAGTTATTTATAGTTGGGGAAAAGATGGTCAAAAAATTTATCTTAATGGAGCTCTTGATGCAAATAAGCCTTCTCATACAGGCCAGGGTAATTTAAATTTAATTAAAGATAATAATCTCGGAGGATGGGGTGCTTGTGCAAATACTTTGTATTCTGATGAAAAATATTTCTTAAATGGTAAATTAGATGATTTTAGAATTTATAATACTCAGTTAAGTGATGCTGATGCAAAAATTCTTTATCAAGAATCTTTAGAAGCTTTTAATGAAAAAACTCCTGTTGCTCCATCACCAAATCCGCCTTCTCAAGAAGTAGGAGATAGTGAAGAAGGGGAAGAAAATAGTTCTGAAAACAAAACAACTTCTAGTGAAGAAAACAAATCTTCCAATGTTTGCGAAGCAGGAGAAAATCAAGTTTGTAAAGAAGATGTTTTACTTTATACTAATTTAAGTGTTGAACATAATTCAAATGTTAAATGTATGAAATGGGATATTAATGGAGATGGAATGATTTCAAATATTGATGGGAATTTGATTATTAGATATTTATTAGGGGGGAAAGACAATATTTATGAAACTGCTTCAACTTATGGAATGAAATTAAATTCAGAATCTTCAAGATTTAAAAATGATGAGATTACAGAATACATTAGGTCTCTTGAAGAGGATTGTTTATTTGATGTTGATGGGGATGGTATTGCATCTCCTATGTCAGATGGAATAATGATTGCAAGATATCTTAATGCAACTTTCACTAACGACATAACTATTAATGGAGATTTAGTAAATAAAGAAAATGCAACAAGACAAACAGAAGAAGAAATTAGAGAGTTTTTAGAATCCTGTCAAGATATGTGTGGTGAGGCTGGTGAAGAATATTATTGTAATAATCTTTTAGAATTTTTAGAAAAGCCAAGTGATTTAACAATTAATGGAAATGAGTTTGAGTTGATGTATAATCTTACTTATGAATCTTCTTATGATTCTTTTAAACAATATTCTAGTTCATGGGCTTTTGCAGAAAATAACCAATATTCTTATTATTATTTTTATACTTATGAGATTGAATCTAAGAAGAGAATTGAAGAAAGGCTTGAAGATGCTTTAAATTATGGGTTGTGCGAGCAAGACACAATTGAATTAAATGATGGTTCTGAACAAGTGATTTATCTTTGTAAGGATTTATGGAGATTGGCTTATGAAGATCAAGAGATTACAGATTATGCTGATTATGAAAATGATGTGGCTGTTTTATGGACAAATAATAATAGATTTTTTAATTTAGAAATTTCTAAGAATAATTATTATAATTGTTATTCTTATGAAGATTGTATGGAACAAGAACAATATAAAGACAGAAGAGACCAAGAAGATTTAATTAATGCTATAGAAAAATTAATTGATAATAATGATGAATATGTTGGGGGTTTTTATCTTGATTATCCTGAAAGAGATTTTGTTAAATATTTTTTAAATAAATGTGGCTCTGATATTGAATTAAGTAATAATCAATTTGGTTCTTGGAGATGTAAGATAGAACCTGTTGTTTGTCCTCCCCATGGAGAACAAACTGAAATTTGTACAAGATATAATTATGAAAAACATGAGGAAGATGTTAGGGAAGATACAATTCAATGTTCTCCTGGAATTTGTTCTGGTTGTTATATTCCAAGGTGGTTTGATTATGTTTCAGATAATAAATGCGTTCCTTATGGTTTTAGGTTTGAACATCAAACAGGTTGGGATTTTAAAGATATTTTTGTTGAAGAATATAATGATGAAGACTTTGAAGTTGGTTGGGCACAAGAAGAAGATGAAATTGATTTAGAAGTTTATGAGAATGAAACTGCTTTCTTATCCTTTAGAAGTGAGAAAACAGGAGAGATGGTTGGATTTTATGTTGAAGAAGGAAAAACCTATGATTTGGATGAATTAATTGGTTTTAAAGAGGATAATTTTGAATATGAGCTATATGTTGAGAATATTTATTATGATTCAGAAGAATATAAAGAGAGCTCTATTGACGTTAATATCTATGTAAAGGGTTTTTATGAAGGTAGAACTCCTGAGACAATAAATGCTTATTGTGATTTAGATGGTGGGATTAATGAGCAAAAAGTTGATGCGTCTTGCCAAAATAATTATGAGTGTTTTTCAAATCTTTGTTCTGGTGGAGAATGTGTTGATATTCAAGGTCAGTTAGAGGAAACTGGGTTTTTCCAAAGATTTGTTGTAAGTCTTTTATGTAGAATTGCAAATCCTATTAGTGAAGAAGAAAGAAGTGTTTGTATAAATAATTTTTTAACAGGTGAAGAATCTTCAACTTCTTCAAGCGGTTCTGGTGGTGGAAGTTCTGGGGATTCAAATTAAACACAACAATCCTTAAAAACTAATTTTCTTTTAGTTCTTTATGGAGAATTTAAAATCTAATTTTCAGAAAAAAGTTTTGGGCAATGGAATGACAATTTTGTTTGAAAAAAGAAATGTTCCTGTTGTTAGTATTGGAATTGCAACTCGTTTTGGAGGTTTAAATGAAACTGGTGATAATAGAGGAATTGCACATTTTATTGAACATATGTTATTTAAGGGTTCTGAAAAAAGACCTTCTGCATTAGCTATTTCACAAGAAATTGAATCTAAGGGGGGAGAATTAAATGGTTTTACAGACGATGAAATTACTGCATTTGTGTGCAAATTACCTTCAAAACATTTGAATGTTGGTTTAGATGTTTTAGGTGATTTAGTTAAAAATCCTGTTTTTGATGAAAAAGAATTGGAAAAAGAAAGAAAAGTTATTTTTGAAGAAATAAGAATGAATAAAGATAATCCAATGAGATTTGTATTTCATGAAATTGAAAAGAATATGTTTGAAGCACCTTTTGGGTTTGATAATATGAATCTTGGAACTTTTGAAACTTTGGAAAAAATTAATAAAGATTTTATGAAAGAACAATTTAAGAAAGTTTATTCTCCAGATAATTTAGTTTTGTGTGTTGTTGGTGAGGCTGATTTCAATAAAATTGTTAAATTTGCAGAAGGTAATTTTGGAAATGAAAAATCTATTTTAGAAAAACCAGAGATTAAAATTAAAAATAAATCAAAGATTGAACAAAGACAGGAATTAGAACAAGCACACATGGTTTTTGCTTATCACACTCCTTTATTAGAAGATGAAAAAGCTTATGCCTCAAAAATTTTAATTTCTTATTTGGCAGAAGGAATGTCTTCTAAATTATTTACTGAGATTAGGGAAAAAAGAAATTTAGCTTATGGAGTTAAAGGTGGTTGTGCAATTAAAAAGGATATTTCATATAGTTTTGTTTATGTTGGGACTACTAAAGAGAACTTGGATAAAGTTAAAGAGATTATTTTAAAAGAGTATAAAAAAATACAAGAAGAATTTTCTGAAAAAGAGCTTGAAGAAATTAAACAACAGTTGATTGGCTCTTATTATATTTCAATGGAAGAATCTTTAGAACAAATGGCAAATCTTTTGTATTCAGAAGTTAATTTTAATGCAGAGGAGTTTTATGAATTTGAAAATAAAATTAAGCAAGTTAAATTAGAAGATGTTAAAGAGATTGCAAAAAGAGCTTGTGAAGAATTTAGTTTTTATGCATTGGTTCCTAAGCAGTAATTTTTTAAAGACATTTAACATAAAATAATTATGGAAAAAAGAGGTTGGAAGTTTTATTTGTTTTTAATTGCATTGTCTTTTGTTGCTTTTTTTCTTATTCAAAATTATAGTTATTTTCTTGATAAAATGACTGGAGAGGTTATTGGTGATTCAGATATAACAATACAGGAGATTGATGAGGATGTTGATTCCGTGGATGATAATGAAGGTATTGGGGATATTCAACAATATGGTGAAGAGGTTTTAAATGAAACACTTGCAGATATAGAAGCAAATCAGGAGCCAGAAGAATATGAAGATTTTTGTGGAGATGGATATTGTAGTTCAAGCGAGGATGAATATGATTGTTTTGTAGACTGTGGGAAATCTTCTAATGAAAAAGGCAATTTAATGTGGATGCTTTTTGTGATTTTAATGTTTATTTTATTTTTAATTATTTTAATTTTAATTTATCTTAAATCAAAAGGATTTTTTAAACATACTGTTAAATCAACTAAGACAAATAATCGTGAACTAACAAATTCCTTGAATAATTTTAATTCTAATAAATCTCATTAATTAAGTTGTAAATTATTTCTCCTTTTTTTCCAAGGGTTTTTTCTAATTCTTGTTTTGAAGCACTTGAAATATTTTTTATTGATTTAAATTCTTTTAGTAATTTTTTTGCATTTTTTGGTCCTATTCCAGGGAAACTTTCAATAATAAATTGTAATTGTTCTTTTTTGTTAAATGTTTTTTTCTTTGCATTTAAAGGTGTTTCTTTTTGTTTTTTATTTGCAAGAACTGAAAGAAATTTTGCAGTGTCTCTTGGGTTTTTTGAATAAATTAAAGGTATTTTATATTTGAGAATTATAGATAATAAGAAGCCTCTTATCGCATTTGAACTAACTCCCTGAGAATCTCCATATAATTCTTTTTCTTCTAAACCCTCGATAATTAAGAATTTTTTATCATATTGTTGAAGGTCTTCTAATTGTTTAATTAATCTTCTATTTATCATTGAAGAAATAAAATCTTGAATTGTTTTTCTTTCTATAACTGTTTCTTTTACAATATAATCGCCTATTTTTAATTCTTTAAATTCAATCTCAAAATTTTCTTTTATTAATTGTGAAGGAACTAAAGAGTTCTTTTCCCTATAATCAATAATTATTTTTGGTTTTATTTCTTGTTTCTTTTCTTCTTTGTTTTTTGAAAAAATATCATATAAAACTCCAGCCATTTTATTAAAGTGTTTTTTGTCTATCTTTGAAATTTAATTTTTTGTTTGCTAAGTCTTCTTTAATTGTTTCAACTGCTTTTTTCATTTTCTTTTCTCTTGAACGAGAAATATAATAAAAAGATTCGTCTCGTGTATTTTTTGTAATTAACATAATAAGTTTTCCTGGTTTTAATCTTGCTGTTCTTCCTGCCCTTTGGATTGCTCTAATTGCAGAAGGAATTGTTTCATAAAAAATTACTGAATTAACTTCTGGAATGTCTAAACCTTCTTCAGCAATACAAGTTGCAACCAAAACATTTATTTTTCCTTCTGAGAATTCTTCAATAATTTGTTTTTGTTCTTTTTGGCTTAGCCCAGAAGTTGAAGAACCTGATTTCTTTTTTGCTTGGCCTACAAAAACTTTTGATTTTATTCCATGAATTTTATTTAAATTTTTTGAAATCACTTGGGCTGTTTCTCTAAATTGAGTAAAAACAATTGATTTTGTTTTGGGGTTTTCTTTTTTATCTTTTGTAATTAAATTAACTAATTCTTCTATTTTTGGATGTTCTCTTTTTTTTGCAATTAATTCATTTGCTTGTGAATAAATAAAATTAAATTCTGGTTTAGCTACAAGTCTTTGTATACCTTTAGATTGTTTTTTTGCAGCCTGGTCAAATAAACTTTTGATATAACTTAGAAAACTTTCAAGGGTTTGGGTTTCTAAGAGTTCTAAAGCGTGCTGTATTTTTACTGCTTGTGCACAAGCTGAAGCAGCTAACATATAATTGAAATTTTTATTTCCTCTTGATAAAGAAGACATTATTTCTTTTTGTAAATTAATTATATTTATTTTTGTTGCTGGTTTGAATAAGACATTTCTTTTTTTTAATTCTTCAACATATTGATTAAATAATTGAAGCAAAACTTGTTTTATTTCTTCAAATTCTCCAGGAAAATCAATTTTTATTTTAGTAAATTCTAAGTTTTGTAAATACTTTTCAACATCTTCGCTTTCTCTTGATCGAAGTTCTACTTCTTCAATTGAGAGATTTTTACAAATTTCTTTTATTTTAGAAGAATCATTTCCTGGTGAAGCAGTCATTCCAAGAATTCTTTTGTTTTGTGCTTGATACATGTATTTTTTTGCAATAAAAGTATAGTCATAATTTCTAACACATCTATGGGCTTCGTCCTCTATTAATAAACAAACTTCTGATAAATCATATAGGTCTTTTTTTAAATCATTTGCAATACATTGGGGTGTTGAAAAAACAATATCAGAGGTTTTCCAAATTTTCTTTCTTTTTTCTGCATTTACACTTCCAGTAAATAATTGTAAATCTCCAAATAAATCTGGAAGATGTTTTTGAAAATATTTGAAATGTTGTTCAATTAAAGGTTTTGTGGGAGCTAAAAATAAAACTTTTTCTCCAGGAAATTTTTGCAATCTGTCAATTGTTAGCATTAATGCAATGAGTGTTTTTCCTAATCCAGTTGGAATAATAACTAAACAATTTTTTTTTTGACAAGTTTTAAATATTTTTCCCTGATATTCTCTTGGAGTTATATTTTTAAGAAATTTATTCACCATTTTAAAAGAAATTTAAATGAGTATATAAGATTAACTAGACTAAAAGGAAAACATATCCAATTGAAATTAAAACTATTGCTGAAAGTGTTATCCATAGAATCTGGTTTCCAAAGAAAATTCTGTTTCCGTCGAGTTTTGAGATTGGAATCATATTAAAGAAAGCATAGTAAATATTTAATGTAGCAAGTTCTTGTATTCCAATTAAATATCCAATTATTGCAAAAAATAGATTTGCAATAATTCCTGATGCAGATATCCATGCTTCGTGATATTCTGTGATTTCTGAAAATTCATACAACCCATATCTTTTTGCTGCTCTGTAAACTTTTGCTTTTGTTTCTGTTGTTAAAACAGCCATCCAAACTAAAAATCCTTGGCTAAGGATTGTTGTGATTAAAGGAAGAACTAATCCAATTGGAAAAGGTCTTTTAAACTCTTTTGAAGGATGGGTTTTGCTTGTTGGTAAAATATCAACAAAGGTTAGCATTCCATATCTTTCAAGTTCCCAAGGATTTATTTCAATTTCTGAATCGAGATAATAAGCAGTTATTTTTTTTGTAAAAACATTAATTAATATAACAATTAATATAATTAAACAAATATAAAGAAATGTTTCAATTGAGATTAATAAGCTTAGGGAAAATCCAAGAACAATTGTTGCTAAGAGTATTGATGTGAGTTCTTTTCTATTTAACATATAATTTTATGATTTGAAATCTTATAAACTTTTCTTGATTGTTGTTTTTATTTACAGAAATATTTATAAAGAATTATTATCTCTTTTTAACATGAGAATAAAAAAAGTATCTGAGGTGGTTGGAACAAAGGTGTATACAGACTCTGGGGATTTTTTCGGAGAAATCGAAGAAGCAAATCTCCATGAGAATAAAGTAGATGGTTGGAGGATTAGAGTTGGGAGCAGTATTATGTCTTTGATTGGTGGAGCAAGAGGAGTTATTATTCCTCATAAGTTTGTGAAAGCAATTAATGATATCATAATAATAAACAAATCTGCATTACCTAGTCCGTCAGACTCAAGCATGGAAATGCCTGAGGAATACTAATCAAAATGGCTGGTGAAACAATACTTCAACACGAAATTGCTACAAATTTTGTTTACCCATTTTTTATAATCTTTTTACTAGTTTATGCTTTATTAGAAAAAACTAAGCTTCTTGGTGAAAAAAATAAACAAGTTAATGCTATTTTTGCATTTATTGTTGGATTAATTTTTGTAAGTGTTGCTTATCCTAAGATGGTTGTTGGGAATTTAATTTTATTTTTAACTGTTGGTTTAGTAGTTGTTTTTGTTGGGTTGTTATTGTGGGGAATGGCTACTGGAAATGAACTAAAAGATGGAACAAATCTTGGAGGAAATTATAAAAAAGCAATGACTGCCGTAGTAATTATTGCTTTGGTGATTGCAGTTATTTGGGCAACAGGTATTGATTCAAATGTGGTTGATTTGTTGTTTTACCAAACTTGGAGCAAGACTTTTTGGACAAATGCATTATTTATTGTAGCTATTGGTATTGCTTTGGCAATTGTTCTTTTAAGTAAAGCTAAGGAGTAGAAACTTATTTAAATGAGAATTAATATAAATTAATATGTTAAAAGAGATGATTTTTGCAGCAACTTATTCTTCTGGAAGTGTAATTGGAGATGCTTTAAATTCTTGGGCAGATACTGGTTTGTTTGATTTAGCACTACCTTTTCTTTTAATCTTTGCAGTTGTTTATGGATTATTAGATAGGATGAAAATTTTTAAGGAAAAAGGGGTTAATGTTATTATTGCTTTGGCTTCTGGTTTATTATCTATTCAGTTTGGTTTTGTTGGAGAATTTTTCTCGGCCTTATTTCCAAGATTTGGAATTGGTATTGCTATTATTTTAGTTGCTTTAATTGCAATTGGGATGTTTGTAACTGAAAAGAAATCTTCTGGAATTTTTATGGGTATTGGGGCAGTTGTTCTTGTAATGGTTTTAGCAAATACTGCTGGTGCTTTAGGTTGGAGTGGAGCAAATTGGTGGTATGAAAATTGGCCAGATATTGTATTAGTTGTGGGAATTATTGCAATGATAATCGCAGTTGTTAATACTAAACCTGATGAAAGCAAAAGTATTCTTGAAAAAATAGTTCAAAGAGAACCTAGCTAAATTTTATTATCAAAAAATTATTTTTTCTTAGTTTTTTTAGAATTTTTTACAGCTTGGTTTACAACTTTTCCAAAAGAATCTTGCATCATTGACATTTCTTTTTTAATACCTTCAAGTGTTCCTCCATAAGAACCAACTTTTTGTAAAATTGCTGTTTGAAGTTGATCAATTGTTGATTCAATTTTTCTTAATCTTTCTGATATATTTTCTATTTTTGATTGAGTTAATGTTTGGAATTCAGAAAAATTTTCAACTTGGTTTTGAATTTTTTTCATTTTTTCATTAAATACTTGTTCAGCAACCTCAATAATTGTGTCTGTTCCAGAAGAAGAATAAGATTGTTGAGCATATCCTGCATTATCATATTGGGGTTGTTGCGAATATTGATAATCTTGTGTTTGGTTTGAAGAGGGATTTGAATAGTCGTCTTGTGTTTGAGAATAATCTTGATTTCCAGAAGGACTTGGGGCCTGAGAATAATTTTGTTCATTTGAAATTGCATTTTTTACTTGTGCCTGAGAAATTGCATCACTTATTTGTTTTGGAGAATATCCTTGTGATTGAAGATTTTGGATTATTTGACTATCGTCTATCCCTTGTGCTTTCATTTGTTGAATTTGTTCAATTACACCCATTTTATTTTAAATCTAAAGGTTGAAACATTTTTGCTTGTTTTGAAAGAATTTCTAAGTCGTCTTTTTTTGCAAACTTTGGAAGTTCTCCTGAAAGAGTTTCCATAAAATCTCTTAGTCTTTCAATGTTTTGCTTCATTATTTCCATATTTTTTTTAATTTCAATTAAGTCTTTGTTTGTTTTTTCTTTTGTATCAATTAGGTTTTGACCAATTAAAAGAAGTCTATCTTTTAGAATTCTTTGTTTTTCCTCAAGGTCTCTTATTCTAATTGATGAATCATCAAATCCTTGCTGGTAGTTTTGATCAGTCATAAATTATTGAAGATAAAGGGGTTTAAATTTGTTTCCTTAATGTGTTTTTAAAAATATTTTTCGTTGTTGGATTTTAAAAATTCCTACTCTGAGTTCAAGTTTCACAAGTTCAACTTGAAGACCTGCCTGTTATTCATTTTCTTTTCCAAGGAAGTTAATCTAAAATAAGTTATTCTCAATTAAATAAGGTTTTATTTTAAATCTTTAGTATAATAAAATCTATAAACTATTTTTGGTTTTAAAAAACATGCAATTTGATACAGGGGCTGCGCTCTATTCTTATGAAGTTGAAAGAGAAGGTGGTGAAGATGTTCTTTATGTGAATTATCTTGGAGCGTCATTTGTTCCAAGTCTTTCAGATTCTTCTGAAGTTATGGAAAGGACTATTGATGCTTTAATAGAAAATCCAAATGTTTCTCGTATTGTTTTTGTTCAGCAGAAAAATTATAATTATGATTTTAATGAAACTAAGATGCTTTTAGAAATTGCTCAGTTTTATGTTTTTTTAACTAAACAAGAAAAGATTTTATCTGTTGAAAAACTTGTTACAAATTGTCAGGAATTTTTTTCTCAAAGGTATAATGAAATGTTTGAGTTTGTGTCTGGTTTAAAGAGAGATCCAGTTAGTGCTTATTATACATTAAAGAGGATGATTATTGAGGCAAAAGTTATAGAGGAAAAAGTTTCTTTAGATTGTCGTTCAGACCAGAAAAATTATATTTATGTTTTGGAAAAGATTTTTGAAATGTTAGAAAAGACAACCTTAATTAAGGAGATAAAACCTCATTTGAACAATTATTCTAAAGGGAGTAGAGAGATTTATCATTTTGTTTTTAATCCAGATGTTATTCCTAATTTTACTTTTACACGCCTTGTTTCTGAATTACCTGATGATGCTGAGATTGTTAATCAATATAATCTTGCAAATGAATCTTATGATGGATCTGTTGTAACAATTTTAAGGAAAAAGGATGAACCTAAACTTATTTATCATTTGAATCCTCCAGAACATTCACTTAATGAAGATCAAAGCATGTTATTGAATTTAGCAAGAAGTGTTTTAATTGAGCATCAACCTAAAGCAGAAGAATTTACAGATACTGAAAGAGTTCGGCAAGTTTTTTTTAATATTGCAAAAGATTTGATTCAGGATTTAGCTAATACAAAAGGCATTGCTTTAAGTTATTCTGATTTAAATAAACTTTCAACTATCTTAGTTAGACATACAATTGGTTTTGGTTTAATTGAAGTTATTTTACAAGACCCGAATTTGCAAGATATTGTTTTAAATGCTCCTATTCCAAGAACACCAATTTATGTAAGACATAATTCATATGATGAATGTGTGACAAATATTTTGCCTAGTCAGGAAGATGTGGATTCTTGGGCTGCAAAGTTTAGAATGATTTCTGGTAGACCTTTAGATGAAGCAAATCCTATTTTAGATACTCAATTAGAAATTGGAAAACTTAGAGCGAGAATTGCAATTATTCAAGAGCCTTTGAGTCCAGATGGTTTGGCGTATGCTTTGAGAAGACATAGGGAATCTCCTTGGACCTTGCCTTTGTTTGTTAAAGTTGGAATGATTAATTCTTTGGCAGCTGGTTTATTAAGTTTTTTAATTGATGGTTCAAGAACACTTTTAGTTGCTGGAACTCGTTCTTCAGGTAAGACTTCTTTGTTAGGAAGTTTGATGTTAGAGATTATTCCCAAATATAGAGTTATTGTTGTTGAGGATTCTTTAGAGTTGCCTGTTGAGTCTTTGAGGAGATTGCAATATGATATTTTAAGAATGAAAGTTAGAAGTGCTTTGTTAAAAACAACTGCAGAGGTTTCTGCTTCAGATGGAATTAGAACTTCTTTGAGATTAGGAGATTCAAGTTTAATTATTGGTGAGGTTAGAAGCGAAGAAGCAAAAGCTTTGTATGAAGCAATGCGTGTTGGTGCTTTGGCAAATGTTGTTGCAGGAACAATTCACGGTGCTTCACCCTATGGTGTTTTTGATAGGGTTGTAAATGATTTAGGTGTGCCAGCAACTTCTTTTAAGGCAACAGATATTATTGTTGTTTGTAATCCAATTAAATCTCCTGATGGAATGCATTCAATGAGAAGAGTAATTAGAATTTCTGAAATAAGAAAACACTGGACTAAAGACCCTCTTGAAGAAAATGGTTTTGTTGATTTAATGAAATATAATGTTGAGAAAGATGAATTAGAACCCACAGATGATTTAATTAATGGTGATTCTGAAATTGTAAAAGACATTGCTTCAAATGTTAGGGGTTGGGCTGGAAACTGGGATGCTGTTTGGGATAATATTCTATTAAGGGCTGAAATTAAACAAGAGATTGTTAAGGTTGCTAAAGAAAAAAACAAACCAGAAATTTTAGAAGCTGAATTTAATACTTTGTCAAATCATTATTTTCATAAATTTTCTGAAGAAGTTATTCAAGAGCATGGTTTGCCTTTGAAAGAACATGTCTTTCCTTTGTGGAAGGAATGGCTTGATGAAAAGATTAATAAGATGTGAATTCTAAACATTTATTAATTCTTTTTTGTATTTATTACTAATAAAAAGGTGGTAAAATGAATTCAGGAAATCCTAAGCCAAATGTAAATGATTTGTTGCAGAAGTATGGGAAAAAAATAGAGAGTAAAATTAATAGTGATGTTTCAACTTCAAATTATAGCCATGAATATTCTACTTTTAAAAGTGAAATGGCTCCTGAGTTTACTCGTTATGAAAAATGGGCACATAGTTTGGGAAGTATTGTAAAATTAAAAGCTTCTGAAAAGGATGAAAAAAGTTTAAAGAAATTCATTGATATTGCTCATTTAGAAATTGAAGCATGGCAGGCAATTACTCTTGCTGCTGTTAGTTTTATTTCAGTATTTATTTTTGGAATAATTTTTTCCGTTGCAGTTGCTTTGATTAAAGGAAGTGTTTCTGATTTTCCTTTTTTGTTTTTCTTTTTAACTATAATTGTTTCAATTTTTTTGTTTTATTATATTAAAGGCATTCCTGAGAGATTAGCAAATAAGTGGAGATTAAAAGCTTCAAGTCAAATGGTTCCTGCTATTTTGTATTTAGTTGTTTATATGAGGCATACACCAAACTTAGAAAAAGCTGTTGCATTTGCTGCAGAGCATCTTGACCCTCCGTTGTCTTTGGATTTGAAAAAAGTTTTTTATAATGTTCAGATTGGAAAGTTTTCTTCTATGAAAGAATCTTTAGATAATTATTTAGAAACTTGGAGAGATTATGCTCCGTCATTTATTGAGTCATTTCATTTAATTGAATCAAGTTTATTTGAACCAGATAATGCGCGAAGAATTTCTACTTTGGAAAAATCTTTGCAGGTTGTTTTAGATGGTGTTTATGATCAGATGTTAAAGTTTGTTCATAATGTTAAAAGTCCTTTACAAAATACTTATATGCTTGGAACAACTTTGCCTGTTTTGGGAATTGCACTTTTGCCTTTGGCTTCTGCAATGGTTGGAGGATATATTCTTTCTAGCCATGTTTTTATCTTATATAATTTAATTATCCCTTTTATCGCTTTTTTCTTAATGAATAAATATCTTATGTTAAGGCCAGGAGGTTATGGTGAAACTGATTTAATTGAGAGAAATCCAATGTATTATAAATATAAAAGTAAGAAACCTTATATTAAGGCTGCCTTGATTTGTGCACCTTTGATTTTAATTGGTTTATTGCCTTTGATTTTTCAATACACTCCTTTGCCGGGTTGGTTTGGCCTTGAGAAAGATTTTTCTTTAGGAGCTATTAGTAGTTTTTTTGGAGAACAAGAATATTTCTTTGATTTTAAAGAAGTGAATGGTTCTATGAAAGGTCCTTTTGGAATTGGTGCTTTGTTTTTGGGAATGTTTGTTCCTCTTGGAATTGCAATGTTTTTTGTAATTGCATTTAAAACAAGAACAAAAGAAATGATTATTGAAAGAAATAAAACAAAGGATTTAGAAAATGAATTTAATAATTCTTTATTTCAATTAGGCAATAGGATTGGTAATGGGGTTCCTGTTGAAAATGTTTTTGGCCGTGTTGCAGAATCTGCAAAAGGTTTAATGACAGAGGATTTTTTTAGAAAAGTTCATTACAATGTTACTCAAATGGGAATGAGTGTTGATAAAGCTATTTTTGACCCTCGTCGTGGAGCCATTCTTTATTACCCTTCGAATTTAATTGCAACAAGTATGAGGATTTTAGTTGAAGCTTCTAAAAAAGGTTTAAAAGTTGCAGCAGTGAGCTTAATGAGTATTTCCGAATATATTAAAAATATAAATAAGATTACAGGTCGTTTAAGAGATATTCTTGCAGAAGTTATTTCTGATATGAAAAGTAATATGACTTTTTTAGCCCCCTTACTTTCAGGTGTTGTTGTTGGTTTAGCAGGAATGATTGTGGCTATTTTAAATAAATTAAATCTTCCTTCTCTGAGTGACACAGGTGGTTCTGGGGTAGGAGATTTAGATTCTATTTTAGGGGTTTTTCAAATAGAACAAATGATTCCACCCTATTATTTACAAATTGCAATTGGTATTTATTTAATTCAAATTGTTTTTATTTTAACAGGTGCTTTAGTTGCAATTAATTCTGGTGAAGATAGATTGCAAAAAACTTATCAAGTTGCAAAAAATATGAAAACAGGAATTTTAATGTATTTTATAACTGCTTTATTATCTACTTTAGTATTATTTATTTTAGTTGCAATTGTCCTGGGAGGAGTTGGGGGTTAATTAAAAACATTTATTAATTAATTAGATTTTATTTTTTTATGAAAAAAAGAGGGGTTGTTGTAGATTATTTGCCATGGATTTTAATTGCAGCTGCAGTTTTGGTTTTAGTTTTGCTTGGAATTTTTGCATTAAAAGATAAAGGTATTGGAATGATAGATAATATAAAAAATATATTTACTTGGAATTAAAATGGAGATGACAATAAGCACTTTAATTAAAATTCTCTTAGTTGTATTCGGAATTGTAATTATTATTGGAGGGATTGGTTTATTTTTTACAAATAATTTTTTTGGATTTGTAGATAATTTACCTGATGAAGAAGAACAACAAGTTGAAAAAACTCCTGTTGGTGAATTGCAGGCTCCTAAGGGTTGTTTAGCTTGTGGAGAAGGAGCTTTTAATCTTTGTGATAAAAAGGAATGTGAGGAATTGAATAAACAATTACAAATTTTTTATGCAAGTTCTGGAAGAAAAGATGATGAAAATTTGGGGGAACAAGAATATTGCGAATTTGAAACTAAGTGGGGGATTGGTTTTTGTAACTCTCCTGAATAAAATTAATGCGAATGTTTTTATATTGGTTTTTTTTATTTTGATTTTATTCTAATTTTTTAATAAGGTTCTTTTTAAAAGCACCTTCTTTTTTGATAATTTTTTCTCTATCAAAAGTTCCATTAGAACTTAATTCCTCAAGATCATGGCTTATGGGATAAAAATTTTCTTCTTGTAATTGATTTATAAGAAATTTTCTATAGTTTCTAGATTTTTCTTCAGATAATGAAAAATAATGTTTTTTTTCAATTGATTTTATTATTTTTCCATCTAAAGAAAGAAACAATAAGCTATCCATTTTTTTGTGGATAACTTTTCTTAAAGATGAATTTTTTAAGTCTCCTTCTGGAAAATAGGAAATTTCTATATTAAGTTTTTCTATTTCTCTTTGTTTTGGCTTGATTTCATATACTCCTTTGTATTCTTGGAGGCCTTTTATTTCTTCACTTAATTCTGTCCTAATTTTTCCTGGATTTGAATCCATCATTACTAGTTCTTTGGGTAAAGGGACTAAATAAGGGTGGTCTTTTTTATTTGGAAAAAGATTTAACAGGTAATCATAAAAAAAATTAAATTTTTTATAAGAAACTAGTTCTTTGGGTAAAGAGACTAAATAAGGGTGGTCTTTTTTATTTGGAAAAAGATTTAACAAGTAATCATAA
>CAZRUG010000002.1:3834-6024 GCA_964603295.1 Candidatus Woesearchaeota archaeon | reverse complement strand
GACTAAATAAGGGTGGTCTTTTTTATTTGGAAAAAGATTTAACAAGTAATCATAAAAAAAAATAAATTTTTTATAAGAATCAAGAAATCCTGCAGAAACAGGTGTTTTAATAGTTAAACAACTTGTTCCAATTAAAATTAATTTTAAGAAATCTCTCTTACTTAGGGTAGTTCCTTCTAAAGTCATTACTAAAATTAGTTTTTTATATTTTATAAATTTTATTATGTTTAATGCGAATGTTTTTATATTGGTTTTTATTATTTTGATTATGGAATTTGAGGTGATTATTAAATATTTAGTTTGGATAGCTCTTTTTGGAATTGCTTTGGCGGGAGTTTATGCTATGTTAAAAAGATTGGGGGTTTTATAATGAATAAAAAAGCTGAGTTAACAACACAACAGATTGTAGTGATTGTTATTTTAGTTGCAAGTTTTGCTGTATTGCTTTTCTTTTTAATGAGATTAAATCTTGGTGATGTTAGTGAAGAGCAGATTTGCCATGATTCTGTTTTAAGGTCTTCAAAAGGATTGGTTCCAGATAAATTAAAATTAAATAGCTTAGATTGTAACACACAATATGTTTGTATTTCTGCAGGAAGTGATTGTGATGGTTTTACTTATGATGAAAAAATTGATATTAATTTAGGTGATAAATTAGATATAAATAAGGTTGTTTTAATTGATAAAATTTTAAAACAAATGTCTGATTGTTGGTGGATGTTTGGGGAAGGAGAGGTTGAATTTGCTTCTTCAAAAAGTTGTGGTATTTGTTCAATTGTTAAATTTGATTCTGAAATTCAAAATTATTTTAAAGGGGACAATAAATTAACTTATTTAGATTTAATTAATTATATGATGCGTGTTAAAACTGATTCAGGAAATTCTTATTTTTATTATTTTTATGGTAATGAAAAAGGAAGATTAGCATCCCAAATTTTTACTTTATTTGAAAATGATTTAAATCAAGAAATTGATTTTAGTAAAAGACATGCTATTGTTACAGGTGTTATGAGTAAGGGTTTTTTTAGGGATTTAGTAAATAAAATTCCTTTTGCAAATGAAGATAATCCTGTTTTCCCTCCGCAATTTGTTGAATCTTCTAAATTAGAAAATGCTTGTGATTCTTTTGTAACAAAAGCTTAGTAAAGATTTATTAATTTAAATAATCTTAATGAATTATGAAAAAAATAAAAGAGGACAAAAGAGGTTTGAATTTATTGACAGAAAATATTATTTTTTTAGTTTTAAATCTTGTTTTTATTTCAATTCTTATGGTTTTTATTATTGTGCAATTAGATAGTTCTGCAGAGGTTGAGGAAATGTATGCAAAAAAAGTTGCAATGATGATTGACGGTTCTGAGCCAGGAACTTTTTTTATTGTTGATTTTTCAGAAGTAATTAAAGAAGCTAAAAAAAATGAGTATAAGGGAGCTTTGGTTTTTGTTACTGATAATATTGTTCATGTTAAAACCCGGGAAGATGGGGGATATAGTTATTC
Organism: Candidatus Woesearchaeota archaeon; assembly: GCA_964603295.1. GTDB lineage: Archaea > Nanobdellota > Nanobdellia > Pacearchaeales > GW2011-AR1 > CAZRUG01. The sequence continues at coordinate 4,526 of CAZRUG010000002.1, read as the reverse complement.
TTTTTTTAATGATGTTAGTATTAGTGGAATGGATGAAGATCCTAAAAAAGATAATTACTATTATTTTCAGGTAGGTGAAAATGAATAAAGATTATTTGATTAAAAAAAGTAAGAAAGGAGAAAAATTATTGTCCTTGTATTGGTTTGTAATTTTGTTTTTAGTAGCGTCAACAATTGTTTATGTTGTTGCAAGTGTTTATGGAGCTCCTTATGATGTTAGAAAGATTGAATCTGGATTTTTAGCAGATAAACTTGCTGATTGTATTTCTCAAGGAGGTTATATGACTGAAAAGGCCCCTACATTAGATAAAGAAAATATTTTAGAACAATGTGGAATTACTTTAGAAGTAGAAGATTCTTATGGTTGGGAAGATGACCAATTTTATTTTTTAATAGAGTATTATGATTTTGATTCAAAGAATTTAATTAAGACAATTGAAGTTGGAAATGAAAGATTAGTTGATTTTTGCGGTGCTAATGGAAAAACACCTTTTTGTAATGAAAGAAGATTTTATGTAATTGATAGGAATCAAGAAGAATATGAAATTAAATTAAAAATTGCTATTAGTAAATATGAAAAAAATGTTAAATAAAAGAGGACAAGTTGCAGATGGACTTAATTGGTTTGTTGCTACAATTGTAATTGTAATTGTTTTAACAACTCTTCTTTATATCACTGTTTTAAATGATTC
>CAZRUG010000002.1:0-3734 GCA_964603295.1 Candidatus Woesearchaeota archaeon | reverse complement strand
GTTGTTATTGGCGCAATTAGTTTTGATATTTTTGGTGAAAAAGCAGATTTTTCTGATTCAGTTGAAGCAATTGAAGAATTAAATGTTGGTTTAGAGAAATTTTATTTTTATCAAAATGCTGGTGAGAGTTTTGAAAATTCAACCATAAAAGCTTTTGGTGAAAACTTTGATAAAAAAACTGGTTTTGTAACTATTAGTAATAAAGAAGTTGAAGTAAGATATAAATTAGTTCAAGAAGTTGTTGAAGAAAAACAAGAAGTTTCTGAATCAGTAAATAGTCAGGTGAATGTTAAGGAACAATAAAAAGGTTTTTAAATAAGTTAGACTATAATTGTATATGATTAAAAGAGGGGATAAAAGAGCTCAGGAAATGAGTATTAATACAGTTATTTTAATTGTTTTAGGATTAGCTGTTTTAGTTCTTTTGATTGTTGGATTTACAATTGGTTGGGATAGAATTGTTCCTTTTATTGGTTCTAATAATGTTGATAATGTAATTCAGGCTTGTAATACTGCGTGTTTAACTGGTTCACCTTATAATTATTGTTTTTCTCCGAGAGATTTAAATACAGATGATGAAGATTATAAAGATGTAACTTGTTATTATCTTGCACAAAAGATGACAAACTTTGGATTTGATACTTGTCAAAATAGTGCAATAAATTGTGGGGAAAATATTGAATTTAATGAAAGTTCTATTGGAGAGGTTGTAAATGGAGAAGTGAAGAATAAGAATAATAATTGTGAAGTTGGAAAAACTTATTTTTGGATGAATGATAAAATTCTTGAAAGTGCTAAATGTGTGGCTTCAACAAATGGTCAAGGAGATAACTCAGAATAGGAGTAAAAGACTACTTCACTTTAATAAAAATTATTTAAACTATTAATTCTTAATTTAATTATGGCAAGTGGTAATTCTGAATCACGAAATAAAAAGAAAGGCAAGTTTAAGAAGAAAAAGGAAAATCCCTATAAGTCTGGAGGCAAACAAAGAACCCAAAATATTTCTAATAAAAAACCTTGTAAAAAGAAATAGGATTTTCCATAGTTCTCATTAACAATTTTAATTTTAGGAATTCCTTCTTTGGGTTCAAGTTTTACAAGTTCACTTTGAAGACCTGCACTTAGTTAATTATTAGTTTTTCAATAGTAGTTAATTAAATTAAAATTATTTGTTTACTAATTATCTTTTATTTTCAATTATTTCTTGAAGAATTTCTATTGTGTAAACTAATATTAAAGGACCAATAATAAATCCAAAGATTCCAAACATTGAAATTCCTCCAAGAATTCCAATTAACATAATTAATGGGTTCATATTTGATTTATCTCCAACAATTTTTCCTCTAAGTATTGCATCAATTCCAAAACTTAGTATTGCTCCAAGGAAAATTAGTGCCATTGCTTGCCAAATACTTCCAAATATAAAATAGTAAATTGCAAGAGGTGTCCATACAATTGTTGGGCCTAAGCCAGGAATAAAAGAGAGAATAAATACAAGAGATGCAAAAATAAATGCAAACTTTATTCCAATTAAATAGAATCCAATTAGTGCAACTACAAGTTCAATCAATGCAATGATTATTGAACCATAAATTATATTTTTTGTTGCTTCTGAAATGTCTTTTGCAATTTTGTCTTTGTCTTTATATGGAATGTATTGTTTTAGTTTTTTAGTAAGTATTTCCCAATTTTTTAATGAATAAAAAATACCAAAAGTAATAATGATTAAGCTAATTAAAATAGAAGGGATTTCTTTTAGGGTTGATTTTAAAATTTGAATTGAAAAAGAAACAACTTCTTGAGTTATTTTATTTAAGTCTAAGCTTAATTGGTCTAATAAAGGCATTTCAGAAGCCTGAGTTAAAAAATTATTTACTGTATCTTCTTGCAAAAACAAAGATAATTGATTTAGGAGTTCTCCGAGGATTAATATTAAGGGAATTATAATTATTAATATAATTAGGAAGATACATATTATTGCAGAGAGATTTGAATTAATTTTTTTATTTAGTTTATTGTAAAGAGGGAGTGCAAGATATGCTAAAATAAATGCAGATAAAAGAGGAATAATAAATTGTTTAATTGTTAAAAATGTTAAAACTATAAGTGCCGTAATAATTGCCCAGGAAAGATATTTCTTTAAATCACCCTTATTAAGTTCTTGTGCCATACATATCTTTAATTAATAAGGTTTATAATGTTTTCTTCTTTTAATTTTTTATGATAGAGGTGATTTTTATTTTTGCATTAATCTTTATAGCTTTTGCTAGCTTACAAGACTTAAAGGAAAGAGAGGTGGCAAATTGGTTGAGTTTTTCTTTGATTATCTTTGTCTTAGGATTTAGGTTTTTTTATTCTCTTTTTGATTCTAATTGGAATTTTTTTATTCAAGGATTAATTGGATTAGGAATTTTCTTTATATTAGGAAATGCCTTTTATTATATGAGGGTTTTTGCAGGGGGTGATGCAAAATTAATGATTGCTTTAGGACCAATTGTGTTTTTTTATACAAATTTTATGTCAAATATTAAAGCAATGTTTTATTTTATTTTATTGTTTTTTTTAATTGGTGCAATTTATAGTTTTATAATTAGTTTGTATTTAGGAATTAAAAATTATTCTGAATTAAAAAAGAATTTTTCAAAAGTTTTGAAAAAAAATAAGAAAATGAATTTTGTTTCTATTTTGTTTGCAATTGTTTTTGCTTTGATTGGTTTTTATCAAGCACCTTTTTTTATTTTTGCAATTTGTTTTTTTATTATACCTTATTTTTATGCTTATGCAAAATCATTAGATGAAGCTTCAATGATTAGAAAAATTTCTGTTTCAAAATTGCGTGAAGGGGATTGGTTAAAAAAAGATGTTGTTGTTAAAGGCAAAAAAATTAAGACTACTTGGGATGGTTTAACAAAAAAAGATATTGATTTGTTAAAAAAACATAAAAAGAATGTTTTAATTCGTCAAGGAATTGCCTTTGTTCCTGTTTTTTTTATTAGTTTTTTATTTTGGACTTGGCTTTATTTTAAGGGATTCTTTTAGGAAGCCAAGTATTTTCTTCTGTTAATATTTCAGGTTCTTGTTCTTTTTCAGGTTCTTGTTCAAAAGATTGTTCTGGTTGTTGTATAACTTCTCTTGTTAATTCTTCCTGAATTTTTTTAAGTTCTTCTTCTGGCGCAGGTTCTCGTGATTGATTTAATTCTTGACCAGAATAAATTGGGATTAGATTTATTACTTCATGCCCAAACATGTTTTGAATCTTAACTTCAACTTTTTCTGGAGAATATTCTTGTTTGATTTTCTCAGCAATTTTTGTTCCAAGTTGTTTTACTTGTTCAGGAATTTGGTCTGGAGAAGTTATATGTTCTTTTGGAATAATAAGTGAATGTGCTTTTGATAAGGGCCTTATATCTAAAGTTGCAATTGCAAAATCATTTTCATCTATTTTATATGTTGGCATTTCTCCTCGGATAATTTTACAAAAAATACATTGAGATGGGTCTGAATTTTCTTGTGAATCGGCTTGCTGAATCAAATTATTTTGTTTAAGAAATTCCTCTAATTGATTAGCATCCATTGATTCAATTTGAGAAATCATTTGTGATTTTTGGTCTTCTGGAAAATTTGAATTAATTTGTTCTAGTAATTGTTTTTTTATTCCAGTAATTTGTTCATCGGATAACATATTTGAAAGAATAATCTTGTGTTAATAAGTTTTTGTGTTTATTCTAAAG
>CAZRUG010000001.1:119766-122732 GCA_964603295.1 Candidatus Woesearchaeota archaeon | reverse complement strand
TTTTCACCACGCCAAGCATGATAAGTTTTTGTTATTTTATCTATATCCTCTTCTGTTAATTCTTTATGTCTTCTGTCAATCATCTTTCCCATATTTCTTGCATCAATAAATAAAATCTCGCCTTTTCTTTCTCTTTTCCCATGATTTGTTTTATCTTTAGTAACAAACCATAAACAAGCAGGAATCATTGTATTGTAAAATAACTGGCTAGGAAGCGCAACCATACAATCAACTAAATCATCCTCAACAATTTTCTTTCTTATCTCCCCCTCCTTAGAAGTATTAGAACTCATTGAACCATTAGCCAAAACAAAACCAGCAATCCCGTGATCATTTAAATGATGAATAAAATGCTGAACCCAAGCAAAATTAGCATTCCCAGTCGGAGGAGTTCCATATTTCCATCTAACATCCTCTCTCAATAATTCCCCACTCCAATCAGAATCATTAAAAGGAGGATTTGCCAAAATAAAATCAGATCTCAAATCTTTATGTTCATCATTAAGAAAACTTCCCTCATTATTCCATCTAACATCATTATCAATTCCCCTAATTGCTAAATTCATTTTACAAAGCTTCCAAGTTGTAGGATTTGATTCCTGACCATAAACATAAATATCTCCAATTCTCCCTCCATGAGATTCTACAAATTTCTTAGACTGAACAAACATCCCCCCTGAACCACAACAAGGATCATAAACTCTGCCCTCATACGGCTCAATCATTTTAACCAATAACTCAACAATACAACGAGGAGTATAAAACTGCCCACCCTTTTTTCCTTCAGCATCTGCAAACTGACCTAAAAAATACTCATAAACCTGGCCCAAAACATCTTTTGCTCTACTATCTTCATCCCCCAAACTAATCGTCCCAATCAAATCAATCAAACTCCCTAACTTCTGTTTATTTAAATCAGGTCGGGCATAATTCTTAGGCAAAACACCTTTCAAGGAAGAATTCTCTTTTTCAATTGCATCCATTGCCTCATCAATAATCTTTCCAATCTCTGGCTTTTTTGCATTATCTTCCAAAACACTCCACCTCGCCCTATCAGGAACCCAAAAAACATTTCTTCTATCATACTCATCCCTATCATCAACACCCAAACTTTCTGGATCATTTTTAATTTCATTATACGCCTCATCAAACGCATCAGAAATATATTTCAAAAAAATTAGTCCCAAAACAACATGCTTGTACTCTGCAGCATCCATATTACTCCTCATAGCATCAGCTGCTTTCCAGAGTTTCTGTTCAAAATTTAAATCATGATTACTTTTTACCATAAATCTCTTTAGAAACAGACCTTTTTATGGATTTCTCTTCCATAAGAAATGTGTAACCTACTGACATATGTCTGGTGGGAGCACAATATTTTTCATAACCAAAAACCTTAAATAATGCTTTTTCCTAAGATCATTAGGTAGTGAGCTATTAATTATTTGTCTTCGGATAAATTTTTAATTTTGACTTTCGGGTCTTTTCACTACCTACCTTATTTTCTATAGTTTAAGGAATTTTTAAAAAGATGATTTCTTTAGAAGATTTAATGAAAAATAATGAATTGAATTTTCAAGAAGGTAAAGAAAAAAGTATTGTTAATACGCGAGATGGAAAAAGATATTTAATAGAATGGTTTGAGAATATTGAGTTTTCTAATCTTGGTTTTGTTAAACAGGTTTATGGATATGTTTTTGATGATAAAGGACAATTATTAATAACAAACCCGAAATCTACATGGAGGCTTCCTGGAGGTGGTCCTGAATCCAAAGACAAGAATCATGAAGAGACTTTAATCAGGGAAGCTCTTGAAGAAGCAGATGCTATTATTGAAGATATAAAACCCCTGGGTTATATGAAAATTACTCCTTTAAATCAAGATTCTGGGGAAGATATTCATTACGCATTGAGATATGTTGCTAAGTTAAAAGAATTAAGGGAACAAACTATTGATGAAGCAATTGGAGAAATTGGTGAAAGATTGCTTATTAATCCAGAAGAATTTTCAAATTATTGTAATTGGGGTGAAATGGGTTTACATGTTTTGTCGAGGGCAAAGGAGGTTTTTGAGAGATCTAATGAAAAATGAAAATACAAAAGGCAAAAAAGAAACAACTAAGAGAAATTGCAGAACTAATGTTAAAGGAATTTGCAAAACCCCCATATAGTCAAAAAGAATCTATTGAAGAAGTAATTAAAAGTCTTAAGTTTTATTTTAAATTAGGAGAGATTTATATTTATGTTAAAAACAAAGAAATTCTTGGAGTAATACTTATTAAAAAAGAACTTTATTGGGAAGGACCGACTATTTTAATTGAAGAATTTGTTGTTAAAAAAAATTCTCAGAACTATGGGATAGGAACAAAACTAATAAAATTTGTAGAAGACAAATACATAAAAAAAGGTTATACTCAATTTAAATTAATGACTAATAGAAAGACAAGTGCATTTGATTTTTATAAAAAAAGAAAATATAAATTAGATAAAGACATGGTTTCTATGACAAAGAAAATAAAATGACTCTCATCTCACACATCTTTAAATACATTAGAGGAAAAAGGCCATTAATTGGAGTTCCTGTAATTATTCAAAATTCTCAGGGAGAAATTCTTTTAGGAAAGCGAGACAATAAAGCACCTTTTTATCCAAATACTTGGGGTTTGCCAGGAGGAATGATGGAATATAATGAGTTGCCCGAAGAAACAGCAAAAAGAGAAGTTAAAGAAGAGCTTGGAATTGATATTGATATAAAAAAGAAACTTGATATTCATAATAATCTTCCAAATAAAGAGCATAAAATTCATTTAATTGATATTCCTTTTATTGCAAAAATTAAAGACAAACAAAAACCAGGGCCAAAAGATGAAACTAAAAAAGTAAGATGGTTTAAAACTTCTAAAATAAAAAATATGAAACTTGCTTATGGCCATAACGAGATTTTGGCGAGAGAGGGGTTGATATGA
>CAZRUG010000001.1:0-119666 GCA_964603295.1 Candidatus Woesearchaeota archaeon | reverse complement strand
ACCAATAACTTTAAATATCTTAAAATATCTAAAGATATATGCAAACAAAACAGATTAATCTTAAACTAACTACAAATTTACTTGAAGCTGCTGAAAGCTATGCTAATGCTTATGGATATAGAAATCTACAAGAGTTAATTGCAGAAAGTATGAGAGAAAAGATTTTTGAAAAAAATGAATTTGATGAAAATTTTAGTAAAGAAGAAATTAATTTAATTGATAATTTAATTGAAAAAGCAATAAAAGAAAAGAATTTTTCAGATGAAAAAGAACTAAATAAAATTCTACTAAAATGAGTTTTGAAGTTGTTTCTTTAGAACAATTTAATAAACAAGTCAGCAAACTTGATTCAATATCAAGAAAGATTATTTCTGAAAAGATTCAATTAATTAAAAAAAATCCGTATAGATATAAACGAATACGTTCAAAAAAATTCTCAAGGGTTTTTAGAATTAGATTTTCAATTGAAAAAAAAGAAACAAGATTAATTTATGCTGTTCTTAATCCAAAGATAATTTTAGTTTGTTTGTTGGATAGAAAAAAAGATTACAGGGATTTAGAAAAATCTTTATCTAAGATAAACCAAAAACCTTAAATATGAATTCTGTTTCATGTTAGTATGGCACTTCCACAATATAATAAAAAAGTTATGTCTCATTTTACAGATCCAAGAAATCTTGGAGAAATCAAAAATGCTGATGGAGTTGGAGAAACAGGAAATGCAAAATGTGGAGATATTATGAAGCTTTGGATTAAAGTTAAAGACAATAAAATTTCTGATATAAAATTTAAAACATTTGGTTGTGCTGCTGCAATTGCTTCAACTTCAATGCTTACTGAATTAGCAAAAGGAAAAAGTTTGGAAAAAGCAAAGAAAATTACAATGAAAGATATTGCAGAATCTCTTGGTGGTTTGCCACATATTAAACTACACTGTGGTGCTATGGCAACAGAAGCTTTGAGAAATGCTATTGATGATTATGAGGGTAAATTATAAAAACTCTTTTTCTATTTATTAATATGGATAAACCAAAAACAAAATATTTTATTGACATTGGAATGGGTTTATCTTTTTTAATTGTTTTTATAACAGGAATTTTAAAAATGCCTGGAATTAGAGAAAATTTAGGATTTATTTATGCAATTATTCCACGAGCACAAATGAGTTTTCTTCATGATTGGTCTGGAATTATAATGGGAATTTTTGTTTTTATTCATTTAATTTTAAATTGGGATTGGATTACGAATATGACAAAGAATATTTTTATATCAAAGGATTAAGCAAAAATATAAAAGAATCAATTAAATAATTTTATAATGAAAAGAAAAAATATCAAATCTATTTTAGGAATTCTTTTAGCCTTGGTTTTATTTGTTATTTTTTCGCAATTAACCCAATATTATGAAGCTGAAATTAAAGATTTAATTATTAATGATTATTATGGTATGTTTGCATATGTTTTTCTAATGATTTTTGAAACAATTGTTGCTCCAATGAGTTTTATTCCTTTAATTGGTGTTGGTAGTGCATTATGGGGAACTTTTATTGTTGGTTTATTAAACTGGATTGCTTGGATAATTGGTTCTGTTATTGTTTTTTACTTATCTAGAAAATATGGAAGAGAACTTATTGGAAATTTAGTTTCATTAGAAAAAATTCATGAAATAGAATCATATGTTCCAAAAGAAAATATAATTATTAGTTTAATTTTATGGAGAATGGTTTTGCCTGTTGATTTATTGAATTATGCACTTGGATTATTTTCAAATATCTCTTTTAGAATTTATTTATTCACTGGAATAATTGGTTTAATTCCATTAGCTTTTGGATTAGCATATATTGGTTCACTTCAGATTATTTACCAAGTTCTTGGTTTATTAATTGGAATCGTTATATTATTAATAGGTATAGAATTATCTAAAAAAAATAAAAGAAATAAAAAATTATCTAATCTCAAAGACTGCTGAAACAGATGCAGAGATTTCTTTGTCACTTGGTTGAATGTTGTTAACTGATTCTTTTGCAACAGATGCTTCTGCATATCCTCCTGCTGAATCATAAACTCTCCAAGGAGAGTATCCAAAGTCATTAATTGAAACAGAAACTAAATCACCAAGATTTTTATCTAATCCTTCAGCAACAGCTTCTGCTTTAATTCGAGCATCTTGTGCTGCAAGTTTCATTGCTTCTGCTTTATACTCTTGCTGTTTTTCATTACTTAATTCAAAACTTATGTAATTAATTCCAGCTCCAGCATTAGCACCTGAGTCAATTACATCTACAATCTTAACATCTTTGTCTGTTGAGAACTCTACTCTGATTAAATGTGTTGCTTTATAACCTTCACAAACTTGTTCATTGTTTTTCCATTCACAGTTTTCATAAATATTGAAACTTTGTGTTTGAATGTCTTTTCTTTCAAAACCAATTTTAATTAATTCTGTTGTTAATTCATCTACAATTACTGAGTTTGAGTCTTTGGCTTCTTGAGTTGTATCTCCAGTTGTTTCAATATTGAAGTTTACAACAACTAAATCAGGAGAAACATCAATTGTTACTTGACCATTTGACCTCAAAGTATCTGAAGTATTTGTTGCATCAAACAAAGAATAAACCATTAAACCTAAAATTAAAACAACACTTGCAATTATCAAAGTTATTTTTACTGAGTTATCAATTTGTTTCATTTTTATTACCTCCTTTCAAGAAATTTATTCCTATGAAAACAATAATTGTTAAAATAAATAAATCAATAGATAAATAAGTAATTGATGAAAAAGTTGTTTTACAAACTTGTGCACAAATTTCTCCGCTTGGATTTGCAAATGGGTTTAATAGAGATTTATTGTCACAAGCATTTCCACAAGAATCATAACTAATTATTCCTGAGATTAATACTAAAAGAAATTCAATTACTAAAATTCCAATAAATATTTTGTTTAGTTTTTTCATTATAATTTCCTCCAGTTTAAGATTGCATAAATTGCAATTGCTAAAAGTGAGCCTGCCAAAAACCAACCCCAAATTGGAAATTCTGAAGGTGAAATAATTGTTGAAGATTCTGCTGCAAAGTCCATTGCTTTGTTTGTGGACTCCATTAGCATTGGTTCAGAAGAATAATCTATTTGCAAAATTTCTTTTGGTTTTGTTAAAATTCCTACAAGGATAGTTGCAACTCCAGATAAAAGAAAGGCTGGAAGAATTTTCTTTAATTTTTCTTTTGCACTTTTTCCAGGTTGAATTACAATTGATTTATTAGATAATTTATACATTGGAATTTTTTTACCTTTTTTACTCCAAAACCAATTTAAAGATTTTTCAACAACTCCTGCAGAAACTAATTTTTTTAAGTTATATTCAATAGTATTGATTGGTATGTTTAATTTTTCAGCTAAGTCATTTTCAGATGCTTCTTCTTCTGCTAAAATATTAATTATTTTTTTGCAAGTCTTGCTTCCAAGAATTCCAGCTAAATGCTTTGCTTTTTCATTTTCTAAATCAATTATTAAATATTTTTCATCCATAATTTAATTAAGAAATTGGTATTTATAAATAAAACTAAGACTTCGAAAGTTTTTGAAGTGTATAAAAATGTTTATAAAAGATAATTTTCTAAATAGATTATGAAAAAAATAGGTGTTTCATTGTTTGTAGGGATTTTATTATTAAGTGTTCTTTCTGCTGGGTTGTGGAGTGATTTTGTTGGAAAGATTACTGGAAATGTAATTGAAGCTGGTTCAGAAGACGATATAATTTTAAGATTAAGTTCTGATATAAATGCTCATGGAGAAGTTTATAATGGTGCTTCTGGCTATACAACAGATATTCTTTATTCAGATATTTTTGGAACAACTTATTCTGGAACAAACCCACATGAGTGCACAGGAGATAACATTGTTTTAAAGCTAAGTTCTGATACAAATGCCCATGCAGAGTCTCCAACAGGTTCTACTTACACAACAGATGTTTGTTATGGGGATTTAAGCTGTCGTTATGTTTCAGAAGGAAATTGTGCTGATGGAGAACAATGTGTTGTGACTTTATCTGGAGAAACAAATGCTCATTTAGCAAATTGTTCTTCTGATTTTTATACAAATAAAATTTGTTGTATAACTGGGGCAGAAGCAATTGCTTGTAATGATGATGGAACTTGTGGCGAAGGATTAGTTTGTAATGTAGATGATAATACTTGTGTTAGGACAGACGGGCAAGAAGATGATGATTGTGATTCAAATAATGACTGTGTTTCAGGATTATGCCAAGATGGAACTTGTGCTTCTGCAGATACATTAAATTTATTTTGGGCAAATTCTAAAGGAATTCCTTATGAAGTAGATAAAAAAATAACAATTTTAGATTTTGATAATTTTAATTTGAGTTTAGAAGTTCAAAATACAGCAGGAGTTTCAGAAGGAGATACAATTAATTTAGAGATTATGATTTATGATGATAGCATTGTTAGTGGAGATGATTTAATAAAGACCATTAGCACAGAAGTTGATGCAGAAGGAAATGCAGAAGTAATCTGGGAAGTTGCTCAAGAGGATTTTGAAGATTATGAAAGTCCTTATGAGATTTATTTTGAATATGATGGTGAAAAAAGTCAGAACATCATCTTAGAGGTTAATGAAGATTATTGTGTATTAGAATCAATAAGTTTTTGTAAAGACTATGTTGATGAAGATTCATGTATCAAAGATGAATGTGATAAATCTACTCTAAGTGTTGAGGATGATTCTGTTTGTGGAAAAATAGATGGAAATGTAGAAACAAGTTGTTTATGTAAATGGAATGAAACTTCTGAAAAGTGTTATGGTGCAACAGAAGAGAATACAATTAATTCTGGAACCAAGATACCTTCTAAGATTGGGACTTGTTTAATTGATCAAAAAACAGATGATAGTTGTGATGATGGATTTTTAACTTTTACTTGGGAAGGTAATTTTGAATGGGATGGTGAAAATGAATTTACAGGTGATTCCTTAAATGAGGAGGATTATAAAGAAACTTCAGATGGAATTTATAGATATGATCCAAATAATGCTTATGAAGAATGTGTTGCTGATAGTGGAGAAATTACAAGAGCATGTTCAAATCATGTTAGACTTCCTTTTTTCACAAGTATGAATATTATAGTTACACTTTCTTTAATTACTTTTATTTATTTATTTTTAATTTTTAAGAAAAGGTGAAAATGAAAAAGAGTGTATTGTTTATAGCAAGTGCGATAATCTTAACAAGTTTGTTAAGTGCAAGTGTAACTATTGGAAATTCTTCTCATAGCATAACAAATGCTTATGGTCCTGAAGCAAACCTAAAAGGTTGGATTAATATTAGTATTGAAAATGAATTTGCAGATATTTTATTAAATGATAGTTTAGGTAACTCAATTACTTTAATTGATTTATTAGATACAGATTCTAATTCAGATGTAAATCCAATTTGTTCTACTGCAGATTGCAAAGATGTTTATTCAGTAATTGGAAATGGAGAAACAGAAAAAATATTTAATTTAAATGATGGAGAAGAAAAGGTTATAGGTTTTTCAATTAGTGGAGGAAATTTAGATAGTGTTGTATTTAATAGCATGAATATCTCAAGTGATGTAACTCCAAATTGCTTTAATCAATTAGAAATTGACTTTTTTGATGATGGTGTTGTTGACTTTGTAAATGATAATGCTCTTGATTCAACTTGTTTTAATAAAAACTATGGTTGTTTTGATATAGATGAATTTAGTTCTTCATTACCAAATTCAAGATTAGGAGAAACACCAATTTGCCAAAGAATTGAGTTAATAAAATCTCCTGGGATAAAAGCAGGTGCATATATTGAAAAAGAATCTTCTGAGGTTGGAGATAAAATTACTTTTGAATTAGTTAAATTAAATGGAGAAAATATTCCAGGAGCATTTTGTGATTTAAATGTTTCAGAAATTCAGGAATCAGGTGGAGAGCATACTTGTAATTTAGATTATTCTATTGTAGAAAAACAAGAATATTATCTATGTTTATCTAAGGTTGGAAGTGGTGTTTATTCAATTCCAAGATATGATTTAGGAGAAGATTGTAGTTTTTATGGAAACCCAAGTAGTTCTCAGGAGGAAATAAGTTCTTATTATATTTTTGCACAGCCAAGAAAGTTTGGTTCAATGGATTCATTATATGTTACTGACACACTTCCAAATGGAAATGACTTTGAAGAAATGATTAGAATCTATCTTGATTCACAATATCAATTAGATTGCTCAAAGGGTTGTACAATACCAATTAAGTTTATTTCAAATGCAGACCAGACAATTACTCTAGAAAATTTAGATCTAGAATATGCTTTTTCTGGAGTTGCACCTTCAAGCACAGATAGTTTTTATGACTTAGAAAAAACAGCACCAAAAGTAGATTTTGATTTTAAAAGAATTTCATTAGATAATGCAAACTTTACTTTACCTAAGAAATATGATGATTATGATTATAAATTATATATTAAAGGAAATAAAATCTTTGAAGAAAACATTACAATTAGTGAAGTTCCGGTTATTGAATCTTTAACTCCATTGAAAACATTTGTAGGATATCCTACGAATTTTAAAGTTGGACTAAGTGATAATTCAAATATTACAAAATATACTTGGCAATTAGAGGATAATGTTACAAAACAAACCTATACTAATGAAATACTTTATACTTATGATTATGTTGGATATTATGATGTTCAAATTAGTGCAATTATTGATGGAAAAGAAATAAGTGAAACATTTGAAGTATTTGTTGATTCAGCAAAAAATGCAGTTAATCAAACTCTTTTAAATTATGAAAAAAGAATTGACAGCTTAGAAAAAGATTTAGAATCTTATTCTTCTTTTGAAAAAAAAGCAATTATGGAATTGATTAAATTAAGTGAAAGTGCAGATAAACTTGTTGAAATTAAAAGACAATTTGTTCAGGCTTCAAGTGATGAAAAATATAAAGAATTATTGAAAGAACTTCTTGAATTAGATATTCCAGTTAATTTAGAGATTGAAACACAAGCACAATCACTTGAATTGCCTGTTACAGAAGACCATGTTCATGTTACAATCTTAGAAGAAGTTACTGGAGATTCTGCTAATTCAAATTTACAAGGTTATAAAAATGCAATTGTAGCTTGGAATGTTGAAAACACAGATATTTCTTCTAATTATAAAAAAATTATATTAAAATATGATTCAAAAGAAAATCAAAAAATAAGTTTATTTGAAATTAATTTAAAAAATAATGCAAATTCTAAAACACATTTTTTTGTTCAAAATTATGAAGATCTTTATTTAGATCCAGAAAATAGTTTTGAAGAAGAATCTGGTTATAAATATAAAGAGATAAGCGAAGGAAATAATAAAATAAATCTTGGAGTAAAGGAGGATATTTCTTTTGCAGATTTAGATTTCTTTGTTTCTCCTTTATTAAATAATTTAAATGCTCAATCAGAAGATATTTCTGTTTCAGAAGAAGATGATTCTCTTGGAGCAGTTTTTTGGTTATTAATTATTCTTTTATTAATTGCAGGTGTTGTTGGTTATGTTGTTTTACAACAATGGTATAAACATAAATATGAAGATTATTTATTTAAGAATAAAAATAATTTATTTAATTTAGTTCACTATATTCAAAATGCTAAAAAACAAGAGAAGACAAATTCAAAAATTGAATCTGAATTAAAAAAATCTGGCTGGAATCCAGAACAAATTCAATATGTTATGAGAAAGTATGCTGGTAAAAGAACCGGTATGTTTGAATTAATTCCAGTTGATAATTTATTTAAGTTAATTAAAAAAACAAAAGATAATCAATTTAAACCAAAACCCACACAAGGCCAAATTCCAAATCAACCAAATCCAAGGACTGCACAGTTCAAAAAATTTGCAGGAAATATATAGTTAAAAACACAAAACTTTAATAAACCCTAAACCCCAAAGAATAATATGGTGATAAAAATAATGAAAGGTTTTTTTGCAAGAATCTTCTCGGGAATGTTTAAGAATAATAAGGAAGTAAAACTTGGTTTTTACGGTCCACCTAATGCAGGTAAAACTAGTTTAGCTAATAGAATTTGTAAGGATTTTACTGGGGAGGAAATGGGTTCTGTAAGTAAGGTTCCTCATGAGACAAGACATGTTCAGTTTAAAGAAAAAGTTGAAATTGAATACAAAGGCAAGAAGATGATGTTTAAAATGGTTGATACTCCAGGTATTTCTACAAAAATTGATTATGAAGAATTCTTAAAATATAAAGTAAAGAAAAAAGATGCTAAAGAAAGAGCAAAAGAAGCAACACAAGGAGTTATTGAAAGTATTAAATGGTTAGATGATATGGATCTTGTTGTTGTTGTTTTAGATTCAACTGAAAATCCTTATAACCAAGTTAATATTACAATTATTGGAAACTTAGTAGCAAGAAAAATTCCTGTTTTAATTGTTGCGAATAAAATTGATAAAAAGAAAGCAGATATTAAAAAAATAGAGGCTGCATTTCCCGAATATGAAGTTGTTGGAATCAGTGCAAAATTTGGAAAAAATATTGAAGAACTATATGAATCATTATTTAATTTAACTAAAAAAGCAAAATAAGTTTTTAAAAGACAAAATATTAATAAAAAAATGCCAGTAAAAAAAAGAGGAAAAAGTTTGGGAAAGATAAAAGGATTTTCAATTCAGTTTTTACCTTATTCAGAGATAAGAGATTTAGATAGTAATGAAAGAATTAAAAAAATCCTTGATATTGTATTGGGAAATCAAATAATTATTTTACAAGGAAGATTAAGACCGGAAGAGGAAACTCGATTAATTGGAGATACAATGGCAATGATTGGACATATTAAACATTTTAAAGGAATTGAACTTGCAGTTATTTCAGAAAATGGAAATGAGGGATTTTTTAATAAATTTAGAAAAGGTTTGTTAAATATATTATCTGGAGGAGATTTTGGTGCAGTAACTATTATTGGGCCTGCAACAGTTGTTAAAGAGATTAAAAAGAATCCTAAAAAAATAGAATTATTATTAAACAAATAATCAGGTCTGCTCAATTAAAAAAATCTATGAGGAGATTTTCTTTAGTAGTAATTATTTTATTTGTATTTATTTCTGTTTTTAATCTATTTCAAGAAGAATATTTTTTGGCTTTGTTAAGTTTGTTTATTGCATTATTAATGTTCTTGGTTTTTTTAATTAATAGAACAAAAAGAAAAAAAGTTTATTTTGTTGGAAGAGGTTGGGTTTATCCAGAAGAATACGATAGATAAATTTATTAAGTTTGTTTTCTAAATTTTATTATGGCTCATCAATGTGTTCGATGTAAACGTATTCTGCCCCAGGCCAATAAAGAATTACTAGAAGGCTGTGCAGAGTGTGGAGGAAGGTTTTTCTTTTATATTAGAGATGAATACTTGGAAAAAGTTAGGGAAGAGCCAATTGAAATTCCTGAAAAAGAAAGAGATAAAATTGAAAAAGATGTCAGGGATATGGCTGGAATTACAGATGATGAAGCTCCTGTGATTTTAGATTTTGAATCAGTTAGGGCAGTTGGACCTGGAAAATATGAAATCGATGTTGTTAATTTATTTAGAAAAGACAGACCTTTAGTTTACAAATTAGAAGACGGCAAATATATAATTGATTTATCTATGACTTTTGGAAAAAAGGATGAAGAATAATTTTATAAGGATTATTATCATTTAATATATATGTCTGAGAAAATATTTAAGGAAATGAATGTAGAGCCTTCTAAAGAAAAGCTTAAAGAAATTGATTCTAAGTTAAAGGATTTTCTTAATGATTTAAATGAAAGAATTAAAGAACAAAATGTTAAGGTAAGTGTTTTTGTTGGAGGTAGTTATGCTAAAGGAACTCTTGTGAGAAAAGAAGTTTATGATGTTGATGTTTTCCTTAGATTTGATAAAAAGTATGATGACAATGAGTTATCTGAGCTAACAGAGGAATTGTTAAAAGGAGTTGATGGATTAAAAGTTGTTCATGGTTCTCGAGATTATTTTCAAATTAATAAAGGAGAAGACTTGTATTTTGAAATTGTTCCAGTTAGAGAAATAAAAAAGCCTGAGGAAGCTGTTAATGTTACAGACCTTTCATATAGCCATGTTAAGTATGTTAAATCAAAAATTAAAGATGTAAAGATTTTAAGAGATATTAAAATTGCAAAGGTGTTTTGTGCTGCAAATAATTGCTATGGTGCAGAGTCTTATGTAGGTGGTTTTTCTGGTTATGCTCTTGAGCTTTTGATTTATTATTACAAGGGTTTTAACAAATTTTTGAAATCAGTTGTTAAATCAGAAGAGAAAATAATTATTGATATTGAAAAGAAATATAAAAATAAACAAGAAATCTTAATGGAAATTAATAGTTCTAAATTGCAATCACCAATTGTCTTGGTTGATCCAACTTTTAAAGAAAGAAATGTTGCAGCTGCTTTGCGTGAGGAAGTTTTTGAAGATTTTAAAAAAGTTGCTAAAGAATTTTTGAATAATCCTTCTAAAGACTTTTTTAGGAAAAAGAAAATTGATTTTGATTTAGAAAAGCAAAAAGCTGAGAAAAATAATTTTGATTTTATTGAATTAGAAATTGAAACAGATAGGCAAGAAGGAGATATTGCAGGGAGTAAGTTATTGAAATTTTACAAGCATTTATTGTCTGAGACAAGTTTTTACTTTGATATTGAAAAGCAAGGTTTTGAGTATAATAAAGAGCAAAAAGCAAAGGCATTTATTACTGGGAATAAAAAATCTAAAGTGATTTATACAGGACCTTATTTAAATGATAAAAATAATTTAAAAGAATTTAAGAAAAAGCACAAAAATATTTATGAAGAGGATTCTCGAATTTATGCTAATGAAAAAGTTAATTTTGATTTAAAGGATTTTATTAAAGATTGGAAAAAGAAAAATAAGGACAAAATTAGTGAGATGAGTATTATTGAGTTGAAGATTGATTAGAATCTTGTCATTATTGGAGGTCTTGTAGAATATCCTAATTTAAGTTTTCCTCTAACAGGTAAATGAAATGTTGCTTCTTCAAGAGGCATTGGTCTTCTTTTATTTATCATTCTTGCACCCATATAGCTACTTGCATCCCCATCCATTAATTTTCTATTATCTTGAAAACGATATAGCCTATTATTTGTTTCTAATGAGATTCCTTCGTGATCCACAGGGATTGCTATAAATTTCCCTCTTTCAATCTTGAATTTAAAAAAAAGATTGTTTAATTCAGAGGGCATGTCTCTTGGATTTAATTGTTCTACATTTAATGAACCATTAAAAAGTAATTGCCCAACATGAAATCCATCTCTGCTTAATCCAACAAGATATTCTGAATCAAGGTTTGCAACTGCGTCATAAACAGGAACAATATTTCTAACAACAGAATTATCACTTCTTGTTCTTGCTAAAGAAAAACTTCCATAAATTCCTTTCACACTATTATTATGCATCATCATTTTAAAAAACCTCCTAAGCTTTCATTGCAGTTTCAAATAAACCTGCAAATGCTTGAGAAAAGAATTCAGAATTTAACCAAACTGCATTTTCTTCACCATTTTGGTTGTTTGAAACATAGAAAAGAATTTCAGTTTTATCAATAATAAAGAACTTTGCATTAATGTCAATCTTCTTTGCTTTGATTCCAAACTTTTCTGAAACAAATTTAATTTCTTTTTCATCTCCTGAAAGAGCGAGTTTGACTTTTACATTGTTTTTCAAAAGTAAATCAAAAGTGGCTTTGAATAATTTTTCTTTTTTAGCAAGTTCTTCTGCACTTAAGCAAACAATTACTTCTTTTTTTGCTTCTCTTAATATTTCTTTTAAGTAGTTTGTAATATTTGATTTCCCAGATAAAGCGGCTGAGATATCTTCTCTTTTTACTGGATCTGTTCCTTCATTATATAATGCTTCTAATTTAGTGAATTCTTCTGTTTCTTTAATTTTGCCTAAACTTTTGATTCTGTCTTGTGCTTCTTCATGAATATTTCTCTTTAATTTTTCTAAAACAATATGTGGTTTTACTCCAATGTATTTTACTGGTTTACCTAATTTAACAATTGCGAATCCTTTTTTTTCTAAAGATTCTAAAACATCGTAAGTTCTTGAACGAGGAACTTTTGAGATTTCTGCAATTTGCCCGGCAGAGGCAATTCCTTTTCCAAGCAAGGCTAACCAAACTTTTGTTTCATAAATATTCAAGTCAAAGTAGTCTTTGATTCTGCTTATTAATTCTTGTTTAACTAACATGTTTGTAATCACTCAAAAGGGGTTTATAAATGTTTCTATAATGTTGCGACTTGATAAAGGTAACAATAATATTATTCTTTATATCCCCTAAGAATTCTGTCTAATTTTTTCCAATCTTTTGATTTTGTTTTCATATCCTCTTCTACTTTTTCAAACTCAGCTTCACCCTTAACCAAATTCATAACTGAAGAATAAACAAAATCTCTTGGTAATAGGTCCCTAATGTAACCCTTTACTAACTCTCCAGAGAGAATGCAATTTTCTTCATTTGGAGCATAAACCTTTTTCTGAGAAATATACCTTATAGAAGGTATTCCTCCAACACCAACATTTATGTCTGAAGCAGCATTTGTTGCCTCAATTAACTTTACTAAACCTTCTTCAGAGCCAATACAAAGCCTATTATCTCTTGTAAGACTTGCAGCATAACTAGATAAAACTTTATCAGATTCATCTGATCCAGACCCAATTGAAGCATATGGTCTTGAAATTTTAGTTGTTCCTGTTTGAGGACTTAGGAGATAAACTTCAAAACCATTTCCAGATAAACCCCCAATAAGAATTCCAAGAGATAGTTGCTCCTCCAATTGTTGCAACATATTTACGGGATTTGTTAAATCTGCAAGTTGCATTCCACTTTTTCTAGAAACACCTGTTTTAATCTCTTCTAATGATAAATCATACATTGCTCTAAGAGCGTCATCTTTTCTTTGGTTTTTAGCTTCAAAAAGAGTATCCTTTACAATTCTTGCCATCTCTTTGATTGGCAAACTCCCTTTAATTTGTGAATTAGATTCATCGTAAATCTCTCGAATAAAATCAGCAGGACCACTTCCACCAAAAAAGGCTTTATCTCCGAGTGGCTGTATTTTTTGAGAAACATTATATTTTCTTTTTGGAGTAGATGATTGTTCATCTGCAATTGCAGCTCCACTTTCTCCAAAAGACATTGCATTTATTACTGTCATATAAAGCTAATAAAAAAAGTGTTTTTAAGTTTTTCTATTTGTAATCACTTTCCAATAACTTCAAAATATCCAACTCAACAAAATTCCTAAGAAAATTCCTGCTGTGATATAAGGCATTGCTGGATAGAATTTTTTCTTGCTTCCTATGAAAAATAAATAAGATAAACCTAATGTTGCTCCAATAATTACTGAAATTGCCCCAAATAAGCCAAATCCAGGTGTTTTAAGCATAACTCCAGCAGTAATAATAGGAAAGATTACATCTCCTCCCCCAAGGATTGCTACATTCATTTCAATTTTTTTGTCTTTTATTTTTTCTTTAAACTTTTTGTCTTTTTTGGCTTTAGTTTTCCAAGCTTTAATTTTTGCTTTGGTTTTTGCATCAACATATGGAATAAAAAATCCAGAAAATATTTTCAAAGTATCCATTTGATATTTTGCCATTTTTTGCATTATTCCAGATTTCCAAACAGCCCACATATCATAGATAGAAATTATAATTAACAAGATAATAATTGTATAAAAGTTTAAGATTGGAACAAAAACTGCTGCAATTCCAGGGTAAATAATTAATTCAGTTGAATTATGAACTAAGATATTTCTTTTATAAATTTTGAAAAAAGCTAAAACAAGTGCAAAAATAAATGCCATTATTCCAGCATATTGTAATGGAGAGAAAAAAGCATTGAGTGAAATTCCAAGTGCAATTACAACAACAAAATAAAACCATAATTTGAGTATGAACTCTGCCTTGATTTTAGTTAAAATTAACATTAAAGAAATTGCAAAAATAAATGCAATAATCATTGATATTAAGAAACTTGCAAAATCTGTTTGTTCAACTGGTTCTGGAGTTTCTAAACCATAAGGCAATGAAGGAGCTGTTACATTTTTTACAACAACACCTTCGATAACTTTGGTTGTTGAATAATGATCTACAATATAAAGTCCAATAAACTGAGTTAGAACAAACATTGCTAAAAGAATAATTGTTATTTTTAATCTGTGTTTCATTGTAACCTCTCTTAATTAAATAAGCAAAAAGACTTTTTAAATTATTTCAATCTCATGCTTTCAAGATTTCGCAGAACATTTGTTTCAGTTCTGTTAAGCTTGTATAAAGAAGATGCTAAATCCAAACAACGAGAAACTTCTCCGTGATTAATTAAGATTCTTTTTGGTTTTGGCCTCATGTTATTAAAAAAAGCAACGATTTCATTTCTTCCTGCATGAGCTGTTAATCCTTCAATTGTTTTTACTTCTAATTTAACTGCAATTATTTCATCATGGCCATCAACATTCATTTTTACTTCTTTTACTCCTTCTTGAACTTGTCTTCCTAATGAGCCTGCACCTTGATAACAAACAAAAACTATTGCGTTTTTTTCTGAGCCTGCAAATTCTCTAAAATATTCTACTGATGCTCCTCCTGTAAGCATACCTGATGTTGCTAAAACAACGCAAGGTCCGCCTTCAACAACTTGTTTTCTTTCATGACCTGAACCAACTCTTGAGAAAATCTCTGATGTGAATGGATTGTTGTCTTGGAAAATTTGATTTCTTACTCTTCCTGCTAAAAAGTCTGGATAAGCTGTGTGAATTGCATTAATATCCCAAATCATACCGTCGATGTAAATTGGAACTTTTTCCATTTTTCCTGTTTTCATTGCTTCTTCAAGAATTAACATTGTTTCTTGAGCACGCCCTAAACCTAATTCTGGAATTAAAACTTTTCCTCCTTGTTTAATTGCTCTATTTACAACTTCTAATAAACTTTCTTCTGATTTTTGTCTTGGAGGTAATATGTTTTCTTTTCCACCATAAGTAGCTTCAGTAATAACTGTCTCAACTCTTGGAAAAACAGCAATTGCAGGGTCAAGTAATCTTGATTTTCCGTATTTGTAATCTCCAGTGTATAATAAATTGTGTAATCCATTTCCAATATTCAAATGAACCAAAGCACTTCCTAAACAATGGCCTGAATTATAGAATGTTAATCTAACATCTGGAGTTACATCTGTAACTTCATTGAAGCTTAAGCAAATTGAATGTTTTACCATTTCTTTAATATCTGCTGTACTGAATAATGGTTTTGTTGCTTGTTTGTATGCAACTCCAATAAAATCTAATGCTAAAAGTGCTGAGATGTCTCGTGTTGGTTGGGTCATATAAACTGGACCTTTATAACCCATTTTATACAGATAGGGTAATAAACCAGTATGATCTAAATGTGCGTGTGAGATTATAACAGCGTCGAGTTTTGAGATATCGAATTCTGGTGCTTCAAGATAAGGAAATTTATCTGAACCAGAACCTGCAACATCAATTCCACAATCTAATAAAATATTTGACTGAGCTGTTTGTAATAATAAACAACTTCTTCCAACTTGTCTTCCTGCACCAAGAGTTGAAACTCTAACCCAACCTTTCATTTTATCTGGAGACCATTCTCTGTATATTTTTTCACCAATTTGATTTAAGAATTTTCTTCTATAACTATTATTTGCATAAAGAACTTCTCGAATATTTTCAGTTATTTGGCTTTTGATTGCAGGTGACCTTTGAACTTTTGGTGTCCATAAAGTTGTTGTTCTAATTTCTTCTAAAATAGAACCTTGTTTTCCAATAACTAATCCGGGTTTTTTAGCTTCAACAATTACAACACTTCTATGAGGTTCAAATAAAATGTTTGTTACTTCTGTATCTTCTGGAACAATTTTCATAACTTCTTCTTTGACTTTTTCTTGTTCCATTAATATTTTTGGGTCTGCACGAAGTTCAATTCTTTTTTTAAATTCATTTACAATTTCTTTAATCTGTGATTCACCTTCTTTGAAGAATTTTTCATTATCTGTATATAGAACTATGTTTGCACCTTCAAAAACTGCTTCAGTAATCTTACTCTCAACCCTGCTTTTAATTTGTTTTAAAATATCCATGTTAGAAATTATTCTTTGTCGTCTTTATAATCTGGAAGAATCTCCTGAGAAACAACTTTATTTATTCTGTCTTTAGTTATTGTAAAAATATCCATTCCATATCCTGATGCAGTATCTCTTTGTGTTGAAGATTTAAGTGCTTCTTTTGCTAATTCAATTCCTTCTTTTACTGATAATCCTTTTTTATATTGTCTTTCTAATAAACCTAAAACATAAGGCATTCCTGAACCCATATTTGCATCATATTCTGTTACTTGATAGATTGTTCCATCTGCACCAATTGAATATAATTCTGTTGTTCCATCTTCATTAAAGCCAGCAATCAAAGAACCAACAATGTCTGGAATCATTGAAGGTTGTCTTATTGAAGAATATGAAAATGATGCAAGTAAACTTGCTGCTTGTCTAACAGTTGGTCTTGATTTACTTCTTAATTCTTTTAATCTTAATTCAGCAGGAATAATTTTTAGTAATCTTTGTGCAGCTGAAACTCCCCCACAAATTGAAATTGTTAAATAATCATTTATTTGAATTGTTTTTGGGAAATCTTTGTGCATTACAATAGAACTTCCGCCAGTAACTTGCCTATCTGAAGCTGTTACAACTCCGTCTTTGCAAACAATTCCTAAGATAGTAGTTCCTGTCTTTAAAATATTCTTTTTGATTTCTTCATCCATTTTATTTTCCTGATTTTCCATAGAAAAAAGAGCCTAAATTTTGAGAACTCTTAAAATAGGTTAAAGGCCTGGATTTTATAAATGTTTCGTTATCTAATTCCAAACTTTTGTAAAACTATTTCTGGTTTTTTATAATATTCATTAATTAATTCTTGAACTTGTTTAAATCCAAAGATTTTTTGTTCATACATTCTATAAATCAAAAGTGTTCTTCTTTTAAATTCTGTTTCAAGTTCTTGCATTGACATTCCATAATCTTGAGCAATTTTTTCAAAGATTCTGCTTTGACTTTTAAAATAAAAATCATCTTCAGAAGCATTCCAAATAAAAGGAGTGTTAGTTTGTGCAACTCCTTCTTCATCAACATTTACAATTTCAACAACTTTTTTTAATCTTCTTGTTTCTCTTTTGTTTACAATTGCATGGGTCATAATACACACAGCGTCGAGAGTATTTAGTAATGTTGGAGATAATTCTATTGGGGGTGTTTCTAATCTTTTGATTACTGTGTCAACTGAATCTGCATGCATTGTACTAATTGAAGCATGACCAGAAGCCATTCCTTGAAATAAAACATAAGCTTCTTTACCCCTAACTTCACCAACAATAACATAATCAGGGTTTTGTCTAAATGAAGCTCTTAGCAAAGTAAATAAATCAATTTCTCCAAGTTTTCCAACACCTGTTGCACTTCTTACAACACTTGGTAACCAGTTATCTCTTGGAAGATTTAATTCTAATGTATCTTCAATTGAAACAACTCTTGCTTCTGGAGGAATAAAAAAAGCAATTGCATTTAACAAAGTTGTTTTACCTGAAGCTGTTCCACCTGTTAAAAGTAAACTTCTTTTATATTGAACCATTAACCAAAAATATGCAATCATTTCTGGACTTAAAGTATTAAAAGCAATTAATTGTGTTGGTGTCCAAGGTGTTTTAGTAAATTTACGAATTGTAAAAGTTGGTCCTTTATTTGAAATGTCTTTCGTATAAGTTGCATTGACTCTTGAGCCATCTGGCAAACTTGCATCTAAAACAGGATTAGCATAAGAAACATATTTGCCTGCTCTTTGTGCAAGTTTTTCAACAAAACCAGTTAGATTTTCAATATCATTGAATACTAAATTTGTCCTCATATTTCTATAAATTCTGTGAACTAAATAAACTGGTGTATCAACTCCATTACATTCTATATCCTCTACAAAATAGTCTTTTAATATTGGGTCTACTTCATTAAATCCAATAAAATCTCTGCATAAATAATAATAAACTTTCATATAACTTTCATAAGATAAATCTAAACCAAATTCAATTGCAAGAATTTTTAGTTTTTTATCAATGTATTCTAAAAGAGATTGTTCATCTTGTTTAACAATTACATCAAAGTTAATTAAGTTACGCATTGCATAAGTTAATTTTTGTTTAAGTTTTTCTTCTTTTTCATCTAATTTAGGTTCCTCAATATCATAACGCACTTCATAAATTTTTGAATCCCAATAAATATGTGCATATGCAAAAGGTTCAATTAAGCAATAACGAACATTTACTTTTGTTTTATCTTTAAATCCTTTTAATGGGGGAATTTTTGGGCTAAAATTTATTTGTGGTCTTACATAATCTTTGATTGAATTTTTTTCAGACATTTTAATTTGTTTCAAAATTTATTTGAGTTGGGTCGCCTCCTTTATTTTCAATAAATAAAATTTTTGCTCCTGTTGAAGAACTTATTATTTTTTTATCTTCTTGATTATTAAATGTGATATTGTAATCATCTTTATAATCTATTGAAAGTATTACTTTATTATATTCTCCTTGTTCCAAGGTATTAATTAAAATATTTCCTTCATAGACGTTTACGCCAGGTTCACTGTAAACTGCTTTGCTTTCTGTTTGAAATATTAATGTGTCTTCTTGACTATCTATTGTTAAAGAACCTTTGCCCATTTTAATTTCAAGTTTTCTTTTGTTGCCATGGCCTTTTCTTTCAATATCTTTCATTGTTGTGTCAATTCCTTGAAGCAAAGAAACAGATTGGTCAATTATTGCTTTGTCTTGCATTTCTTCAATTTTGGGTTTGACAAAAGAAAGTGCTGCTCCTATTAAAGCAAATGCTATTAAGGTATACAAAACAGTTTCCACCCAGACTTGACCTCTTTTATTCATTTTACTCTTTTAGATATAAATTGAAAGTTATTTATAATTCTTTCTAACTTAAACAATTTCCAATAGAAGAAATATCTGTTGCTTCGCAGTTTACTCCATTTACAACAGGTGCAATTGAGATTCTTGAAGGTTGACCAAATTCAGTTGTATCAAAATAATAAGAATAAGATGCTTTTTTTGGAGGCATTACTAATATCTCTCCTTTAGAATAATTTGTAAAATAATCTTCTGTTTTTGAAGTTTCTTGAAGTGAAAGAACTTCTGCAGATTGTTGATTTTCAATTGAAACAATTATTTTATCTAATTCAATATCTTTTCTCTTGATTGCAAACTTTAATTGACTTGAAGAAAGATTATAGCACGTGTTTTCATTATCAATTAAAACCTTATCTAAAACATTAAAGCAAGCTTCTCCAGAATCAATTCCTTCTTGAACAAAGGAATCCACAAAAGACCAAATTACTCCAATTAAAACAATTACAAGTAAAACAAGAAAGATTGTTACAACAATACTTGATAAAGCCTTTTTAGAGTAGAACATTGAATTTTTGATCCTCACAAACATAAGCTTTTTTTCCTGAATCTGCTTCTCCAATTAACACAGGATAAAGATTTATTTCACTTGGATTTCCCTCAATATTTGCAGAATATGTTTCACCAGGATTTAAACCACCTTGCATTTTATTTCCTTCAACAGCATCATTTATATTTTTTGTTTCAGAATATCCATCTCCGATTATTTCTACTTCAAATCTGTAAATTGGGATATCTCCTTCATTTAAAATTGAAATTTGGTTTCCAGCTTTTTCAACACCAATGTCAACATCTTGGCAAGATAATTTAATATTTTGATCAAATTTTAAAACAGTTTCTTCAACCATTGTACTAAACCATAAGAAAATTATTAACCCAATTACAACAACCATTGAAATTAAAAGAACAGTTGCAATTACAGGTGAAATCCCTTTTTTCTCTTTCATGTATTTTGGAAAGCTTGAACATTTATAAATATTATTATCTTAATATTTTAATGATAATTAAGGAAAATTCATTTGAAAAAATAAGAAATCAGATTAAAGGCAGTAATGAGAAGGATATTTTATTTAGTGAAAATGATGATTTAAATAGAAAAGTTTTGGAAAAATTAAAAATTGATATGTTAATTATTCCTTTGAAAAATAGAAAAGATTTTATGAAACAGAGAAATTCTGGGTTTAACCAAGTCATGGCAAAGATTGCTAAGAAAAATAATGTTGTGATTGGAATTTATCTTGATGAGATTATTGATTCTAAAGGCAAGGAAAAGGCAGAAGTTTTAGCAAGGATTATTCAGAATATTGATTTGTGTAATAAGTATAAAATTAAAATGAAGTTTTTTTCAGAAAAATACAAAAGAGATGTTTATGATTTAAAGTCACTTGGATTGGTTTTAGGAATGCCAACTTGGATGACAAAACTCTTATAAATCTCATATATCTTAGTTTAAAATGGATGAAAATAAAATTCTTGAGTCTTTGAGTCCAAATGAAAGAAAGGTTTTGCCATTTATAGAAGAAAGGAATTTAATTGAAATTTGTAAAAAGTCAAATCTTGATAAGGCTGCTGTAATGCGTTCTCTGGAATATTTGCAGAATAAAGATATTGTTAAAATTGAATCTGAAAAAAAGAAGACTATTGATTTAGGAGTTAATGGAATTTTATATAAGAAAAAAGGTTTACCTGAAAGACGTTTGTTGAATTTGCTTTCTCAAAATCATATTATTTCTTTAAAAGATGCGCAAAAAGAGAGTAAACTTTCAGATGAGGAATTTAAAATTTCTCTTGGAGCTTTGAAAAAGAAAGCAATTATTGAAATTAAGTCTGGAAAGATTTTTCTTAATTCAAAAGAAGAGATTTCAAAAAAGACAATTGAGGAAATTTTTATTGATTCATTGCCAATTGAGTACGAGGCTTTGTTGCCTGAGCAAGAGTTTGCATTAAAGAGTTTGCAAAGTAGAAAGAAAATTATTGAAATTGAAGATAAAACTAATGTTAAGGTTAAACCAACTGCATTGGGGAAAAAGTTGGCTTCAAAAAAACTTAGAACTAAAGACTTGATTGAACAAGTTACACCTGATTTATTAAAGTCTGAAAAAAATTGGAAAGGCAAGAGATTTAGAAGATATGATGTGACTTCGCCTGTTCCACAGATTTATGGTGGTAAGAGGCATTTTGTAAATCAGGCAATTGATTATGCTCGAAAAGTTTGGACTGATATGGGTTTTAAAGAAATGACTGGAGATTTTGTTCAAAAAAGTTTTTGGAATTTTGATGCATTGTTCCAGCCACAAGATCATCCTGCTCGGGAAATGCAAGATACATTTTTTATAAATAAAATTGGAGATTTGCCAGATGCAAAAATTGTCGAAGCTGTGAAACAATCACATGAAAAAGGTGTTGATGGTAGCAAAGGTTGGGAGTATAAATGGAGTGAGGCTGAAGCAAAGAGACTTGTGCTTAGAACACATACAACAGGTGTTTCTGCAAAAACAATGGCTGAACTTGATGAAAAAGATTTGCCTGCAAAGTTTTTTATTATTGGAAAGAATTTTAGAAATGAAACAATTGACTGGAGTCATGGTTTTGAGTTTAATCAAACAGATGGAATTGTAATTGATCCAAAAGGAAACTTTAGAAGTTTGTTAGGTTATTTGCAACAGTTCTTTAATAAAATGGGTTTTCCAAAAGTTAGATTTAATCCTGCTTATTTTCCTTATACAGAGCCGTCAGTTGAAATTCATGTTTGGCATCCTGAAAGAAAAGTTTGGTTAGAAATTGGTGGTGCTGGAATGTTTAGGCCAGAAATGACAATTCCTCTTTTAGGAAAACATATTCCTGTGATGGCTTGGGGGCCTGGTTTTGATAGGTTGTTAATGGATTACTATGAAATTAAAGATCTTCGAGAGTTGTATAAAAACGACATAACTAAATTAAGAAAAATGAAATTTTGGGTGAAGGAGTAAGATGGAAGGAGAAAATTATCAAGAAGTATGTTTGGAATTAACAAAAAAACAGATAGAAGAATTAATAAAAAATTTGGAAGGAATTAAATATGGTGATTCGGATGAACAAATAGATGATCATTTTCATATGCGTTTAGAAGAAGACCTTGGACTTACAATCTCAATAAAATAAAATGGAAAAGTTGATAGAATTTGCTAAATTGGAATCAGAAAGATTAAGGAGTAGATTTGATTGGAGTGATAAAGAATTTGCTTTGTTAAACACAATTAAACTTGGAGAGGAAGTTGGTGAGGTTAATAATGAAGTTTTGAAATACTTTAAATGTGGAAGAAATAACAAACTAGAAGAAAAGAATGAATTATCAAATGAAATTGCTGATGTTATGGTTGTCTGTGCTGTACTTGCAGGATCTATGAGTTTGGATTTAAACGAAGCAATTGAAAAGAAAATTAAAATTATTGAAGAGCGACACAAAAATGGCGAATATAAAATTTAATAAAAAACTTTTTGAAAAAGAAATTGGAAAACTTACAGATGAAATGCAGCATAAGATTGCAATGTTTGGGACGCCAGTTGAAGAAGTTACTGATGCAGAAGTTGAGATTGAGGTTTTTCCAAATCGTCCTGACTTGTTGTCTTATCATGGATTTAAGAGAGGTTTTCTTGCGTTTTTAGGAAAGAAAAAAGGTTTGAAAGATTATAAGATAAATAAGCCAGAGAAAAATTATGAAGTTAAAATTGATTCTTCTGTCGAGGGTGTTAGGCCTTATACTGCTTGTGCAATTGTTAAAGGATTAAAATTAGATGGAGATAAGATTAAAGAGTTAATTGATATTCAAGAGAAATTGCATTTTACATTGGGAAGAAAAAGAAAAAAAGTTGCAATAGGAATTTATCCTCTTGAAAAGATTAAATTACCAATTACATTTAAGGCCTTGGAGCCAGAAAAAATTAAGTTTATTCCCCTTGAATCTGAAAGAGAAATGAATGGTTTTGATATTTTGCAAAGACATCCTACTGGAAGAGATTATGCCCATTTATTAGAAGGAAAATCAAAGTTTCCTGTCTTTGTCGACGCTGATGAAAAGGTTTTAAGTATGCCTCCAATTATTAATTCTCATGAAACAGGAAAGATTAATGAAAAAACAAAAGAAGTTTTTATTGAATGTTCTGGTTCAGATTTTGGTTTATTGAAAAAGAGCCTGAATATTTTAGTTAGTAGTTTAGTTGAAATGGGAGCAAAGGCTTATCAAATGAAGCTTGTGTTTAAAAAGAAAAAAGAAATTACTCCTGATTTTACTCCAGAAAAAACAAAAATTTCTATAGAGAATATAAATAAGTTGCTTGGTTTGGATTTAAATGAAAAGCAAATTAAAGAATTTTTAGAAAGAATGGGGCATAATTATTCAAAGGGCGAGGTTGAAGTTGCTTCGTGGAGAATAGATTTCTTGCATGAAGTTGATTTAATTGAAGATATTGCAATTGCATATGGTTATGATAATTTTGTTCCTGAATTACCTGAGATTGCAACAATTGCTCAAGAAAACCCTCGAGAAATTATAAAAAGAAAGATTGCAGAGATTTTAATTGGTCTTAATATGTTAGAAGTTTCCAATTATCATTTGACTACAAAAAAATATCAATTTGAAAAAATGGGGCTTGAGGCAAAAAAAGAAAAGTGTATTGAATTAGAAGAATCAAAAACAGAATATAATATTTTGAGAAAGGATTTGGCTCATTATATGTTAAAGAATTTTGCTGAAAATGTTGATTCAGAATATCCTCAAAGGATTTTTGAGTTAGGCAGAGTTTTTAATTTAGATGCAATGGAAAATATTATTGAAGAGGAAAGACTTTCAATTGCATTGACACCAGGTTATTTTACTGAATTAAAACAAATTCTTGAATATTTGGGAAGAATGCTTGATGTTAAAATCAAGTTTATTGAAACAGATGATTGTCCAGATTATTTTATTGATGGAAGGATTGCAAAAATTCAAGTAAATGACAAAGATGCTGGTTATCTTGGAGAAATTCATCCAAAGATTTTACGGAATTGGAAAACAAGAATGCCTGTTGCACTTTTAGAAATTAATTTAGAAGGAATTTTTGAAAAGATTAGTTAGTTTTGATTGTTATTTTGTCTTCATCTTCTAATTCATGTTTTAACCCAACTCTTTGATTAGGAAATTTCGCACTTTTTCCAGTAACTAAAGCAAACTTAAATTCTTTTAACAAATTCTTATGAATTTTTTGAACAAGATTTTTTACAGACTTATCTTTATCTAAAATAATTGGTTCAGATTTATCTTCGGGGTAAACCCTAATTAAACCAGAATTTTTCCACATTTCTTTAGTTAATTCCTCCAAACCAGTTTTATTTGTTGTTGAGATTCCTATGACTTTATTGTTAGGAAATTTCTTTTCTAATTCTTTCAATCTTCTTTCTCCATGAGGAAGATCAATTTTATTTCCAATTACAATTATTGGTTTCTCTATCTTTGATTTTTTTAATTCATTATTTATCTTATCAATTTCTTTTACTGGTTTTGATAAATCATGGACTAATAATATTCCATCAGAATTTTTTGCCATTCCAATAAATCTTTTTCCTCCTCCAATATCCTCTGAAGCACCCTCAATTAAACCAGGTAAATCAATTATTTGAAAGTATGCACCATTAATGTTTATTGTAGCTGGAATTGCTTTTAGGGTTGTAAATTCATAAGCAGCTATTTTTGTTTGTAATCCTGAAAGTGCATTAATTAAAGAACTTTTTCCTACACTTGGAAGTCCAACTAAAACAAATTGTCTTGCTCCTTGTTTTTTAATGTCAACAAACTCTTTGTGTTTTGACTCTGTTTTTGTAACCACTTTTGCTGATTCTTGCTTTAGCCATTTTTTTAATTCTCCGTATGGTCCTGTGTTGTAACCTGGAAGTTCACTTTCAATTTGTTTTATCTCTTCGATTCTTGCTTTGCCTTCTTTGCCTTGTAATCTTTTTTTAATAAGTTGTTTTTGTACTTGATGTGGTATAGCCATTGCGATTAGTCATACGCCTCGACGATTTACAACTCTACGAGTTGATATCTGTTTCCTGCGCATTATTTAATTTAATTAAGTATTTGATAGTCATGTAATTACCCCATATTTATTGATGTGAGAAAAATGACATAGTTGTCCCTTCAAAAGAAGAGAATCTATGCTAAGTTTAATAAATTAAGAATAGAGTTTAAACTAATAATTGCATTCTTTTTAAGTTGCATTTCATTAGTTGTTTTCATAATTTTATAAAAGAATAAGAGTATAAAAAAGTTTTCATTTCAACTCTTTTTCAAAAATAAATATTACCTCTCGAGGATTATGTTTTTCTCTTAATTCTTCTTTTTTACTTAATCCTTCTTCGTAATCATTCATAGCCATTCTTTCCAACTCATTATATTCTTCATCTTTTGCAACTAATTCAATTGGTTTAAATCCATTTTTTAAATAAAATGATTCTATTTTTGAATCATCAGCAGAACCAACACCAATCACCTGATAACCTTTTTCTTTAACAACTTTTTCAAAAGCTTCCATTAATTTGCTTCCAATGCCTTTTCTTGCAAACTTTTTATCTAAATCAACTGCAATTCCTTGAAGGTTTATTACAGTTTGCTTATTCTTTGAAGGATTTCCATAAACAACTCCCGCCAAATCTTCTTGTAGATAAGCAACTAAGTATAAATCTGGATTTGATTCAACTCTTTGGACAAAATCTTCATAAGAATCTTCATCTAAAAAAGTCCTTTGAAAAACATGAACTTTTTCATAATCTTTTTCTTGAATTGGGCGAATTTTTAAAGTCATTTTTCAATGCTTCCTTCCCATGCTAAGGGGAGTAAATCTTTTAATTTAACTTTTTCTTTTCTTGAAATAATTACAAAAATCTCTTTACTCTTTTTCCCAATTTGATTCATCATTTCTCTACATTTGCCGCAAGGAGGAATTATAAAATATCTTTTATTTTTTTCATCATACCAAACAGCAACTATTGTTTTGATTTCTTTTTCTCCATTTGAAACCATATTTCCAATTGCTTGATATTCTCCACAAGAACCAATTCCACAATAAAAACCCATACTAACGCCTCTGAAAAGATTTCCTTTAGAAGTAATTAGTGCACAACCAACCTCACCGGTATCAATTAGGTTTACTGGGCGAGATTTAACAATTATTTCTTTTGCTTTCTCTATAAGTTCTTTATCCTCTTTTGTTAATTTATATTTTTTCATTTTATCCAAAATAATCTTTGCCATTATCTACAGGAACTTTATTATCCCAATTTGATTCAATGACTTCTAAAATAGACATAAAGTCTTTTTTGATTTCTTTCCACTTTTTGAAATATTTATTTACAAATTCTGCTTCGTTTTTTTCACTAAAATCTAAATCAATTTTTATTAAGTCTAATTGGAATTTTGAGAATTCTTTATAGATTTCTACAAGTTTTTGTTTGTCTTTTTGTTTAAGAGTTTTTGTCATTGCAAACACGAACATTGGAGAACTCGAAGGATTTATTAGTGCTTCAATTAATCTCATATAATTACCCATTTTTTCAGTTAAAAATTTTCTTATTTCTCTAACAGGATTTTCTGTTTTATGGAATTTTATTTTTTCAATTTGAAAATCTTCATTAAGTTCTTTGAAATCTGGAAGATTAAATTCTTTTTGAATTTTCTTGTAATTCTCTTTTGTTAATTCTAATTTTGTTTTTTCCATAAGAATTGTTGTAACATAGATTTTATAAACATTTTTAATTAAGAATAAATAAGCCTGTTTAGCTCAGTTGGTTAGAGCGTCACATTGGTAATGTGGAGGTCCTGAGTTCAAATCTCAGAACAGGCTTAGAATTATTTTCTAAAATATCGCATAAACATTAAGGTTACTAAAACAATTAATAAAGCTAATGAAATAGCTCCAAGAATCATTGAAAGAACTTGAAAAAGATTCACATAAATTTCTTTTGTTGAAACTGTATATAATAAGAATGATGCAATAAAAAGCATAAAAAAGAAAATAAGGTTTCCAGAGGTTACATGAATTTTTCTTTTTGTCGCCCTAATTCTTCTCGTTTGAACTAATCTCTGAGAATTTTTTTTAGAAGATTTTACAGGTGATTTTTTTGTTGTTTTTTTAGAAACTTTTTTCTTAACTGGTTTCTTTTTTATTGTTTTCTTTGTAGTTTTTTTAGAAGTCTTTTTTGTAGTTTTTTTACCCACCTTCTTTTTTGTAGCCATGTTATATTAAAGTTATTTTAGTTTTTAAATATTACTCTTCTTGTTCTTGAGGAAAATTTTCTTCATCTCCAGTCCAATCCATTTTTATAGCATTTGCAGTTATTGTTTTTATATTCAAAAAAACAGAACCAAGCCAATTGAAATAAATACCTGCTGCTTTTGATAATCCTCCTATACTTGTGTAATCAATGTTTTTTTCTGCAAAAACAACTGAAGCACTTATATAAGAGAATAAAATTAATCCTATTAATAATAATGCAAAGACCTTGTGCTTTAATCTTTTTAATTCAATAATAAGCCAAATTGCTGCTACAAGGATTCCAACAATAAAGAGTGTCACTCCGATTTCCATGATTTAATAAAAGAAGAAAAGTATAAAAATGTTTCTTAATAACTAAAATAAAGCTCCATAGTACAGTGGTCAAGTATGCTTGGTTCTGGGCCAAGTGACCCAGGTTCGAATCCTGGTGGAGCTATTGAGTTCTGGATGAGAACCTAAAGGTTCGATGAGTAAGTTCACGAAATTTTATTCTTAAAGTAATTTTAAAAAATCTGAGTGGGCTTGCGAGCACTGGGGGGCTATTTAAATTTTAACTGATTTGGAATTGTAATGCAATCTAGATTAGAAATTAATAATAAATCTGACTTTGGTTCAATATTTAATTTATTTCTTAAATAAGTTGGTAAGAATAATCTGCTTTGTTTATCTAATTCAAATTCATAAGAGTTGCCTGCAATAGCCAATCTTGTTGGATCTTCTCTTGGAAGTGTAGAAGCTTTTTGAATTTCTTTTTTAAAATTCTCATAGGGTAGAATGTGTGCAAAACCCAATCCTTGTTCTATATAAAAAACCCCTACTTTTTCAGAGATTTCTAATTTGTTTCTTGCTTCTGCTGGAAGAGGAAATCTGGTCTGCTCATCTGTTCTTACAATTGTTTTTCCTAAAACATAATTATCTATCATATAAACAAATCCTTATATTGCCTTTTAAGTCTTTTGAATCTATAAATTTAAAAATAAAGAAAGAATCCTTATTGAAACGAGTGAGCCCGATAGTTCAGCAAAAATCAAAAGATTTTAGCTTGTTCGTCTTCAGGGAATCCAAACAAGGCAAAAGTAAACATTTACCTTGCACTCAAAATTAAGTGCAAGAGGTCAATACCTCTTCACACAACAAACAGCCCCGATAGTTCAGGCAGAACTAAAAGTTCTACCTCGCCTGTCTTCGAGGAATACAGACGAGAGGTCAATACCTCTTCACACAACAAACAGCCCCGATAGTTCAGGCAGAACTAAAAGTTCTACCTCGCCTGTCTTCGAGGAATACAGACGAGAGGTCAATACCTCTTCACACAACAAACAGCCCCGATAGTTCAGAGGCCAAGAATGCCGCCCTCTCAAAATCCTAAGGGAATATCATATTCTTATGCCTGAAGGAGGAAAAGAGGGGTGATGGAACCTCGGTGAGAGGGAAAGTCTATGCATCTCAATGCAACCCACTTTGGAGTTAGGCGGTGACCCGAGTTCGAATCTCGGTCGGGGCGTCTGTACATTTTGTCGGATTCGAGGGCGTTCATAAGATTTCTTAATAATTAACTTGTGACTTCACGCAATGGTGGTCGACAAGACTTAGATAACTTTTTAACATTAAATTTCTTTTATTTTTTATGACAAAACAAATAGAAGTAGAAGTTCGAGGAAAGATTGAAAGAAAGGATTTTGAAAATGTTTTGGAAACTTTAAGAGAAAATGCTGAGTTTAGAAAAGAGAATGTTGGGAGATTCTTTTAATATTTAGGGATTTGGGCTTGATAGAAATTGTTCCTTTTCAAGGGATTCGGTTAAAATCTTAGAACGCTTTCTTTTCCAGAGGACATAATTCTAACTTTAAATTGTTTAAGTTTGACTTCCTCTTCTCCGATAAATATTACTTTATTGATCCCATATGAATTTGCATATTCAAGTGCTTTGCTTGGCTTTCCATAATACATTGATACATTTTTACCTGCTTCCCTAAACTGATTTGCGATTTTTATTGCTTGTTTATCTTGATTTAATGAAACAATTAAGTATTTTTCTAAATCAATCCTGATGTTAGTTACAATTCCTAATCTTTCTAAGCTTACTCCAAAACCAACTCCCTGAACTCCATTAAATGTGTAGCTTCCTCCACCGAATATTGTTTCTCTGATTTGCTTTGTTTTGATTTCAAAGACTGTCCCAGTGTAATAAGATAAACCTCTTGCAAGTGTTGGCTGGAATTCTATTTTAACTCCATAAGCTTTGCAATAATCTAAGAGTTCTTTTACTTCCTTGAAAGATTCGTATTGTTCAAATTCCTTGATTGGTTTTTTGAAAATATCTAATATGTTCTCTGCTTTAAACTTCTTTAGATTTTCTTTTACTTCTTTTTCACTTAACTTATCAAGCTTGTCAATCTCTCGGATTATCTGATCCTTGTTAGTCACAATTCCTTGGGTCTCAAATATTTCATTCATTATTCTTCTGTTATTTACAAATATTGTTGCTTCTATTTGAAGTGCTTTTAATACAGAGTTTATTACAGCGAGTATTTCAGCGTCGTCTTTTAGTGTTGAGCCGAGAATGTCAATGTCGCATTGTGTGAACTGGCGTGTTCTATTTCCTGTTACAGGTTCGTCTCTAAAAACAGGACCTATTGCATATCTTTTGTAAGGAATTTTTTTATTTTGCATTACTCGTTTTAAAGAAAATGTATGCTCATAACGAAGTGCAAGTTTTCTTTTTCCTCTGTCTTCTAGTTTAAAAATGTCTGAAACAGCTTCGTCATTTGGGTTTTCCCCTCTAACAAATTCTTCGTATTCTACAACTGGTGTTTCCGCTGGTTGGAATCCGTATCTTTCAAAAGTCTGCTTTAAAACCTCTTTAATAAACTCTCGTTTTTCAGCTTGTTCTCCAGTATAATCTTTGAATCCTTTTGGTAAGTCTGTTTTCATTTTAATTGTAGAATAAATACTAGTTTAAATATTTTTATCTTCTAAACTAATTCGTTTATCTAGTCAATTATACATATCTTTTTAAAGATAAAGCCCATATTTTAAATATGGCTAAACCAAAGTTTTTTCCTGCAAAAGGGGTTCGTGATTGGCATGGTAAGAATGCTATTGCAAGAGCTAAAGTACGTGATACATTAACAAAGATTTTTGAATTATATGGTTATGACAGACTAGAAACTCCTTTATTTGAGAGGTTAAATACGGTTCAATTTAAGGGGGGGGGAGAGATTCAAAAAGAAGTTTATCAAGTTCAAGATCGGGGAAATAACGGGCTCGCTTTGAGATTTGATCAAACAGTTCCCCTAGCTAGATTTTTATCAACATTCCAGAATACAGTAAGAATCCCATTTAAGAGATATGCAATTGGAGAGGTTTTTAGAGATGGTCCAGTAAATCCAGGTCAGGGAAGATATAGAATTTTTACTCAATGTGATGCAGATATTGTTGGAGTACCTGATATGACTGCAGAAGCCGAATTATTGGCTCTTGCCCAAAGAGCATTTGGTGAACTAGGTCTTGGAGATATCGAGGTTAATATAAATAATAGAAAAGTCCTTGAAGGAATTATGGATATTGCAGAGGTTCCATTAAATGCTCGCTTAAGGACAATATCCACTCTTGATAAAATGGATAAAATTGGTCTTAATGGTGTTAAGAATCAATTATATGAATTATCTTTCTTCGACGAACCAAAAGTGTTGTCAAATAATATTTTAACTGATTTATATGGCGGAATCAAAGAAGAAGGTCTTCCTTCCCTTGGGGATGAAGATATGAAAACGAGATTAGTCTCTGAGATTGGATCAAGTGGTTATGAATATTTGAAAAGGTCTTTACATTCCTTGCCTGGCTCGGATGAAGTGTTTTCTTTCTTAGATACATTTAGGTATTCAGGAGAAAGGTTACTAACTGACTCTTCTGTAAGTAAAATACTAGATTTAGTTTCTGTAGAAGGTTCAAACCAACAGAAAGTATCTCTTCTTGAAAAAGCTCTTAAAAGTCCGATAAGTGCTGAAGGTCTCAGGGAGGTTAGTCAGATATTTGATTATGCCAACTCAATGGGTTTTTCTTCAGTTGTTTTTAATCCATCCTTAGCGAGAGGGTTAGATTATTATACTGGGACAACAATAGAAGTCTTTCTTAAGAATAAAGATATTTTATCTTCGGCTATACTTGCAGGTGGACGTTTTGATGATATGATTGGGGATTACAGAGGACAAGGAGAAAAAATTCCTGCTGTTGGATTCTCATTTGGTTTGGAGAGATTAGCTTCATTGATTAAACGTAATTCTGAAATACCTTCCACTAGAAGACAATTATACCTTATTCCTATTGGTCAGGAAAACATCCTCTCTACACTAAAGATTGCTGAAGATATGAGGGATC
Source organism: Candidatus Woesearchaeota archaeon (assembly GCA_964603295.1). GTDB lineage: Archaea > Nanobdellota > Nanobdellia > Pacearchaeales > GW2011-AR1 > CAZRUG01. The sequence goes on along the minus strand of CAZRUG010000001.1, from coordinate 87,943 downwards.
AGGGAATTAGAACAGATATCAATCTTCAGGGGGTATCAGCGAAAAAAGCAGTAGACTACGCAAATAAATCTGGAATTCCTTATGTTGGTTTTATTGGTGAAAATGAACTTGCTCAAGGAGCTGTAATGGTTAAGGATTTAGCTACAGGAACTCAAACGTCTGTCCCAGTTAGTGCAGTTTATAATACACTTTTTAGAGATGATTAATTATTCTCTAGAATATTTTGATTTTGTGTATAATGAATTATTAAATCTGTCCAATTCTAAGAAAACTTTAAGTGAGCTTGAAGAGAGTTTCTATCTCGGAGGGGGGGTGCAAGATTCTTCATTAACCTTTAATTCTCCTAAAAGAATCAGGAAGGAAAGACAATATTCAAGCATGGCTTGTATGATAAGTAGTAAATTTAATGAGGCTCAAACTATCTTAGAATTTGGTTGTGGTAATGGAACTCTTTCAAGATTAATTGCCTCTAAGAATCCAGAAATTATTGTAACTGGTGTTGATTATAACAAGTCATTGATAAAAAAATGTAAAGAACAAAATCTATTGCCTAATCTTACCTTCATTTGTGATGATGTATTCAATTCATCTACTGAATATGATTATGATCTTATCATTGGTTTGCATACATGTGGAAGCATAGCGGATAAGATAGTTCAAACAGCTAAGCAAAAAAGTAATGGCCTTTTCTTAATTCCTTGTTGTTATGCAAAAATTAACCCAGAGTTTATAAAATATCCTCAGAGTAATGAATTAGGGAATCGTTCTAGAGAACTTTTGTCAATCTCCGATAAAATTAAGTATTTATCTGGGTCTGCAAATAAACCTAAAACACTTTATTATACGCTACATAATCTTTATTGTAGGCTAATTGATATTGATCGCGTAGCCTTTCTAAGAGAGAATGGCTTTGATGTTTCTTTAGAAAAAATTGGTTTTGCAGGAGATCATTCTTTTGGGATTTTCAACTCAGCATTAATTGCGTTTAGGCCAAATAATTAATTCATTTGTGGGATTAAAAAGAGAATACATCTCTTCTGGATCAACCCGATAGTTTGTCTTTAAACCTTCAAAGAAATAATGATCTCTAATTAGGTGGGGCAATAGCCCCGAGATTATTTTTAATTTTCCATCTCTTTTGTTTTTCAAAAATTCTTCGCGTTTAAAATGAGGTTTTCCATTTCTTGGCATAACATAGAGAATACTTTCCTTACATGTTTCTGTATCTGGCCAAGGGCAATATTGAACTCCACAAGTCATATCAAAACAAAATTTAAAATCACCGATCTCGCCCCCATTAATATCAAACAATTCATCAAGTCGGTTAGCAATATAATTATAGGTTAAACCTAATCTCTTTAGAGTAAAATAATCTTTTACAATAATCTCAACAAGTCTTTCATCTTTCCCCATAAAACCTTCTGTGGAACATCCACGCGGTCTTAAAATAGATTCTAATTCAGTTAGTTCACTGAGGGTTCTAGGTAAAGATTTTAAAACTTCTCTCAAGGGAGGAAGATTATCCATTTTATTTTTCCACTCCATTGCAAATTTCTTCAATTAATGTATTTAATCTTTTGTAGGATACATGGGGCGTTGTAATGACATGTGCGATTTTATCATTTGATGCGAGACACCATTTTTTACATAGCTCTTGACTTGGATTCTCAAAGAATATTGTTATAGAGTTTTTATTTCTCCATGCATTTATTCCCGCGTCATTTAATTTTTTATAAAAATAATCTGCTTTTTGAATGCAATTAAAAGATAACTCATAAAATCCATCTTCTTTTAATTTGTTTATCGCAGACCAAAGTATTAATGGAGTCAAACCATTTCTTGATCCCGTTATGGTATTATCAATTGTTTTTATGTAATCAATTTCCTTTGATATCCTATTAACATAATCTTTCTTTGTTATCACTATTCCGCATGGGATTGGAGAGCCAATAAATTTATGGCCACTTATAGCCACACTATCTAAACCTTTTGCAAAATTAAGATTCTCCTCAGGGAAGAATGGAAGAATCATTCCACTTAATGCTGCATCACAATGAATATACTTTTTAGTTATTGAAAGCTCATCAAGAACTTGATTTATTTTATCGAGATTATCAATAGCCCCTTTCATTGTTGTACCAATATTAGCAAATATAATCGGTACCTTCTCTTTGTTTTCCTCAAGATTTATTTTTAGATCATTATAATCAATCTCTCCATTAGATAAAGAATTAATTTTTATCTTATCCATACGAAGTATTCTCGCTATTTTGTCAACACTATAATGTGCATCCTCAGAATAATAGAGTATTGAATCTGGATAGAGTTCTCTTGCAACATAAACCCCATAAAGATTACCCTCAGTTCCGCCCGTGGTGACATAGCCCCATCCGTCTTCGCGACTTATTTTGAATAAATCCATAAAAAATTCAAGAACTTCTTTTTCAAATTTTAGAGAGTTTAATTTATAAGTAGAATCCTTAAATGGATCTCCAACATTATTCAAAGAGAAATCTAAAAAATCTTTTAATTCAGAATAATCAAAATCTGCATTCTCTGGATAGCCAATGTTATGATATTTTTCTTTTTTACAGTAATCATAGAATTGTTTTATAGCCTCTTTGTATTCCTGCATACATAAACAATGTTTAATATGTCTTATATAATATCGGTTGATTGTTTGTAAACCAAATAGTTTAACAAAAAGTTTATATATTGGTTTAATTATATATTTTTGTGTTTATCATAAGTCTTCCAGAGGCAAACAAAACAAAGAGAGTGAAAGATATAATCGTGCAAATTCTCCTTGCTGAATGGCCTTTGTCAATTAAAGAGACCTATACCCGATGCATTAATAAATACTCCTGTAATTGCACTTATCAATCTGTTTATAAATCATTAAATGAACTTTTTGATGAGGGGGTTATATCCAAGACAGGAAATAAATATCTTCTAAATATTGAATGGGCTGAAAGGATTAAAAATTTTTCTGAATATATTTTAACAAATTACAATGGGAAAAGCCTGATACCCTTTCACGAAGGAGTTATTGAAACAAAAATCGAAAGTAATTCAACGACGCTGAAATTCAAGAACTTACTTGACTTAGATAAGATGTGGATAAAAATTAAAGATAATTATTATAAAAACCTTGAGAAGAAAGGAGACATAACTATTTGGGATGGAGCACATTGTTGGTGGCTTTTAGTTTATCCTGAATTAGAATATTCAGAATTAGACAGAGCAAGAGAAAAGAACGTAAACCATTATATGATTGTAAGAAATTCTTTTTCCTTAGACAAATGGTCTGAAAAATTTTATAAACAAATAGGCGTGAACTTTATGTTGTCAGACGAGAAATCTGAAACAGACATAGGTGTATTTGGAGATACAATTATGCAAGTTAAACTCCCAAAGAAATTAGCAGATGATATAAAGAAGCTTTATTCAAATCATTCATTTCCAGCAGAAGTAGACATACCTTCATTTATAAAGAATGTCTTAAAGAAAGATACTGAGATTGAATTGGTCTTAATTAAAAACAAAGAAATTGCAGATCAATTAAAAAGAAAAGTATTAAGTGAATTTGAGGGTGTTAAAAATATAAACTAGAAAGTATATTTTATATAAACCAAATAATTATAAATGATATTTTTCTAAAGATTTATATGAATCAAAAGAAGGTTGTAGAAAAAATATCACCTTATAATGTTGGTTTGTTAAAAGATTTATATAAAGAGGTTTTTTCAGGGCACCCCTGGCATGAAGATATGATTTGTTCTGGAGCATTACTTTCAAGAGAGAATCCTTCTTTTTGCATGGTGCAATATACCGAAAGGTCTTGTTGTGAAGATTCGTGTTCGGATTTAAGTGTTTCTCGAGATCAACAAGGTGTTCCGAGAGGCTTAGTATTTTTATGTAAAGAGAATAATCTAGATACTTGTCCTGGATGTGGCGAGCAATTAAATCCGATTCCATTTTACCCAGATTATGTGGATCACGTAGCTTTAATGGATGAAGCTGTCTCTTTACCTGGCTTTAAAGGTTATATCTTAACGGAGAACGATTTTCCAGTTGGCTTTAGCTGGGGCTATCCATTTCCAAGTGAACCAACAAAGAGTGTGAATTTTCCTGTTGCAAACAAAGTCTTAAGAGAAAGAGGGATAAACCATAAAAAATGTTTTTATACGGCAGAAATTGGAGTGGTAGAAGATTATCAAAGAGGCGGAAATGGCTCTATACTCTCCACAATAAAATTAAGAGATGCTGCAAGGGATAATTATAAACATTTTATATTACGAACTATTAATCCAGCAGTTCATAAAATATTTGGAAGAACCTTTAAGGGTAAAGATGGAGAAGTATTATTTACTGATCCTGAGAGAGGAAATAATTGGTTTATGTGGAATCTAAAAGATTTTGATGGGGATTATGTTTTTAAAGTCTTAAACAATGGTCTTTCTAAATGGTAAATGAAATTTTAAAAGATTTAATTCAAATTGACTCGCAGTGTACTAAGTCAAATAAAGAGATAATTGATTATATAAAATTACGTCTTGGTCGGTTTGAAACAACTATATTTCCTTTAGAAAAAGTGGACCCAATAAGTGGAGAGAATATACCTCTTTACAATCTTGTTGTAAAAATTCCAGGAAAAGGTTCTAATAAACCATTGGTATTTGTTGGCCATACAGATACAGTTCCAATTGCTAAGGGTTGGTCTAAAAATCCACTTAAAGTATCTGAAGATAATTCTTGTATTTATGGTCTTGGGGCAAGTGATATGAAAGCAGGATTAGCGTGCATGATCAATGGTGCTTTAAACATTAAAGACATTCCAGAGAATGATATTTATCTTTTATTTGATGCAGACGAAGAAGGCTCTTTAACAGGGGGTTTGGAATTAGTAAAACAGTTCAAGTTAAAAGGTGCCAATGTTATTGTGGCAGAACCTACTGATGAAGAGATTATTTATGCTCAAAAAGGGTGTCTTGATGTACTCTTTGAATTTGAAGGTATCTCCTTGCATTCTTCGAAAACTAATTTAAAAAATAATCTTGAAAACAATGCAATCTATAAAGCAATCCTTTTTTGCAATAAACTTATTGAATATGAAAGAGAGATAGAATCTGTGGGGGCAGATGATTTATTTGGAAAACCCTCTTTTAATATAGGTTTCATGTCTGGAGGAACGGCCCCAAACGCAGTTCCAGATTTTTGTAAAGTTCATGTCTCTAGAAGATTAATTCCTTCAGAAGATATTAATAGTGAATTTCTAAAGCTTAAGGAAATGGCATCTAAAGTTGACAATAATGTTAAAGTTCAGGCAACTTTCTATGGAAAAACTTTTATGTCAGATATAAAATCTAAATTTGCAAAAGAACTTCAGGAACTATCTAAAAAGTATTTTTCTAAGGACAAATTTAATGTCCATTTCCCGTGGACAGAGGCAGCACTATTTTCTGATTATGGAGATGTTTTTATATTTGGTCCTGGACACGCGAACATGTGCCATAGAGTGGATGAGTATGTCGAGAAAGAAAATCTACAAAAATTCTCCCAGCTGTATATTGATTTAATGAACTTAAATTAATCTACTTTTAAGTTTATTAAATTTAAACCAAGAATATATGACTTAAAATAATGATAATAAGATATATATACTTCAAGGATTGTTGGAGGTGGGCAATATCTTGGTAAGCCTTTTGTATTTTTTACTTTAGCAAGCAAAAGTATCCCCTATCGAGAACTAAGAGTGAATGCAGGGAAGAAAAAGATAAATGTCTTCCCAAAAAAAGGATATGAAGATCATTCCACAAATCAAGACCCTGAGGTAGATAATTATTCTTGTATTAGATTCTTGAACAAACAATGTGGAGATTATTTAATTAGTTTTAATGGTCATATGTGTAAAAGAACTCAAGAGAATCTACAAGATGGAATGAATCCTCTAATGGCCCTTGATTTAACTTTATTAACTTTTAGGGGGGCAATTGGAGATGCAAGAATTGGCTGTGTTAATCATTTAAAACCAAATGGGATTTCCCATTTATATCTGGGAGTAAATGATATTGAAAGGGGAGAAAAAAGAGTTTCAAGATATCCAAACCAAGATGTTTCTAACCTGGAGAATAAAATTCTATTTATTTATGATAAAGATACATCCTTCCAAAAGATTCATCAGATAGCTCCAGATTTATCTCTAACCCCCGATGGATTCGCACAATATCTTCCTAACAACGTTATAGGCGAAGAGATTTTATTTGGATTATCTACAGGGGTCGCTATATTAGCCGAGAAAGAACCACAATTTGGAATCTATAATAATTGTGTTAATCAAGATAGAATTGAAAATTGGTATAGTCAGCTTAGATTATAATACGATTAATAGGAATTTCTAAAATATCCCTTGCACCAAGCATTTTAAGTTTAGGGGTTATGTCTCTTGCAGTTAATTTATCTACAACTGTGATAACATCAAACCAATCTGGATTAGTCAGTTGTGTTATTGTTGGCGTGTTTAGTGCTGGAAGAGCTTTTGTCACATTTTCTACATCTTCTTTTTTTACATTCATCATCATTAAGACCTTCTTCTCTGCTAACATTACCCCTTTTAGAAGCAATGCTAGACCATAAATTTTATTTTTTTTCCACTCGTTTTTAATAGAATCATTATTTGCAATTAATCTAGTTGTTGACTCTAAGATTGTATCAATTACCCTTAAATTATTTGCTTTTAAGGAAGATCCTGTTTCAGTAACATCAACGATCGCATCAACAAGTCCACGAGCTTTTATTTCTGTTGCCCCCCAAGAGAATTCTACCTTAGCGTTTACTCCTTTTTCTTTTAAGAAATTTTTAGTAAGATTCATTGTTTCTGTAGCTATTCTTTTCCCTTCCAAATCCTGAACAGATTTTATTGGAGATTCATTTGCAACAGCTAAAATCCACTTTACTGCACTAAAGCCTTTTTTACCATAAATAAATTCTTCAACTTCATGGACATCTGCCCTAGTTTCCTGAATCCAATCATAACCAGTTATACCTGCATCAAGGATACCAGCCTCTACATATCCGGCTATCTCTTGCGCTCTTAATAAAATACACTCTATTTCTGGATCATTTATGCTAGGAAAATATGACCTTTCAGGAATGGAAATCTCAAATCCAGCTTTTTCAAACAATTTGGCTGTTGCTTCTTGCAAGCTCCCTTTTGGTAGGCCAAGTACAATTTTATTTTTATTTTCCTTAGTGTTGCTTATTTTTTTCTCCATAAAGTTCACCCTCCATAAATAGTTTTTTACCGATTATATTTGTATTTTGTTTTGAATCCATTTCTCGATAAAAACATGACCTATAACCAGTATGACACGCCGCACCACCTATTTGGTGCACCTTTAACAAAAGTGTGTCGTTATCGCAATCAATTAATATTTGTTTTACTTCCTGGACATTACCTGAAGTTTCTCCTTTTTTCCAAAGGCGATTTTTACTTCTACTCCAATATGTTGCTTGTAATGTTTTTAAAGTTTCTTCAAACGCATTTTGGTTCATAAAACCGACCATTAAAACTTCGTTTGTCCGGAAATCTTGGGTTACAACAGGAATTAAGCCCCCTAGTTTATCAAATGCTAATTTCATTTAAACCTCCAAAAACGTTTAAGCCAGATTAAATTGTTTTTTAAATTTATCTGATTAAAGATACCAAGATATTTCTTCGAATTGAATATACTATTATTTCGAATTATGCCGACAAGAAGCTTCACGATTTATTCTCGTGCAACTGAAATCAATGCAGTTGGAAGCTTTATCTGTTTTAACTATCATTTTTTAAAAAAGTCAAAAGAGTATTTAAATGTTGTGGGGTATCTCTGTAAATTAAAGAAAACTTTTAAACTTTAGACTTAATATAAATCTCATAATGGCGATGGTAATTTAATTGTAGAACGTGTGACTGTGGCTCGCAAGACGAGGGTTCGAATCTCGGTCGGGGCGTCAAAATCAAAGATTTTAACCCCATAGTCCTCACTTTGTTGCGGTTGCAAATTAAACTTTGCAAAGTGCGTGAAAATTTTCAATGCTCTATCACTATGCTCGCCAACACAGTTGCTTTGCATAGGGTGTTGAATAAATTTCCATATTTCTAAAAAGCCCAAAACAATTAAAAACATCTATTGAGTAATTATTTTATGAAAATTAAAACAATGTTAATTATTGCAGTTATTTTAATTGCAATTCTTGGAACCTGGGGAATTGTTGGAGGAATTGTTTCTGATGATCCAGGTATTAATTGTGATGTGGGAATTGGAGATGGATTATGTTGGAAATGGAGCAAGAACTTAGTTGGCCAAGCACAAGAATTCCTTAATGATGTTGGTGAAGCAACCAGCAACTAATTAAACTTTTTTATTTTTTTAACTTTTATTTTTGTCTAATGTATGAAAAATATTTACATTAACAATCTGGTCTTTTGCTAAAACAATTGAGATTATTAAAACAAGAAAATTAATTGCAATAAGAAAATAAGTTATTGGAGAAATAGCAGATTCTTGTTTTTTGTTTTCTTTTATTTCAAAATGTATTTTATTTAATTCATTATTAACTTCTTCTAATTGTTTTTGCATTTTTTTTAATTCAGCTAAACTATTTTCAAGATCTTCTTGAGTATATTGAGTTTGTTGTGATCTAATTGAAAGTTTTTGTGCTTCATTATAAAAATAGGGTTTAAATTCTGATTCGGGATATGCTGTTCCAAAAACATCTCCAAGCCCATACATTAAATTAGATAATTCTTGATAAGAGTCTTGTTTATTTCTTAAAAGTTCTTTGATCTGAGATTCTGTTTTTTGTAATTGAGAAAAATCAATAAGAGAATTATTTATTTCTTTTGTTAAATTATTTAAGGGATCTTCAATAACATTTCCAGTAATAGAATTGTCTTTAAATGCTACTACAAAACTTCCTAAAAGCGAAGCTATGCTTAATAAAATAATTGCCATTAGCAAAAAATTTGTTTTTTTCATTTATCCTCCTTTAGATTAATTTAAAACAAGATGAAATCGAAATGTGGGTTTTTAAAGATTGTTATAACACCTAGGTAAAAACAATCCTAGAATCAATTATCAAACCTTTGTTCTTGTAAATCATTAATGGATTTATATCAAGTTCTTGAATATCTGGAAAATCTTTTGTTAACTTTGAGAGTTTTAATAAGTTATCAATAACTATCTTTTTTTCTTTTTTATTTAATTTATTTCCAATATTTGTTTCATTAATCATTGAAATGCAATCTTTCTTAGTTAAAGGAGTAATTCTAAATGAAGTGTCTTTGATTTGTTCAGTGTAAATACCTCCTGCTCCAAAAACAATTGCATGCCCAAATTCAGGAGTTTTCTTAATACCAAGTAGATACCATTTTCCAGGAATTTGCTTTTGAATTAAAACACCCTCTGCATTTTTAATGTTCATTAATTTATTAAATGTCTGCAATGCTTCTTTGAAATTTCCAATATCTAACTTCACACCACCAACTTTATTCTTGTGCACAATTTTTGAACTTGAAACTTTCATTACACAAGGATAACCAACTTTCTCTAATGCAGATTCTAAATCTTTTTTATTATTAACAAATATAAATTCATTTATATCAAAACCTTGCTCTTTAAGAAAACTTGATGCACTTTTTTCTGTTAATGACTTCATGTAAAAAACAAGAAACATTTATATTTAATTCTTTTCTTTATATATTATGAAAAGTCGTGACTTATCAAAATTCTTTAATCCAAAATCAATTGCAGTAGTTGGTGCTTCTTCAAATAAAAACAAGGTTGGAGGAATTTTAATGAAAAAATTAGAAAAGTTCAGGGGGAAAATTATTCCAATTAATATCAAGGATGGAACCATCTTTAATAAAAAAGTTTACAAAAGTATTTTAGATTATGAAAATCAAATTGATTTGGTTGTTATTGCTATTCCTTCAAAGTTTGTTAAAGAAGTTTTAAATGAATGTGTTGAAAAAAAAGTTAAAAATGTTATTGTGATTTCAGCTGGTTTTTCTGAATCTGGCAATAAAAAAGAAGAACAAGAATTAGTTGAAATTGCAAGAAAAAATGAAATTAATTTATTAGGTCCAAACTGTTTTGGTATTGCAAATCCTTATTTAGATTTAGATACAACTTTTGCAAATTGTTTTATTGAAAAAGGCGACACAGCTTTTATTAGTCAAAGTGGTGCTTTAGCAAGTTATGTTTTTGACAAAGAAGATTCAAAATTGTCTGGTTTTGTTAGTTTGGGAAATATGGCTGATTTAGAATTTAATGAATGGCTTGAATATTTTGAAAAAGATAGCAACACAAAAAAGATTGTTCTTTATGTTGAGAAAGTTAAGCAAGGTAAAAAGTTTATTGAGGTTTGTAAAAAATCAAAAAAAGAAATTATTGTTATTAAGGCAGGTAAAACTGAGGAGGGTTCTAAAGCTGCATTTAGTCATACTGGAAGTTTAGCAACTGAATATGATATTTACAGAGGTGTGTTTAGGCAGTGCAAGGTTAAAATTGCTTCTTCAATTTTTAGTGCATTTAATTATATTAAGTTAAATAAAATTCCTAAAGATAGAAAAATTAAAATTATTACAAATGCTGGTGGAGCTGGTGCTTTAATGTCTGATGCTTGTGTAAAAAGAGGTTTGGAGATTATTGGAAAACCACTTGATATTTTAGGAGATGCAAATGCAGGAGATTACAAAAAAGCACTAAAAAATTTAAAGAATAATTATGATTCTTTGATTGTTATTTTAACTCCGCAGGCAATGTCTCAACCAGAGCAAACTGCTAAAGAGATTATTAAATTTGCGAAAAACAAAACTGTTGTTGCGTGTTTTCTAGGAGAAAAATCAATGAAATCTGCTAAAAATATTTTCAAAGATAATAATATTCTTTGTTTTAATAGAATTAATGAAGTTGCAGATGTTTTGAGTGTTTATTAAATATATTATGGAACATCAAAAAGTTTATAAAAAATAATGGCTTTATTTTTTTATGCCTCTTGAAAACACAATTCAAGATAGATCGGATAACTCAGAGACTTCTATTGCAAATTGTTTGAAAGATTGGTTTAAACAAAGAGCAAAAAATCTTGGGGAGAGTGTTCATTATTTAGCTATTCCTACAAGTGACTATATAAAAGAAAAAGAAGGTAATTTAGGATATTCAGCCAGAAAAGTATCTAATAACACATTAGTTCATGCTTATGAAAAAGCAAGAGACACTTATTTTATTGCAGGTTATACTCTTTTTACAGGAGGTGTTACTGCGCATTTAATTAATAGTTCTTTGGGAAGAGATAATTTTAGTGGTCTTGGAATTGGTGCTTTTATGACAGGATTATTAGTTTCAGGTGCTTTGACACTTTCAAATGCAATTAAAACAGAGCAGCACAGAGCTCAGGCAGAATAAAGAAAATATGCTTCTTGAAAATATTGCTCGCCAAGAGGAGGCACAGAATACAAATTGTTTTGATAAAGATATTCCAACATTAAAAAAAGGTATTAAAAATTTTCCAAGTTGAAGTTCAAATAGAGTGAAAAATTTAGTTGGAGCAACAAAATACGTCATTACACCAACAGATAATTATATTAGAAACCTGGAAGAAAAAGGATTGATTGAGGGATCAACAAATAGAGAAATTGTTCATAATACTCTTGCAGAAGAATATAGAAATAAAAGAGATAAACTTCTTATTGGAACACACACTTTGGCAGTTGCAGGAACTTCTTCAATTGTATATCAGAAATTAATGAATTATTTATCTGGAACAACAAATGAATTTCATGGCCATCAGATAGCCTTGGGAGTGACAAGTTTTCTTTTTCTTTATGTCGCGACTATAATGAGTGATCAAAAAATAGATGAACATAAAGCACTAGCGAGAGGAGAAGAATTTAATCCTTAATTATTTCAGCATTACTAATTCCCTTGTCTTTTTTTAATTTAATAACATTTTCAACAAAATCTTCTATTTTTCTTTCATGACTAACAATGATTAATTGAGAAACATTTAGTTCTTGTAAAACATCTCGCATTTTATCTAATTGTGCTTCTGAAAAACCATCTGTTGGCTCGTCGAGGATTACTAAATCTTTTGTTTTAATTTTACTTAATAAAGAGTTGATTACTTGATTTAATGCTAACCTATATGCAAGAGCAATTGCAGTTCTTTCTCCTCCTGAAAGATAAACATAATCAATTTCATAATCTTGTTGTTCAATTATTGGAGTAAAATCATCGTCTAACCTAACTTCAAAATTATCTGATACTAACATACTAAACCACTGTTTGAATAATTTGGAAAACTCTGCTTTTAATTTAATCATAACATTTTTTTCAGTATGCGAAACTAATGGAATAAACTTTTTTGTTAACCAATTTTCAAGTTCAGAAAGATAAGCAGCTTGTTGCCTTACTTCTTCTGCTTTTGCAATTTTCTCTTGCAATTCTTGAATTGATTTTTCAATCATATAAATTTCTTTTCTTAACTCAGCCACCCTAATTTCAATTTGTTTTTCATTATTCAATGCTTGTTCTAATTGCATTTGTTTTTCTTCAAAAATTGATTGATATTTATTTAATTCAAGAACATTATTTTTTAATGTGTTTAAATGAGAATTTAAAAAATCTATATCTTGATTAAGTTGATTATTTGATTGTTCAATTTCCAAAATGCTTTCTTGTTTTTCTTTAATTCCTTGGAGTTTTATCTTTAAAATATTTAAATCTTGGACTTGTTCTTCTTTCATTAAAATTTCTCGGGAAATTTCTTGATTTCTATCTAAGATTTCTTGTTTTCTTTTATTAAGTTTATTTATCTTTGAAGTATTTGTAGAAATATTTGAATCCATCTTATTTATTACATTATTTTTATATGATTCATTAACATCTTGCAGGCAAGTTGGGCAAACTTCAATAACTTTTAATTTTTCTTTAATAGAATCATTTTCTTTATTTTTATAATTTAAAGAAGTAATCTCAGAACTAATTGTAAGATTTTCTGAATCAAGTTTTTCTTTTTCTTTTTTTAATTCATTTATGTATTCTTGGATTGTAGCTATATCTTTTTCATCAAATTTTATTTCATTTAATTCATTTATTTGTAGATTTATTTGTTCTATTTTCTTTTTATTTCCAAAAAGTAATTCGTTTTTATTTGAAATCATTAATTTTGTTTTATCAATTTCTTTTTCAAGTTTATTTTTCTCTTCAATCTTTTCATTAATCTCTTGTTTTTCTTCTTGGATTTTTTTTCTTTTTTCTGTTGATTCAAATAATTCTTTTTCTGTTGATTTTAAATTGTATTGTTTTTCTTCAAGTTCTTCTTCCTTAGAAACAACTAAAAGTTTGTCTTGTTCAATGTTTAATGTAATCCCTTCTTTGAGTCTTTTTTCTTCTCTGATTTTTGAAGTTACAACTGAGATGTTTTCTAATATTTTTTTATATTTATCAATCCCAAAAACATGTCTTAAAGTATTTATTCTTGTTTCAGAATCTTGCAAAATTATTTGTTTCATTTCTTCTTGAGGAGTATAAACAGTGAATTTATATAAAAGATTTTGTTTTTTTGCAAACTCTTTTGGATAATCAAGTAAATCTAAAACACGGCTTTTTAATTCTGTTACAGCAAGTTCTTGTTTTTCTCCATTTATTGTTATTGCTGCTGAATCTTGTGAAATAGATTTTCCTCGTTTTAAACTTCTTTCAATAATTATTTGATTTCCATCAACTTCAAATTCAAGCAAAACTTTTGCATTATCTTTTCCATTTTTTAATAAAGATGTTCCTCTTTGTCCAGGTTGCAATCCAAATAATGCAAATTCAATTGCTAAAAGAATTGTTGTTTTTCCAGCCCCAATATCTCCTGATAAAAGAGTTGCTCCTTCTGGGAATTCAATTTCTTGGGCCTTATAGCTTCTAATATTTTCAATTGATATTTTTTTTAGTTTCATTTTTTCATGCACCTATTTGATACCAGTAAAATTTAGTAGAAGTATTTAAAGATGATTGTGATGGGCTATCTTTTTCCACCTTGTTTTTTCCAAATATGATAGAATTCTCCTTTCTTTTTTATCAAATCTTCATAAGTTCCATTTTCAATAATCTTTCCTTTTTTCATCACCAAAATCTTGTCCATATTTCTTAATGTGGATAAACGATGGGCTGCGACAATAATTGTTTTATTGGATAATTTATCTAAAGACTCTTGTATCTTCCTCTCAACAACATAATCTAGATTAGAGGTTGCTTCATCAAAAATAATAATATCTGAATTCTTATATATTGCTCTAGCAATACCTAATCTTTGACGTTCTCCCCCAGATAACTTTATACCTTTTTCTCCAAGCAATGAATCTTCTCCTTTTTCAAGCTTTCTTATTATCTTATCTACTTGACTAATTTTAATTGCTTTTTGATAATCTTTTTTATCAAATTTTCCCCCTTTTGCAATCAAAATATTCTCTCTCAAAGAAAGATTAAATAATTCAGTTTCTTGGGGGACAATTGAAATCTTCTTCAATAAAGAATTCTTTTTTATCTGATCAATAGGCCTTTTATCAAAATAAATCATTCCTTTGACAGGCAGATATAATTTTAATAGCAATTTAAAGAATGTTGATTTTCCACTTCCAGAAATTCCAACAATTCCAATTTTATCTCCTTTTTTTATTTCTAGATTAAAATTTTCTAAAACTTCTTCATCTTTGTATTTAAAAGATAAATTTCTAACAAAAATCTTATTCCAATTTCTGATGGCCTTTGCCCCATCTTCCTTAATATCTGGAATTAAATTATAAATTTCCATTAATCTATAAATTCCATATTTAATATCAATTAGGTTTTCGGATTCACTTGATATTATAAATAACATTCCTTGTAATTGTGAAAGATAACTAATATAAATAACAATAACACCTGCACTTAATTCTCCTGCAAGAATATCTTTTCCAACAGTTAATATGAAAAGTGCGTAAAATGTTGCTGCAATTGTGTGGAGAACTATCCACTTTAGATTATTTAATCTACTTTTAGATATTTTTGCATTAAAGACCTCTTGTTCATTTTGAAGAATTTCTCTCTTTGATGAATCTTCAATCCCTAATGATTTTACTGTGACAATATTTGAAGAGATTTCATATGCTTTGCCCGAAGCTACTTCTCCAGCAAGATTGACTTTCAATGTCTTAGAAGATATTTTTTTATTAAATGTAAATTCGGCAAATAAATAAACAACCATAAATAATAATGCTAATAAAGCATATTTGATATTAAAGTATGCAAAAACAGAAAGGATACCAATTAAATTAACAATCAAATTTACTCCCTGGTTATTCCATCTTTTTACAAAATTTTTAATTGAATTTACTCCCTCAGAAATTCTTTGAATCTTTCCTCCAACTAATTCTTTTTCATGCCAAACAAGATCCCCTTGCATTAATTTATTTAATGATTTAATTTTTGTTTCTTTCTGAACTTCTGCAGAAATAACTCCTAAATTATATTTGGCCCTTAATCTTAATATACTTGTAAAAATTTTTACCCCAAGTAAAACTCCCAAATACATATAAAAAATTGATAAGTTTTGTTGCTCCTGGATAAAAAAATCTACTATCTTTGCAATAATAATTGGTACAATTAATGCCTGTGTGCTTGCAATTCCCAATAGAATTGTAAAAAATATGAACTTTCCTTTATTTTTTGCAAAAAATCCCCACAAGTCTTTAATGAATTGCAAATTTGGGTATTCGCTCTCTTTTTTTCTTTGAGGCATTAAAAGTTTTAATGGGTTTTTCTTTATAAATTTAACTACTCTTTAGTAACAAGGGACAAAGTTTATAAACTCTAAATGTTTTTTATTATTAGAAAATAGGGGATTCTTAAAAATTCAAAATCCTCCTGGCTTCATCTAAGATTCTTGTGTTAAAACTTTCTGTTGTTTCACCCTCTTGTTTTTCAATTCCAAATGAGTTCATTAATTCAGAAATTAAATGATTAAAATCAGAAGGGTTTTGTTTAGAATATGCTTTGATTGTTTCTTGTTCAATGTTTTCTTCAGAAATGTCTTCAGATACAACTTCTAATTCAACATCTTTTGTTTTTAAATCATGTGTATTTTTGAGCATAAAGTATGCACCTTTTTGATTTAAATAATCCTCGATTTGATTGAATTTTATGTCAGAGTTTTTTCCAATTCCTAATTCTCCTTTGACTTTTAATAAAACTATTTTATCTTCTAAGTCTCTTTTTTCTAATTCAGATATTATTTTCTCTGTTGCAGTTGTTGCGTTTGTGATTTGTATTTCTAAAAATTCAATAGATTTTATTTTAAGTTCTACTTTTTCTAACCATGTTGTTGAATCTGTGTCTACAATATAAAAACTTCCGTATTTTAAGTCTTTTAGTTCTTGAAAGTTGTTTGGAAAAATTGGTCCTGGATAAACAAAGTTCTGGTATTTCCAGTCAATGTGTAAATGTCCAAGTGCATAGTAATCTGCTTTTGGAACACAATCACATTCTAATGCATCAATTGGAAGTGTGCCTTTTGCTTTGTCAACTGTTGTATGGAGCATAAAAATTTTGAACATTCCTGGTGCATCGTTTAGTTTTACTCTTCGCAAGTCTGGAATTTCTAAACCAGATTTTTTTCCAGGATAACCATAAATTGCAATGTTTCCGTGAATGTGTGGATTTAAAAATATTTTTTCATTTCTTTCTTCTGTCTCTCCTTCTGTATAAAATGAAGTCACATTTATACAAAATCCTGCTTTTTCTAAAACATCTAAAAAGGTTTTTCCTGAAACAGAGTAATCATGGGAGCCTGCTATAATGAAACAAGGAATGTTTGATTGTTTGAGTTTTCTAAATTGTGCAAATGTTTCTTTTAAGATTTCAATTGGAGGGTAAGCTGTGTCAAACAAGTCTCCTGCAATCAATACAAAATCAACTCGCTTTTTTATGCATGTTTCTATTGCTAATTTAAAGGACTCAAAATTTAAATCTTGCAGTGGCTTTTGCTTCCAACCTCCTAAATGAACATCTGATAAGTGTGCGAATCTTGGCATATGAGAGAAAAACCTGAGAAGTATTTAAAGATTGTTGGGGTTTTTGATTATCATTTATTCTCTTTATACAAACGAGCTAAACTCTTGCCAAATTCCTTTATGTCTTGTTGAGTGTAGTGTTCTTTATCTTGATAGCAGAATCTAATTGCATTTTTGAAAAAATCCTGTCTTCTTGCGATATACTCGCTTTTAATTGAATCTGGAACTTGTTCTAATTCTTTTTCTAAAGCTTGAACACATCTATCTTTTGTATCAATTCCAATTTTCATAAACTCTGTATATTCGTGGAAAACAGCGTATTTTCTGTGTTCTTCTGGAACTGAATCTGAAATACCTAAAACATATCCGTGTTCTGGTTCTCCTGTTGCCCTTATAACAAAATCCGAGAAGTTTGGTTGCATTGATTGAGGAATCACATAATAACTAAATGATTCTCCTCCAACAGAAGTTTCCACTAATTCAAAACCATTTCTTTCACAAATGTTTCTTAGATTTTCGATTTCGTTTTTAGGTGATTTTTTCATTTTCTTATGTTCTGATTTAGGTTTAAATAACTTTTGAAAAGGCCATTCCTTTTAAAATATTAATGTGACAATTACTCCCCACAGTTAAATAATGATTTCTCGATTGGTCGCACATAGGATTGCTAAATGGCCTACTCAATCTAAGATAAATTAAACCTGTATTAATCCTTGAATGTTGATATGGAACGCAAAAATTAATTCTTGTGTCATGCGAACCTCTATCGTTTTGTTGATTCTTTGCGATATTTACTAAATTCTCGATTCCTTCTTCGCCTAAAAGAGTTTGAGCTACTTTATTATTTTTAAAATCTAAAAATTTAATTACACCATCATAAGGCAATCTGGATATTTCTTCATTGGGAATAAATCTTACAGAAGAATCTCCCTCTTTTAGACGCTTTATTAAATCTCTCTCCTTGATTTCTATTTCTCTAGACCCATATTTTTCAAAAGAATAATTTTGAATAGGCGCTGTATTCTCTTGGAGATACAATCCTTTCTCTCGGTTAAATAAATATCCTGTTGAAGTTAAGATGTTCCCCTCAAATCCTTCAGAATGAATTTGAGGTATAGCTTCAGCTAATTCTCTTGAAGAAATAATCTGAGAGTTATTATCTCTAGCTAAACTAGTTGCTCTTCGATAATTTCCTTCTTGAACCCCTTCAAATATATTCTGATATTCAAATTGATTGCTTGTTTTTTGTTTCCTTTTAACTACCATAGAAGAGTAATACAATATGTTTATATAAGATAAACTATTTAATTTTGCGATAAATACATAATTTTATAAGTAATGTTGTCCTTTTTTCTCTATGAAGCTAAATTTAAGACAAAAGAAAATATTGGAATTGTTATCAATTAATTGCAGATTTACTAATAAAGATATTGGAAAATCTGTTGGTTTATCTGAAGATTCTGTTGCTTATCAAATTGACAAACTTATAAATCAACAAGAATTAGCAAAATTCAATGTCCAATTTAATTACCATATGCTCGGATATGATAGTTATCATATTTGGATTAAATTAAAAAGTAAAATAGATAATTTCTCAAATCTATCAAAAATACAGAATCTGATACATATTAATTCTAGTTATGGTAAGTTTGATATTCAATTATTAGTTCTCGCAAAATCCCAAAGAGAACTCAAGGAATTACTTAAAAAAATTAGGTCTGTTATCCCAATTAAAGAACTAAAGATTGCCAAGTTTAGAGGTATTTATAAGAGGTTTACTAATATAATTCCTCCAATTAATGTTAAATCTAAAATTCCCTCAAACCAAAAAAACTTTGTATACAAACTAAACACGAAACTATATGCAGAAACCCCTTTGGATAAAAAAATTAATTTAGATTATATTGATAAAAAAATTATCAAAGCCATTCTTCAAAATCCAAGAACAAATTATCAAGAACTTGCAGAAGCAACCAGATTAAATCACGAAACAATTCGTTATAGAATGAAAAAATTTGTTGATCAAAAATTTATTAATAATTTTGGTTTAATTCATAATTTTAAAAAATACAATCTTTACACAAATTATTTTTTGATTAATTTCAAAAGAAAGGGTTTTGAGAAAAAATTTAAAGAGTATTTAGCAACAAACCAAAGAATATTTTATTGTGCCAAATTAGAGGGAGATTATGATTGTATAATTTATGTTTTATCCGAGAATCCAACTGAACTTGGTAAAACCTACGATGAGATAGCAGATATTCTAAATAATTCAGTTGAAAACATTGACCTCTTATTTTTAGATAGCATCTATAAATATATACAATTTCCAGAGAAAGAATTATAACAAAACGCAATATTTATATAATATAATTGCATAAAGTTAATATGTTAGATATAAAAGACAAAAAGCTCCTCGTTGAATTAGAAATGAAGGCAAGAGTTACCAATGCGAGCTTAGCTAAAAAACTGAAAATATCAAAGCAAGCTATAAAATATAGAATTGAAAAATTAGAGAAAGAAAAAATTATTCAGGGATATAATGCAATTATTGATTTAAATAAATTAGGAAAAACTATTTATGTAGTTTATATTAAAACAATTAGAATCTCTTCTCAAATTGAAAAGCAATGGTTTCAGGAAATTCAAAAAAATAAAGACGTAATTGGTGTCGGAAAAAATGCAGGTCATTGGGATATGACAATTGCAATTAGTGCAGGAAATAATCAAGAACTCGATTACATTCTTAAAAAAATTATATCTAATAAATCAGATAAAATCAAAGAAAAATTAATAACCAGTGAAATTGAAAGTAGTTATTTTAATATAGATATAATTGAAAATTCTAAAACTTTGCAGTTTAATACATCAATAAAAAAACAAAACATTTCCATTGATGATAAAGAAAAAAAGCTTATAGAATTGCTTTCTAATAATTGTAGATTAACCCTTGTGCAATTAGCTGGAAAATTGAAAATGTCTGCAAATGGGGTAAAAAACAGAATTCTTTCTTTACAAAAAAAGGAAATAATAATCGGATATAAAACAAAAATAAATTATGAGAAATTAGGATTTTTACATTTTAGAGTTTTTTTACATTTGAAGAAATTAGATTCTGAGAATTATAAATTAATTAAACAATTCCTCAAAAAGCAAGGGAATGTTGAAAGTGTTTCAAGATATCTTGGATATGCTGACATTGATTTTAGATGTTATACAAAAAATATTTTTGAATTATATAAACTTATTTCAGAAATAAAAGATAAATTCTTGCAAAATATTATTGAAGTTAATTCAATGCCTATTTTTGATTGGGAAAAAATTGAGTTTGTGAAGTGATTGAGAAAGTTTAAATAATATTTCCTCATAAATTACTTATGAAAAAAGAGGGGCAATTATTCTCACTCTTGAATAAAAAGGTAGGAGAAAAATGGGAAAAATTTAGTAGATATTATGTTAATGATTCAAAGTCTTTTATTAATAAAATTAAAAGAGACTATGGGAAAAAAGGTCATTTTCCAACACATATTCTAAAACAAATTAAAAATATTCCAAAAGAGGATTATGATTCTGCTGTTTGTGTTTTAAGAGGTGCTTTGCCTTATGCAATTTTGTTTGAAGCTCAAGGATGGAAAATCCATTATTTAATTTGTGGAAGAAAAAATGAAAATGTTTTGAAGAAAAAAAGATACAATCAATCCATTGATAGAACTCTTAAACAGATAAAAGGGAAAAAGATCTTAATTATCGAGAATAACTCTCCAAGTGGAGATACACCGATTTTAGTATCTAAACGATTAAGGAATTCCTTGAAAATACAAAAGCCTGATTTGTTTTTAGATTATTTTATTCAAAATAAAAAAAATTTTCCAGATTGGCTGATTAAAAAAGGACCTTTTTGGAAGACTAAAAATAAACTTAATAATTTCGGGAAGATCTATGAAGCTTCTTCAATAAAAGTTAGTGAAAAAGAGAAAGAACAATTAATTGAAGAATTTTTAGATAAACTTAAATAAGTTATTTTGTTTTATTGAATATGAAGGGTGGTGATGTAGTGATTAGAAAAGCGAAAAAGGGCGATGAAGTTGGAATTGCAGAAAATTTTAATGAAGGACTAAAAAAAGGGGTTTTTAATTATACTGGGAGCAATAAAAAAAGAACAAAAAAAGATTTAGAAAAATGGAAAGATTCTTTTAATAAAGAAACCTCAATTATATTTGTTGCAGAAATCAATAATAAAATAGTTGGCTCTGTTTTTTTCTTAGCAAAAGAAAAAGGACGAACTCGGCACAGATTATCAGGGGGATGGAGTGTTCATCCAGATTATCAGAGAAGAGGAATTGGAACTCTTTTACTAAAAACTGCTGTTAAAGAAGCAAAGAAAAGAGGCTTTAAGAGACTTGAAGCAGAAGTTGCTGTAAAAAATATTTCCTCTTGGAAAATTTCCAAAAAGGCAGGATTTAAGATAGAAGGAATAAAAAAGAAGGGTCTTTTATTAGATAATAAAAAATATGCAGATACATATATGCTAGGGAGGATTTTATGAGAACAAACATTCTAATCGGAGGAAAAGCTGGGCAGGGACCAAATCTTTTAACTCATGTTTTAGCAGAAGCACTTGTTGAAAAAGGTTATTATGTTTTTTATTCTAGAGATTATCAGAGTTTAATTCGAGGAGGACATAATTTTAATATTTTAACTATTTCAAATTCAGAAGTTAATAGCAATGATTCAAAATTTGATGTGGTTGTTTCAATTGATGAATCAACAGAAAAAATTCATAAAAAAAATATAAAAAAAGATGGAATAATTATTGGAGGGAAACATTCAAATATGTATTTTGCTGGAAGGTTGTTTCGTGTTTTAGGATTGGATTTTAATTTGTTAGGTGAACGGATTAAGAAATTATCTAATTATGAAAAAAATCTGCAAGAATGTCAGAAAGGTTTTAATGATGCCCGAAGATCAATTGATTTGCCGAAGATAAAAAAGAAAAAATTTGTTTTTCAAAATGGAAATCAAGGTATTGCTCAAGGTGCTTTGGCCTCTGGAATTGATATTTATTATGCTTATCCAATGACTCCTGCAACACCTATCTTATCTGAGTTAGCTAAAGATCAGGTTAAGAATAATGTTTTGGTTTTTGAATTAGAGAATGAGTTGGCTGTTGTTAATGCTGGTGTTGGTTCTGCAATTGCTGGAGCAAAGACAATGATTGGGACTTCGGGAGGAGGTTTTGATTTAATGTCAGAGGGTTTGAGTTTATGTGGAATTGCGCAAGTGCCTTTGGTGTTTTATTTATCACAAAGGCCTGGGCCTGGAACAGGTGTTGCAACTTATACTGCACAAGGTGATTTGAAAATTGCATTAAATGCTGGACATGGAGAATTTAATAGAGTAGTTGTTGCTCCAGGAGATGTTATTGAATCAGAAGAATTAACTAATCAAACTTTTTACTTGTCCCAGAAATTTAAAACTCCGTCGATAATTGTTTCAGACAAACACTTGGGAGAATCATTTTATACAATTGATGGAAAAGCAAAGTTTGTAAAAGTTAAGCATGAAACTAAATTAAAGAGATGGAATTCTTATGAAACAGATTCTGTTGGTTCTGCAACAGAAGATGCTTTGCAAGTTAAGAAAAATATTGAAGAAAGGCAAAAAGTTGGAAAAGAAATTGAAAAAGCTGTTAAGAAATTTAAGCAGTATAAAATTTATGGAAAGAAAAATTCAAAGAACTTAATTGTTTCTTGGGGTTCTACAAAAGGGGCTATTTTAGATTCAATAAAAAACTTGGAGGTTGGGTTTTTGCAAATACTTTATATGAAACCTTTTCCAAAAGAAGTTGAAAAAATTTTGAAAGATAAGAATTTAATTTTAATTGAAAATAATTCAACTGGTTTATTGGGTGATGTTATAAGAGAAAATACTGGAATAAATATCGAGGATAAAAACAAAATCCTAAGATATGATGGCAGGCCTTTTTTAAGAGATGGGTTGGAGAAAGAGATTGGGGGGATGTTGGGATGATAGAATACAAAAAAACAAAAGAGATATCTGGAAAAGATATTGCGAATTTATTTAAATCAGTTGGATGGCTTAAAAAATGAAAATGAATTTCCAAAAACCTTAAATACTTAATTGTATAAATATATACAATAGAAAAATGGCACAAAATATATTACATTACCCAAGATTAGATACTGTTCTTATGGTAGAAGAAACCATACAAAATTTAGAAGATTATCCCACAAAAATGCAACTCTGGAAAGCTCTTCCTAAAAAAGTTCAATATCAAACATTTAAAGTTATTCTTGATTATTTAGAAAAATCTGGAAAGATTATTTTTTACAAAGATAAAATTATGTGGGCTTATAATCCTGAATTAATTAAAAATATTAAAGAGCAGGGATTAATTATAAAATGAGAAATGTAAAGGTTGCCTTTATTGATAAAACTCTTCAACAAACATTTAGTAAATTAAAAGAAAATAAAACTGAGAAAGATTTGGCAAAATTTTTAGATAGAGCGATTAATGACATAAAGCAAAATCCTTTTGTTGGTATGCAAGTGAAAAAGAATCTAATTCCAAAAGAATATAAAAACAAAGGAATTCAAAACCTGTGGAAATATAATCTTCCAAATGCATGGAGATTAATTTATACAATACAAAATGATGAGGTGTCAATTGTTTGTGTTTTGCTTGAATGGTTTAATCATAAAAAATATGAAAGGAGATTTAAATTTTAATATGAAAATAAGAAAAGCAACTGAAAAAGATTTGAAAGAAATTGCAAAAATATTTAGAGCTGAATCTGGGAAAAAACCATATAATCAAAAATGGTCTGAAAAAGAATCTTTGAAAAAAATAAGAACAATTTTTGAACTCGGAAGTATTTATTTATATATTGCAGATAAAAAAATCTTGGGGTTTATTTCAATTATGGGCGAGGGAAAAAAAGAGGCCTATATTGATGAGTTTTATGTTGATTCAAAATCTCAAGGAAAGGGCGTTGGAAGCAAATTATTAAATTTTGCAGAAGAAGAATGTATTAAGAAGAAAATCAAAAAAATTACTGTTATGGCAAATCAAAAAGCAAAAGCATTTCAATTTTATCAAAAATTTAAATACAAACCAAATTATGAAGATATATTCATGAATAAGGAATTAAAATGACAACAAAAAAACAAAACCTAAACACTGGGACAATACCTACTTGGTGTCCTGGATGTTATAACTTTCAGATACTTGCTGGTTTGAAAAAATATTTAGAAAAACAGAAAGATCCTCGAGATAATTATGCGCTTGTGACTGGAATTGGTTGTCATGCAAAAATGTTTGATTATGTAAATCTTAAAGGAATTAATACTCTTCATGGACGAGTGCCTCCTACAATGTTGGGAATAAAACTTGCTCAACCTAACTTAAATGTTATTGGGTTTTCTGGAGATGGTGATGCTTATGCAGAAGGTATTTCGCACACAATTCATGCTGCGCGTTATAATGCAAATATGAAATACTTGGTTCATAATAATCAGGTTTTTGCTTTAACTGTTGGGCAACCTACGCCAACGACAGAACAAGGTTTCAAAGATAAGACAATGCCTTTGGGTGTTAAAACAGAGCCGATTAATTCAATTAAAATAATGCTTTCAGCAGGAGCAACTTTTGTTGCGCGGGTTTTTGCAGATGTTAAACAAATTGAAGATATTTTAGACAAAGCAATGAAACACAAAGGTTTTGCATTTATTGAAGTTATTCAGCCTTGCATTATTTTTCATCAAGATAAAGATTACAAAAAACACACTTATTTTTTAGAAGATAAAAAACATGATAAAACAAATTTTGAAAAAGCAATGAAAAGAGCAGAAGAATTTGATTATAATTCAATTGACAAGAATACAAAGATTCCTTTAGGTATTTTTTACCAAATTAAGAAACCACCTTTAGAAGAAAGATTGCCTCAGATTAAGAAGAAATTGAATAAATAGGATTCTCGCCTATAACAGCATAATCATATCTAGAGGATAATACATTAGGCATTTTTCTTGCAACAAAGATATTTGTATTAGTTCTTCTATAAAGATAACTTTTAAGTTTTCTGTCTAAATTAGAATATTGAATTCCAAAAAGTTCGTGAAACAAAATCAAATCAGGACATTGGCAACTATCGATTAGATTAGAAAGTAATTCAAGACAGTGTCTATAGACAGGAACTTCATAAATTTTAGTTCTACATCCTTTGAGATTATCACTAATTCCTCTTATAAGAGTTGATTTTCCTTGTCTTGCAAATCCATGAAAGCCCACAAAAAAAGGCTTTTCTTTAATCTCAAAAACTTCTTTATAAAATATTTTACTTAAGTAATCAATTGAATCCACAATATTAATAATTCTTGTCATTTAAAATTCTTAAAATAGATTATTATAAATTTTACTATCTACTCAATTCCCAAACATATAATTCTTCGAAAAATAGTTTTTCAGAACCAAGAATTTTTTTGTTCCAGTTATCCCATTCAACATTTCCACTTAAAGAACTTGTAATAAGATATGCTTTGCCTTCTTTTGTTAGATAATTCTTAGACTCTCTTAGAAACCTATTAATAATTTCACAACCTTTTATGCCTCCTGTTGTGGCTGTTTTAGATGCGCAATCTTCTCGTTCATCTTCAGGTAAATAAGGAGGATTAAAAATTATTATATCAAATTTGTCTTCAACATTTTCAAATAAGTTTGATTGTTTGCAATTAAAACCAAGTGAGGAGCAATGTGCAACTGCATCTGGATTTATATCTACTGAGAAAATATTTTCTTTTTTTATTCCAAGCTTTCGAACTGTTTCTAAATGAATACCTGAGCCAGGACCAATTTCTAAAAATTTTAATTCAGGATTTTGTTCCAATAAATTAGGGACTTCTTTTTTCAAAATATCTTGCATTAAATAAGAATCTTCTGCAGGAGGATAAACACTCTTTGGAATCATGGCATTAATTTATTGAAAAACTCAATAATAGCAGGTTTATATAAAAAGAAAATTCCAATTAAACCAAGAAGAATAATCCCAAGAACAATAAGTAAAACTATTACAACTTTATCTTTCTTTGAATTTGGTTTATAAGAAAATTTATTTTTTGAAGTTGTTTTATTTTCTCCATAAGAAGAAACTTTTTGTTTTATTTCAGGTTTTTTATTTTGAAGATTTTTAATCTCAATTTTATTTTGTTTTAATGGAGTAAATTTTTTTAAAGAAGTTTTACTATCTAATTTCTTCATTTCTTGAACTAGATTTTTTTGTTCATGTTTGTTTTCTTCTTGTTTTTTATTTGAAGTTTGAATTGCTTGAATCCCTCCTTGTTGTTGTAATGCTCGCGCAGCTTCTTCAATATCTTGTTTTTGATAACCTGCTAAATAAAAACTCATCATTGCATCTCGCAAAGAGTCTCCTGATTGCATTGCAACTCTTAAGCCACCTAGAATATCTTGCCTCACCATCTTTATTTAAATTATTAAGAAATTGGAGTTTAAAATAGTTTTTATCTTGATAATTCTCTAAAAACTGCATGAACTCCGTCACGAACAAGTTCTGCATAATTAATTTTTTCTTCCAGTGAAAAACCATCGTATTTATGATTATCTATTGGTCCTCCAACAAGGCCTCTTATTTCTCGAACAAGTTCTGCTTTAGTTTCATAACCTTTTTCAGTTAATGAATCAGCTAATAATTCAATTCCTTGAAGACAGGACAGAAGATAAGTTAAGCCCAGGATTGAAAATTGCCTCACATTTCTTTTTAAACCATCATACTCTCTTCCAAATGTTTCAAGGAAATTACGTCTTTGTCTATGTTCTTTAAATTTATCTTTAATAATAACTCCATTTTCAATTTTATTAACTAATTCTTCTAATACAAATGTTTCTAATTCTCCTGAAACATATTTTGGGTCTATTTTAGGAACCTGTCTGTTTTTGGGAGAAATTACTTCGCAACCATATTCTTTCTCCAATAAATCTAAAATACCTTGATAATCTAATTTTTTCATTAGGTTGTAGAAGAAATTCAATTTAAAAAGGTTGCTATTTTGGAGTAACTATAATTTCAAAAGCTTTCCATTATTTGTTAAATGAGAAGTTTCTCCAAATTTGTAACCAAATTCTTTTGCTAAATCAATCATTGGTGCTTCTTGTTCTAAAGAACCGTGTGCAGGAATTATGTGTTTGGGTTTTGTGATTTCAATTAATTGTCTTAAACCTTCTCTGCTTCCATGTCCGTGAACATGAATATCTGTTTGCAATCTAACTCCCATGTTTCTTAATTTCTTGTCCATTTTTTCACGAGCAACAATATTTACTGGTGCTGGAATTACACTTGAAGAAAAAATTAAGTTATCACCTTGCTTAAATCTAAAAGGAGTTTCTCCTCGAGCAATCCTATCTAAAATCGAGCCTTCTTCTGCTTGATGACCTGTGCAAACAACTAAATATCTTCCACGATTTTTTTCAACTTTCCTTAAAAATGCATTTGCTTGTTTTTTATAAGAAAGTATTTTTACATCTCTATGAAAAGGACATTTGCCAACTTCTTTAGCTGCATTAACATATTTTGCCATGCTTCTTCCGAGGAAAACTATTTCTCTTCCAGTTCTTTTTCCAATTTTTACAATATTGTTTAATCTTTCAATATGTGAAGCAAAAGTTGTTACAAATAATGCAGAGTCTTTTCCTCTTGTTGTTGCAAATGCTTCTTCTAAAAGATGCTGAGCAATTTTCTCTCCTCCGGGTCTTTTTTCTGTTCCTGAATAAAGTGCATCAACTGCTAAAACATGAACTCCTTTTTTTCCAATTTCTCTCATTCTTTTATAATTTGGTGGATTGCCCAAGGTTGGATAGTCGTCAAATTTAAAATCTAAAGCATAAAAGAAAGAACCTTCTTTAGTGTGCCATACTGGAAAGACGCATTGCAAAGTTGAGTGTGTTGTGTGAACAAATTCTATTTTTATCTTATCTGATTTTCCTTGAATTGTTATTGTTGAATTTGGTTTGATTTTTTGAATTTTGTTTTTTACAGAAACTTTTCCATCTTTAACTAAAGCTTCTAAAACAGCAATTGTAAATGGTGAACCATAGATTGTTGCTCGAGGATATCTTTTTGCAATATATGGAACTGCTCCAACATGATCTAAATGTGCGTGGGAGATTACAATTGCTCTGACTTTGTCTGACCAACTGATTTTATCTAAAACTAAATCGTCGGGAATTGCTTTTTTTGCTCGTAAATGTTTTTCAGAATAATCTAATGTTGCATCTTCTTGAAGTTCTATTACTCCAGGTAAAAAAACTCCTGCATCAAAAATAACAACATCTTCTCCGACCTTAACAGCAGTCATATTTTTTCCTACTTCTTCATATCCACCAATTGTGCAAACTTCCATATAACTATTTTTCACCTTCTTTTATAAATTTAATTGGAAAAACTTATTTAATAATGTTTTCATATATAGATATGGAATTAAATAAAAAAGAATTTGATATTTT
The DNA here is from genome assembly GCA_964603295.1 of Candidatus Woesearchaeota archaeon. GTDB lineage: Archaea > Nanobdellota > Nanobdellia > Pacearchaeales > GW2011-AR1 > CAZRUG01. The sequence goes on along the minus strand of CAZRUG010000001.1, from coordinate 59,321 downwards.
ATGGGCTGTAAATGAGGGTCTGAATGATATTGACTCCTTGAGAGTTTTTTCTGGTTTTGATGAAGATATTATAAAAAGTATTTTAGAAAAACTAAGTGATTTAGAATTAATTGATTTAATTAAGAAGATAAATAAATATTATAATGAAGAATTTTTGAATGCTTATATTAAAACAGATATTGGGGGGGTTTTAGATAAGTATAAAGATTGGATTCCAAATAAAGAAGATTCAAAACCTTTTTATTCTGGATTTTATTAATTATTTTATGAAACCACTTAAACCATCAATGAGAGAACACAAGAGATATCTTTTAGTTAAAGGTTCTATTAATGAAATTCAAAAAGCAATTCAAGATTTTATTGGTGTTCTTGGAATGTCAAAGATTGGCTTGATTTGGGTTAAGAAAAACAAGGATTCTGCTGTGATTGGAGTTAATCGAGAATCCTTAAATCATGTTCGGGCTTCATTTGCTGTTTGGGATAAAAAAATTTCTGTTGAAAAAGTTTCTGGAACATTGAGGGGGCTGGGAATGAAAAATGGAAATTAAATTTTCTAAAGAAAGAATAGAATTTGAAAAAGAATTTAATGAATTAGATAAATTTACTTTTGAATTTTGTGATGTTATGAATAGATTGGAAATAAAATATGTTGTAGTTTCGGGATATGTTTCAATCTTGTTTGGAAGAAACAGGTCCTCAGAGGATATTGATTTAATTGTGGAGAAAATAAGTTTTGAAAAGTTCAATGAATTATGGCTGGAACTTTATAAAAAATTTGAATGCCTTAACACAGAGAATATTAAAGATGCTTATGAAGATTATTTACTTACAAATCATTCAATTAGATTTTCTTTAAAAAATAAATTTGTTCCTAACATGGAGTTTAAATTTCCAAAGACAGACCTTGACAAATGGACATTAGAGAATAATCAAAAAGTATTAGTTAATAATCAAGATCTAACAATTTCTAAAATAGAATTACAGATTTCATTTAAGCTATTTCTTGGGAGTGAAAAGGACATTGAAGATGCAAGATATTTATATGAATTATTTGAGGAAAATCTTGATAAAGGGGTGCTTAATGAATTTAATAGCAAACTTAATATAGAAGAGAGTTTTAATAAATATATAAAATGAAATTGCCAAACATAGATCTTGAAGAACTTGAAAGACAAAAACAAGAAAATTTTAAGGATAGATTAGAATTTATAAAAAAATATGCTAAATGGGTGAAAAAGACAAAGAATTCTGAGTGGAGTGAACAACAAAAAAATATTGTAAATTGTTGAAAAAGTTTCTGGAACATTGAAGGGTCTTGGGATTAAGTAACTTTAAAGTGGTTACAAAATAGAAAGGTTTATAAAACCAATTTCTTTTGAACAAACTATGGCTAAAAAATTAACAAGTCTTATTGGTGCAGGATTAATTGCAGTGGCAAGTTTATTTCCAAATTATGCTGTTGCAGGAGATTGTGATTGTGCTCAATTAGAAATGGATTATCAAAATCAGAGGGAAGAAGCAGGTAAATCTGAAGAAAGAATAGAAGATTATACTTCCAAAATAAATAATTTAAATGAAAAAATAAAAGAAGAGCCTCTTTTTATTCGAGAAGTCATTGATATGGGAAGTGTTGGGAGGAAATTTGAAATAGATCACCCTAATGAAGAAAGATTAAACCTGCAGGTTGATAGGGCAGAAGCTTCTATGAAAAGGGAACTAAAGAGAGCAGAATTAATTAATTCTTATAATAATGCCTTGGGAACATATATTCGGGCACAAGATTGCTGTTGTGATGTTTCTGGTTATGATACAAAATAGTCCAAAAAATTTATAAACTTCTTGATACTTTAATTTTGGAAAGAAAATAGAAAAGAGATTTACATATTATTAACTTCTCAGGATTATAACATGGATATGCAACATCAAGCAATGGGCTATGACAGAACTGCGACAATGTTTTCGCCAGAAGGTCATTTGCTTCAGGTAGAATATGCTGAAAAAGTAAAAAACCAAAAAAGTTCAAAATAAAAAAATATTTAAAGTTTAAAACACTTAAAATATTAATGAGTTTAAAAAATCCTCATGGAAATCCTTATATTTTATCTAGGATTAATTCTAAAGAAAGAAAATTAAGTGATGAGTTTTATATTATTGCTGGGGGGCTTTTAGGAGCAGGTCTTGCAATTGGTCTTGATGGAATTACTCATGGAGTTGGTTATTCGATTCCTGCTGATCAAATGAATGGTTGGGGCCCTTATATTATTCAGGGAGCAGTTACATTGACCGCAATAGTTGTTGGTGCGGGTTCTTTTGCTCAATCAGTTTGTGGAAGATATGGAATTTTCAAAAAAGAAGCTCCCGAAAGAGATTTATTTTTAGTAGAACATGATGCTGCAAGACAAGGATTATTGGATTTAAGAATTGATCAAACAGCTGGTGCTTGTTCTGATAGCCCAAAAAATTTATAAACTTCTTGATACTTTAATTTTGGAAAGAAAATAGAGAAGAGCTTTACATATTATTAACTTCTCAGGATTATAACATGGATATGCCAATGGATATGCAACATCAAGCAATGGGCTATGACAGAACTGCGACAATGTTTTCGCCAGAAGGTCATTTGCTTCAGGTAGAATATGCTGAAAAAACAGTGCGTTTAGGTAGCGCGAGTATTGGTATTGTTTGTTCAGATGGTGTTTTTATTATTGCTGACAAAAGAATCAGAGATAAACTTATTGTTCCAGCTTCTTCTGTAAAGGTTCATGAAATTGATAATCATATTATTTCAAGTTCAGCTGGAATTGCTGCAGATACACGGGTTTTAATTGAAAAAGCTCAAGTTATTGCTCAACAACATAGAATTACCTATGATTCTCCAATTGAACCAGAGACAATTATTAAAGAGCTTTCAAATATGAAACAGCAATTCACACAATATGGTGGTGCGCGACCTTTTGGAGTTGCAATGATGGTTGCTGGAATAAATAGTAAAAAACCAATGCTTTTTGTAAGTGATGTTACTGGAAATTATTTTTCATATTATGCAAATGCAATTGGAGAAAACGATGATAAAATCAAAGAAAAGTTAAGAGAGAAATTTAAAAAAGATTTAACAATTAAACAAGGTGTTAAAGTTGCTTTAGAGATTTTTAAAGAAATTCAGGAAAAGAATTTTAATATTGATAAATTTGAACTTGCTTATATTGAAGTTCCAAAAGATAATAAAGAACCAAGATTAAAAAGGCTTGAGGGAAAAGAAATTGAGGCATTGAAATGACAAACACAATAGCAAGATTACGAAGAGGAAATAAAGTTTATGAGATTATGGTTGATTTAGAAGAAGCTATGAAATTTAGAAAAGGAGAATCTGAATCTATTCAAGCTGAAACAGATAAAATTTTTACAGATATTAAAAAAGGAGATGTTGCTGGTTCAGGAGAATTAGAGTCTTCATTTGGAACTTCAGATGTTCAAAAGGTTGTTGAAAAAATTGTTAAAGATGGTGAGGTGCAAACAACCCAAGATTATAGAGATGAAGAGAAAGAGAAAAAGATTAAGCAAGTTGTTGATTTTTTAGCAAGAAATGCAATTGATCCTCAAACAAAAAATCCTATTTCTGCAGAGAGAATTAAAAATGCTTTAAATGAAGCAAATGTTCAATTAAAAAATATTCCCATTGAAAAACAAGTTAGCAATATTTTAGAACAATTGTCCAAAGTGATTCCAATTAAATTAGAAACTAAAAAAGTTAAAATTACTGTTCCTGCAATACATACTGGAAGAGTTTATGGAATTATTAATGAATATAAAGAAAAAGAAGATTGGCAAAATGATGGTTCTTTGGTAGTAGTTGTTAGTGTGCCTGCTGGTCTGATTATGGACTTTTATGATGAATTAAATTCAGTTACACATGGGAGTGCTGTGACAGAGGAAATTAGGGAGGAATAACCCAATAACTTTTTAAAGGAAGTTTTTGATTAATTAATAGAAAATGACAGAAAATAAAAGACAAATTGTAATACCTGGAGAGATTATTGTTTCAGGCGATGATTATCTTCCTGGAGAAGGAACTAAGAAAAAGGGTTCAGATATTATTGCAATTAAATATGGATTATCAGAAGAATCAAACAAACTTGTAAAAGTTATTCCACTTTCTGGAACTTATCAACCTCGAAGAGGAAATGTAATTATTGGAAAAGTTGAGATGCTTACTTTTAATGGATGGGTTGTTGATGTTGGTGCTGCAGATAATGGATTTATTCCTTTAACAGAAGTTCCAAAATTTGTAAACAAAAATGCTTTAGATGAAGTAATGGATATTGGGGATATGGTTGTTGCAAAGATTTCTGAAATTAATGCTCGTGGAATTGATATGACGATCAAAGGAAGAGGATTGGGAAAAATTGAGGAAGGAATTATTACTAAAATTAATCCAAATAAGGTTCCAAGAATTATTGGAAAAGAAGGAAGTATGGTTAAGTTAATAAAAGATGAAACTGGATGTAATATTACTGTTGGGCAAAATGGAATGATTTGGCTTCAAGCAGATGCAATTGACAAAGAACTTTTAGCTAAAAAAGCAATTCAATTTGTTTCAGAAAAATCATTTGTTTCAGGTTTAACAGATGAAGTAACTAAATGGTTTAAGGAGAATAAAAAATAAAATGGCAGAATTTAAAAGACCAGATGGAAGAAAAGTAGGTGAAATTAGACCTGCTGCTGCAAAGGTTGGTGTTGTTCCAAATGCAGATGGGAGTGCAATGTTTAAGACAGGAGATACAATTGCAATTGCTGCTGTTTATGGTCCAAAAGAACTTCATCCTCGAAATAAGAGAGATCCTGAAACAGGAATTTTAAGATGCACTTATAATATGAATAGTTTTTCAGTTACAGATAGAATTAGACCCGGACCAAGTAGAAGAAGTACTGAAATTAATAAAATTATTGAATGGGCTTTAGCTCCTTCGCTAATGTTAAAAAGATATCCAAATATGGTGATTGATGTTCACATAAATATTATTCAGGCAGATGCTGGAACTCGTTGTGCTGCAATTAATGCTGCTGCAATGGCTTTAGCTCATGCAGGAATTCCAATGAAGGGAATGGTTTCAAGTATTTCAGTTGGAAAATTAGACAAGACAATTGTTGTTGATTTAACAAAGGCTGAGGAAGATTTTGAAGAAGGCGAAGGTCCAACAGATATTCCTATTTCAATGTTAAATTTAGAAGAAGTTACTCATATTCAATTGGATGGAAAAATTTCAAGCAAGCAATTAAAAGAAGCAATTAAAATGGGACAAAAAGCTCTTAAGGAAATTTATGAAATTCAGAAAAAAGCTCTTAAGGAGGTTGGACAAAATGAGTGAAATGATTCAAACACCAAATATTACTGCAGATAGAATTAGGCAATATCTTAAAGAAGGAAAAAGATTTGATGGCAGAAAACCAGAAGAATTTAGAAACCTTGAATTAGAATTTGGAATTTCAAAAAAAGCAGAAGGTTCTGTAAGAGTTAGACTTGGAAAAACAGAAGTTCTTGTTGGAGTTAAATTAGACGTTGGAACTCCTTATCCAGATTCTCAAGATAAAGGAAACTTAATGACAACTGCAGAACTATTACCTTTAAGTTCTCCAAGATTTGAATCAGGGCCTCCAAGTTTTGAAGCAATTGAATTAGGAAGAGTTATTGATAGAGGTTTAAGAGAAAGTGGATTAATTGATTTTCAAAAATTATGTATTGTTGAAGGTGAAAAAGTTTGGACTCTTTTTGTAGATATTTATGCAATAAATGATGATGGAAATTTAATTGATGCTGCTGCAATTGGCGCTGTTGCTGCTTTGAAAAGTGCGCGATTTCCAAAATATGACGCTGAAAAAGAAAAAGTTCTTTATGGAGAATTTACCGAAGACAAATTGCCAATTTCAGATAAACCATTAATTTCTCTTTCAGTTCATAAAATTGGGGATACTTTAGTATTAGATCCTACTCGGGAAGAAGAAGATGTTAGTGAGGCAAGAGTTGTTATTGGAAGTTTAAATGAAGTAATCTCTTCAATGCAAAAGAGTAATGAAGGAAGTTTCACTATTGAAGAAATGGATAATGTTATTGACTTAGCTGAAAAAGCCTCAAAAGAAATGCTTAAAAAATTAGAAAAACAATTAAAATAAATATGGCAGAATTAAATTTTACTAAATATGAAAGAGCAAGAATTATTGGTGCTAGGGCCTTGCAAATTGCAATGAATGCTCCTTTATTGATTAAGATTTCTCAAGAGGATTTAGAAAAAATTCATTTTGATGCTTTAAAAATTGCTGAAACAGAACTTGATTCTGGGGTTTTGCCAATTGCAGTTAAACAACCTTTACCTAAAAAGAAAGAAGGCAAGTTGAAAAGGATTAAGGTTAAAGAGGTTAGTGATAAAAAGAAAGCTGAAATTGAGCAAGAAGAAGAAAAAGAAATTGCAGAAGAAGGTGAAATTATGGCTTTAGCTCGTCCAGAAGATGAAGCAGATGAACCAGCAACTTCAGATGATGCAAAACCAGCTGATTATGAATGATTAGTAACAAAACTCTTAAAAACAATAATTAATTCTTTTACATATGGTTGTTATTAAAGAAGTGAAAGCTAAGTCAATCAAAGATTCTCGAGGAGAAGACACTATTTTTATTGAAATAAAAACTGACTTTGGCAAATTTAGTTCTTCATCCCCAAGTGGAAAATCGCGTGGAAAAAAAGAAGCTAAACCATATAAGAAAAGTTTAGGGGAAGATATTAAAACAATTCAAAAATTTAGTGAGTATTTTAGTGAAGATGTAATTGAGAATTTTGATGATTTACGAAGAATTGAAGATATTGTTGAAGGGCATGTTGGTGCAAATACAATTATTGCTTTAGAGTATGCTGTTTTAAAGGCAATTGCAAAAAAAGAAGGTAAACAAGTTTGGGAAGTGATTAATTCAAATGCAAAAAAGTTTCCATGTTTTGTTGGAAATTGTATTGGAGGAGGATTACATTCTGAAACAGATACAAAAAAACCAGATTTTCAAGAATTCTTATTAATTCCAAATTCAGGAAGTGTTAAAGAAAATTTTGAATTAATGAAAAAAGCAAAAGAACTTGCTAAAGATTTTCTTAAAAAAACTGATAAAAAATTTAAAGGTTTAAAAAATGATGAAAATGCTTGGATTACTTCTCTAAATGATAAAGAAGTTTTAGAAGTATTAAAATTATTAAGATTACCAATTGGTTTAGATGTTGCAGCTTCGAGTTTTTACAAAAGAAAGAGTTATCATTATAAAGACCCCTTAATTAAAAGAACAAAAGAAGAGCAGTTTGGTTATTTAAGTAATTTGATTAAGAATTTTGAAATTTTTTATATTGAAGATCCTTTGGAGGAAGAAGACTTTGTTGGTTTTTCCGAATTATTAAAAAAGTTTCCAAAGAGTTTGATTGTTGGTGATGACTTGATTGTTACAAATCATAAGAGATTAGAAAAAGCAATTAAGCAAAAAAGTATAAATGCAATTATTGTTAAACCTAATCAATGTGGTTCTTTGATTGAAGTTAAAAAAGTTTGTGAACTTGCAAAAAAGCATAAAATAAAATTAGTTTTTTCTCATAGAAGTGGAGAGACAGAAGAAAATATTCTTGCTGATTTAGCATTTGGTTTTCAAGCTGATTTTTTAAAATGTGGAATTACTGGTAAAGAAAGAGAATTAAAGATTAAGAGATTAATTGAGATTGAGAAAGGGTTTTGATTGAGAATTAACTCATCTCAACCAATTTATACTAATATCTGAGAAACCTTTTTTTGGAAGGGATGTTACTAACTTAGCTTTCAGAGGTTTAATATTTTCTCCAGAGATCTCTAGAGTTATAATGTAATCTTCTTTAATTGGAACATATCTATCTTTTCCAAGCGACTGGAAAAAAATGTCTGTAAGATTATATGAATCAAGTTTAAATAGATCGCAAAATTCCCATCCTCCTGAAGGAAAAATATCAATTTTTTCTCTAGGTAAATTATATCTTAAATCAAGGGGTGCACTAGACCATTTTAATTTATCTGGTTCTATCAAATTCATGCTATTTTTCTTAGTTGTTACAGAAAGTATCTTGACATAACAATTTATTGCTTTAGTATTTCCTTCATTTTTTATTTTTATGCGAAAGTATTTTATTGATTGTCCTCCTCTACAATATTTGTTTATAATATAAGGCCTATCATTTTTAAGATAAAATTTTATTTTGGGTCGATTATACCATTCCCAAAAGGTTTTTCCAAATAAAGCAACAATTACTGCACAAAAAGTTATTGACGCCAAAACAACATCGACTAACAAATTTGTCAATTGAATATCGATTATCATTACAGTTATAATTAAGAGGTATTTTTAACAATTTATATATTTTGGAGTAATTCCTCTTGTGCACTTTTCTCAAAGAAAACCTTTAAAAACACATTTCTCTAAGATTTCATATGGCAGATGCTGTTGATAAAGTAAAGGAAAGTATTGAAGAAGGTGTGGATGCAATTGAAGAAATAGTTGAACAAGTTACAGAAGGTTCTGAACCTAAAGAAGATTCTAATATTGAAGAAAAAGCTCAAGCTGAATCTAAAGATGATTCTAAAGAAGCTAAGGAATTAGATGCTAAAAAGAAAGCTTTAATGGAAAAGGCTGCAAAGTTAAGGGAGAAACTTTCTGAAGAAGCACCAAAGTCAGAAGAGCTTAAAGAGCAAGTTAAAGCTAAGAAAAAATCTGATATGCTTATTCCTTTAGAAGAATATGTTAAATCTGGAATTTATATTGGAACTAAGGTTGTTACACCAGATATGAAACCATTTGTTTATAGAAGAAGAGCAGATGGATTAGCAATTTTTAATACTGATTTAATTGACGAGAAATTAAAAGAAGGGATTGATTACTTAGCTCAGTTTGAACCTGAAGATGTGATTCTTGCTTGTAAAAGACAAGCTGGTTGGAATGCAGTTAAAATGTTTTCTGAATTAACAGGAATCAGAGTTTTTATGAAAAAATATCCTGCGGGAATTTTAACTAACACAGACTTACCAGATTTTTTTGAAAATGAATTGACAATTGTTGGGGATTCTTGGTTAGATAAAAATGCTTTGAAAGATACTTTGATTGTTAATAAAAAAGTTTTAATGATTTGTGATACAAACAATTTTGCTAAAGGTGCTGACAAAGTAATTATTGGAAACAATAAATCGCAAAAATCTCTTGGAGTAATTTTCTATCTTTTAACAAAGGGTTATCTTTCTGCAAAAGGAAAAGACACTTCTAAAGTTCCTGATTTAGAATATTGGACTGGAGAAAGGGAGTAGTTTTGCTATGTTCGTCTTCGTGGACACTTTGAATAGAAAAAATTATCCAACCCTAAAAAACAACCAACTCTTTTCTGGTTTGTCTCCATAATTTGTTTTTACTAAAACATAAGTTCCTTCAAGTCTTTTGCCTTTTAATTTAAATTCAATTTTCTTTTTTTCATTAAATTCTAAAACTTCTAAAGTTCCTTTATCCCATATTTTTACATCGCCTGCGCCGTAGTTGCCCTCTGGAATTGTGCCTTCAAAGTTTGCATAACTCATTGGATGATCTTCTGTTTGAATTGCAAGTCTTTTAATGTGTTTTGCTCTCGGAGGTTGTTTTGGAATTGCCCATGATTTTAATACACCTCGAATCTGCAAACGCAAATCCCAATGTAAATGAGAAGCATGATGTTCGTGAATTACATAAATAGATTTCTTACCCCCTTGTTTAACTTTTGTGTCAACAGGTTCTTTTGATTTTTGCACATCTCTTTTTTTAAAATAGTCTTTTAATGACATTAATTGAATTAAGTTATAGAAGTATAAAATTGTTTTGATTGAATCCGTCGCCACTGTATAGAAACATTTATAAATATGAATTTTATCTCTTTAATACTTAAGATGGTATTTAACCAGATTATCCAAAATTTATTTGGTCAGATGAGTGCTTTAATTCATACTTTAAACATTAAAGCATGAGGTATGTAGAAGCAGTCATAGTTGTAGTTCTAATAATATAATTAAGCCAATAGTTAGGAGTTAAATGTGTGAAGTGTATTGTCTTCTTACAGATAATATGCGCAATGGAGTTTATAATCTAAACAAGGAAATTGTTGAAAATCCAGTTGATCCTGCTGGAGGCTGCGGCTCTCTGGTTTGCACTTAGACATGCAAGTTTTTTTGTTTCTTCGGAAGTGAAAAGCGAACTGCTCAGTAACACGTAGCTAATCTACCCTTAGGTCAAGGATATCCTCGGGAAACTGAGGTTAATACTTGATAGGAGTGAGACCCTGGAATGAACTCACTTTCAAACTCGAGCCTAAGGATGAGGCTGCGGCGGATTAGGTTGTTGGCGGGGTAATAGCCCACCAAGCCTTTGATCCGTAAGGGCTCTTAGCGGAGGGGCCCTGAGAGGGAATCTGAGACACTATTCCCAGCCCTACGGGGTGCAGCAGTTAGGAATAATCTACAATGCGCGAAAGCGTGATAGTTTGAGCCAGAGTGCCTATCTATTGATAGGCTTTTATGGAATGTAAAAAGTTCCACGAATAAGGACTGGGTAAGACTAGTGCCAGCCGCCGCGGTAATACTAGCGGTCCAAGTCGCAGCCACTTTTATTGGGTCTAAAACATCCGTAGCTTGCTTAGTAAGTCTCTTGTGAAATCTTATGTCTCAAACATAAGGCGGGCAAGAGGTACTGCTAAGCTAGAGACTGGTAGACGTAGGAAGTACACTCAAAGTAGCGGTCAAATGTGTTGATCTTGGGTGGACTAACAATAGCGAAGGCATCCTACGAGGACAGTTCTGACAGTCAGGGATGAAGGCTAGGGGCGCAAAGGGGATTAGATACCCCCGTAGTCCTAGCAGTAAACACTGCGCACTAAACATCAGTACCTCTTCGAGAGGTATTGGTGCTGCAGGGAAGCCGAAGAGTGCGCTACCTGGGAAGTATAGTCGCAAGGCTGAAACTTAAAGGAATTGGCGGCGAGACACTACAACCGGTGACGCGTGCGGTTCAATTAGATTCTACACCGTGAACCTCACCAGGAGCGACAGCAGGATGAAGGTCAGTCTAAAGGGCTTACCTGACACGCTGAGCGGAGAAGCATGGCCGACGTCAGCCTGTGCTGTGAAGTGACCTGTTAAATCAGGTAACAGGCAAGACCCTCGTGCATATTTGCTACATGTACTATATGCAGATTGCCTTGGTAACAAGGATGAAAGTGGGGGCTACGTCAGGTGAGTACATCCCTAATCCCCTGGGCTACACGCGCGCGTCAATGGTAGATACAAAGGGATGCGACCCCGAAAGGGGAAGCTAATCTCCTAAAGTCTATCTTAGTTCAGATTGAGGTTTGCAACTCAGCCTCATGACGCTGGAATCGGTAGTAATCGGATTTTATCAGAGTCCGGTGAATACGTCCCTGTCTCGTGCACACACTGCCCGTCAAACCAACCAAGTTGCGTTATGGTGAAACCCTTTGGGGGAGAACTTTGGCGTGACGAGGTAGGTTAAGTCGTCACAAGGTATCTGTAGGGGAACCTGCAGATGGATCACCTCCTATATTTTAATTTAATTAGTGCAATGATCAATTATGATTTCTACATACCTTTCAAATAAATAACAAAAATTTAAAAACCTCAACGGGTTAAAAATAATTATTAACGATTTGTCGTCGTTATTCAAAGGGCCCGTTGTCCAATGGTTTAAGATACTTCCCTTGCAAGGAGCTGAGAACAATTTCTCGCTAGCCCCTCTCGAGGCAAGCTCAAGACAGGAAGAGATCCGAGTTCGATTCTCGGCGGGTCCACTTTATTCTAAGTGGAAATAAATTTATGAGGTGATAAAATGAAAACAATGGATAACACATACATTATAAGAATACGAAGTAAGAAAGGAGAGGTTCTTGAAGAATCTCAATTAGTGCAAACTTCTTCAGGCTTAAAGACATTAGAAGGAAGAACAATTCAATCAAGAGAATATCGAGGGATAAACACTCCAGAAATTGTAAGAAGTGCTATTGCAAAAAACATTAATGAGAATAATCACTTAGAAACTTATGAAGAGGCAAGTGTTGAGTTAGTTGATAGTTACAAAAACAACACAAGTACAAAAATGCCTTGGAGTTATGCTGCATAATCACATCATATTCACAAACAAGTGAAATACTAAAAGGGTTCAACAAAGTTTGTTGGATCTTGGTAGAAAATCATATTTTCAATGACCAAGTACAGACCACACTAGGTTATTATTTTTAATAACATACTACTATTTTATACTGTTAGACGGATAGCTTGGTTTTGGTTTCGACGAAGGGCGTGGCAAGCTGCGATAAGCCTTGGGTAGTTGCATGCAAACATTGATCCAAGGATTCCTGAATGCTCAGAGATGGGCGAGGACGCTGGGAATTGAAACATCTTAGTACCAGCAGGAAGAGAAAACAAATGTGATTCCCTTATTAGCAGAGAGCGAAAAGGGAAAAGGGCAAACTGAATCTGCTTTTGAAAAAGAGTTAGAGATGTGGTGAGGATAAGTGACTAAGTCAATGAGTCAAACTTTGCTGGAAAGCAAGACCTTAGAGGGTGATAGTCCCGTAGACAAAGTTGATATGTTGCTCCTCAAAGAGTAGGGCGTCCTGGATTGGGCGTCTGAATATAGCAGGATTAACTGCTAACCCTAAATAAAACCAAAGTCCGATAGCGCACTAGTACCGCGAGGGAAAGCTGAAAAGTACTCTTAACAGAGAGTTAAAAGACTTGAAATCTAACAGTTACAGTTTGTTACTGCCTGAAATTTTTAAGGGTTGTAACGTACGTTTAGAAAAACGCGCCAGGGAATTTATTTATGTGGCGAGACTAATTTCTTTTGGAAAGTAATCAAAGCGAAAGCAAGTGTGAAAGCGCGATTAGTCACATAGGTAAGACCTGAAGCCGGATGATCTAACCATGGACAAGGTGAAGTCTTCCGAAAGGAGGATGGAGGCCTGAACCGTTGTTGTGGACATGCACTCGAATGATCTGTGGTTAGGGGTGAAAAGCTTATCTAATTCGGCTATGGCTGGTTCCTATTGAAATATGCCTACGTATAGTCTTGTTTTGTTTGTTAGCGGTGTAAAGATACGGATAGAAGTTGCAGGGGCTAATGCTTACGGACTTCTTTCCAACTCAGAAGCTGTTAACTGCGTTAAACAAGAAACAGGGAAGGTATGTAAGATACTTTTCCGAGACCGGAACAACGGAGACTAAAGTTAAGGTCCCAAAATCTGCTCTAAGTGTATCAAACGGTGTCTTAAACCTGAGACACTAGGGATGTAAGCCCAGAAGCAGCTATCATTTAAAGAAAGCGTAACAGCTCACCTATTGAGGTTTGAGGCCCGGAAAATGGACGGGGCTAAGAGCAGTACCGATACTTTAGCGGCACTCAGATGAGTGTTCGGGTAAATAGGCGTGGTTATTGCACAGAAGGTTTTGCGTGAGTAAGACTGGAGCGATAACCAATGTGAATCCTGGTAATAGTAGGATGTGATTTTCCTGAGAACGGAAAAGGTCGAAAGGGCAAGGTTTCCTTTGCAATATCGTTTAGCAAAGGGTTAGTCAGGACCTAAGTCACCCCCTAACCGAAGGTGACGATGGATAACAGGTTAATATTCCTGTACTGATTAAATCTTATATGGTATGGTTTGCTTTCGGATAAGCAGGCACTCGAAAGGGTGTTCTAGTAAAGAAATGTTGGAAGTGTAATGCTAAGATCTTCATGAATTTATTAGACAAAACTGCTGAGTCCAAGAGCCAGTGAAAAGACTATGCACTTGATTTAATCACCTGTACCCACAACCGACACTGGTGCCCTAGCTTAGTAGGCTAAGACCTGAAAGGTAAAACTAATCAAGGGAATTCGGCAAGTTAGTCCTGTAGCTTCGGCTGAAGGGATGTCTATTTTTGTTGTTTTCGTAAGTTGACTGCATTAATAGATCTCAGTAACAAGGACGGCCCGACTGTTTACCAAAAACGTAGCCAAGTGCTAATCCGAAAGGACTTGTATACTTGGTGAGACCTGCCCAGTGGTGGTGTGTAAAACTCCTTTCCAAGGGAGCTAAGCCCCATTAAACGGCGGGGGTAACTATGACCCTCTTAAGGTAGCGTAATGCCTTGTCGTATGAATTGCGACGTGCATGAATGGTTTAACGAGGTTGTCACTGTCCCTGATTAGAGCCTTCTGAAAATACTTTCCGGTGCAAGTGCCGGAGACACCTAGTGGGAAGCAGAGACCTTGTGGAACTTTACTACAACTTGTTGCTGTTGTTTTAGGAAAAATGCATAGTATAGGTAGGAGCGTCGAAGCCAAGATTTCGGTCTTGGTGGAGCAATAGTGTAATACTACCCATTTTTCACTAGGACGACTTACTCTTTTAGAGGACACCAGCAGGCGGGTAGTTTGGGTGGGGCGCCGCCCTGCCGAAAAAGTATCGGTAGGACCCAAAGACAAGCTCAGCCAGCTTGGAAATCTGGCGTTGAGTGCGAAGGCAAAAGCTTGTCTGACTGTATTCACAACAGTAAAGAATACAGGAGCGAAAGCTGGGCTTAGTGAACCCACGTGCTTTTTTAATAGAAGCCGTGTCTGATAGAAAAGTTACCCCAAGGATAATAGGCTGGTCGCCTCCAATAGTCCGAATTGACGAGGCGGTTTGGTACTTCGCTGTCGGCTTTTCCTATCCTGGTAGTGCATTAGCTACCAAGGGTGCCGGAGTTCACGTATTAAAAGGGATCATTAGCTGGGTTAAGAACGTCGTGAGACAGTTTGTATGATATCTACTAGGTGTGTGGTTGTCTGAGTGGAACGATTTTCTAGTACGAGAGGAACGGGAGTCGGGTGCCTCTGGTGAGCAGTTGTCATTTGGCAGGCTGCGTAGCTACGCACTGAATCGATAAGAGCTGAAAGCATCTAAGCTCGAAGCGATCCGCAAAACGAGACAACAAAGGCCGTTAAAGAAGATAACGTTGATAGAACTATTGTGTAAGATTCAAGTTTCGACGAGAATTTCAGCATATAGTTACTAAAAGCCTTACATACTATGTTATTAAACCTGTGTGGTCTGTACACTTTTATTTTATTCTAAATGTTATTACTTTTAAGAAATAACATAATCGAAAGATTTTATAAAGTCTGAATTCTATAATATATTAACTCAAAAGTTACATCAAATTTAAAAAAACATAAAGATGTAAGGAGGTTAAAAACAAAATGCAATCATATATAGAAAAAAAAGTTGAAAGAACTCCAGAAGTTAAAACAATGCGTGCTTTTAGAAGTGCTGTAGCTCAAGCAAAAAGATATCTATATCCTGATACACAAGGAGTAGAATTAACTCATGGTGAGGATAGAGATTTATCAATGGCATATACTGTTGAGGAAACTGGAAGGCCTGTTCAAGTTAAAATTAGAAACTATTCAGATGGCGCCCCAGCAGTTACTTTGGAAAGATTCAATAAAGATGGGTCCTTCTCTATAACAAAAGCATACATCGGGTGTAATCCTCACGGAGATGATTTAAAACACGTGAGTGAACTTACGCAAGAATCTTTAGAAGACACTCTTAGAAAAACTGAGGAAGAATTAGTTAGTTTTGGTTTCCCAAGAGAATTCTTTCAACAGTTTAATTAAAATAATTTCTTATTTAATTTTTACAATTTTTTATAACCTAGCTTTAGCTATATATTAAAAACAAAAAATAAAAAGAATTAAGATCTTTCAACAATGATTTTTGAACCATCTCTTAGGTTCTTGACATTTCGAATTGTTCCTCCAAGAAGTTCTGCTATTTTTAGAACCTCTTTTTCTGTCCTTTCCACTTCATCAAATGTTGAAAACTTGCCCTTGCCTGTTTTAACAGTTACAATTGTTTTCATAATTAGTAAAATACAAACCCCTATTTAAGGATGCATAACCACTTGATTGTAAAACAAATCTGTTTCACTAAAAAATTTCAAATCATAGAATTCTAATTGAGTGGTGAAAGCTATTTGATAAAAATTAATTAATTATAAATAGTACAATCATACTTAAAAACCTTCTTGGATTCATGTTAATGTTAAAAGAGAAAATGGAAGATTTTGGAATTACAATTGAAGAATCTTTTTCAGATGAGGATTTTACTTTATTTGAGAAGATTGAAAATAATGAATTTGAATCTGCAGACCTAATGGAACTTAGGGTTGAGTCAGAGGAGCTTACAAAAGATTCTGAGATAGATGAATTAATTTGCTACAAAGATGTTTCAAAAAATCTCGCGTATAAATTACCTTATCAAATAGAGGGTGCTTTGAGAATTTTACGTGATTTTAATGGTTCTGCTTTATTAGCTGATGAGGTTGGTTTGGGGAAAACAATTACTTCTGGATTAATGTTAAAAGAATGTATCACTCGAGGTTTTGCAGAGAGTATTTTAATTTTAACTCCACCTTCTTTAGTTGATCAGTGGGTTTCTGAATTAAAAGAAAAATTTGAACTTGATTTTAAAATTGTTGAAAAAGAATCTGACTGGGATGAATCAAATTTTTTAATTGCTTCAATGGACAGAGTTAAGATTTATGACAAAAAAATTGGGCAGTTTAGGCACAAAAAAGCTCATGAAAAATCTTGGGATATTGTTATGGTTGATGAAGCACATAAACTTAAAGAAAGAACAACTGTTAGATGGAAATTTGTTGATAGAATTCAGAAAAAGAGATTCTTGCTTTTAACAGCAACACCTTTTCAAAATGATTTAATTGAATTATATAATCTATTGCATTTATTAAAAAAAGGTCATTTAGGAACAATGAAGGAATTTAGAAAAAAGTTTTTGAATAATGGAAATAAAAGATATCCTCTTAATCCCAAGGAGTTGAAGAGAAAATTAGAAGAAGTTATGGTTCGACGTAGAAGAGATGAAACAGGTATTGAATACAAAAAAAGAATTCCAAAAATTATTCCAATTAATCAAACAAAAGAAGAGAAAGATATTTATGAAGATATTTGTGAATTGCTAAAAGAGAAATATTTTGCTTTAGATGGAGGGCAAATTAATGGTCGTTTGATTATTTTTGCTTTGCTTCCAAAAATTACAAGTTCTTCACGTTCTGCAATAGAGTCTCTTGAAAGAATTAAAAATTCCCAAAAATATCACCCAGCAACACGAGATTTTGCAAATACTATTTTGAAAAAATATAAAAATTTGAAAAAAGATTCAAAAATAGAAAAGCTTGTTGAGATTATTGATAATATTTACAAAGAAGATAAAAATTCAAAAATATTAATTTATACAAAACATCCTACAACATTAGAATATATTAAGGAAAAACTTGAACCATTTAGATTAAAAATTGTTGAATTTACAGGAGGTTTGACTCGTGAAGAAAAAACAGAAAAAATTAAGGAATTTAAGGATAGTGCAGATATTTTAATTAGTACTGATACTGGGGCAGAAGGATTAAATCTTCAGTTTTGTAATCATTTAATTAATTATGATTTGCCCTGGAATCCAATGTCTGTTGAGCAGAGAATTGGGCGATTAGATAGAATTGGTCAGACAAAAGATGTTATGGTTTATAGTTTGGCCACAAAAGGCACAATGGAAGAATATGTTGTTGATTTAATAATTAATAAAATGTGTTGTGTTGGATTAGTTATTGGGGAGCTACCAATTATTTTGTTTAATTTAGGTTTAGATGCAGAGGGCAGAGGGGGTGCAAATAAAATAGAGGAAAAATTAATGAATGCGTTTATTGATTCAAAGAATAGTTTAGATGTTTTTGCAAAAGACATTGATGAAATTAGTAAAATTATTGAGCAAGGCATTGAATCTTATAAGGAAAGTGAAGAAAAAACTAAAAAACTCTTAGATAAAAATGGAAACTGAAAAACTACAAAAATTTATTGAGAATTTTTTTAAGAACATTAAATCAGAAGTTATGTGGAAAAATCACATTTTATTTATAGACAAAGTTCCTAATAATTTTCAAAAGTTCTTGGGAAAAACTGCTCCATATAAATTTGTATTTGAAGAAAAGTATTCTAATGAAGGAGAATTGATCACAAAATCAAGTTACTTGGTTAAAGCAATTTCTAATTTTTTAGAAAACTCTGGAAAAACAACTTTATTAAAAATAAACTTTAATATTAATCCTGAAGAGGAAGTAAAAAAATATCTTAAATTTGGGAATTGTTCTCTTGGAAGAGTTAGTAAAAAAAACAAAAACAAATCAATGACTCGTTTTACTTTTCAGACAAATTTCCAGTACCTAAACAAAAGAGATACTTTAATTAACCACTTATTTGTTTATGACAATAAAGTATTTGAAATTGATTTATCCAAGTATGAAGTTATAGAAGGAAATAAAAGAGAGATTGAAATAAAAGGATTAGAAAAGGATTATGAAACTGCAAAAACAGAGATAAAAAAAATTATTTCTCCAAAAGTAAATGAACTTGGGATTTATTTAAAAGAAAAATTGCAAAAAGAGATTGAAAGAATTAATGAACATTATAATCAGAGAAGATATGAAGGTCAAGAATCAATTGTTTCTGCTTTAGAGAAGATTCAAAATTTGAAAAAACAAAAAGAGAAAAATCCTGGAGATAAAACAATTGATGAAAAATTAAAAAGACTTGAAAAAATTATACAATGTGCAAAAGAAAAAAATAATATTGGAGAGGTTAATCAAAGAGAAGAAATTGATATAAGAAATGAGAAAAATAAACATAATCTTTCAATTAATAATAAATTAATTAATACAAGTGTAATTTATTATCCTGTTTTTGTTTTTGATTTGTTTTTGAAACATGGAAAAGGAGGAAGAATGACAGAATTTGAATTAGATCCTTTGATAAAAGAGTTCTCATATTTTAGTTGTGAGAATTGTAAAGAAAATTTAGATAAATTAAATATTTGTTTGTCTGGGCATCTTAGTTGTGAAAATTGTTTAAAAAAATGTGGTTCTTGTGGAAACAATCTTTGTGAAAAATGTGTGGTAAAAAAATGCAATGTTTGTGGGAAAGAGATTTGTAAAAATTGCAGTGCAACATGTTTTTCTTGTAATAAAAATATTTGTAAATCTCATTTGAAAAAAGAGGGTATTTCTGGGAAAATGTTTTGTCCAAATTGTTTGAAAAAATGTCCTCGTTGTTTTCAAGAAAAAAATCCAAAATACTTTAAAAAAAGTCCAAAAGATAATTTAAATATTTGTGATAAATGTTTTGCAAAAGATGTTGGAGATAGAACAATGAAAGATATTTTTAGATAATTATTTTTTAGAATTCATGACTTCTGAAATGGCAAAAAATAGAAAACCAAGTCCTAAACCAATAAATAATCCTGAAACTAATTGATTATATAAAAATCCAAAGCCCATTCCAAGTAAAACTCCTGCTGGAATAAAAAGTGCTCTTGGATTATCCTCTTTTTTTGTTTTTTTAGCCATATTAAATTTAAGTGTTTATGGTTTTTAAATCTTATCAAAATAAATTAAATGTCTTTGCAAGAAATAAGATATAGAAAAGAAGCAAAATTGCCCCTTCCCATTTTGTGATTTCTTTGTCAATTGTAATAAAATAATACATTAATGTTGCAACAATCATTACTGGAAGCCCAAAAAAGATTAAACTTTGTGGGATGATTAATATTCCAAATAAACCTGCTGTACCCATTACTGCAAAAGTGTTGAAAATGTTTGAACCAAGGATATTTCCCACAGCCATTTCAGGATTTCCTCTTTTTGTTGCACTAATTGAAACCATTAATTCAGGTAAAGAAGTTCCAAAAGCAACAGCAGTAATTGCAATTACTTCTTTTCCAATATTTAAAAGCTGAGATAATTCAATAACGGACTCAACAGTGTATTTTGCACCAAGATAAATAAAAACTATGCTTATTAAAAGAATAATTAAACTTTTTTTTGGAAACTCTCTTTGTTTTCTTTTTTTATCTTTTTTTAATTCTTTTTTAATTTGTTTATCAGTTATTTCGCGAGAATAAATTAAATAAAGTGTATAAATAACAATCCCCGCCAAACTTATAATTGCTTCAAAGAATGTAAAAACTCCGTCGTAAATCATTAATGCTAATAAAAATGCAGAGCCCACTAAAACAGGTAAATCAACTTCAATTAAATTTCTTGTAACTTTTAGTTTTCTAATTGAAATAATTCCTGCAAAGCCCAAGATTAAAAATATATTTGCAATATTTGAGCCAACAACATTTCCAGCAACAATTTCAGAAGAATCAGAAACTACTGCAATTATAGAAGAGATAAGCTCAGGTAAAGAAGTTCCAACTGCAACAATTGTTACTCCAACAACAAACGCAGGGATTCCTAAAAACAAACCAATATCACCTGATGAATCTGTAAAATAATCTGAAGATTTAATTAGCACTGCCAAACTTACTATAAAAATTCCTATCCAAAAAAATAAATCTATCATATTTTTATTAATTCATTCTTATTTAAAAAGCTTCTTTAGTTTTAGATATTTATTTATACAAGATTCAATATAATTTCCTTGAAAAATATTTTTGTTTTTCTTAATTTGCTTTTTAGTTAAAGAATAAATATTCCCAGCAAGTTTTTCCCTAAAACTAAGATAAAATTCTTTTTTGTTTTTAATTTTTTTTAAATCTTTTCTTTTATATTTTTTAACAGTTATTGGGGAGATTTTATATTTCTTTGTTAAATAACCCTTTGGAGCAATAGAATCTGCAATTGCCTCTCTTAATATTGGGAAATTAATTTTTTCTTTTTTGACTCTTTTTTCAAACTCATTCCATTGCCTTCTTGACACTCTTTTTTCAATTAAATGAATTATTTCATGAACAATAACTGCAAGATTATGTTTTGTATGTTGTTTTTTTTGAGAATCTAAATAAGAAGGTTCTAAGGTTATATGTTCTGCAGGAAAAACATTTGCTCCACCCCCACTATGTTTCTGAACTGGATTGATTAATAAATGAATATAAATTTTAGAAGGGCATTTTTTAACAGAATAAAATTCACAGATTTCATTAAAAATATTTAGTAGTTTTGGGGTCATTAATTCTTGAATTGACTTTTTTCTTTTTTTTAATAAATCCTGGTATTCTAAAAAAATCTTATGAGTATTTTCATAGAAATTTGCAATAACTTCTTGCATTAATTTAAATTCTTTTTGATTTAATCTTTTTTTCAATCTGATATTAACTTCTTTAAAATCTTTTGCAGGAATAAAATCTGAATCTAATTGTTTCCAAGAATATTTTTTTCTTAATAAAGAATATTTCTTCAATAAATCTTTATCTTTTTGTGTTAATTTAAATCTTTGTTTATAGTAATTTCTAATTTCTTTTCTTGTATGAATACTCCAATTTGAAAGAGAGTCAACTATATGAAAGAAAGACGCAGGTTCTTGAACTTGAATTATTATTTTCATTTTCTTATGTATTTAGTTATTTCAAATAAAATTAAACCTGAAAGTGCAAAAGGTATTACTAACAACCAATCATTTAATGAAAGAGCAGTTAATTTAAAAATTCCTGCAAGAGGAGTATAAATTAAGATTAATTGAAGTGCTAATCCAAATAAGAATGCCATATTAAGCCATTTGTTTGAGAAGATTCCAATTTCAGTTAAAGGTTTTTTACTTCTGCAAGTGTATATGAAAAATAATTCAAATAAAACACTTGTAGTTAATACCATTGTTTGTGCATATGAAATAGAGATATTTTTATTTAAAGCAATTAGGAAAACAAAAAGTTCTGCAAAAAAAGTTATTAATCCTGCAATTAAAATAAACTTCCAAATTCCTTGAAGAAGGCTTTCTTCTCTTCGGGGTTTTGATTTCATTACATTTTCATCTTTTTCAAATACAAGGGTTAGTGCTGGAAAACTATCTGTAATTAAATTTATCCAAAGAATTTGTAGTGGCAATAAAGGCAAAGGCATTCCTAAAAAAAGACTAATTGTTATTAATATAATATGGCTAAAATTTACAGACAACATATATTTTGTAAATTTCTTTATATTATCATATGTTTTTCTTCCTTCTTCAACTCCTGCAACAATTGAGGCAAAATTATCATCCGTTAATACAACATCTGCAGTTTCTCTTGAAACATCTGTTCCCCTTATTCCCATTGCAATTCCAATATTTGCAGATTTTAATGCTAAAACATCATTTACTCCGTCGCCAGTTACTGCAACTGTTTCTTGGTTTTTTTGCAACATTTCAACAATTCTTAGTTTTTGTTTTGGAGTTGTTCTTGCAAAAATTGAAATTTCATTAATATGTTCTTCAAGTTCATAATCATTCATTGAATCAAGTTGTTCTCCTGTTATTGCTTTGCCTTTAATTCCAATTTGTTTTGAAATTGCTATTGCAGTTAATAAAGAGTCTCCAGTAATAATCTTGACACCTATACCTGCCTCGTTACATTTTTTAATTGAATCTTTTATTTCTTTACGAGGAGGATCAATCATTCCAACTAAACCTAAAAAAATTAAAGAGGATTCTTGTGCAGAAGAATTTTTGTTAAAATTTTTATAAGCAAATCCAAGAACTCTTAATGCTTTTGATTCCATTGATTTTGATTGTTCTAAAATTTCTTTTTTTCTTTTTTCATTTAATCTTTTTACTTGTCCACTAACTAATTCAAAAGAACATTTTGAGATAATTTTTTCAGGAGCTCCTTTAGAATAAAGTGTTGAGTTTCTTCCAGTGTCTCTTAAAATAGACATCATTTTTCTGCTTGAGTCAAATTCAAATTCTTTTAATCTTGGCTCTTGTTCTGTTAAATCTTTTCTACTTATTTCTAATTCAAGAGCATTTTTTACTAATGCTTCTTCTGTTGGATCCCCAATGTATTTATATTCTCCAGATGTTTTTTCAAATCTTGCATTACTTGCTAAAACACTTGTTTTAATTAATTTGAAAAGTTCTTTGTTTTTTGAAACATTCACTTGTTTGTCATTAAATAATATTTCTTTGTCTTTTTTCTGATATAGTTTATTGTTAGAAAAAATTTCCTGAATTTCCATTTGCTCTTGAGTTAGTGTTCCTGTTTTATCTGAGCAGATTACTGTAACACTTCCTAATGATTCAACTGCAGGAAGTTTTCTTATAATTACATTTCTTTTTGACATAAACATTGATGCAATTGCAAATGAGATTGCTAAAACTGCTGGTAAGCCTTCTGGAATTGAACCTACTGCAAGAGCTAAAGCAACCATAAACATCTCAATTTTATCAAATTGTTCTAAGACTCCTAAAAGCATTACTCCAATCACAATAAACAAAATTATTAAACCAAGTTGTTTTGAGAATTTATCTAAACGTTTTTGCATTGGAGTTTTTTGATGATTAATCTCTTGTAATTGAAATGCAATTTTTCCAAACTCTGTGTTCATTGCTGTTGCAACAACAATTCCTTTTCCAGAACCACGAACAATTTGAGTTCCTGTGTAAAGCATGTTTAATCTTTCTGCAAGGACTGTATTTGATTTTAGTAAAGAAGTTCTTTTATCAATTGGCATGCTCTCTCCTGTTAAAATTGCTTCATTTGCTTGTAAGTTGTCTGATTCAATAACTCTACAATCTGCATTTACTTTGTCTCCAGCTTCAAATACTACAATATCTCCTGGAACTAATTGTTCAGAGGGAACTTCAGTGTATTTGCCATTTCTAATAACTGTTGAGGTTGGGACTAAAAGTTTTTTCAATGATTCAACTGCTCGCTCTGCTTTGTATTGCTGAAAAAATCCAATTCCAGCATTTACTAAAACAATTATTGTAATTACAATTGCATCAAATAACTCTCCAAGAAAAGCAGAAATAATAATTGCAATAATTAAAATATAGATTAAAAATGATTTAAATTGATCTAATAGAATTTTTAATGGTCTTAATTTATGATCTTTTTTTATTTTATTTTCCCCAAATTTTTTTAACCTTGTTTGAGCTTGTTGATTTGTTAAACCTTTTTTAGAGGAATCTAATTCATCAAAGACTTCTTTAACCTCTTTTGAATAAGCATCTTGCATACTATAAAAAAAGAATTAGGATTTATTAAGTTAACTTTACAGAAATATCTCTTGAAGGAAATCTTTTTTGTATGTTTCTTCTTAAATATCTTAAATCATTTTTAGAAAGATTCTGACTTCCTATATATCTTGGAGGTTTTTTTGATTTGATTTCTATTGTTTTCACATTCTGGTCATGAATTTCTTTTATCAAACCTTTTTTTAAATCTTCTTTATTTTTATAAGACCTTGCGCCAAGAAACCCTTGCCCATTAATTAGATAAACAAGTAATTGTTCTGAAGAAAAGTGATAAATATTTAGTATTAATTTTGATTCTTTATTTATTAAAGGAATCTTCTTTCTATAATCTTCAAGATTAACTAGATTAGACACAATTAATTAAATATTGAAAATTATTTAAGTATTTGTAATGTATAGAATATAATAATTTAATTAGGAACTGCTTTGATTTGAGCTCCATCTTGTCTTAAAATTGTTAATGCTTCTGCAATGCCAAAGATTTCTTCTTCATCAAGAGTTTCTACCAAAGAGTTTTTATCCCCTCTACAAGTGCTTCTAATTAAAATTTTTGATTCAGATGGAATAAATTTATCTAAGCCAAAAATTAAATCAGAAAAATCTGTGTAATGGTTTGGGGTTGGACCTAATAAAGAACAATTAATTCCAACAACATTTGTTCTATAAATTCCTTGAGGGGTTTGAGTTACATTTACATCATAAATTGGTTCTCTCATAAGATTAGATAATTTGTCTATTTTTAAGAATTTCTTTAATTTTATTCAACAGTTACACTTTTTGCCAGATTTCTTGGCTTATCTACATCAATTCCTTTAAGAGAAGCTACATAATAGGCAAATAATTGAAGGGGTATTGAATTGAGAATTGGTGCCAGAATTTCATTTGTTTCAGGAATTTCTATAAAATAATCTGAAAGATTTTTGATTTCTTCATCCTTATTTGCAATTGTTATTACAGTTCCTCCCCTTGCTTTAACTTCTTGAATGTTACTAATTATCTTATGATTAAGTTTGTTTTTTGTTGCAATAAAAATTGATGGCATTTTATTGTCAATTAATGCAATTGGGCCGTGCTTCATTTCTGCAGAGGGATAACCTTCTGCATGAATATAGGAAATTTCTTTTAATTTTAATGCTCCTTCTAATGCAACAGGGAAATTTATTCCTCTTCCAAAATAAAGAAAATTTGAATAATTAATAAATTTTTTTGCAAGATTTTTTATTTCTTCTGATTTATCTAATATTTCAGTAATCTTTCGAGGTAATTCTTCTAATTCTCTTGAGATTGATTCATCAATTTCAAAACCTCTTTGTTGTCTTGCATAAAGAGCAAAAAGAACAAGGGCTGTCACTTGTGAAGTAAATGCTTTTGTTGAAGCAACTCCTGTTTCTGGACCTGCATGTAAATAAATACCTGAATCAACTTCACGGGTTATTGTAGACCCAACAACATTGACTATTCCCATTGTTTGTGAATTTTTGTTTTTCGCTTCTTTAATTGCTGCAAGAGTATCTGCTGTTTCCCCAGATTGAGAAATTGCAATTACTAAATCTCTCTGGGATAAAATAGGGTTTCTATAACGAAATTCAGAAGCATAATCTACTTCAACAGGAATTTGTGCTAATTCTTCAATAAGATATTTTCCAATTAAACAAGCATGCCAACTTGTTCCACAAGCAACTAAGAAAATTTTGTTTAGTGAACTAAAATCAACATTAACACTTATTTTTACTTTGCTTTCTCGAATTCTTCCCCTCATTGTATTTTTTAATACTTGTGGCTGTTCAAAAATTTCTTTTAACATAAAATGTTCATAATTGCCTTTTTCAATTTGTTCAATATTCCATTTAATCTCATGAATTTTTGAATCAACATTTTCTCCATTTATGTTTTTTATTAAATAATGGTCTTTTGTTAAAAATGCTACCTCATTATCTTTAAGGTAAATTACTTTATTTGTGTATTCAATTATTGCTGGCACATCTGAAGCAACAAACATTTCATTTTTTCCAATTCCAATAATTAATGGAGAACCTCTTCTGGCAGCAATAATTTTATTATGGTCTTTATGAATAACTGCTATTCCAAATGCACCTTCTAATAAATTTAATGCTTGAAGAACTGCAAACTCAAAATTTCCTTTGTAAAATCTTTCTATTAAATGAGAAATTATTTCTGAATCTGTTTCAGAAACTATTTTATGTCCTTCTGATTCTAAGAGTTTTTTTAAAGATTCATAATTTTCAATAATTCCATTATGAACAATTGCAATCTCGTTTTTACAATCCAAATGAGGATGGGCATTTATCTCATCTGGTTTACCATGTGTTGCCCAACGAGTATGTGCAATTCCAATGTTTCCAAAAAGATTGTTATTTGGGATTTCATTTTTTAATTCTTGTAATTTTCCTTGTTTTTTTAATAAAATTAAATTGTCTTTCTTAATACAAATCCCAGAACTATCATAGCCCCTATATTCTAATCTTTGTAAACCATTTACTAAGATTGGTTTTGCTTGTTTTTCTCCTATATAAGCAATAATTCCACACATTCTTTTTTTAATTCAAAAGAGTATTTATGTTTTTATGTAATAAGTTTCAATTAAAAATGCAAAAACTTAAATACCTTTGATTTTTGTATTTTTTGTAGTTGGGTAGTTAACTTCGGGAACCTGTTCTTAAATGAACAAGAAGTCGTTGTATGATTTCTGGTTTCTGAGGAAGGTCCAGACACCCCTCACTGAGGCTCAATTGAGAGTTGTCTTTCGAATAAATAAGAAAGATTGTTGTGAAACAAAGCTCTATTTCAGATTCGTAAGAAGATGGAATAGCTAAAATCTGCAAAGATTTTTGCTGCTACAGAAACGCCACAGCTCATTTGGAGTAATGAAACTTGCGTAGAACTGCGAAAAATGAGATTTGATGAAACGAGCATCTCAACTGGTGCAAGGCTTAGTGCTGCATAGTGGAATGTTAACATGTTTGGTTCGCACATCACTGGGCAAAAATGCACATTGCGACAAACAACAGAATCTGGCCTATTCCCAACTACAATAAATCTAAGATTGTGATAAACCCTAAAATGGAAGTTAAATATTTTAAAGAAGATAAAAGATATGAATTAGTTGTTTCTCCAGAAGATGCAAAAAGATTATCAAATGGTTTGCCAACAAGAACATATCTTGGAGAAGACAAGGGCTATTTAATTGTGGTTCCAGATAAATATTCAAGCAATCCTGTTGCTGAAAAAAGAAATGGTGTTTTAGATAGGGCTAAAAAAGGTTTAAGAATTCAAGTTGATAATTCAAATCTTTTAAGAATTCTTGGATTAAAAGAAAAAATGCAACATATTTTATCTTATAAAGATGGAACTGCTGTAAGAACAGATAATTCTCAAGGGATTTCAGAAGGATATTTTACAATAAGGCTTGGAAAAAACTAAAAGCATTTATATGGAGGAATTTTGAATTTTTTATGGAAGTTTGTAGTTATGAAAAAACTATTGAAATAGAAATTGATTTTATTGAATCTATTTTGTTGCGTAGAGGCGCAAGTTTATTTGACAAGATTGTTGATGAAGGTCCTTTGGAAGAATCTTTAGATTGCACACTTTCTTTATCAGAAGGATGTAATTGTTTTCAAAGAGAAGATAAAAAGTGTCATGTTAAACTTTCAAGAAAATATTATAATGAATTAATTGTGAGGGGAAAAACTGAATTTAAGGAAGGAGATTATTTTTTTATGATTAATTATAGTCAAAAAGAAATACAAAGAGCATAAACAAAAAACATAAATACTTGGAAAACTTATAGAATGTATGAGGGTTGTTCCAAATTCTGCTGATTATTCTTATTCAATATTTATTCCATATAATGAAGCATTAAATATTTCTAAAGGACTTGATGCAAAAGTAATTGAAGATAGTTTAGAAATTAATTTTAGTTTTATGTCTTCAATTAAAGATGGATTTTATGAATATGTTAGTGAAAAAGGAATTGCAAATAAATTAATTGAAATTTCTAATGAAGAAATTATAAAATTTGGTTTAGTTCATAGTTTAATTTTAAATAGAGATAAATATCAATTTCATTTAATTCTTGAAGATGATTGATTTGAGGTTTTAGTTATTTAGAATAATAAATGGGGCCCCCGGGACTCGAACCCGGGACACCTAGATCTTCAGTCTAGTGCTCTCCCCCTGAGCTAGGGCCCCTAGATGTTATATAATTCATACAATATTTTGTCTTTTAAATATATTGGTAATGTGAGGTAAAAAATAAATTTTCTCAAAACATTTATAAAACCCTTTAATCTAAATTAATTATGAAAAAGAGTGATAAATCAACTAATATAACTGAGTTTTCTGTTAATGAATTAACTGGTTATATTCTTGGAATCTTAGGAATTGTTTTAGCATTTTTTCAACCACTTTATGCATTAGTGATTTCAATTATAGGTTTTATTCAAGTTAAAGAAGGTAAAACTGAAATTCAAAGAAAAGCAAAGAAATTTAATATTATTGCAATGGTAATTTCAATTGTAATGATTTTTGCTCTTATCTTGGTTGGATATTATCTTGATCAATCTGGATTATTAATGGCTTAAAATGAAAAACAAAAAAGCTGCAATGGAGATGAGCATGGGAACAATAGTAACAATTGTTCTTTTAGTTAGTGTTTTAATTCTTGGGTTGGTTTTTGTAAGAAATGTTATGTGCTCTGGAATTGTTTTAACAGATCAAATTACTTCAAATGTAGAGGAAGAAATTCAGAGTTTATTTAGTGTTTCAGAAACAGGTGTGAAGTGTATGGGAGAGGGAAATGACGAGATTAAGTTAGCTGATGGAGGTTCAAGAAAAATTGGTTGTATTATTAGAACAGATGATCAAGGGGAATATAGTTTAAAGGTAACAGATATTAAAAGTTTATCTGGTGTTTCAACTGAAAGAGTTCAAGATTGGGTTTTATCCAAGGATTGGGAGGGAAATGTTGCTCCCGGAGATAAAACAGTTCAGGTTCTTTTATTAAGAATTCCAGAAGAAACAACTAATACAATGTTAGAGATAACAATTGAAGAAGAAAACTTATTAACTGGAACTATGGATACCCACAGATTAGTTGTTGAAATTACTCATTTAGGTGCATTTAAATCTACAATGTGTTAAGAACATTTAAATAATCTTTTTTTATTCTCAGAAAATGATTGCAAAAAGTATTCTTGATTTAATTGGAAATACTCCGATGGTTGAAATTAATAAATTGAATCCTAATTCAAATGTAAAGATATTTGCAAAACTTGAAGGATTTAATCCAACAGGTTCTATAAAAGATAGGATTGCTTTGAAGATGATTGAAGAAGCTGAAAAAACAGGAGAGCTTGTTAAAGAAAAAACAATTATTGAGCCAACTTCGGGAAATACTGGAATTGGGTTAGCAATGGTTGGTGCTGTTAAAAGATATAATGTTGAAATTGTAATGTCTGAGGCTGTTTCAATTGAAAGAAGAAAAGTTATTGAAGCGTTTGGAGCAAAGATTATTTTAACTGAAGCAGATAAAGGAACAGATGGGGCAATAATAAAAGCAAAAGAACTTGTTAAAGAAAATCCAGAAAAATATTTTATGCCTAATCAATTTTCAAATAAATGCAATTATCTTGCTCATTACGATAGCACTGCAAAAGAAATTATAAGGCAGGTTGAAGGAGATATTGATTATTTTGTTTCTGCATTGGGAACATCAGGCACATTAATGGGAATTGGAATGGGTTTAAAAGAAAGAAACTCAAATGTAAAAATTGTAGAGGCTCATCCTCATAAAGGACATTATATTCAGGGTTTGAAAAATATGGAAGAGGCAATTGTTCCAGAAATTTATGATAAATCTAAAATTGATGAATCAATTGTTGTTGAATCAGAAGAAGCTTTTGAAATGGCTAGAAGAATAATTAAGGAAGAAGGAATCTTTGTTGGAATGTCTTCTGGAGCTGCAATGTTAGCGGCATATAAACTTGCTGAAAAAATTGATAAAGGAAATATTGTAGTTATCTTTCCAGATAGGGGGGAAAAATATCTGAGTACTAAGTTGTTTGATTAATCAAAACTATTTTAAATAAAGAGTTCTTTGATAATTTATGTCTTTGAAATTTTATAATACTTTAACAAGAAAAAAAGACGTCTTTAAACCAATTAATCCAAAACAGATTAGGTTTTATGGATGTGGGCCAACTGTTTATAATTATGTTCATATTGGAAATCTTAGAGCATATATTGTTTATGATTTAATTAATAGAGTTCTGAAGTATAATAGATATAATGTTAAATTTGTTATGAATATTACAGATGTTGATGATAAAACAATTAGAGATAGTAAAAAAGAAGGTGTTGCTTTAAAAGATTTTACAAAAAGATATACAGATGCTTTTATTGAAGATATTAAGGCTATGAATGTTAAGATGCCTGATGAAATGCCTTTTGCTACAGAATATATTAATGAAATGGCTGCAATAACAAAAAAGTTATTAGATAAGGGTATTGCTTATAAAGCAGAAGATGGAATTTATTTTTCAATTAGAAAATTTAAAGGTTATGGCAAATTATCTGGAGTAAGATTAGAAGAATTAAAAGAAGGTGCGAGTGAAAGGGTTCTCAAAGATGAATATGATAAAGAAGATGCAAAGGATTTTGTTTTATGGAAATTTTATTCAAAAGAAGATGGAGATGTTTTCTGGGAAACAGACGTGGGAAAAGGTCGTCCAGGTTGGCATATTGAATGTTCTGCAATGAGTGAAAAAAATTTAGGAGAAACTTTTGATATTCACGCAGGAGGACAAGACCTAATTTTTCCTCATCATGAAAATGAGATTGCTCAATCAGAAGCTTCAACAGGAAAGCCTTTTGTTAAATACTGGTTGCATAATGGATGGGTTCTTGTAGACAATAAAAAAATGTCAAAGAGTTTAGGAAATGTTTATAATTTAAGAGATATAATTGAAAAAGGTTATTCTGCATTAAATTTAAGATATTTCTTTTTAACAAAACATTATAGACAGAGTTTTAATTTTACTTGGAAAAATCTTGAAGCTTCAAAAAAGACACTTGAAAGAGCAAAAAATATTATTTCTGAGATAGAAGATGATGGCAAGGTTAATAAAAAATATTTAAAAGAATTTGAAGAGGCTATTAATGATGATTTGAATACTCCTGTTGCGTTGCAAGTTTTATGGAAATTATTAAGAGATAAAAATGCTAAAGGCAAGATTCAAACAATTAAAGAAATGGATAAAGTTTTTGGTTTGGATTTATTAAAGAAAGAAGAAATTAAAGTTCCAAAGAAGGTTCTTGATTTAGTTAAAAAAAGAGATAATGCTCGGAGAGAAAAAGACTTTGCAAAAGCAGACGAGCTTAGAGATAAGATTAAAGAATTTGGTTATGTTGTAGATGATACTGGAGAAGGTGGAAAAGTTAAGAGAGTTTGAAAATGGAATTAGAAATACTTGAAAAACAATATCTCTTTATTGCCAGTACTCATTTTTTCATATTCATATTCTTTCAATGTTTCTATTAATCTTGCCTCACATTCTTTTACCAATTTTGCTGCAGATGCAATTCCAGAAATAATAAAAATATCTGGAGAATGGGCTGCAATTATTGTGAGTGTGTCTTTGATAAGTTGTCTAAGATCATATCTATAATCAACAAAAATTGCATGTTTTTCTATATTTTCCAATGTTTTAACAATTGTCTCTTCCAACCTCGTAGTAGAATCAAGATTATCTAGGAGAATCGCGACATATCTATTGAGAATTCCATTTTGAACAAAATAGGCTATGTGTAATCCTTTAACACCATATTTTTTGATTACCTTTTCTCTTAAATTTTTTCTTCGTTCAGAATCTCCTTCAATTTTTCTCAAGGCTAAACCAAGCTTAATCTGAAATAACATCTCTTTGTCTTTAATATAAAACTTATAAAAAGACAGTTCTCCAGAATTTTTTATTTCTTTTGCAACTTCAATAGTTCTTTTATCTCCAATAAATTTAAGTTTTTTCTCATTAAAAGAATTAATCAATTCCTTGATTTTATTTTCCGTGTAATCCAGCAATCCTTCTGTCGCTCCTTTTCCAAGACCCTCTCCAATGTCCTTAAGAGGGTCAGAGGTCATCCCCAAATTCCTCCATATATCTCATAATGGAAAATTCGTTGTCATCTAATATAATTGTACTCCCTGGAAGAATCATCATGTTATTTATCTTAATTGGTATTTCCAAATACCGATCTTCAACTTTTTGTCCTTCAGAATCTAATACATTCTCTCCATCAGAACTATACCCAAGTTCTTTTAATAAGAGTAATTTAGAATTCATAGACATCTTCTTTAATGATATTGACTCCATCTTTTCCTCAAAGATAATTAATCTTTAGAGTTTATAAATTTTTCATTAGAACCAATGGGCGCTACAAAGAGCGCCGCAACCCTAGGTTGCCCCCTTGGATTAAAACCAGGCGAACGAACTAGCTGTTGGTATAATTTTATTAATGTTTTGTTTTACTTAAATGTTTCGTTTTTAGAAACATACTAAATTTTATAAATCTAAATTATTTCCTTTGTTTATGGAAAATCAAGAGTGTCCTTGCCCTTGCAAATCATGTCCAAGAAATGAAAACTGTGAAGAATGTCAAAGATATCATCATAGGAATGAAGAAAAAACTTTTTGCGGAAAATGAACAAACAGCAAATAATTTTAGAAACAGCAGATTATGTTAAACACGAACTTGCAGATGCTGAAAAAAGTCATGATTGGTGGCATATTCAAAGGGTTTGGAATAATGCAGGACACATTCAAAAATATGAAGGAGGAGATTTATTTGTTGTTGAATTAGGTGCTTTATTGCATGACATTGCAGATACAAAATTTCATGAAGATGAAGAACTTGGGCCAATGAAGGCAAGGGATTTTTTATCCCAACATGATCTTTCTCAAGAAATAATTGAACATATTCAAAATATAATTAGGCATATTTCTTTTAGTAAAAGTTTGCAAGAAGGTGAAAAATTTAATTCTCTTGAGTTAAGAATTTTGCAAGATGCAGATAAGCTTGATGCTATTGGTGCAATTGGAATTGCAAGAGCATTTAATTTTGGCGGGCATAAAAATAGAGAAATTTACAATCCAGAGATTTCTCCTGAAAAAGAAATGACAAAAGAAAAGTATGAAAAACGAGTTGGAACAACAATTAATCATTTTTATGAAAAACTTTTGAAACTAAAAGGCATGATGAATACTGAAACCGGAAGGCAAATGGCTGAACAGCGTCATGCTTTTATGGAACAATATTTAGATCAATTTTACTTGGAATGGAATGGTGAAAGATAATTTTATAAACAATTAATTTCTTATCAAATGATGATTGGATGGATTGGGGTTCTCATTCTAGTATTTTCCTTATTTGGAATTAGGGTTATTAATCAATATGAAAGAGGTGTTAAATTTACATTAGGAAAATATTCTGGAATTATGAATCCTGGTTTGAATTGGATTTTCCCAATTATACAAAGTAAAATTACAATTGATATTCGGCAAAGAACAGTTGACTTATCAAAGCAAGATGTTATGACTAAAGATCAAGTTAATTTGGCTATTGATGGGGTTGTTTTTTATGCAGTAGAAGAACCTGAAAAAGTTGTTTTAAATGTTGAAAATTTAAGAGAGCAATTAATCAATAAAGCAACTTCTGAGTTAAAAGAAATTATTGGTAATTTATCAATGTCTGAAAGTTTATCTCAAAGAGAGAAGATTGCAAAAGAATTAGCTAAAAAATTGGATGATGCTGTTAAAGACAGAGGGACAAAGGGTTCTGATAAAGATTGGGGTATTGTAATTAAGGCTGTTCAGATTAATAATATTGAATTGCCAAAAGAACTTGTTCGTGCAATGGCAAAACAAGCTGAAGCAGAAAGAGAGAAGATTGCTCGGGCTACAAAAGCAGAAGGTGAATATGAGGCATCAAAAAAATTCAAAGAAGCTTCAATGATGTATAAAGGAAATCCAACTGCTCTTAGATTAAGAGAACTTCAAACATATCAAGAGATTGGAACTGAAAACAATACAATGGTTATGGTAATTCCAACAGATATGGTGACAAGTGGAAATGCAAATTGGATTCTTGGATTAGCAGACAAACCTAAAAAGAAATAATTTTAAAAACTAATTTTAATTAATATAATTAAGAGGTGAAAATGAATAAAGAGTTATCAATTTGGGATGTTCTTGCTTGGGTTGCATTAGGAATAATTATTCTTTGGATTATTCTAAAAATAACTGGGGTTATTAATACGCCTCTTTGGCTTCAATATGTTCCTGTTTATGGGGCAGTTTATATTGCTGGCTGGCAAATTCATAAATTAGCTTCTGTCTCAGAAGATGTTAAGGAATTAAAAAATTTTAAAAGTGAGACAATAAAACAAATTCATTTTATTAAAGAAAATTGTGCGAGGAATTGTAAATGAAGTTTCCTGATTTAAATAAAATTCTTGCTCCAAATAAAGAAATTTACAAACCAGGATATGGACTAAAAAGTGCTTCTGGAAAATTAGATATTTTAGAACAAGGAACAACTCCAAAAGATAAAGATTTGTTAAAAAAACTTGGAATTAAGAAGGGAGAGAGGGTTCTTTCTATTGCAACTTTTTATGCATCATGGGCAAAGTCATTAAGAGATTCTGGGGCAAGAGTTGATTATAGTGATGTCTCCAAACCATTAACTAATTGGGCTAAGAAGAATTTCAAAAACACATTTGAAAATTACTATAACTCTAATTATGAGTTAATTCCAAAGGAAGCAAATAAATATGATTGGATTTTTACTTATGAAGCATGTGGGGCTGGAAGAGGTTTGCCGATCGCATATCTCCGTTCTCTTTTAAATAAAAAAGGTGGTATATTAGTGATTCATCTTGGAAGCAAAGAACATCAAATTGCAAATGCCCCAAAAATACAAAAATATCCAAATATTGTTAATATATTATCCAAAATTTATGGTGCAGATTCCAAAGTAATTAAAAAGAAAATAAGATCTTTTCAGAGAGGAGAAAAACAAATAAAAAATTATGAATTTTTAATTTCGCGAATAAAAACAAACTCGAAAGCAAGACAAAATGCACAAATAGACCTAGAGGTTCTTAATTATCTTAAATCAAAAAGAAAAATTAATCTTAAAGTTGATAGCAAAAAATTAAAGATAAATACAAAAGAATTAAAAAGTTCATTGATTAGATTAAATAAACTTGCTAAGATTATTAGTGATAAATATCAAAAAGAGGTTGAGATAAAATGACAAATTCAAAAGCTTACAAATATAAATCATTTGTTGATTTAAAGTATAAACCTAAGAAAACTGATGTTGTGTGTCAGTTTCGGGTTGTGCCGATTTCTAAAAAGTATAATCTTAAGGAGATAGCGTCGATTGTTGCTGGAGAGTCAAGTGTTGGGACTTGGACAGAAGTTAAAACTATGAAACCTCGTATTGCTAAAAAGTTGACTCCAAAAGTTTATTATATTGATAAAAAAAATCACAGAGTTAGAATTGCTTATCCAATTGATTTGTTTGAGTTGGGTAATCTTCCAGAGATTTTGTCGTCGATTGCAGGAAATATTTATGGAATGAAATCAGTTAAAACTTTGTTTTGGGAAGATGTTACAATTCCTAAGAAGATGTTAAAGTCATTTAAAGGACCTCGTTATGGAATTCAGGGTTTGAGAAAATATTTGAAAGTTAAAGACAGGCCATTGGTTGGAACAATTGTTAAACCAAAAGTTGGATTGCAAGCAGGAGAGCATGCTCAGGTTGCTTATGAATCTTGGATTGGTGGTTGTGATGTGGTTAAAGATGATGAGAATTTGACTTCACAGAATTTTAATAAGTTTAGAGAAAGGTTTTTGAAGACAATTAAAAAATTAAAGCAAGCTGAAAAAGAAACAGGTAAGAAAAAAGTTTACCTTGTGAATTGCACTGCTGAAACAGAAGAAATGAAAAAAAGGATTAAATTTGTCGAGGAACATGGAGGTAATTATATTATGTTAGATATTATTACTCTTGGTTGGGCTGGTTTGCAAACTGCCCGTAATTTTACTAAATTGCCAATTCATGCTCACAGAGCAGGACATGCAATGTTTGATAGGGATAGAAATAGTTTTGGAATGTCAATGGAAGTTATTGCACAGTTAGCAAGAATGATTGGTGTTGATACTCTGCATATTGGAACAGCTTATGGTAAAATGTCTGGAGGCAAGGATGAGGTTTTACATATTGAAGAAGAAATTGAATCAGAATTTACTAAAGAAACAAAAGAATACTTAGGGCAAAAATGGTATGGTGTTAAGCCTGTTTTTGGTGTTGCTTCTGGAGGAGTTTATCCTGGATTAGTTGATAAAATTATAAAGTTCATGGGCAAAGATGTTGTTATACAAGCTGGTGGCGGAGTTCACGGTCATCCTTGGGGAACAATTGCAGGTGCTAAGGCAATGAGGCAAGCAGTTGATGCAACACTTCAAGGCAAGACATTAAAACAATACTCTAAAACTCATGACGAGCTTGCAGAAGCTTTGAAAAAGTGGGGGTAATTAATTTTAAAAACAATAGTTTTCTTAATAAGCTATGAATAAAAAGGGGTTTTTGCTTGGTGAAGAAACAGTTAAAATGGTTATTGCTGTAATTGTTTTAATTTTTCTTGCTGGTTTGCTTGCAAAACTTTATTATGGTTATCAAGAGAATAAAGAATTAGAGCAAGCAGAAGCTACTTTGGAGAGGTTTAAACAAGAAGTTAAATCTGGAGCTCAAGAGTATCTTGTATTAAATCCTCTTTCAAGCATAAGAACTAAGTGGTGGATGATTACATGGGATTCAGAGAGTTCAGAATATATGCCAGATATTTGCGAAAATTTTGATTGGGACAAATGTGCTTGTATTTGTGGTTACAATCAATGGGATGGTTTAAATTCAAAGGATATTGCTAAAACTTGTGATGAGACAGGAATTTGTATTGAAACTCCAAATGATTTAATGATTAATAATCCTTCTTTAATGGACAAAGTGTTTAAACAAATAAAATATGCTTTTAAAATTAAAGAACCCACAACAATAAATATAGACTATGATAAAAAAGAAATAACTTTAGAATAATTATCTATATCTTCTATAAACAATTAATCCAATTCCTGCTGCTGCAATCATTGCAATAAATGTTGCTGCAACAAGTCCTTTATTATTTGAAATTGCTCCAACAACTCCACCTGTGATTGGTGTGTTTTGAATATTTTCATTTGTTTGAGTTTCATTTTGTTCTTCTTGTGTTTGAGTTTCAGAATTTTCTTCAAGAATTATACAATCTCTTTTTTCATAAACTATTGTTTTTCCAAGATAATTTGTTTTTTCCTTAACGACACAATCTCTTTCTTGTTGTCCATCAACACATTCACTCCAATCTCCCCATTGAGTACATTTCCAATAAGATGAACCTCCTCCACCGCCACCTGAAGAAGTTGTAGTAGTTGTTGGTGGTGATTGATATTCTCTAACAGTGTATTCTGTAAATCCATTAACATTAATAATCAAAACACCTGTTGTTGAATTATAATCATAACATGATTCAGCTGAGCAAACTCTTGTTAAATTATCTTTCATAACTTCTGGTCTTGTGAAATTAATACCTCTAAAAACTAAAGTTCCTGGTTTGTTTAATTCTCCTGAAGAGTTTACATAAATTGTTGTTGTGTTTTCTCCCCATTTATTTAATCCATAAAATATTCTAATAAATTGGCTCCAATCAAATCCAGAAGAAAAGTTAATTGCTTCTGTAAAGTTAATCATTCCATTACTATTATTTACATAAAAGTAAGTTACATTTGAGATATCTGGAACATTTGTTAAATCAGTTGATTGATTGAATTCATTAGAGTTTGATTGATTTTCTAAGATGGTGAATTGTCCTGAAGTTGAATTTGTATTTCCTAATGTATCATTACAAGTTATTTGCCAGGTGTGAGTTCCTGCTGTGTATGTTGAGGCATTTATGAAACCAACTTCAGGATCATAATCTAACATAAATTCTTGTTCATTTACATCTAATATACAATTATCTACTTCTGAATAAAAATCACCAGAACCAAATTGGAATCCTTGAACTCTATTATCCCAGTTATAAACTCCTTGGGGAGCATTAAGAACATTAATTATTGGAGCAGAAACATCTATATTAAAAACATTTTCAGAAACTAAACATCCATAATTTCCTAAAGAATCCTCTCCATAAACATATAGAGATAATCCATTAACACTTTCATTATCAATAACAAATGGCTGTGTATAATTATTTACTGCAACATCTGCACAATTAGAATCCCCCCCTGCAAATCCATATTTCTTTATCACAGCATCACCAAAACTAATATTAATTAAATCTTCTAAAACAGGTCCTTGTTCAACACCATCAATAAAACTTAATTCAGGTGCAGTTCTATCTATATTAAAAACATTTTCAGAAGTAATAAATTTAGAATTTCCTAATTCATCTTCTCCATAAACACAAACATAAAAATCATTATAATCTTCATTGCTAACATTAAATCCTCCAGCATAATTATTCATAACACTAATTAATTCTGCATCACAATGTTCTTTCTCTTTCACAAAAGTATATTTCTTGTTTAAAGTAGTTGTATCAGAATAATTAATGACAATTGTATCTGTTAAAACAGGTCCTTGTTCAACACCATCAATAAAACTTAATTCAGGAGGGGTTGTATCAATAGTAAGATTTGTTTGATTAGTTCCTTTATTTCCTGCTTCATCAGTTGCAATTGCAATAACTTCATAAATTCCATCATTTAATTCAGAATCAATTTGAACTTCCCAAGCACCTTCATCATTTATCGTTGCAGAATAATTAACTTCATTTAAAGAAATATTTACCTTAGCATTAATATCATCAATATTTCCAGTAATTAAGGGAGTGTTATCATTTGTTGTTAATTCATTTACTGAAACAACAGGAGCAGTAGTATCAATAACAAATTCAGTTATTGTTAAATTTTCTCCAATATTTCCTGCCTCATCATTTACTTGGATTATGCAATTACTATAATTTCCATCTTCTAAACCATTTAAAATTATTGTATTATTGCCCGATACAGCTTCTTCAAGATTTGCAGGACAATTAAAATAAGTTATATTGCCTTTTTCAGTTGAATTAAATTTATATTCAGGGGTATTATCATTTGTGGGTGTTTGAATTTGTGTAACTTCTTCAAGAATAGGTGCTGTATTATCAACTTTAACCATTCCAACCATTATGCTATGATTTGTATTTCCAATCATATCTGTTAAATTGACTTTAACATGGTAAGAACCGTCAGCAACATACTCTCCTGTTTGGTTTGTTCCATTCCAAGATTTAGATTGAGGATTTGTAACGCTTGAAGAAGAATAAACTTCTTTAACAATTTCTCCTTCTTCATTTTCAATATAGATTACTGCACTTGATGTTTCACTAAACTTCAAATCAACATTAACCTCGTCCAAAAATCCATCTTGATTTTTTGGAGAAATCTTTAATGAAGAAAAATCCTGAATCTCAGAAATATAAGGTTCTAAAGTATCAACATTAAATGTATAATCAGAATTTTCATCCATAATATTCTCAGCTAAGTCCGTAAAACCATTTACTATAATCTCTGCAATTCTTTCTTCATTATCATCATTAATAATTAATGTTCCACTCCATTGATTATTAGCAAATCCAGTTTCAGTAATTGAATAACTAGAAGTTAAATTATTAATTTCAATTATTGGTTTAGTAGAATAATTAAGATTCTCTTCAACTAAAGTAATACTAATATTTACTTGTCCTTGTTTTGTTGGATTCGGAGTTATTTGTAAATCAGCAATTTCTGGTTTTGTATTGTCAATAATTACCATAATATCTGAAAAGTTTGAGTTAGTTGCTTTATCATAAGTTGTTGCTTTAATTGTATAGTTTCCATCAGCAAAAGCAGTTGTGTCAAATGAGCTTGAAATTTCCAGATTAACAGATTCATTAATTAATTCAATTAAAACACCATCTTCAGGAACACCACTTCCTTCTCCATCATCAGTTGTTGTTTGTATTTCAATTATTCCTGAAACAAAACTATTATTTTGTGGGGAATTTATTTGAATTGTTGGAGGTGTTGTATCAAGATAAACAATACCTTGAATAATACTCTCGTGATTAAAGAGGTCGGTTGCAGTTAAACTATAATTATAAATCCCTTCTTCGACTTCCTCTGTTCCATCAGGGTATCTAAAAGTTTGATTTGTTCCATTTGTATATGTCCTGTTCACTAATTTGCTTTCTCCAGAATCAATAACATTAAACAATAATCTACTTGGGTTTGTTTCAATAACATTCAGTACAACATCAAAATAATTTTGACTTAAATAAGCAGGATTTTCTGAAGGGGCATTAATAGTAATATTTGGATAAATTGAATCAACAAAAAAACCAACTAAATCATTTTCTGAATTACCTGCTAAATCTTCAACATATATAATTACTTGATTTCCCTCCTGGTTATTAGAATAACTTAATGTATTTTCACCTTCAGAACACTCAAAGAGATTTTTTGTTTCACCTCCATCATTTGACCATTTACATTGTTTTAAATTTGATTCAGTTATTTTAAAGACAATTTCAGTAGTTTCTTCAGCAATGTTTTCTCCATTCACTGGAGAAGTTATATTTATGATTGGAGAAATTGTATCGATTGAAAAGTCAATATCTTTCCAATCACTTCTACTTCCAGTATCATTTGCAGATAGTCTTAAATTATAATCTCCATTTCCTAACGCGTCTGCAAAATCATAAGATGTAGCTCCACAATTAATAAAAACATTTTCTCCTGAATTAAGATTAAACCAACATTTATCTAAATCATCTGAATCTGTTGAAGCATTATAAGAAAAAGAATTTAATTCAGAACTCAACCACTCATTATCATTAGGAGAATTTATCTGAACAGATACACTTGCACTAACAACACCAAGTAATAAAATCATCCCTAAAAAAATTAGACCAAAATTCTTCACCACTTTTTCCATTGAGAAAGCTAAAACCAAGGAAGTTTATAAATATTTCTCTACCCAAACTTTTTCTTGGCTTTTTCTAAAAACTTAATTGTTTTTTCTGCATATTCTTTATTGTATTTTTTGGCGTCATATTTAATTCTGTTTCTGAAAAATCTTAGTTCATCCATAAATTCAATTTCAGATTCTGAAAAGCCAAGCTTTTGAAGATATGAAACTTCTGCTTCATGTGCTCCAGTGCCTTGTGCTTTAAATCCTGCTTCAAAGAGTTTTGCTCGAATTAAACTCATAATTATATCATAAACATTTTCAATTATAAAATTTGAATTTTCTTCATTTAGCCCAACATTTTTTAAAATCTCTTTTAGAAATGTTTCTCTTTTCATAGCCTCTTCTAAGAAGGACTTTGATTTTGCTGAATCAGGACTAATTTTTCTAATATTTCCTTTTTTCATAAATTCTTCAAATTTTTTCATATCTCCAAATTCCCTTTTAAGATAATTCCATTAATAATATTCTGTTTAAGATTTTTATCTATTTTATTTAAATCTTCAAAGAGATGCAAAAAAATTATTCTTTGCAAGGCTTTGTCAAATTTAGTTAATTTAATTTTCTTTTCTTTAGAACCAATGACTGCAATATCAATGTCAGACTCAATTAAGTCCTCTCCTTTTGAATAACTTCCAAATAAGACAATAGTTGTTGCTGGAAGTTCTTCTTCTAAAAATTCAACTAATCCAGATTCATAAATAAATTTCAAGTTTTCTGCTTTTTTTAGCCTAATGACTTTTTTAGAATCCCTATTTAATTCAATAGACAAAATATTTGCTTTTCCTTTATATTCTTCAACATTAACTATACCATCTTTTTTCAAAACTTCAAGTGCCTTTGAAACAGCAGTTGGAGATTTTTCTAAATGCCTTGCAATTCCGCGAACATTAAAACTCTGTCCTGTTTGAACACAGAGAAATCTAAATAATTCATACTGAAGAGCTGTCCATTTTAGTTTATAAGTGTCCATATTATTTTACACGTGTCAACTAAAGTTTATAAATATTTTGTTACTTGGCAAAAATCACCAAATTTAAAAACATATTTTGTTAAAGAAGTTTATGGAAAGAAGAGAAGCAAAAGTTTTTGTAATTGCTTTAGCATTTGTGAGTATATTAGGATTTATTGGAATTTTAAGTGAATCTTTATTTGAAACAAATATTAATGTTTATGTTGAATCAATTATGATTTTAATTATTGGAATTGCTTTAATTTTTGAAGTAAGTTTTAAAAGAATTTCAACAATTTCAGATTCTGGATTAAATCAGTCGAATTTTTCTGCAGTCACACTTTTAACAATAGCAATTATTGCAATTATTACTGGAATTCTCAATTTTCCACAAATTGGAGTTAGTTTTCAAGGGTTTTTAGCAATAAAAGGAATCTTAAGTATTTTGGCAATTGTAATTATAGTTATTCAAACATGGGTAATAGAAAAGTAAGTTTTAAATAATAGTATGCTTTATTGTAAATAAGAGGTAAAAACATGAAAAAAATTTTAGCAACCATGATGATTTTGATGTTCACAGGTTTTGTTTTAGCTACAAATGGACAAGGTGCAATGACTGGAACAGGAGTTAATTTAGAAGCTAATGGTCTTGGAGAAGATTCAAATATAGGTTCTCAAGTAAGACTTAATGTGGGAAATTATCCTTTGGAA
The DNA here is from genome assembly GCA_964603295.1 of Candidatus Woesearchaeota archaeon. Lineage (GTDB taxonomy): Archaea > Nanobdellota > Nanobdellia > Pacearchaeales > GW2011-AR1 > CAZRUG01. The sequence continues at coordinate 16,378 of CAZRUG010000001.1, read as the reverse complement.
CAAGGCAATAATTTAAGAGTTTCTCAACAAACTGAAAATAGACTTAGGTTAAGAGTTAATGATTCTGTTGCAGAAACTGAATTAGAACTTGAACAAAAAAGAACTCAGCGAGGAACTGAATTAAAAGCAACTTTAGGTAATGGTAAAAAAGCAAATATAAAAGTTATGCCAAATGTTGCTTCTGAAAATGCTTTAAAACAACTTCGATTAAGAGTCTGTAATTCTTCGAACAATTGTTCAATTGAGTTAAAAGAAGTTGGAAAAGGAAATCAAACTCAGGCAGTTTATGAAGTTCAGGCAGAAAAACAAGCAAGACTTTTAGGTTTGTTTAAAACAAAAATGCAAGTTAAAGCTCAAGTCGACGCTGAATCAGGAGAAGTTATTCAAACAAACAAACCTTGATGGGCATTTTTAGCTTCTGAAAAAAATGAATTAGAAACTTCTGAAGAAGAGTCAGAGAATAATTCAGCAGAGGCTTAATTTTATAAAGTATTTTTATTTTATTTTTTTATGAGTTTTATTAGAGGTGGATTAGTAGTTGTTGTAAGTGTTGTTTTATTCTTTTGTTTATTAGGAATGAATGGATTTTGGATGATGAGTAATTCTTTGGAATATGAAAATGTTCATTCTGAATTAAGTAGTTCAATTTCTGAATTAGTTCAAGAGCAAAATATTGATGATTCAATTTCAGGCCAGACTAACTTAGTTAAAGAGTATTGCGAGCCACATGATCAAGCGACTTATTCTTTTAATGGAAAAAATATTGCAGTTCCTTGTTCAACAATTATACAAGGACAAAATCAAACTTACACTTATATTTCTGGAGTTAATAATGAATTTGAAAATCTTTCTCAAGAGGATTTTGAATTACTTCAAGATTATTGTTCTGAAAAAGAAGAATATGTTTTAGAATTAGATGAAGAATTTTTAGAGAGTTCAGAAGTTACAATTGATTGTAATAGAACAGATAATGCGTCTGAAATTATTTCTTCAGGAATTGAAAATTTAGTTGAAGATGCGTATTATAAAGAGTATGAATGTGAAGGTGTGACTGATTGTTTTAAGGACGGAGAGTTTTTAGCTTTAGCTTCAGAACAAAGTAAAGAAGATTTTGAATCAAAGTTTTATTGGTTACTTGGTTTAAATTTAATTTTAATTGCTAGTTTATTGTTTTTAGTAGAAAATAAAACAAATCATCCAATTCTTATTGGGTCTTTAGTTTTGGTTGCAGCACTTCCTTTTGCAAAATTAGAGTCTTTAGTTAATTGGATAATTCAATGGGAGTTCTTACAATTCTTGGGTTTCTTTTTTACTTCTGCTTATAGTATTTTTTGGACTGGTTTAGTTATTGGATTAATTTTAATTGCAATTGGAATTGTCTTAAAGGTTTTTAATTTAGGATTTAAAATTAATGAATTCTTTGATAAATTCAAAAAGAAATAGTTTTAAATGAAATCTTTTTAGGTTTTCTATGAAAAAATGTTTAGTATTATTGTCAGGCGGACTTGATAGTCTTTTGGCTGTAAAAATTATGCAAGAGCAAGGGTTTGATGTTTTAGCTATGCATTGTATTTTGCCTTTTAGTAAAAGAGTTGTTAAAAATGTTGAAGAGTTTTGTAAAAAAAATAAAGTTAAATTAAAAGTTGTTGATTTTTCTCAAGGAGATTTATTAAAAAAATATATTCAAGTTATGAAAAAGCCGTGTTATGGTTGGGGTAAAGGTGTTAATGCATGTATTGATTGTCGTTTATTGGTGTTGAATCAAGGGAAAAAGATTGCAAAAGAAAAAGGAATTGACTTGATTGTGAGTGGAGAGGTTTTAGGTGAAAGGCCAATGAGTCAGCATAAAAAAGCAATTGATATTGTTGAAAAAGAATCTGGATTAAAAGGCAAATTATTACGACCTCTTTCTGCAAAACTCTTAGAAGAAACTGGGGTAGAGAAAAAAGGCATTGTTGAGAGAGAAAAACTTTACTCAATTCAGGGAAGACAAAGACAAAAACAAATAAAACTTGCAGAAAAATTTAAAATAAATTATCCAAATCCTTCTGGAGGTTGTTTAATGTGTGAGAAAGATTTTATTAATAGATTTAAACATGTTTTTCAAAGAGGACTAAAAGATGAAGAAGTAAAATTAATTGGAATTGGAAGGCATTTTTTAATTAATAACAAATGGGTTGTTTTATCAAGAAATGAAGAAGAAAGTAAAATAATGGGAAAAACAAAGAAAGGATTTATTTATATTCCAGATTTTCCAGCACCAACAGGAATTTGTTTAGATAAACCAGACAAGAAAACAGAAGAAAAGATTATTGAATTAATCTTAGCTTATTCAAAATTTAAATCTAAGAAAACAAGAAAGGATTTTGAAAAATATAAATTGTAAAAGTTTATAATTCTAAATAATTTTAATCAAATATGTGCAGACAATGTGAAAAAAATCCAGTTTATGAATTTACTAATCAAAGAAAACTTTGCAAAACTTGTTATGTTTCTTGGTTTGAAAAAAAATTTCTTTATACACTTAGAAAATTCAATATGTTAGACAAAGGAGATACAGTAAGTTATACAAAATCAAATGATGTGCAAACAAAAGTTCTTGAGCATTTATTGAAAATGATTGAAGGAAGAAGAATTAAAATTAAAAACAAAGGAAAGAAAATTGCATTAAATTATTCGACTGATTTTGTTGCTGAAAAGATTATTGATTTGATTTTAAATGGCAATATCAAGGATAAAGAGAAATTTAAACCAGTTTACAAAAACAAGATTATGCCATTATATCTTTTTCTTGATAAAGAGATTGAGTTATATGCTAAAATAAAAAATATTGAGTTTAAGAAAAGAAAGAAAGAAAATTCCTTATTAAATTATTTAGAAAAAAAACATCCAGAAGTAAAGCAGTCTGTTGTTAAAGGTATTTTAGAAATTTAATTATTATCTTTTTCAAGTCTTTTAACAAATTCTGAAATGAATTTTTTGTTTTTCTCTCTATCTCTAAATTCTTTAATTTTATAATAAGATGAATTTCCAATATCTCCTGCTTTTTCTGTTTTAGCTTCAGACATTATTCTCTCATTAAATTCCTTATTAATTAAAATCTCTCCAGAAGATTGAGATGCGATTTTTTTTGAAGTTGGCATTATATTTGACATTCCCATAAAATGTAATTCATGACCTTGTTTTTTTGTTAAAACTTCTCCATAATCAACTGAAACTCCAAATTCAATTTTTTGTTTTGCTAATTTATTGTATGCATTAAGAGTTTCTTTTATTTTACTTGCAATTAATAAAGCTGTTTTTTCATTTTGCATTGTTTTTGTTTCTCTTGGAGATAAAATAAAGAAAAGGTTGTCATTATTCTCGTATGCAAAGGCTTTGTGAGAATCTGCAAAATCATTTATTTTTTTAAAATATTCTTTAAGCATTTCATTGCTTTGTGCTACTTTTTTAATTTCATCATAATTCTTAATTTTTAAGCAAACTAATGCAGAATTGTGTTTTTCACCTTTCATTGAAAGAGACATTATTGCTTTGTTTTTTGAAGATGCTGTTAGTAATGCAGAAGTTATTTCATTTGTTTTTTTATTTTCTGGTTTTTGTTCTTCTTTTTTAGGCTCTGATTTTTTTCTATCCTTTAATTTTTTATATCCAACAAATATTTTTTTATAGCCTTTTTTATGTAATAGATAAGCAACTAAGGCTAAGATAATTAAAATAAAAATCCATACAAAAGGATATCTTACTAATAATCCTCCTGCTTCTCGAATATCAATTGCTTTTCCAGTTAAAGGCATTCCTTCTACAACAAAGCTTTCACCGTCTGCTAAAACTTCAATATTGTATGTTCCATCTGGAGCTGTTAATTGGTATTTTTGTTCTTCATCTACTTCTAAGAAAGCCTCTAATTTTAGAGTTTCATCTCCGATTTTAATTGAGACAGAATTATTGTAAGGAACATTTCCTTTGTTTCTAATAAATAAAGTTCCGTTAATTATTTCAGTTTCAACTTTTTGTTTTTGAGTTATATTAAATGTTGATTTTGCATTTAGTTTTTCAGATACAGCAAAAACATGAAATTCAGAGGGTGCTTCATTATATTTTATTGGATATTCTAAGTAGGTGTTTGTTTTTTTCTCTACTTGTGTTAAAATTTTATCTGTTGAATCTTTAATTGTTATAATTGCTTGTGTGTCTATTTTTTCTCCTGTTTGGTCTCTTAAAATTGCTTTAACTTTTACATCTGTTCCTGGCTCAACTTGTGTGTTTTCAAATGCAATTTCTACATTTGTTGGAATCTGATTTACTTGAATATTGTATGCTGCAAATCCTTTGTTTGAAATTGCTCCTGTTGAATCTTTTTCATAAACATTTATTTTTACTGAATATTCTCCAGCAGGCATGTCTTCTGGCAAAGAATAATTTAAGAAAAAGTAACCATTATTAATAGTATCTGTTAATTTTATTGATTTAGAAATATTTGAACTTGTGATGTTTGCTTCTACAAATCCTTGAGAATATTTTCCATTTTCTTTTTTAGCTTCTCCCTCAATTGTTAATTGTTCTAATGGGTTAAATTCTCTGTCTTCACCAAGAATTTCGATTTTAATTGAGTTTGAAATTTTAAAATCTTTAGTTAAAGTTGATTCTTCTCCAACTTGAGATTTTATTTTGCATACTCCAGAACTTCTTCCTAAAAATTCTTGATTTAATGGTAATGAAGGATTTAATGAAACTTCTTCTCCAGCTTTTAATGTTAAATATTGTCTAAAAAATTCTGTTTCAATTCCATTACAAATTAAGTTTGTTGTAAAAAAACCATTTATTTCATTAGAGGTTGTAACTTTGTAAGAAATTTGGACCACATCTCCCAGATTATAGAGTTCATTTGGTTCTTGTTTAGTGATTATATCTGCAGATAAAAAGCTTGTCAGCAGAATTAAAAACATAAATGTTAGTGTGATTTTTTTGTTCATTTTATTTCTCTTTTCTAATTGTAATTATTATGTACAAACTTATTTATAAATATTTGGTGGATTTTGGATAATTTTAAATAATCTAATCTTTTTAGGATGGTATGAAAAATCACTTAGAAAAAAACAAGTCTCTGGCTTATTCCAGAGATTATCGGTGGCTGTTTTATAGATTGCTTTAAATCAAAATTTGCAATAGTTTGTTGCCTGCATGGGGATGAGAAATATGGCTTAGATGTCGCTAAGCTTTTCCCAAAAATTCCTTTTTTCCTTGGAAATCCAAAAGCCTTAAGAGAAGGAGAAAGATTAATTGATTCAGATATGAATAGGATATTTCCAGGTAAAAAAAATGGAAATTATGAGGAAAAAAGAGCATTTTATTTGCTAAAAAAATTAAAAGATTTTGACTATGTAATTGATTTACATTCTTCTTCAGAAAAATGTCCTTTATTTGGGATTGTTACCAACATTACTAAGGAAAAAATTGATTTTGCAAAAAACCTTGGATTAAAAAGATTGGTTATTATGGATAAAGAATTTGCAAGAGGAAATGCACTTATTGATTTTATTAAAGTTGGTTTAAGTCTTGAAATTGGGCCTCATAAAGATAAGAATATTATTAATGAAACTCAAAAAGTTATAAGTAATTTTATTGTAGGTGGAAAAAGAACTAATCCAGATATTTTTAAGGTAATTAATGTTATAAAACAAGAATTTGAAGATGTTCAAATAGAGAATTTTAAAAAAGTTTACAGAGGAGAAATAATCTCTTGCTCAAAAAAAATTAATCAATTAGCAGAATTTGATTTTGTACCTGTTTTAGTTAGAGAAGAAGCCTATAGAAAACAAAAAATACTTTGTCTTGCTTGTGAACAAGTAAATTTAAAAGAGTTAGAGTTCTAATTTTAATATGAAAAAAGAGTCAAAAGTTACACCTTGGGAAGTTTCTGGAGAAGTTAATTATGAAAAATTGGTAAGGGATTTTGGGACTTCTTTGATTCAAGAAGATATTTACAAAAAATTAGAAAAAGCTCATCCATTGATTAGAAGGGGTTTATACTTTTCTCATAGAGATTTTGATAAATGGTTGAAAGATGCTGAAGCTGGAAAAAGAGTTTCTGTGATTACTGGGCGTGGACCAAGTGAAAGAATGCATATTGGACATTTGATTCCTTTTTTAGTTGCTAAGTCACTTCAAGATTTATTTGGTTGCGAGGTTTTTATTCCAATTTCAGATGATGAAAAGTTTTATGTTAAAGATAAATTAAATTATGACGAGGCTGTGAAGTATGGTTATGAAAATATTTTGGATTTGATTGCAATGGGATTTGACCCTAAGAAAACTTTTATTTTTCAAGATTTTGTTTATACAGATATTTACAAATATGCTGCGCAAGTTGCAAAAAAAATTACTTATTCAACTGCAAAAGCTGCTTTTGGTTTAAAGTCAGAGAATAATGTTGGTTGGACTTTTTATCCAGCTATGCAAGCTGCGCATATTTTATTTCCTCAATTTTATAGGGAAGCTCACAGAAGTGTTGTGCCTGTTGGAATTGATCAAGACCCATTTATTCGATTGACTCGTGATATTGCTGAGAGCAAAGAGTTTAAGTTTAAGAAACCATGTGCATTGCATTCAAAATTTATGCCTTCTTTAACTGGTGAGGCTAAAATGTCTGCTTCAGGTAAAAATAAAATTAATTTAACTGATTCTCCTGAAGAGGTTAAAAAGACAATTAATAAATATGCGTTTTCAGGAGGCCAACCAACAGCTGAAGAGCAAAGGCAAAAAGGTGGGAATCCAGATATTGATGTTTCTTTCCAGTATTTGAAATTTCTATTTGAAGAAGATGATGCAAAGCTGAAGAAGATTGAAGAAGATTATAGAAGTGGAAAAATGCTTACTGGAGAGTTAAAGTCTTACTTGATTGATAAAATAAATGCTTTTTTAAAAAAACATCAAGAAAGAAGGAAGAAAGCTGAAAAAGATATTGATAAATTTTTATTGAAAAATAGTATATAAATCCTTATAAAATCTGAAAAGTTTTATGGATTATGGGAAAAAGAGTTTCTGTTTATAAAAATAAAAGTCTGAGAGAATTAGATTGGACTCCTGGAGAATTAGTTGCATTTGATAATCTTGACCCAGAATGGCCACAACCATTAATTCTTGGGCATATTTATAATTTAAGGCAAGAAGATAATGAATCACATGGAGATTTAAGAGTTATATTTGGTGATTATAAAAGTAAAGAAAAATGGATTGCACAATTTTTTGCAAAACCATGCGGCTTATTTGATGCAAAAGATAGAAAACCAGAATATGTTGATGTTACAGAAGGGTTTAGAAATGGGTTTTATATTTTAGAAAAAGCTATTGCTGGTCAAGAAGAAGTTGTAAATTATTTAAAAAGTCTTGGCAAAGGTTTTGATTTATATGCAGATTTAATTGAAGCTGGAAAATTGCAAGAGGTTGTTCAAAGACAAGAACTTGGTTTACTTCAAAAACTTAGAATAAGAGTTGGATTAAGTAAAAAACCTGTTGAAGAAAGAGTGCTTAGATTTGTTTAAATTCCTTTTTTGTCTAGAACAAATTTATCTCCAATAATTTTAACAACATAATCTTGTGTTTCTTTAAAATTTGGAATCTTATAATCAGCTTGAACAACATTTCTGTGTCCTGCATTATATCCAGCTAAAGTCAATTTTAAGAGATTTCTATTTGATGCTCTTTTTTCAAAGTAATTAAAAGTCCAAATTAAATGACTAATTCCTGTGTGAATATTTTTTTTAGAGTCAAAAGCTTCTTCTAAATCTGAATCAGGATTGTATTGCTTCCAAACAGCAGGCATTAATTGCATTAAACCCATTGCTCCTGCTGGGCTATAGGCATTTGTATTTTTATTTGATTCTGCTAAGGTAATCCTATAAACTAAATTAGGAGTTATTTCTTGAGGAAGATTTTTTCTTTGATATAAGTCGCTTTTTATTATTTTCATTAATTCAGAAGAAGAAATATATTCTTTAGGCCTATATTCGGGAGGAATGTAAAAAGGATTAACCTCTTCTGAATGTGGATAATCAAATTCAGGTAATCTATTAATTGCTGTATCATCTAATTCCATAAAAGTATTTTTAATTTCTGGTTTAGAAGTTTTTTGAGAAACATATTCTATTGAATAGGAAGGATTGCAATAAGGCACTGATTGTTTTGATTTTTGATTTTCAAAAGGAGAGACACAACTAATTAGACTTGCTAATAACACAATTGTTGCTAGTGATTTTCTCATTTCTGTTTTTTGTTTTGAATAATTTTGTTTGTGAAATTCTCATAAATATGATAACTCCTTGTAACGCAATTTTTAGAAGAACTTTGTTTTTAAATTTATTCCCTATAAGAAGTGAAATCAGGTGCATTGCATTTAAACTCAATTAAAATATCTTCTTGGAGAATTAAACTTGCATAAGTGCAAATATTTCCAGGTTCTTTGATATAGGTTTGGGCTTTTCCCTTGCATAAAATCATTGGTTTTCCATTTCCATTATATTTTTGAGGATTTAAACACAATGCTAAAGGAACACTGCCCTCGCATCTTGGGCAATCAACAATTTCAGATAAATTTATTGTCATTTTTAATTTAGATTAAGAGTTTTTATAAAAATTATTGTGATGTTTTGAAATTAAGGCAACACAATTTGTCGTGGTTTTAATCCTTGTTTAAGAACTTCGTCAAGAGTAATAATTTGTTGTTTTTGTCCTCTCTGTTCTGCAAATATTGGTTCTGAGTTTTGATTTCCTAAATAAAGCATTGCATGAGTTCCTGTTTTAATTCTTTCAGGAGAATTATATTTGCTTTTTCTATCAAACCAAGTTACAATTGCTCCTGGATATAATTTTGATTGAAAGTCTTTTGAATCTTCATTAAATTGTGCAACAAGATTATTTCTTTTACTAATAATCCATGCATGACCAGTTTGATAATTTAATCCAAACATTTTTTCAGCAAGTAATCTTGCAAAACGAGCACAATAATCTGAAGGCAATTCTGGAATAAATTCTGAATCTTTGGGAGTTAATAATTTTGGCATTTATTTTTTTAAACAAAATTAATTATAAATTTTACTATACAAAAATATTTAAACTTGTTTTTATTAAATAAAATATGTCATGTTTAAAATTAAACACAACTGGCACAACAACGACAGCGTAAGCTGTCTATTTTTCTATTAAAATGGACGCGAAATATTTTAACTTAATTGTAAATAAATTTATAAAATACAAAAAGAATAAGAGAATATGAAGATACTTGCATTGCATACAGATTACATCAAATTTAAGCCATTGAAAAAAGCTTTAAAGAAAATTGAAGATTTATCTGGAGAAGAAAAAATTGAACAAGAAGTTAAAGAAGCTTTGGCAATAATGACTGCTGTTGAAAAAGGTGATGAAGATGTTGATTCTATTGTTGAAAAATTGATTGAAGAGATTGAAGAAATTTCAAAGCAAGTTAAAACGCAGAATATTGTTCTTTATCCATATGCGCATTTATCAAAGGACTTGGCTTCAATTGAAACAGCAACAGAAGTTTTAGAAAAAGCATTTCAAGGTTTGAAAAATAAATTAAAAGGTTTCAAGATTTTCAAAGCGCCTTTTGGATATTATAAAGAATTTGAAATGAAAGTTAAAGGCCATCCATTAAGTGAATTATCGAGGGAAATTAAGGTTGATGGGAAGAAGGTTAAGGTCCATGAACCAGAACTAAGTGATAAAGAAAGAGAGAGATTATTAAAATCTATGACTAAAAATAGAACTCAATCAATTAAGGGGAAAGATGATCTTAAAAGCAATGTTGAACTTGGCAAGGAATTAGATCTTTATATTATTAATGAGATTGTGGGAAAAGGCCTTCCATTATTTACTCCAAAAGGAACAGCTATTCTTCGTAAAATGAGGCGTTTTATTGAAGACGAAGAGTTAAGAAGGGGTTATGAATATACTCAAACACCTATAATGGCTAAGAGTGATTTATACAAAATTTCTGGACACTGGCAACATTATAAAGAGGATATGTTTGTTTTAGATGTTTATGGTGATAACTATGCTTTAAGACCTATGACTTGTCCATTCCAATTTGTTTTATTTAAAAGAAAAGCTAGAACATACAAAGATCTTCCAAAAAAATATTCTGAAATAGCAACACTTTATAGAAAAGAACAGACTGGTGAATTGAGAGGTTTAACTAGAATGTGGCAATTTAATCTTGCAGACGCCCACATAATTTGCGAAGAGTCCCAGGTTGAAAAAGAATTTGAAAAAGTATTAGATTTAATTAATTATATTATGGAAAAATTGGGTATTGATGATATTTGGTATAGATTTTCAAAATGGGATCCAAAAAATAAAAGCAACAAATATGTTGATAATCCAAAGGCGTGGGAAGCCACACAAAAATCTATGAAAAATATTCTTGATAAATTAGGTTTAAAATATGTGGAAGCAGAAGGAGAAGCAGCTTTTTATGGGCCGAAATTAGATTTGCAATTTAAAGATGTTTATGGAAAAGAAGATACTTTATTTACTGTTCAAATTGATTTTGCTCTTCCAGAGAAATTTGATTTAACTTATAAAGATAAAAACGGAAAAGAAAAAAGACCAACAATTATCCATAGGTCTTCAATTGGTTCTCCAGAAAGGACTTTGTCTCATTTATTAGAATTAACTCAAGGCAAATTTAAATTATGGCTTTCACCAAATCAGATTAAGGTTATGACAATGAATAATTCTGTTAAAGATTATGCTAAGGAAATTTATGATAAACTTTTTGAAAAAGGCTTTGAAGTTGAATTAGATGATAGAAATGAGTCTATTGGAAAAAAAGCTCGTGAAGCTCAGATTCAAAGATTTAATTATTTAGTGACTGTTGGTGAAAAGGAAATGGAAAAAGGTATTGTTGCTGTGAAGAAAAGAGATTCTAAAGATATTGAAGAAATGAATTTAGGAGATTTTGTTTCTAAATTACAAAAAGAGATTTTAGATAGAAAATGAAACTGGAAACAGAAAGATTGATTCTTAGAGAAGCTGAATTAAGTGATGTTAAAGAATTAGTTGAAAATTTAAACAATATAAAAATCTCAGGATGGATTGCAACTATGCCTTATCCTTATGAAGAAAAAGATGCAAAATGGTGGTTGGATGAGAATGAAAAAAAGAAAAAAGCAAATCCTCGAAGAGATTATCATTTTAGAATTGTATTAAAAGAAACTGGTGAAGTAATTGGGTCAATAGGTATTTTTGGTTTTGACGAGAATAAAGTTAAGAGTGAATTAGGTTATTGGTTAGCAGAACCATATTGGAGAAAAGGTTATATGAAAGAAGCTGTTAAGGAAATTATAAAATTTGGTTTTGAGAAGCTTGGAGTGGGTAAAATAAATATTCCTGCTTTTTCTACAAATATTGGTTCAAATGAATTAGCAAGAAGTTTAGGTTTTACCTTGGAAGGTAAATTAAGAAAAAATGCAAGATGTATGGCAAATGGAAATATTCATGATGAAAATGTTTGGGGTTTGTTGAGAGAAGAATATAATAGTTCTTACAAATAATTAAAAATTAGGTTTTGAATGAAAAAATTGTTGCAATTGGTGGTACAGGCAAATATACTTTTTTAAAGGGTTTGAAAAAGTCTTATTTAATTGTAATTTTTTCAGGAGAAATCTATGGAAGTATTTACTAAAATTTTTAATAAAAAGTGTGAAAGAAGCAATTAATGAATCTTTGCAAAAATTGTTTATGTTTGCAACTTAGTTACTAAGCAAGTTATGGTTTTAAGGCAAGTGATTTTGTAAAAGAGATTGAAAAATATTTAGATAAAAAAATAGATTAGTTGTTTGTAATACAAAAAAACCAAGTCAAAAAGTTGTAAGTAAATATGTTAGGGAATATAGTTTCTTTGTTGAATGTGATTTAGAAGGAGAAAATATAATTAAAAAATATTTGTTAATAGAATTTGAAATAAAAAGTTTGATCGCTGCTCGGCACGACGCTAAAAAGATTTCTAAAATTATTATTGAATTGCTAAATAAGGTGTAGGATAACTACAACAACAATATTTAAATAGTTGTCCTACATGAAATTTGCAAGAAAAGAGGCTAATATGGCACACGAAAAATACATAAAAAAGAATGGTAAAGTTTATGGACCTTATTCTTATGAAAGTAAAAGAGAAAATGGCAAGGTTGTAACAAAATATCTTGGAAAAGAAACAAAGAAAAAAAATTCTTTTTTCAAAGGTTTTGGTGTTTTTGTTTTGTTTGTTTTTTTATTATGTTGTTTGTTTTTTTTAATTGATTATAATCTTACTGGAAAAGTTTTATTTGATTTAAATCCTGTTTATTTAGAAGGCGAAACTTTAGCTGGAAGTTTTAATTTAAATTTGCAACAAGGGGAGCTAATTCCTGCTGATGCAATTGTTTTAGTTTCAATGAATGGAAGTGAAAAAGCTTTTAGATTAGATGAATTGGTTGATGAAAATATTAGTTCTGGAGATTTTTATGCAACAAATTTTGATTTAAATGGAAATGGAGATGGTTATGGTTTATTTGGTTCAAGAAAAATTTATCCAAATGTGAGTTTTACTTTAGGTGTTTTTGCGCAAGGTTCTGAAATAGAAATAAATGATTCTGAAGAAAATGCAAGTGGATTAAATGAAAGTATTGTTTCTGGAGGAGCAGGTGGTGATTCTGAAGATAGTGGAGAAGATGATGTAATTGCAGAGACAGATAATGAAACAATTGAAGAAATAAATGAAAGTTCTGGTGAAGAAATAAATGAAAGTTCTGGTGAAGAAATAAATGAAAGTATTTCTGAAGATTCAAGTAGTGATAGTTCTGATGAGGGCAGTAATGAAAGCTTAGATGATTCAGGTTCTGAAGAAGATTCCTCTGATAGTGTTTCTGATTTAGATAGTGGAGATGAAGATAGTTCAAGCAGTGATGACAATTTAGGAGATTCAAGTGATAGTTCTGATGAAAGCTCAAGTTCTGAAGATAGTACTGAAACAGTTTCTGAAAGTGATGGTTCTGGAGATACAAGTGATTCAACAGCCTCTGAAAGTAGTTCAGATGATTCAACAGAGAGTGATTCTGGAGAAAGCAGTTCTGAAAGTAGTAGTGATTCAGCAGACACAAGTAGTGAAAGTTCATCTTCTGATTCAGAAAGTTCTGATTCTGGAGCAAGTATAACTGGAGAAGTTGTTAGTGAAGATTATTTTGAAGTTTTTGGTCAAGTAAATGCTAATTCAAAATGGGATTATAATTTAGAAGATGGTCAAGATGCTATGATTATTGATTCAGAACAAAAAGTTAATTTAGTTAAGAACAAAAATAAATTAGAAGTTACAACTGATTATTTTGAAGAAGAAAATTGTTTTGGAGAAGAGTGTGTTGGTAATGAGGATTATGTCTTAAATATTAATTTATCAAAGATGAATGTAACTGCACAAGAAGGTGAATTAATTCTTAAATTAGTTTATAATGATGAGATTATTGTTACAAGTGAAGAAGATATTCAAGTTGTTGAAAAAAATGGAAGTTTAGAACTAAATTTAGTTAATGCATCTGTTATCGAAGAGGTTCAGTATGGGGCTGTTTTAGGTAAACCTGTTAAATGGAAAAAAAGAGTTAAGGTTAATAGTGAAGAAGATAAAAAAGATATTTTAGATGGTAAGAAAAAAGTTAAAGTTGATATTCCAGAGGGTGCTTCAAATGTTTCTGTTAAAAAAGTAGAAAATAAGAGGGGTGTTGCTGAAGTAAAAGATGTTGAAAAAAGTAAATTAAGTATTACGGGAAATGTTGTATCTGATTTAGAAGTTGAGAATAAACCAAAGTGGGTAGAGTTTTTAGCAAAAATATTTAAGAGTATTACTGGAAGAGTTGTTGAAAATACAGAGAGGGGAATTAGAAATCAATCTTTGATTATTGAAGAAAATGCAAGTGAATTTGAAATTGAATATGAAACTCCTGCGCCTGTTGCATTTGAAGAAAATACTTCTCGAGGAAAAATAATTAATATTAGTTCAGAATATCATTATAAAAATATTTTAGCTTTTACTACCTTAGAAAATGAAACAGATGCAAGATATGTTCAACTTTATCATGTAGTTAATGGTTCAAGAAAAAGAGTTTCAATTGATAAATATGATACAAATGAAAATGGTTTAGTTGATTATATTGAATGGGTTGTTCCTCATTTATCTACTCAGACTTATGAATTAGTTATTGAAATTTCTAGTGCAGAGCATTTGGATTCTGAAAAGAATTTTATTGCAGATGTTTATGATGAAGTTTCTGTTAAAGATTTGAATGGAACTTTAATTAATGATAGAGAATATTTAAGAGTTAGATTTGAAGAGAATTTAACTTCAGATAAAGATATTACTTTTTATGGAAATGCTTCTTGTAATGAAAGTGTTTTAATTAATGAAATAGAGGTTCCTTGTGAAATTTATTATAAAAAATTAAGATTAGATAAACTAAGGAGGGAAAATGTTTAAAAAATAAAAACATTTGTTTAAAAAATGGAAACAATATTCAAGGCAGGGTATAAAAAAATCATGAAAGTGTTTTATGAAAATAAAAATTCAAAAATACATTTAAGAGAGATTGCCCGTAGAACCAAGATGAATGAAAATAGTGTGTCTAGATTCTTAAATCAATTAGAAAAACAAGAAATTCTTAAGTCAAAAAAAGAAGCTAATTTGAAAAAGTATTTTATTGTGAAAAATAAAAAGACATTTTCATTATTTATTTTATTTGATGTTTATAGATTGGAAAGTTTACCAAAAATAAGGCAAAGAGCTATTAATTATTTCTTGAAAGAATTAGATGTTTTGCCGATTATTGTGATTTTATTTGGATCAAGTGCAAAAATGAATTATAAAAATGATTCTGATATTGATTTGTTGTTAATTGTGAATGAAAAAATAAAGGTTTCTAAATCTGAAAAAAATAGTGAAGCTCAGACAGGTTTGAAAATCAGTGCAATACAGATAAGTTATAAAGATTTTAAAAAAGAATTAAAAAATAAAGAAGACGAGGTTATTCAGTCTGCTATTAATTCTGGTTATCCTTTAACAAATCACATTATGTATTATGAGGA
This sequence comes from Candidatus Woesearchaeota archaeon, assembly GCA_964603295.1. Classification (GTDB taxonomy): domain Archaea; phylum Nanobdellota; class Nanobdellia; order Pacearchaeales; family GW2011-AR1; genus CAZRUG01. Next base: position 1,252 of record CAZRUG010000001.1, on the reverse strand, counting down.
GATTTTAGAAAATGAATAATAAGAAGATTAAATTCTTTAGTTTAGGATTAATTGTTTTATTAGCAATTATGGGATTTGTAATTTCATTAAGTCCAGAACAGGAGATTTCTCAATTAGAGCAGGAAATTGAAGATGCTGGATATAGTTGGTTAGTTAATTATAGTATTCAGGCACCTTTTGTTGAAGTTTATGAAAAAGATGGAAATGAGACTCTTGCTGTTTTTGAAAATATTAGTGAATATGGAGAGTATAAAATTTATTTAAGTGAATTACAAGGAAGCCAAGATATTTTTGATTTAAAGGTTATGTCTGAAGGAGGTGTTTGGTTTGATTTAGTTATTGATCCAACATTGAGTTTTGAAGGTCCAACTTTATCAGATAATTATGAAACAGAAGATAATTGGGTGCAAGCAAATGTTTCTGTTATAGAAGATTCATTAGATACATTTATTTGGAATTGGAATGGAACAAATTATACTTTATTTGATGATGACTTAGTTTTAATGATGAATTTCGATAATGTTTCTGCATTGGGGGAGAATTCTACTTTTGTTAAAGATATTAGTAATTATGAAAATGATGGTGTTGCATATGGAGATGCAATCCCAACAACAGAGGGAAAATATAATGGTGCATTTGAGTTTAATGGAGAAGGGGATTATGTTGATGTTGGAGATTCCTTTTTGCCAAATGAGAATAATAGTTTTGCGCTTAGTGCATGGGTTAAAGTTAATGAATATTCTACTGGTATTGCAGGAATTTTTGGGAGTCATTATGATATTTGTTTAGATTTATTATCTACAGATAATTTTAGATTTGGAGTAAGAGATGATTCGGATCCAGTAAGTATAGAATCTTCAACAATTTATACAAATAGATGGTATTTAATTACAGGAACTTATGATTCAGAAAGCAAAAACATTTCTTTTTATATAAATGGAACTTTGATAGATAATGTTGATGTAAGTAGTGTTCATTTTCAGTCAGAAGATTGGAGAATCTCAGAGGGTATATTGGGGGGAAACATGGATTACTTCAATGGCTTAATAGACAATGCAATGATTTGGAATAGAAGTTTAAGTGAAGAAGAAATTCAAGAATTATACTTGTCCAATCTTAGAAAATACGACACTGACAAATGGGAGTTTTATATTAATCAAACAGAGGATTTAACTAATAAATTAAGTCTTGGAAATTATACTTATCAAGCATTTGCAGAAGATACTTTTGGTAATTGGAATTCAACTGAAGA